>NZ_JBFRCB010000008.1:0-330660 GCF_040965375.1 Paraburkholderia sp. EG286A
ACGGCGTGCTGGGGCAGGAGCTGTGGGTGACCCTCTCAGGGCAGCTCTGGGCCGGGACGTACCGCCACGCACCGGACGATGAAGCGCGTCCACGGCCCGACCGCCATGTCACGGTGCGTGCGCTCGCGAACAACGGACGCCTGCCGCGCATGGCGCTTGCGGAGGCAACGATCACGGAAACGGTCACGGGCTTTACCGGCATCGCATTGGTGCACAACGTGACGGCGCCGAGCCTGCCGCAGTATCCGCCGCGCTACTACCCGGGTTACGACTGGCGCGTGCTTGGCCACTACGCCGCGAATGGTGCGAATGAATTCAACCGGATGCTGATGGAAGGCGCGCCGGTACTGCGCGAGATCCTCGAACTCTACGACTGGACGCCTGACAACGCGGTACCGCAGCGCATCGACGCGATCCGGACCGTGCATTTCTCGGAAGACCAGCAGATCCTGCAGCATGGTTACGTCCTGCGGATCGTGCGCATCCACGTCGACCTCGACGCGGGCGGTTTCGACGGGCCGGGCGACGCTATCCTGTTCGGTGACGTGCTGAACCACTTCCTGGGACGTTACGCGAGCGCGCAATGTTCCATGCAAGTGGTACTCACCATCGACGGCAAGGAGACGGTGTATCCACGCGCCGACTTTAAGGGGGCACCATTCTGATGCGTGCTGGGATCCATACCGGAATCGTGCGGGGTGCGCTCGTCACAGGTCTCGCGCTGTCGGTTTCGGCGTGCGGTATGTGGCAGTCAGTCAAGGACGGAACCGTGCATGCCGCGCGCGCGGTGTTCGAGACGAAGGTCGAACAGATGAATCTTGTCATCACGGCGCGCGGCGCGCTGAACCAGGACGTGCGCGGCGCTTCGCTGCCGGTCGTGCTGCGGATCTATCAGCTCAAGGATGACCAGCCCTTTGCGACGGCGACCTATGCGCAGCTGCTGGAGGGTAACGATGCGCTGAAGGCCTCAACGCTCTGGAGCCGGGACGTGACGCTGGGTCCGGGGCAGACACTGAAGGTGTCGGAGCGGATCGGCGAAGCGGCGAACTACGTAGCCGTAGCGGCGTTCTTTCGCGACACAGCGAACACCGAATGGTCCGTACTGGTGCCGAAATCGCAGTGGAAGAAGACCGACCCTGTGAGGCTGGTGGCAGCGGAGCGCACGCTGGAAATCGACTCGGAGCACCGATGAAGTCTCTGCACTGATCGATGATACTCATGCGCTGTCCGCGCTCGAACCGGCGCACGACGAGGCCACGCGCCGGTATCGCATGGGGACGCACACTGCCAGGTGTCACGCCCACGCGCACCAACCGGCACAACGCATACAATTGACCCGGACCCACTCAGAACTGAACGGCGATGCGCATTCTTGTGATCGAAGACGAGCCGAAGACCGGCGCGTATCTGAAGAAGGGCTTCGAGGAATCCGGCTATGCCGTGGATGTGGCCGCGGACGGCGCGGAAGGCCTGATTCTCGCAAAAGAGGCCGCGTACGACGTGATCGTGCTCGACGTCATGCTGCCCGAAATGGACGGCTGGACGGTGCTCAAGACGCTGCGCGCCACGCACACCACGCCGGTGCTGTTCCTCACCGCGCGCGACGATATCAGCGACCGCGTGAAGGGCCTCGAGCTGGGCGCGGACGACTACCTCGTCAAGCCGTTCGCCTTCGTCGAACTGCTCGCGCGCGTGCGCACGCTGGCCCGCCGCGGCCCCCCGCGCGAGAGCGATGTGCTGCTGCTCGGCGACCTCGAAGTGGACGTCACGCGCCGGCGCGTGAAGCGCGGTGCCACGCGCATCGACCTCACGCCGAAGGAGTTCTCGCTGCTGCAACTGCTCGTGCGCCGCCAGGGCGAAGTGCTCACGCGCACGCAAATCGCCTCCTACGTGTGGGACATGAACTTCGACAGCGACACCAACGTCGTGGAAGTCGCCATTCGCCGCCTGCGCGCGAAGGTGGACGACGCCTTCGACGTCAAGCTGATCCACACGGTGCGCGGCGTGGGCTACGTCGCCGAAATCAAAGGGAACGCCTGATGCCGCGCATGGCGGTGCGCTCGCTCGCCACAGGCCTCGCGCTGAGTTTCGCGGGCACGACGCTCGCAGTATTCGCGCTCGTGGGCAGCACGCTCTATTTCACGCTTGACCGCGAGGTGAAGCAGCAGGACGACCTCGATATCGTGCTGATTTCCCGGCACACGCGCCGCCTTGCTCAGGAACTGCACAACGAGCACGACGTGCGCGAACATGCGGAGCGGCTCACGAGCCAGGTGCTCGGCAACCCTGCGCTTTCCATGGAAATACTCGGCACCGGCGGCGCGCAACTGGTCGAGCACAACACGGCGGGCATCGCGGACGCGGCGTTTCCCGAAGCGGCGCTTGCACGGCGCCTCCCGCCGACGCAACGCATTACCGAAGGCGACGTGGTGGCGTGGCGAAACGTGCGCGGCGTACCCGTGCGCGGACTCGCCACCGACGCCGCGCTGGCGGACGGCACGCCCGTCACCATCGTCATCGCGCGCGACATGACCGACCGCTGGCGGCTGCTCGACCACTATCGCGAGCGGCTCTACGGCTTCGGCCTGGCGGGCATGCTGCTCGCGTTCCTCATGAGCTGGCTGCTCGTGCGCGAGTCGCTGCGCCCGCTGCGCGAGATGGCGGCGCGTGCGGCCACGGTCACGGTGGACCGGCTCGATACGCCCATCGAAGTCGAACGCGCGCCGAGCGAGCTCGAAGCGCTCACGAAGTCGCTCAACGCCATGCTCGACCGTTTGCATGGCGGCTTCGAGCGGATGTCGCAATACACGGCGGATCTCGCGCACGACATGCGCACGCCGCTCGGCAACCTGCGCGGCGCGAACGAAGTGGCGCTCGCGCGAGAGCGCACCACGGCCGAATACGAGGCATTGCTCGAATCGAATCTGGAGGAATGCGAACGACTTTCGCGCATGATCGAAAGCGTGATCTTTCTCGCGCGCGCGGAGCACCCGCAGTTCATGACGACGCTCGCGGAGTTCGACGTACATGATGCGCTCACGCAGATTGCCGACTACTTCGAAGGTCTCGCCGACGAAGCGGGCGTGCAAATCCGCGTGCAGGGCGAGGGCAGCCTGCGCGCGGACAAGGAGCTGTTTCGGCGCGCCGTGGGCAACCTGCTCGCCAATGCGCTGCGCTATACGCCGCGCGGCGCGGCGATCACGCTGAGCGTCGAACAGACGCCACAGGCCGTCGAGGTCACGGTGGCCAATCCGGGCACTCCCATCGAAGCCGCGCTGCTGGAGCGCATTTTCGACCGCTTCTATCGCGCGGATGCGTCGCGCCACCGCGAGGCGCGCGCGGGTGCTTCGGCGGGTCTGGGGCTCGCGATCGTGCGCACGATCATGGCGCTGCACGGCGGCTCGGCGCGCGCCGAAAGCGACGCGGCGAGCACGCGGTTCATCCTGACGTTCGCCCGCGCTTAGCGCTCAAGTCGCTCAGCGCTGCGCGGTCCCAACCTCCGCCTAGCGCCTCCAGCAGATGCACGCTCGCGTCGAGCCTTCTTCCTGCGATCTGCTCCTCGTTGCGTTCGTTCGAGAGCGCGATGGTCTGCGCCGTCACGACATCGAGATAGTTCACCGCGCCCGCCTGGTAGCGGTTGGTGGTGAGCTTGAGCGAGAGCTGCGCGGCGGCGGTGGCGCGCTGCTGGCTTTGCGCTTCGCTCGCCAGCGTGTCGAGCGCGCTCAGGTTGTCTTCGACTTGCTGGAACGCCGTCAGCACGGTTTGCCGGTAGCCGGCTACTGCCGCATCGTATTGTGCGTTCGCGCCTTTGAGCGTGGCGTCGCGCCGGCCGCCGTCGAAGAGCGTGCCCGCCAGTTGCGAGCCGAGCGACCAGAACAGGCTCGGCGCGCTGAGCCACGGCGCGAAGAACGTGCTTTCGAGGCCCGCCGTCGCGGAGAGCGTGAGGTCGGGATAGAAGGCCGCGCGCGCTACGCCGATGCCCGCATTGGCCGCGGCCACGCGCCGCTCGGCCGCCGCGATGTCGGGACGCCGTTCGAGCAGCGCGGAGGGCACGCCCGCGGGAATCGACGGCACGACGGCAGGATCGACACGCGGCGGCAGGCTGAACGTCGAAGCGGGCACGCCGGTCAGCGTGGCGATGGCGTGCTGAAGCTGCGCGCGCTGCACGTCGATGTCGCTATCCGCCGTGCGCGCGCTTTCGAGCTGGGTTTGCGCCTGGGCGACGGCGGAGGCGTCGATCGCGCCATCGGCGAGCTGCTGCTGCACGATGCGCAGCGCGGCAGTGTAGGCGGTCACGGTGTCGTCGAGCAGCTTCTTCTGGCGATCGAGCGAGCGCAGATCGAAGTAGTCCGCAGCCAGCTGGCTCGTCACCGAAAGACGCACCGATTCGAGGTCCGCTTGTGTGGCCTGGGCGTTGGCGTGCGCCTGGGTGGTCGCGTCCTTCACGCGTCCGAACAGGTCGGGTTCCCAGCTTGCCGTGAGGCCCGTCGAGTAATCGGGAATCGTCTTGCCCGCGAGCGAATGGTCCACGAGATTCTGCGAGGTCCGGTAACGCTGCGCCGCCACGCCCGCCGTGACGGTCGGTGCATAGCCCGCGCGTTGATAGTCGATCATCGCGCGCGCGGCTTCGAGATTGGCGACGGCCTGGCGCACGCTCTGGTTCGACACATCCACGCGGGCTTCGAGCTGGTCGAGGTCCTGGTCGTCGAAGAGGGTCCACCATGGGCCGCGCGATTTGGCGTCGGCGGGCGCGGCGACGGTCCAGCCGGGCGCCGCCGCCGGTTGTGTTGCCTGGGTGGCGTAGTGCGCGGGTACGTCTACCGAGGGCGCGCTGTAACGCGGCAACGTGGTGCACGCCGCGAGCGATGCTGCCGTGCAGGCAACGACGATCCGGCGCAGCGCAGGAAGAGGGCGTTCGAACATGATGAGCCTCGCTTACGCTTTCGCTTGCGCAGCCGTCGAGGCCGCCGCCACGCGCACGCTCTGGCCGCTGGCAATGGCATCGCCGGGATTGTTGATGACGCGATCGGCCGGCGCGAGTCCGGTGGCGATTTCCACGTAAGTCCCGAAATCCCGGCCGATAGTCACCTTGCGCAATTGCACCGTATTCTTTGCATCCACCACCGCGACGGTCACGCCGTCGGGGCGGAACAGCAGCGCGCTCACGGGCAGTTCGAGCGCCGGCGCGGCCGCCGTGAGCGCAAGATGCACCTGCGCGTAGGCGCCGGGCATCAGCGCGCCGTCGTGATTGTCCACATCGACTTCCACGCGCAACGTGCGGCTCACGGGATCGATCACGTTCGCGCTGCGCGCCACGCTTGCTTCGAAGCGGCGACCGGGATACTGCTGCGTTGTCAGCCAGACAGCTGTGCCCGGCGTGACGAGGCTCGCGTCGTCCTGCGGCACGTCCACGTACACGCGCAGCCGGTCGGTCTGCGAGATATGGAACAGCTCGCCTGGCATCGTGGCGAGGCCGGGCGTGCCGCCCGCCGTGACGAGCGCGCCGACCTGCACGTTGCGCGCCGTAATGACGCCGTCGAAAGGCGCCGTGACGTTCTGATAGGAAACCAGCTCCTGCAGCCGCGCCACGTTGGCCTGCGCCGCCTGGAGCGTGGCCAGTTTCGCGGCGGCGTCGCTCGTTTTCGCCTGGGCGTCCTGCTCGGAAACCGATTGCGTCTGCAGCATCGTCTGCCAGCGCTGCGCCGTGCTGCTGGCGAAGCGATAGTTGGCCTGTGCGGTGCCTTCGTCGGCGCGTGCCTGCTGGAGCTGCGCGTCGAGTTCGGGCGTGTCGATCTGTGCGAGCGTCTGGCCCGCCTTCACATGCGCGCCGATATCCGTGTACCAGTGCTGCACGTATCCGCTCGTGCGCGCGTAGATCGAGGCGTCGGCCCAGGACATGACCGAGCCGGGCAGCAACAGGTCTTGCGTGGCGGGTGCGCGCGTGGGCGTGAGCGTGGAGACGATCAGCTCGCGCTGTGCCGCGACCTGCCGGGCTTGCGCCGTGCGCGCCTCGAGGCGCGGCACGATGCCCGCCGTGAGGAGCGTCGCGGCGATGGCGAGGCAGGTCAGGCCGACGACGACAGCCGAGCGACCTCGCGTTGCGGTTGGCGCCGCGGCATCGCATTCTTCGGGCGGTGTCTGTGATTTCATTCTGGAATCCTTATTCAACGTGAGTGGTTGCACTGGCTTGCGCATCGTTGCTGGCATCGCGCGCGGCGCGGCGTTTAGCGAGCCAGCCATGCACCAGGCCGAACACGACCGGCACGAACACGAGCGTGGACAGCGTGCCGATCGCGAGGCCGCCGATCACGGCGCGCCCGAGCGGTGCGTTCTGTTCGCCGCCGTCGCCGAGACCCAGCGCCATCGGCAGCATGCCGATCAGCATGGCGAGCGCCGTCATGAGCACGGGGCGAAAGCGGTCGAAGCCCGCGTCGAGCGCGGCGGCGAGCGGCTCCATGTCCGCGGCAAGCGACTCGCGCGCCGTGTTGATGACGAGAATGCTGTTCGCCGTGGCGATACCCATACAGAGGATCGTGCCCGTGAGCGCCGGCACGCTGAGCGTGGTTTGCGTGACGAACAGCATCCACGCGATGCCGGCGAGCGAGGCCGGCAGGCCGCTCACAATGATGAGCGGATCGAGCCACGACTGGAAGTTCACGACCATCAGCAGGTACACGAGCGCGATGGCGAACACGAGGCCCGCCGCGAGGCCGCTGAACGAGGCGTTCATCGACTGCACCTGGCCACGCATCACGATCGACGAACCCGGCGGCAGTTGCGCGCGCGCGGCGTTCACGAGGCGGTTCACGTCGGAGGCGACGCCGCCCAGGTCGCGTCCCTGTGTCGACGCGAAGATGTCGAGCACGGGCTGCACGTTGTAGTGCGAGACCACGGCTTCCTGCGAGCTGCGCGAAACCGTGCCGAGCGTGCCGAGCTGGTTCTGCGGCGTGAACGTGACGGATTGCGACGTCGTCAGCGGAATATTGGCGAGCGTTTGCAGCGAATGAATATCGTATTGCGGCACCTCGGTCACGAGCGGATAGCTCACGCCGTTCTTCGGATCGAGCCAGAAATTGGGCGTGGTCTGCGAGCTGCCCGAGAGCGCGATGAGCAGGTTCTGCGCCACGTCGTGCTGCGTGAGGCCTGCTTGCAAGGCCTTCGTGCGGTCCACATCGACGTTGATGGTGGGCTCGTCGCCGGGCTGCTGGATGCGCGCGTCGACGAGGCCGCGCACGCCGCGCATCTGGTCGAGCAGGTGGTTCGCCACGACGCGGTTCTGCGCAAGCTTGTTGCCGACGATCTGCACGTCGATGGGCGCGGGCAGGCCGAAGTTGAGGATCTGGCTCACGATGTCGGCGGGCAGGAACGCGAAGGTCACGCCTGGAAACGCGGCGTTGAGCACGTTGCGCAGCTTCGCCACGTATTGCGCGGTGGGTTTGTGCTTCGGCGCGAGCGTAATGAGGATGTCCGCATCTTCGGGTCCGATGGGATCCGACGAGTCGTACGTTAGGTTGATGCCGCTCACCGGCACGCCGATGTTGTCGAGCACCGCGGCTTGTTCGGCGGGCGGAATCACGCTGCGGATCTTCGCTTCGACTTCGTCGGTGATACGGGCCGTTTCCTCGATGCGCGTGCCGGTGGGCGCGCGCAGATGCAGGCGGATTTCGCCGGTATCGACAGCGGGAAAGAAGTCGCGTCCGGTGAACGGCACGAGCACGAGCGAGCCGAGGCAGAGCGCGACCCACAGCACGACGAAACGGCGGCGCTGCGCAATCACGGCCTGAAGCAGCGCGCGATAGCGGTTGCGCACGGCTTCGAAGCGGTGCTCGAAGCCCGCCTGAAAGCGCGTCAACATACCCGCGATGCCGCGCCTGGGTGCAGCGTCAGGCTTGCGCGCACGCAGCAGATACATGGCGAGCGTGGGAATCAGCGTGCGCGAGAAGAAGTACGACGCGCACATCGCGAACACCACGGCCTCGGCGAGCGGCACGAACAGATAGCGCGCCACGCCCGAAAGCAGGAACATCGGCACGAACACGATGCAAATGGAGAGCGTCGAGACGAACGTCGGCACGGCGATTTCGCCGGAACCGTTGAGAATGGCATCGTGCAGCGGCGCGCCGCGCTCCAGGTGATGCGTGATGTTTTCGATGGCGACGGTGGCGTCGTCGACGAGGATGCCGACCGCAAGCGCGAGCCCGCCGAGCGTCATGATGTTGATGGTCTCGCCGAGCGCCGCGAGCGCGATGAGCGACGTGAGCACGGCGAGCGGAATCGTGACGGCGATGATGAGCGTGGCGCGCCAGCTGCCGAGAAAGAGCAGGATCATCGCGGCGGTGAGGCAGGCCGCAATGAGCGCTTCGCGCACCACGCCCGAGATTGCCGATTTCACGAACACAGACTGATCGGAGAGCGGCGTGATCTTGAGTGCACTCGGCAGGCCCGCCGCGATCTTAGGCAGCATGGCCTTCACCTGCTGGATGATCGTGAGCGTCGAGGCGCTGCCGGTCTTTTCGACCGTAAGGAGTGCAGCACGTTTGCCGTCCGCGCGCACGATATTCGTTTGCGGCGCGTAGCCGTCGATCACGTGCGCGACGTCGCGCACATACACCACGCTGCCGTTCACGGTCTTGATGGGCAGGTCGTTGAGCGCCGCTACGGTTTGTGTGCTGCCGTTCATCTCCACGTTGTATTCGCGCGAGCCTATCTTCGCCGTGCCGCCGGGCAGGATGAGGTTCTGCGCGTTCACGGCGTTGACGACGTCGGCGGGCGCGAGACCTTTGGCCTGCAACGCCTTCGGATCGAGCTGCACCATGATCTGGCGGATCTTGCCGCCATAGGGCAGCGGCACGGCCGCGCCCTGGACGGTCGCGAGCTGCGTGCGGATGAAGCTGTTGCCGAGGTCGTAGAGCGACTGCTCGGGCAAGGTCGCGCTGGACAGGCCCAGTTGCAGCACCGGCACCGTGGAGGCGTTGTACGTGATGATGTTCGGCGGCAGCGTGCCCGGCGGCAGGACGCGCAGGATCGAAGCGGAGTTCGACGCCGCCTCGGCAATCGCGCGGTTGATGTCGGCGCCCGGATGGAAGAACACCTTCACGACCGACACGCCGTTGAGCGACTGCGATTCGATGTGCTCGATGTCGTCCACGTCCGAAGTCAGCGCGCGCTCGTAGTTCGAGGTGATGCGGTGCGCCATGTCCTCGGCGGAGAAGCCGTTGTAGGTCCAGACGATGCTGACCACCGGGATATTGATGTTCGGAAAAATGTCCGTGGGCGTGCGCATGATGGCGAGCGGCCCGAGGATGAAAAGCAGTACGGCCAGCACGATGAACGTGTAAGGCCGTCTGAGCGCCAGTTTGACGATCCACATGACGGGGTCCGGGTTGAGGCAGGAGTGGCGCAAGTATCGGGAGGGCGCGCTTACCCGGTGCTGACCTCGACATTACGGATTTGTCATCTTTGCCGCGCGGGGACGTTGGCCGCCGTGGGCGCGTAGCGCCCAGATAACGAACTCGTAATCAGCAGGTCAGCTTTGGGTCAGCGCCGCACGACCAGAATGCAGTCAACCTTCGCGACATTGCCGAGGGCGGCTGAGGCGGCATCTCCCCGATGCAGCGGCCATTCTTTGAGAGATGAACATCATGAAAGCACTCGTTTCCACATTGCTCGTTGCCTGCGCCCTGGCCGCTCCGGCTGCCGCTTTCGCACAAACCGCCAACCCCGCCAACACGCCGGTCACACGCGCCCAGGTGATCGCCGATCTCGTGCGGGTGGAGCAGGCTGGGTATCGTCCTGTGGCCAGGGACGTCAACTACCCGGATGACATTCAGCACGCGGAGGCGATCGTGGCGCAGGAGCAGGCGCAGGCGCAGGCGGAAAAGACCCAGCAGGCCGCGCCCGGCAGCACGGCGGTCGGCGGCGTGGCGATGACGGGCAGCTCGGACGCGGGTGCGCCGGTCGTGGCGAGCGTCGGCGAGCGGTCGATTTATGCGGGCCACTGAGCGGGTCAATGCGCGAGCCAATGCGCGAGCCGCTGTGTGCTCGAGCGCGGCGCAGCAGCCCCGGCGATAACGCCGGGCGCCACCGCACATTTCGATTCGCTTGCTCAAACGTTTGCGCGGACGTAATTCGCCCCATTCGCGCGTAAAAAAGCGTTATTCATTTTTATTAAAGTCGCGAACCTGCCCCATTAATAAAGGCGGCGTTAAATCAGCCGCATTGGCAAATTCACCACAATATCGCGCGTTTTTACGGTGTCGTCTTACAGACGCACGCAAATTCATAATGCGCTGGTAAGATACGCGCGAATTGGGATGGCCGCTCTCCATTCCGGGCTATTGGCGCGAATCCAGACCACTCGCGCCACCGGAACAGGAGTCCGCGCCATCAGGCCGACGGGGAGCGGCCGTCTTGCACTACGAATTGCGCTCGATGTTTAAAAAAAGCGCGTACGTTCGGATTGTGTGTTTAATCGCAAGCGTTTGAGTCTCGCGTTTCGCCGTTCCGGCGAATCGTCTGGCGCCGCTTGCCGCTGTTGCGCCTTGCGCAGACGGTCATTCCCCCCGCGGTCTAATCCCGCCGTCATGCCAATCAGGCGTATCAAACAGTCGCACATACCGGCCGAACCCGTCATGTCCACCCAGTCGACCCACCATCATCGCCTCTTTATGGCGCTGGTCGGTGTCATCAGCGCGGCGCTCAATACGGGCGCGCTCGTCGCGCTGTTGTTGCTGCGCGGACAGACCGGCGACACGCCGTACACGCGTGCGTTGACCGGCGCGTTCGCCGTGGCCGCGTTCGTCGTGTTTGCGCGCTTTCACCTGATCGCCAGCGCGCGTCATCTCTGGTGGATGCTGGGCCGCGGCGCATGGCGCTGGTGCCGGCTGCCGGTCGCGCTCATGGTGCTGCTGTTCGTGACGCATGGCGACAGCGGCACGACGGCCCTGCGCTCGCTGGTCGTGCAGTGGGCCGCCATCGCGCTGCCGCTGCAGCTCGTCGGGCTGGCCGTTTTGCGCGGCGTGGCCCACAGCGTCAACAACGCGCCCGGCAACCTGCGCCGTGCGGTGTTCTTCGGCATGGGTAGCGAGGCGCGCAAGCTGAACCTGCGCCTGCGGCGTTCGCCGATTCTCGGCATTCACGTGACGGGCTATTACAACGACGCACCCGCCGTGCCGCGTGACGGCGAAGCGCTGCCGCCTTATCTCGGCCGCTATGAAGACGCGGCCGCGCGCATCCACGCGAACGACTACGAGATCGTGTTTCTCGCGATGGACCAGGCCGCGATGGCGCGCGCCGACGCAACGGAAGTGAAGGACATCACGGCCGACATCGTGACGCGCCTCTACGATTCGACGGCCGCGATCTATCTCGTGCCCGAGCTGCGCTACCTCGAAGACGTCGCGACGACCGGCGCGGACCTCGCCGGAGTACCGCTGCTGGCGCTCCACGACGTGCCGATTCTGGGGCTTTCACGCATGCTCAAGCGCGCGGTCGACCTTGCCGGCGCCGCGTTGCTGCTCGCGCTGCTGTGGCCAGTCATGCTCGCGATCGCGCTGGCGATCCGGCTCGATTCGCCGGGCCCGGTGATGTTCAAACAGCGCCGCAACGGCGAGCACGGCCGGGCGATCGTCGTGCACAAATTCCGCTCGATGCGCGTCGCGGCGTACAACGAGGGCGATGCAGAAGAGCAGGGTGTGCGCCAGGCCCGCAGCGGCGACGACCGGATCACGGGCGTGGGGCGCTATCTGCGCCGGACTTCGCTCGATGAGTTGCCGCAGCTCTTCAACGTGCTGGGCGGTTCGATGAGTCTCGTGGGTCCGCGTCCGCACGCGGCGGAGCACAACGAAGAGTACCGGCAGCTGATTCCGGGCTACATGCTGCGCCATAGCGTGAAGCCGGGCATTACCGGCTGGGCGCAGATCAACGGGCTGCGCGGCTTGACCGACACGCCCGACAAGATGCAGCGCCGCGTGGAGTACGACCGCTACTACATCACGCACTGGTCGCTGTGGCTCGACCTGCAGATCCTGCTGAAGACGATCCCGTCGATCGTCTCGGGCCGCAATGCGGTGTGAAGCGTGCGCCGCGCGAGACGAGGCCGGACGTGAGCCGGCCGCGTCCGCATCGGCGGCGTTACGCCGCGCGCTGCTGCGTGCGCGCCATGCGCCAGTGACGCCACAGGATGGCGAAGAAGCGGCGGTCGTCCACGAGGTAGCGGCGCCACAGGCGCGCGGGGTCCTGTTTGATGCGCCAGCACCATTCGAGACCGCAGCGCTGCATCCACACGGGGGCGCGTTGCTGCAGGCCGACGGCGAACTCGACGGCCGCCCCCGCGCACAGCATGAGGCCGCCCGGCAGCTTGCCCGCGTGATGCAGGGCCCAGCGTTCCTGCTTGGGCATGCCGAGGCACACGAACACGATGTCGGGCGCGGCAGCGCGCACGCGCTCGGCCACCGCATCGCCCTCGGGGCCGGTCGGATCGAACGTCATGGAAGGCGCGATCACCTCGACGTCGAGGCCCGGATAGTGCTGCGCGAAGCCATCTACGAGCGTGGCTTCGTGGCCCGGGCGGCCGCCCACCACCACCACTTTCCAGCCGGCCGCGTGGGCGCGCTCGCACAGTGCGGGCAACAGGTCCGAGCCGGTCACGCGTTCCGGCAGCGGCGCGCCGAACAGGCGGCTCGCCCAGACCACGGGCATGCCGTCCGCGAACAGGAAGTCGGCGGTGCGGTAAAGGCGTTGCAGATCGGGCTGCGTGTCGAGACGCACCACGTGGTCGACGTTCGGCGTGACCGCGACACGCGCCCGGCCGTCGCGCTGCAAGGCGGCGGTGCAAAGCACGTCGAGCGCGGTGTCGAACGACACGGCGGCGATATTGAGACCGAACAAGGGAATGCTCGGCTTGAAGACACCCCGTGCGGACGCCTGCGGCGCCGCTGTTATGTAAGGCGTGCTCATCTTGTTTTTGTGACCCCGACGTGCGCACACGACGAGAGCCACGCACGGCGCCCGTTGAACCGGCGTCGTGCCACCCCGTCATGCGACGTACGTTATGTTTTTTTCTGGTCTCCTGGCTTTTGCCAAGGCGTTTTGGACTTCAGACGGAATCTTACTGCTGTGTCGGTGCTGCGGGTAATACAACAGTGTTTTTTTAGAGACAAAAATCGGGATGCGTCTGAAATTTCTCTGGTGGCGCCGGTGGTTGCACGCGGGCGATCGGCTACGATCGCCGCGGCCCGTTTTCCCTTTCCCATACGTAACAGACGATGATCACCGACGCCCGTGAGATTCCCGCCGGCACGACGCTGCACGCGGACCTGTGCATCGTGGGTTCCGGCGCCGCCGGCATTGCGCTCGCGCTCGCGCTGGAAGAGAGCGGGCTCGACGTGATCGTGCTGGAGAGCGGCGGCGATGCGCCCGAGCCCGCCACCCAGCAGCTGTACGCGGGCACGGTGGCGAACGCGGCGCTGCATCCGCCGCCCGACCACTACCGCGTGCGCCGCTTCGGCGGCTCGACCACGCTGTGGGGCGGCCGCTGCATGCCGCTCGACGCGCTCGACTTCGAGACGCGCGCCTACGTCGCGCACAGCGGCTGGCCGATCGCCTTCGCCGATGTGCTGCGCCACTACCCGCAAGCCAACGCGCTGTGCGAAGCGGGCGAATTCGCCTATACGGCGGAAGGCGCGTTCGCCGTGCCGCCGCGTCCGATGATCGGCGGCTTTGCCAGCGACGTGTTTTCGACGCACACGCTCGAGCGCTTCAGCTGCCCGACCGATTTCGGTCAGCGTTACCGGGCGCGCCTCGCGAAGGGCCGCGTGCGCGTGCTCCAGCATGCGAACCTGTGCCGCCTGCCGATGCTGGCGGGTTCGACGCGGCGCGTCGGCGCGGCCCAGGTGCGCGTGCTCAATACAAAGGACGCGACGGGCGGCGCGACGTTCGAGGTGGCCGCGCGCGCCTACGTGCTCGCGGCTGGCGGCCTCGAAGTGCCGCGTCTGTTGCTCAACAGCCCCGGGCCGAGCGGCCGGGGGCTCGGCAACGCCCACGACGCGGTGGGCCGCTATTACATGAGCCATCTCGCGGGCACGATCGGCACGCTCGATCTCGCGGCGGCGCAGTCCGTGTGGCACGGCTACGAGGTGACGGAAGAGGGCATCTATTGCCGCCGCCGCCTCGCACTGCGCCCGGAACAGCAAGCCGCGCTGCGCGCGGGCAACTTCATTGCGCGCCTGCATCATCCGCGCATTCCGGACGCCGGGCACGGCAACGGCATCCTCTCCGCGCTGTATCTCGCGCGCGGCATCGTGCCCTACGAATACGCGAAGCGCCTCTACGACGGCACGCCCGAAGGCTATGCGGGGTCCACGCTCGCGCACGCAAAGAACGTCGTTGCCGACGCGCCGAACACGGCGCGTTTCCTGTGGCACTGGCTGCGGCGGCGCACGCTGGCCGCGCGCAAGTTCCCCTCGGTGATCGTGCGGCCCGCGAATCTGCGCTTCTCGCTCGACTTCCATGCGGAGCAGGAGCCCAATCCGGCGAGCCGCGTGACGCTCGGCGACGATACCGATGCGCTCGGCCTGCGCCGCATTCATGTGGACTGGCGGTATACGCAACAGGACGTCGAGACCGTGAGCCGCGCGCTCGCCGCGCTCGCGCACGAGGTCGAGCGCGCGGGCGTGGGCCGCTTCAGCTACGACCCCGCGCAGGTCGAAGCCGAAATGACGCGCTACGGCGCCTATGGCGGCCATCACATCGGCACGGCGCGCATGGGGCGCGACGCGCGCACGAGCGTGGTCGATGCCGACTGCCGGCTGCACGAAGCGGACAACGTCTACGTGGCGGGCGCCGCCGTGTTCCCGACTTCGGGCCAGGCGAATCCGACCTTGACCATCGTCGCGCTCGCCCTGCGGCTCGCCGAACACCTCAAGGGCGCCGCCGATCTCGGCGCGCTGCCTGTTCCCATCGCAAACCAATCCGAACCCGCGTGATGAAAGCCCGTATTCTCGTTCTCGGCGCGACTGGCTTCGTCGGCCGCCATCTGGTGAAAGCGTTGGACAGTACCGGGTGGGCCGAGCCGGTGGCCGCCTCGCGCCGGGAAGGAAGCGGCCTGCGCCGTGTCGATGCCGCGGACCCCGCGTCGCTCGCCGCCGCGCTGGCCGACGTGGACGGCGTGGTCAACTGCGTGGCGGGTGCGCCGGCGACGATCGTCGCGAATGCGCGCGCGCTGGCGGCCGCGCTGGCGTCACGCGGTGCGCCGCTGCCGGTGGTCCACTTCAGTTCGATGGCGGTGTACGGCGCCGCCGAAGGCCGTATCGACGAAGCGGCGGCGCTCGACGCCGTGAGCCCCTATGGCCATGCGAAGGTCGAGTCGGAACGACTGCTCGCTTCGCTGCCCGCGCTGACGATATTGCGCCCGGGGTGCATCTACGGAGGCGGCAGTCCGCAGTGGTCGGCGCGCATTGCGCAACTGCTGCGCGCGCGGCGCCTGGGCGACCTCGGCGCTGCCGGCGACGGCTGCAGCAATCTCGTTCACATCGATGACGTCGTGCGGGCGGCGCTGGCCGCGCTGCGCACGCCGGCTTCGGGCACTCAGGCCTACAACCTGGCGATGGCCCAGGCGCCGCGCTGGAACGAGTACTTCGTCGCGTACGCACGTATTCTGGGGGCGACGCCGGTGGAGCAGATCGGTGCGCGGCGTCTTGCGCTCGAAACGAAGCTGTGGGCGCCCGCGCTGAAGATTGCCGGGATCGCCGGACGGAAACTGGGTGGCGTGAAGGTGCCGCCGCCGCTGCCGCCTTCGCTCGCGCGGTTGTGGCAACAGGACATCCGGCTCGACGCGCGCCGCGCGGAACAGGCTTTTGACATGACGTGGACGCCGTGGCGCGTCGCGCTGCAGGCCGAAGCGTTCGTGGCGGCGGCGTCGCGCGCCGACTGAACCGGTCGGGTTAGTCCGGGTTTCGGTTCGCCGGAGTCTCGGCTTCGGCTTGCCGTTATCGTTCGGACTCCTGCAAACAACATTCGGCAACCGCAGCCGCTTCGACCATCGTACCCTCGTGTTGCGACGCCTTTGTGGTGCCGGATCGCGACGCGACGGCTATTCAGCGGCGGCATAAAAAAGCGCGCGCTCAAATCGTCAAATCAGCGAATTGAGGCCATAAAAAAGGCCTGTTCGCGACGCAGGCGCGCGCGCGCGCCCCATAGAATTTGAGCGTAGATCCACTCACGCAGCGTCAGGCGATCGATACCTGTCGGATCGCTTCCCCACATCGGATTTCCGGTTAATTCAGCATGACACGGCTTGCACGGCACTACGTCCCAGAACAACCGCAGCACGTTATCTTGCAGGGGCTCAAAGGGCCCGCATTCCTCGACGAAGGAGACTACCTCTACTTTCTCGCCTGCCTCGCGGACGCCGCGCGCGTCGCCGATCTGGCAGTCCACGCGTGGGTGCTCATGCCCGACGCCGTGCAGTTCCTCGTCACGCCTTCCTACGAGTCGAGCGTGGCCATGGCGATGCAGGCGGTTTGCCGTCGCTATGTCGAGACTTTCAACCGCCGCCATGGCCGCCGCGGTGCGATGTGGCGTGGCGAGTACCGGGCAACCGTGATCGAACCCGACCGCTATTTCCTGCTCGCGAGCCAGGTCATCGATCATGCGCCGGTGCGCAACCACCTCGTGGCCGAGCCGGGCAACTATCCGTGGTCGAGCTACACGCACCACGTCGGGTTGCGGGTCGACAGGTTCATCAAGGACCATCCGCTCTACCGGGCGCTCGGCGATACGCCGTTCGAGCGCCACGAGTCCTACCGCGATCTGGGCGTGCAGCCTCTGGACGAAGCCGAGGTCAGCAACCTGATGCGGGCGACGCTCGAAGGCTGGGTGCTCGGTAGCGCTGCATACTGCGAGTGGGCGGCGCAGACCGCCAACCGGCGGTTGATGCCCTTGCTGCTGCGCGACCGGCCGAGCAAGGTTCGCACGGCTAGCGCCCACGCATGACGAGCGACGAAGGGCTAGCCGCTGCATAGCGAGCGGAATCACGAGCGTGCGCCTCTTTCGTGGAGGCGCATAATAAGCGCTCGGCGAGTCATCCAGCTATTGTTCACGCGCAGGCGGGAAGTGAATCTCCCATTCTTCACGATCGGCCATTCCGACCGCACCCTCGATGAATTTATCGGGCTGTTGAGGGGTGCGGACATCGGCATGCTCGTCGACGTCAGAAAAATGCCGAGGTCGAGAACCAACCCGCAATTCAACGAGGAAACCTTGCCCGCAGCGCTTGCGGCATGCGAGATCTCGTACGAGCACGAATCCGTTCTCGGCGGTCTGCGCGGAAAATCGCGAACCGTCTCCGCGGACGTCAATGGCTTCTGGATCAACAGCAGCTTCCATCATTACGCCGATTACGCGCTTTCCGAGGCGTTTCACGCGGGCATCGATCATCTGGTCGAACAGGGGCGCGCCAGACGCTGTGCCGTGATGTGCTCGGAAGCCGTCTGGTGGCGGTGTCACCGGCGCATCATCGCCGACTATCTGATCGCGCGCGGTGAAACGGTTTTACACATCATGAGTGCGCAACGGCACGAACCCGCGCAGCTGACAGCGGGGGCGGTCGTTCGTCCTGATGGGTCGATCGTCTATCCTCCGGCGAACCAGGCGAAAACCTGAATTGCCATCCGGGCGATGTCTACGGCACGCCCGCCTGCCAGGCCGCGAGCGCCAGCATCCGCGGCCTCGCCGATCGCAACTTCCGGGTTCCCATACGGCTGCCCGGCTCCCAAAAAGTGCCAGTGAATCTGAAAATTGTATAGGGACAGCTTCGCGCCCAGGGCCTATCTTTCTGCCAGCGAATCCGATGTCCAGCGGTTTACGGGTGGCTGTGACGCTGATAAAAAATGGAGACTAGTACTGTGCGTTCTTCGCTTCAGATGAAAAATAAAATCCTGACTTGCCTCGCCCTTGCCGCCGCTGCGGCGCTCGTTCCGGGCGCGGACGCCGCGACGGCCACCAAGGGCGACTTGCTGATTTACCGCATCGGCCCGAGCACCTCGGAACTCTACGTCGCCAATGCCGACGGCAGCGACGAACACCGCCTGATCCAGTCCGACGGGTTCGACTATCACGGCTCCTTTTCGCCGGACGGAAAATGGATCGTGTTCACCTCGGAGCGCGACGGTCTCGGCCATGCCAGCCTCTATCGCGTGCGCGTGGACGGCACGGGCCTGCAGCGCCTGACCGACTGGATCGGGGTGAGCGACGCGGCGGTCTACAACCCGGCCGATCCGGATCTGATCGCGTTCGTGTCGTCGCGTCGCGGCAAGGACAGCTGGGGCACGACGAACATCTGGACGCTCAACCTCAAGACGGGTGCGTTGCATAACGTGACCGGCGATATCAAGTTCGACCCGGACAAGCCGCACAGCTTCTTCCGGCCTTCGTGGTCGCCGGACGGCAAGTGGATCGCGCTGTCGTCGGATATCGGCAGCGACTGGCGCGGCCACAACCTGCCGGTCGGCTGGGAGCGCACCCAGGAAAGCAGCATCTACGAGATCCATCCGGACGGCACGGGCTTCAGGCAGATCACCTCCCGCGCCGGCTTCGCCGAGGGCTCGCCGTCGTGGTCGGCGGACGGCAAGCACATGGTGTTCTATGAGACGCCGGTTGAATCGACCTGGGGCGCGCACCGTCCCGAGGCGATCGGCAAGGTCGACACGCAGATCGTTCAGGTCGACGTGGCGACGGGCGAGCGCAAGGAACTGACGAACACGCCGGGATTCAAGGTGTTCCCGCAATACGTGGGCGCGACCGACGTTGCGTATCACATCAAGAACGGCGCGCAGGAAGGGCTCTATACGACGGGCGGCCAATCGCGCGCGACGGCGGGAAGCGGCATCCGCTCGCCGCACTATTCGGCTGACGGCAAGCAGGTCGTCTACGAGAAGGTGGTGTACAACAAGCCGTTCCATCCGAACGGCACGCCGCTCTACAGTTTCGATCCCGCGTGGAACTACCGTTTCGTCGATGTCTTCCCGCAACTCTCGCGCGACGGCAAATCGCTCGTGTACACGGAGAAGGCGGTCGGCTCGTCGATCGTCGTTGCGAATGCCGACTTCACCGACGCCCGCCATATCTACGATCCCGTGACCAGCGGCCTCGATCCGAAGATGATCAAGATGGGGCTGGCGGGCGCGTTCCAGCCGACCTGGTCGCCGGACAAGCAGTGGGTGGCCTTCGGCGTGGGCGGCTGGTTCTTCACGCGCGCTCACATGCCGGGCCGCATCATGCGCATCAAGGCCGATGGCAGCATGAACGGCAAGCCGGAGGTGCTGACCGACGGGAAAGAGAACGCAGGCTTCCCGAGCTATTCGCCGGACGGCACCCGGGTCGTCTACCGCGTGTGGAGCGATACGGACAAGGGCTTGCGCGTCCTCGACCTGGAGACGCACAAGACCACCGTGCTGACCACCGAGCCGGACAACCTGCCAGGCTGGTCGCCGGACGGCAAGCGCATCGTGTTCACGCGCAAGGAGGTCAACCCGACTGACCCCAACAAGTTCCACTATGACGTGTACACGATCCACCCGGACGGCACGGATGTGCAGCGCGTCACGCCGCCGGGTTCGAATCAGGCCCACGCAACCTGGACATGGGACGGCCGCATTGCCTACAGCTCAGGCGAGTATGGCTTCCGCGACGAGCTTTCGCTTTACGACGACACGTTCCAGCCCGACGGCCAGAACTGGGTGATGAATGCGGACGGCAGCGACCGGCGTGCGATTACCGACACGCTTTGGGAAGATTCGATGCCGCTTTATATTCCCAGACAGTAAGCCCCTCCGCAGGCTTAATCGACAAAGGCACCGCGCTCAGGCGCGGTGCCTTTTTTTATTGCGGCTGCTCGCAACCAGGATTCGCATGGCAGTACTGATCAATGAAATGGCGCGATTCAACGTCCGGTACTTTCGAGTCCTGCGCGAGTCGAGATTTACCCGGATATTCACCCGCTCTCAGTAAAAAGTGCCAGCGAAAATCACTTTTGTGTAAAGGCATACACGCGGGTATCGCATACATTCCACTCCACCGCAGCAGGCTTTACCACGTTGACCAACGCAAGGCTTTGCCGACGGTGCGAAAAATCGAGAGTCGCCAATCGACCGCATCTTGCATATCGACAAAATATGGAAGGAGACATGAAAAAAACGATCGCTATCCGCACGCCGCTGTTAAGTGTTGCCGTCCTCAGCTGCTTCGCCGGTGCGGCACACGCAGCGGATCCCTCACAGACTGCAGAGGGCGGGGCTCAGCCGGCACAGGTTGCCCAGACGGACAGCAAGGCATCCAGCACTACGCCGGTTTCGGCCGCCGCGCCGCTGACGCTGTCGCAGGCCAGCACCGTGACTGCGCCGCTCTCGCCGCCGCCCGGACTGTACACGCCGCCGACCTCGTGGAACGACACGTATATCGGCTATCGCGTCGGCACCAATTTTTACTACCCCGGTGTGCGAACCGAGGCCGGCGCACCCGCCAAAATCACGCAGAACATCGGCTACTTGACGACCACGGGCGGCTTCAGGTTCGGTAGTTACGCGTTCAACGTGGACTACCTCGTATCGAGCATGGCGAACCCCGAAGCGGGGCCGACCAATCAATACGGTTATCCCACGCCGGGGCCGGGCGGCGCGCAGGAGCTCTACAGCGTCGGCCGTGTCTCCTTCAGCGCCGGCAAGATTTTCGGCCGATCGTTTTCCTATGGCTTCATGCGGGACTTCGGCCTGACGGTCGGCTACGAATTCGGCACCAAGAACGATGCCTTTGGCCAACGGGCCCGCATGCTGGTTGTCGGGCCCACCATCGACCTTGCCATACCGAACGGGTTCTGGAACATCACGCTCGGCGTTCGCACCGAGAGCAATCACGACGGCATCACGAACGTGGATGTGCATTTCAACCCCGCCGTGCACCTCGAGAGCTCCTGGCTCTATAACTTCCGCATCGGTCCTGTGCCTCTGGTCTTCAAGGGCTTCGCAAGCGTCACCGGGCCGAAAGGGAAGGATGGCGCCGGAGTCGATACCACGACGGAGTTCCTGACCCGCGCGTATCTGCTGGCGGACGTCGGATCGTTCGCCGGCCATCCGCGCACGGCGTACATGGGTCTTGGCTACGAGTACTGGCACAACATGTACGGCACGCCGGCTTCCGAGCAACCGGGCACGACCCAGACATCCGTGCCGATGTTCGTGGCCGAAATCCACTTCTAAAGCAGGGGTGACGGTCATCGGCAACCGCGGTGCGGGTTGCCGATGGCCGCGGATAACGAATCCGTGTTGCCTGACGGCTAGCCGCCGAGCGCAATGATCGCCATCGTCAGCACGATCCCAAGCAGCGTCATTGCGAAGCCTGCTTTCATCGCGCCCGCGCCGGTGTAGCGTCCTAGCGCAAAACCGGCAGTGAAGAGCATTGCGAGCGTGAGTACGCGGGAGACGACGAGCGCCACGGTGTGATCCCTCACGAGGATAAACGGCAGGGCAACGGGGAACGTCGATATGACGACGAGCAGAAAAACGCCCAGTGCCCCAAGAAAGTCGTCGCGCCTGAAATGCGCGCGAGGTGGCAGCGTAGGCTCCGCGGCGAGGCGCGCACGAATCAGCTCGAGTTCGTCGTCGTCGACGAGCGGCTCCAGCGCCCTCGGCAACGCGGCGCGCAACGCCCGCACGGCTGCGGCGCGGTCCGGTTCGCGCTTCACGGTCAGGGCGAGCGTCAGGCGCTGTCCGCGATCCGCGAGCGTGCGGACCAGATACATCACGGCGTCGGCGAGGCCCCAGGCGAGATTGCAGCCGAGGGCGGCGAAGAACAGTTTGCTGCCGGCGTCCTCGCCCGCCGTGACCGCCTTGACCGCGCCGACGAACGTCAACGCCATGAACAGGCCAAAGCACAGTTCGGTCACGCGCTCGACCGTATTGAGTATGGGCTCGCGCTTTTCAGACGTGGTCTGCTGTGTCGGGGTAGCGGTATTCATATGGCCTCGTACAGGAGGAGATGAGCGGTCATGGCGTTCTCTGTCCGGGATGGCGACTGGCAGACGATACGCCCTCGCGCGAAATGGCATGCTGCGCTTCCCACCACGCGGCTAGCGCCTGTTCGAGATTGAGGAACATGCGCTCGTGTCCAAGCACGCTGCCGAGCGGCGCCTTCTCGACCACGGCGAAGACTTCGGGATTGAGGCCCACCACCCAGACTTCGATCCCGCTCTCGCGACATTGCTTCTCGGCCTCGGTCAGCATCTTCAATGCTGTGTACTCCACATCGAATACGGCCCGCATATCGAGCGCCATGACCCTGGGGCGCGTCTGGGCGAGCAGCGGCATGATCTTGTGCACGATGTTGGCGGCGTTGAGAAAGAAAATGCGTCCCTCGGGACGCAGGAGCAGCAGTCCGGGAAAGTCCTCGTCGTTTGGATGCTCGTCCGATACCGGGCGGAATACGTTCGTGCCGGGCTTGCGCCGCAGCACGTACACAGGGGGATCGGAGACCTGATGGGCGAGTGCGAAGAGTGAGACGACGATGGCGATCAGAATGCCTTGCAGCGTGCCGAGCAGCACGACGCCCACCAGCGCCACGACCGCCCAGACGAACTCGGTCCGCCGGATGGCGAGGATCGCGCGGAAGTCCGCCGGATTGAGCAGGCCGATCGAATAGACGATCACCACGGCAGCGAGCGTGGCGTGCGGCATGAGGCCGATGACGGGCGCGAGCAGCACCATGGTGCCGAGCGTCACGGCCGCGGTGGCGAGTTCGGCCAGTTGCGAATGCGCACCGGCCAGCCGGTTGACGGCCGTCTGGGTCGTCCCGCCGCCCGCGGGCATCGAGCCGAACAGCGCGCCCAGCGCATTGCCCAGGCCCGTCGCCAGCAGTTCGCGGTTCGGCAGCGGAACGGGTTCCCCGCTGAGCGCGAATGCGCGCCCTGAAGCAATCGTTTCGGTAAAACTCATCAAGGCAATGCCCACCGCCGCCGGCCAGAGCGCGCCGATCAGCGAGAGATCCGGCATCACGAACGACGGCAGTCCGGTCGGGATCTCGCCGACGACCTCCACGCCGTACCGCTGCACGCCGGCAAAAGCGACGCACGCAATCCCGAGCGCCACCGCAATGAGCGGGGCCGGGGACTTCGGATACCAGTGTTCGAGCGCGACCAGCACGACGATCGTCAGCGCGCCCATGGCAACCGTCGCCATCGACGCATGGGGAAGCCCTGCAGCGAGCGCATACACGTTATGAAAGAACGATCCTTTCACGACGTGAATGCCAATCAGTTTCGGCAGTTGATCGAGCACGATGACGATGGCGATGCCGGCCTTGAAGCCCGTCAGCACCGGCTCGGAAATGAAGTTCGCGACAAACCCCAGCCTGAGCAAGGCAGCGAGCGCGAGAAAGAGGCCGACGAGCAGCGTGAGCGTGGCGGTCGCGACGACCAGTTGGGCGGTGTTGCCATCGGGCGCAACCTGACCGAGCGCGGCCGCGCTCAGGATGGCCAGCGTCGCGCTGGTGCTGACGCTCAGTGGCCTTGACGTACCGAAGAGCGCGTAGATCACCATCGGCACGAACGCCGTGTAGAGCCCGGTCTCGACCGGCAGTCCGGCAACGGTCGCGTAAGCCATCGCTTTCGGCAACACGACAGCCGCCGCCGTGACGCCCGCGACGATGTCGGGTTTGATCCACGCTGTCCGGTAGTCGCGTACCCATTCGAGCACGGGAAGACGAAAGCTGGATTTGCGGTGCGACGCGGACTGATCGCGCATGATGCTGTGGCCTCCAGGAACAGAAACACTACCGACGCACATCTACGTCGAATGTCTCACCGCTGCCTTCCCGTGGGCTACTGCATTCAACATGCCGAAGCGGAAATTTGACGAATCCCATGTTGTGGATCAAACGTCAATCGGACTTTGGTCCTACTGCGGCGAGAGCAATCGTAACGGCAGGGTATGGGCCGATGGTCCTATAGAGAAAGCACGCGAGCGGTTGCACGATTCAGTTCGTGCAAGCGGCATCGTCGCCGGCCCGGCGCGGCCCGTAACGAACCTGTCACGTGCGTCTGCCAGTGTCTACAGAGACAGCAGCCATGTCCGCCTTTGCGGCTACGCGCGTGACTGCCCGGCATATTCGTAAGCATTCCTTTCATTCAATCGAGGCGGCGGACGTGGCGTTTGCCTCCCGCTCGCGGACCAGAAGGTGATGCCATGACCGACCTAGCCAATCAATATGCGCGTTGCCAGGAAACAGGCGGCAAAGTTGCCCGGGTCCTCGCAAAGCGATCGCAAGTCGCGCAAACCCAATTCAGTCAGCGCTTAGCGGATGCGGCTGAGCGCCTGGGCGAGAGCGATCAACCCGCTTCGGCGAGCCCCGCATGGGCGACTGCGCTGGACCCCTGGGCCGGCTACCGCTACGCGGTGGATGTCGCCGAGCGTTCCGTGCTGTTCTGGGACACCTTGCGTCAGCGCGGCAATGGTTTCGTCGAGCAGGCGCGCAACGGTCTGCAACCCGTCCTCCATTTCGGCCACGAACTCGTGATCGACGGCCGCAAGCTGGCGCGGCCGGTCAACTACGCGCTCGTGCGCCTGCTGCCGCCCGACGGTGTGGTCATCGACGTTAGCAAGCGTCCGTATGTGATCATCGACCCGCGTGCGGGCCACGGTCCCGGCATCGGCGGGTTCAAGGACGATTCGCAGGCCGGCGTTGCGCTCAAGGCCGGCCACTCCGTGTATTTCGTGATCTTCTTTCGCGATCCGGAGCCCGGCCAGACCCTGCTCGATGTCTGTGCGGCGGAAGCGCAGTTCGTCAAGAAGGTGTGCGAACTGCACCCGGACAGCCCGAAACCGGCGATCGTCGGCAACTGCCAGGGCGGCTGGGCCGCCATGATGCTCGCGAGTTCCGATCCGGACCATACGGGGCCGCTAGTCATCAACGGCGCGCCGATGTCGTACTGGAGCGGCGCGTGGAGCGAAGGCGAGGGCGACAACCCCATGCGCTACTCGGGCGGCATGCTGGGCGGCACCTGGCTCGCGTCGCTGACGGCCGATCTCGGCAACGGCAAGTTCGACGGCGCCCATCTCGTGCAGAACTTCGAGAACCTCAATCCCGCCAACAGTCTGTGGGACAAGTACTACCACCTGTTCGACAATGCCGACACCGAGCCGCCGCGCTTCCTCGACTTCGAGCGCTGGTGGGGCGGCTACTACCTGATGAACCGCGAGGAGATCGAGTGGATCACGCGCAACCTGTTCGTCGGCAACACGCTCTGGTCGGGCGAGGTTCGGGGTCTCGACGGGACGGCGTTTGATCTGCGGGAAATCAAGTCGCCGATCATCCTGTTCGCGTCACTGGGCGACAACATCACGCCGCCGCAGCAGGCATTCAACTGGGTCGCCGATATTTACGGCAGCACGGAGGAAATCAAGGCGCGCGGTCAGGTGATCGTGGGGCTCGTGCACCAGAGCATCGGCCATCTCGGCATCTTCGTTTCGGGCAAGGTGGCGAAGAAGGAGCATCAGCAGATCGCCTCCGTGCTCGAAGCGATCGAAGCCTTCCCGCCCGGTCTCTACGGCATGGAGATCGCCGAGCGCCGGGGCGAAGACGGTAAGACGGAATACGACGTGTCGTTCCGCGAGTACCGGCTCGAAGATATCGCCGGGCGCCTGAACCGGTTCGAGCGTAGCGATGAGCAGCCGTTCGAAGCCGTCAAGCGCGTATCGGAGTTGAACCAGCGCGCGTACGAGCTATTCCTGCAGCCGTGGGTACGGGCGTGGTCGAACGAAACGACGGCGAACCTGCAGCGGCAGTTTCATCCGCTTCGCGCGCAACGCTGGGCGCTTTCGGACCTGAATCCGTGGCTCGCATGGCTTGGGCCGGCTGCCGAGGCGGTCCGGGCAAAGCGGCATGCCGAAGCCCATGAGGACACCCGGTTGCGGGAATTCGAACACTATGGCTCGGAGATGATCAGTGCGTCGCTCGACTTCTATCGCGCGATGCGCGACGCCATGACGGAGAGCGCGTTCTTTTCCTTCTACGGCAACATGTACGCCGTCGAACACGGCGAAGAGGCGCGAGCCCGACCCGCCGCGGCGGCCGGAGACCACCGCGATTTGCCCTACGTGAGGGACGCGTTGGCGTCGATGACCGAAGGCGGCTACACGGAGGCGCTGGCTCGCGCCGCTTGCCTGCTCGCGCGCCGGGGCGAGCCGCTCCCGCTCGCGCGGCTTGCGCTGCGCAGCGAACTCGCGAAGGACTATGCCGCGTATTTGCCCCAGCTTCCGGGCGACCAGTGGAGGCGCGTGCGCGGCGAGCAGGAAATCATCGTGCGTTACGAGCCGGAACAGGCGCTCGCCACGCTGCCGCATCTGCTGGAAGACCCGAAGGACCGGGAGAAGCTGCTCGGACTGGCCGAAAAGCTGCTGGCGGACCGGCGCGTTCAGGACGCCGGGCCGACCGCCACGCAGCTCAGCATGCTTGAGAAGATCCGTTCGTCCCTGCCGCTGGAACGTGCGCCGGCAGTCCGGTCCGCCGCAACGATGCATGAGGTCCCCGAGGCCCCGACCACCCGCGTGGCACCCGATCTCAAGGAGGCGTCGTGAAGCGCGAACACGAAAAGTATTTGCGGCTTGCCAGCGGTCCGTCGTTGCTCGCCGGCGCGCGAGCGGCAGGGTAGCACCATGGCCGACGTCATCCTCGTTCTCAATGCCGGTTCGTCGAGCATCAAGTTCAGCGCGTTCAATGCGCAGCCGGACGATCTGCCGCTTGTCATGCACGGCCAGATCGAAGGGCTGCTGACGGCGCCGCGTTTCGTCGCGTTCGATGGCAAAGGCGTGCTGACCGGGAGTCAGGACTGGGGCACTCAACCCCTTGGGCATGATGAGGCCGTTGCTCACATCGCCCAGTTCCTGCGCAGTCATCGCGACGGCAACCACCTGGTCGCCGTCGGGCATCGCGTGGTGCATGGCGGCCAGGCATTCTCGAAGCCCGTGGCCGTCACGCCCGCTGTGCTGGACGAACTCGACAAGCTCACGCCGCTCGCGCCGCTCCATCAGCCTCACAACCTGAAGCCGATTCGCGTCATCGCCGAACGCAACCCGGAGTTGCCGCAAGTCGCGTGTTTCGACACGGCGTTTCATGCGACACAGCCTGCGCTTGCCTCGACGTTCGCGCTGCCGGCAGCGTTGACGGAGCGAGGTGTGCGGCGCTACGGCTTCCACGGCCTGTCTTATGAGTACATCGCCAGCACGCTGCCCGATGTGGCTCCCGACGCCGCGAAAGGCCGCACCGTCGTCGCGCATCTCGGCAATGGCGCGAGCATGTGTGCGATGGACGCGGGCAGGAGTATGGCGAGCACGATGGGCTTCACCGCGCTCGACGGGCTGCCCATGGGCACGCGCAGCGGCAATCTCGATCCCGGCGCGATTCTTTATCTGCTCGACGAACTGAAGATGGATACGCGCGGCGTCGAAGACCTGCTGTACCGCCGTTCGGGGCTGCTGGGGGTCTCGGGTATTTCGGGCGACATGCGTACGCTGCTGGCGAGCCACGACGCGCGCGCGGCCTTCGCCGTCGAGCTGTACGCGTATCGCATCGGACGCGAACTGGGATCGCTCGCCGCCGCGCTGCAGGGGCTCGACGCGCTGGTTTTCACGGCGGGCATCGGCGAGCACTCGCCGGAGATCCGGCGGCGGGCCTGCGCACAGGCTCGCTGGTGCGGGGTGGAAATCGACAGCAGGGCGAACGAAGCGGGCGGTCCCTGCATCAGCACGGCGTCGAGCAAGGTCTCGGTCTGGGTGATACCGACCAACGAAGAACTCATGATCGCCCGCCACACGCGTGACGTGACGGGCATTGCGTGAATCTGCGCGCTTGCCTTGGAGAGTCTGATGAGCCAGAGCGTTCAACACCCGGTGCTGACCGGAAAGAAGGCGTTGGTGACGGGTATCGCCAACGAGCATTCGATCGCCTACGGCTGCGCGAAGGCGTTCCACGAAGTGGGCGCCGATCTCGCGATCACCTATGCCGACGAGAAGGCCAGGCCATACGTGGAGCCGCTGGCAAAAGACCTCGGAGCGCCAATATTCATGCCGTTCAACGTCTCGAAGCAGGAGGAGCTGGAGGCGCTATTCGAGCGGATCGCGAGCGAATGGGGCGAACTCGACATCCTCGTGCATTCCGTCGCATGGGCGCCGAAGAACGATTTGCAGGGCGGGTTGCTCAACTGCTCCGCCGAGGGCTTTGCGGCGGCCATGGACATTTCATGCCATTCGTTCGTGCGCATGGCCCGGCTCGCTGCACCACTGATGAAGCAGGGCGGCACCATGTTCGCGATGAGCTATTACGGCGCGAACAAGGTGGTCCCCAACTACAACGTCATGGGTCCGGTCAAGGCGGCGCTGGAAGCGTGCGCACGCTATCTGGCGTATGAACTGGGTCCGCAGCAGATCCGCGTGCACGCCGTATCGCCCGGGCCGCTGAAAACACGCGCGGCATCGGGTCTGAAGGACTTCGACGTGCTGCTCACCCAGGCGGCGGAACGGGCGCCGCTTGGCGAACTGGTCGACATCATGGACGTCGGCTTCACCTGCGCGTACCTCGCAACGCCCTACGCGCGGCGCCTGTCTGGCGAAACGCTTTATGTGGACGGCGGCGTTCACATCATGGCGTAGGCGCGCGAACGCCGCTTCCAGTCGCGCATTCAGTCGGGCCCGCCGTCGCGCATCACAGCTGGAATGCGCGCACCGCCGAGCGCAACGTTTCTGCCTGTGCCCGCAGTGCGCCGGCTGCTTGAACGCCGTCCTGCACGAAGGCGGCGTTTTGCTGGGTGACGCGATCCATCACCGTGACGGCCGCGTTCACCTGCTCGATGCCGGTGCTTTGTTCTTCTGACGCATCGGCGATCGAATCGACCAGCTGGGCGACTCCTCGCACCGCGCCAAGCAGATCGACGATGGTCGCGGCGGCGGCTTCGACGGCGTGATTGCTCTGATCCACCTCCGCCGTCATTTCCTTGATGAGCGTGTCGATTTCCTTGGCCGCGCCCGAGCTGCGTTCCGCAAGCGCGCGCACTTCCTGCGCGACGACCGCGAAGCCTCGCCCCTGGCTTCCGGCGCGCGCCGCTTCCACGGCGGCGTTCAGCGCCAGCAGATTCGTCTGGAACGAGATGCCGTCGATCACCGAGGTAATTTCCTGAATGCGCGCCGAGCGCTGCGCGAGCGCCCGCATGCGCTCACCCGCGTCGCGCGCGGCACGGTCGCCGTCGCCGGCTTTGGTCGACGCGATGCCGGCGAGCGTGCGGGCCTGCGTCGCATGACCCGCGTTCGAGCGCACCATGGTGGAGAGTTGCGCCATGCTCGACGAGGTCTGCTGAATGCTGGCCGCGTGTTCTTCGGTGCGCTGGGCCAGCGTGCCGTTGCCCGACGCGAGTTGCGCGGTCGCCTCCGCGATGGTTTCAGCCGAATCGCGGATGCCGCCGATAATCGCGGCGAGCCGCTGCTGCATGGCCTTCATGGCGTAGAGCACGCTGCGCGTGTCGCCCGGTTTGACCACGACCTCGACCGAGAGGTCGCCCGCCGCGACGCGATTGGCGAGCTGCGCGGCCACGAACGGCTCCGAGCCGAGGTCGCGAAACAGGCTGCGCGCCATCGAGGCGCACAGGGCGGCAACCCCGGCGAGCCCGACGACGATGAGCCCGACCACGAGCCATTCGACCACTTGCCCCGTCTTGCGCGCGCGTTCGTATTCCGAGTGCGCATCGGCGAGTTCGAGCGCGCGCAGCTGCGCGCCCTGCGTCTTCACGGTCTTCGAGAGCGGATCGATGGTCTGCGTCTGCACCCACTGCGCTTCAGAGAGATTGTTCGCCCCGAGCAGTTGCACGGCGGGGCGCAGCCCCTTGTCGCGCAGCGTGGTCCAGTTCGCGGAAAACGCCTCGGCGCGGCGGCGGCCGTCGCCCGAATCCGTGTGCGACAACCAGGCTTGCATGAGCGCGTCGATGCGCGCAATGCGGCTCGTCGTACCTTCGACCACGAGCTGGGTTTTTTGCGCGGAGGGATCGAGGATGGCGTCGCTCACCGAAAAGCTCGCTTCGGTGACCAGTTCGTCGATCGTCGAGATCGCCTGGAGCGCCTGCACGCGGCCCTCGAACATGTTCTGGAGCGTGCCGATCGACGTCGACACGCCGAACAGACCCACCGCGCCGATACACAGCGAAACCAGAACGACCGCCGTGCTCAACAGAACGAGCCGGGATTTGATAGTGAGCTTGCGCATGAAAAACTCGCGAGGGCGCGCTCGGTGAAGCGGGCGGGCATGAATCGGGAATGAACGGACGGCCACGAGGGCGGCGCGTCTTTTTACGGCGGATCGACTGAAACGTTGAGTGAATTTTTTGTGACGCGGCTAATCGTCGCGCCGCGCGAGCGCGCCGTAGCGCGGTTCACGCGGGCAGCGGCGCCGGACGTGCTGCCGCATTCGCCGCGATGTCGGCAATTGCGCCGGCGCTCACGGCGTGGCTGTACAGGAAACCCTGGGCATGCGTGCAGCCGTTTTGCAGCAGGAAATCGCGGTGTCCGCTGGTTTCGACGCCTTCCGCGATCAGTTCGAAATTGAGCGCCTTCGCCACGGCGATGACGGCGAGCGTGATCGCTTCCGTTTCCGTGTCCTGGCCGATCTCGCGCACGAATTCGCGGTCGATCTTGAGGCGATCGACGCGAAAGCGCTTGAGATACCCGAGGCTCGAATAACCCGTGCCGAAATCGTCGATGGCGACGCGCACGCCCATCTCCCGCAGACCGGCCAGCGTGCGCGCGGCGAGATCGGGCGTGCGCATGAGTGCGCCCTCGGTCACCTCGAGTTCGAGCAGCGCCGGCGGCAGACCCGTATCGCGCAGTGCCTCCCGCACCTGGCCCATCAGGTCGCCATGCTCGAACTGCAACGGCGAGACGTTGACGGAGACGCGGATCGGCCGCGCCGGGTCCAGATTCCAGCGTGCCGCTTCCCGGCATGCCTCGCGCAGCACCCATTCGCCGATGCCGCGAATCAGGCCGGTTTCCTCGGCGACCGGGATGAACACCGCCGGCGACACGCTGCCGAGTTCCGCGTCGGTCCAGCGCAGCAGCGCCTCGGCGCCGATCATCGTGCCTGTCGCCATATCGATTTGCGGCTGATACAGCACGGTCAACGCGCCGTTGCGGAACGCCTGGCGCAGGCGCGTCGAAATGCGCAAGCGCGAGGTCGCGGCCTCGCTCAGTTCCGGGCGATAGAACTGGTACTGGTTGCGGCCGTTCTGCTTGGCCAGATACATCGCGGCGTCGGCGTTGCGCACCAAGGCGTCGGCGTCGTCGCCGTCGGCGGGGTAGAGGCTGATGCCGATGCTGGCCTCGATGAAGAGTTCGTGTCCCGCCACCTGGATCGGTTCCGTCATTGCGGCGAGCAGCGCGTCGAGCAGCGGTTCGAGCAACGGGGCGGTGCCGTCGGCGATGACCATGAACTCGTCGCCGCCATAGCGCGCCACGGTTCCGCGTTCGCCGACGACGCGCTCGATGCGCCGCGCGATCTGGGCCAGCAGCGCGTCGCCGATGCGGTGGCCGAGCGAGTCGTTGACCTCCTTGAAATTGTCGAGATCGAGGAAGATCATCGCCAGCGTCTTGCCCGTCCGGCTCGCCAGTTGCAGCTCGCGGGTCGCACGCTCGTCGAAATACTTGCGGTTCGTGAGACCGGTGAGCGCGTCGTATTCGGCCCGGTGCCTGAGTTCGGCCTGAGCGGCGAGTTGCGTCGTGACGTCCTCCATCACGCAAAGGGTCGCGCTGCGGCCGTCGAAATCCGTTTGCAGCTGGAACACGTTCATCGAGCGCAGCTCGCCGCTTTTCGTTCTGTGTTCCCAGATGGCCGTGTCGTCGTCCTGGGCGCGCGCGTGCGAAAACGATGCTCCATGCAGCGCAGTCTTGTTCATGCGCAGGTCGGCAAGCGTCAGCGAGAGCATCTCGCTCGCGCGATAGCCCAGGGCTTTTGCCGCCATGTCGTTGACGGCGACGAGCCGCATGGACGCGTCGTCGACGATCCAGATCGGCAGCGGGTTGAGCTGAAAGAGGCGCTTGTATTTCTTGCGGTTCACGTCCGCCGTCTGGAGCGCTTTGCGCAACGATTTCGTGATGCGCGCGTTGCGGCGCAGGAAGGCCAGCAGCAGGAGTGCCGCCGCCAGTCCCGAGCCGAGCAGGAGCGCCGAGGCCATTTGCGAATCACGCGACGCCCTGCTGACCGACCGGTCGAGATGCGCGTCTTCGTCCATGCGGATCTCGCCGATCTTCTGCATCGTCTGGAAAAAGCGCGCGTCGAGTTCGCCCAGCGACGGCGTAGCCACCGTCACGCTGCCCGGCTTGAGCATGGACAGCATCGCGAGCCGGTTGCTCAGGGCGCCCAGATGGCGAATCATGTCCTTCAACTCGTCGAGCAGGGCGATGCAGCGCTCGCGGCCTTCGCAGGTCCGCTGCGCCGCGTTGGCGTTGTCGATCAGCGCCGGAAGCGGATAAATGTAGGCGGCGCGCCGGTAGAACGGCCGCGTGCCGATGACCGTGTAGAGCTGCTCATGCTCATCGAGAAGCGCGTTCTGCAGTTCGTCGAGATCGCGCTTGGCCGATTCCACGGCACGCTGCTGCGCGAGCGCATAGCGCTGCTCATGAGATTGCCGCAGGGCGATGACGGTGTTCAGGGCGATGGCCGACAGGATTGCAACGAGCGCCAGCGGCGCAACCAGGCGTGTTTTTTGTGCGCGCCATACGTGCAGCACGCGCCATAGCCCGATGAGCGCCGGCCGGGCGGCCGGATTTCGTGCGCTATCCGCCATCTTGCTGTCCTCACGCTGCATACTCGTCACCCTGCGCCCACAATCAATGCAATTGACATATCGACAAAGATCCGCGCAACTTGAGGGCAGGCAATCGCTATTTCGCCAGGGCGGATTGGGGGCACGTGAAGAGCGGCCGAACTGTTCAGGCGCTTAATTGTGCGCAGTCACGTTAAAATCCCGACGCTCAATAAAAATGAAACGTTGAAAACAGGTGCCATGCGTATGCGAAGTGGACTGGATATGCGTCGGGAGGTCCGTACGCCGATGTTGTTCGCCCCGCTGCTTCTGAACAAGGACGGCAAGGCTCTCGCCCAGGTCGCCGACCTCAGCTCGCGCGGGGCGCTCCTGCACGCGCGCAACGGTCTGCTGTTCCGCGGAGAGACGGTCTCGGGGTGGCTGCAGTCGGCGCCGATCGACGACGAAGACGAGATCGTCCTGGCCGTCGCGCTCGATGTTCGCTGGATCTCCGAGGATCAGGACAGAGGGTGGAGCCGCGTGGGTTGCGAGATGCACCCGCTGGATCAGCGCTCGATGGCCCGGCTGCAGGATCTCATTGCGAAGGCCGCGCCCTAGCCGATCAACGAGTCACGCCCAGACGCTAAAGTTTGTGTGCCGGCCGCCGAAAATCCCAGCATGGCGCACGAACAACCCAAACCACCGCAAGACGATCCGATCTGGGCAGAAGCACGGGCGCTGGAAGCCAGCATCCGCGCGATCAGACGGGCACAGGGAAAGCGGAATCCCGAAGACTGTCTACCGGGCAGCCCGGAATCTTTCGCGGTCATGGAAGCGTTCGTGCGCGATGTCGGGCGTGTGCTCGCGCTCGATATGCTCGAGCGCGAAAAGGGCAATGACATCGATCTGAACGGGGCGGGCTCGACTGGTTAGACGATTAACGCAATAAATGATAAACATTATCATCAGGATTCCAGATTGACATCGGAAATGGATTAATCGCTTGAAATAGATCGCCGCATTCACAACCTCATGGAATAGCCGCGCCGCCCTGATACAACCTGTTACATTGAGTCAAACGCACGTCCCTCAAGCCTCCCGCGCTCCTGTGGAAGACAACCGAAAGTAATCTTTCACGGCATTTTCTCATTCCGCGACTTATCTCCTCTTGGGCGCTTTCGCGCCCAATTCATAATTCATATCAAGAGGTGAAGAATGAACGCGATTGGAAAATGGTTTGGAGTCAGGGCAATCGTCAGTGCGAGCGTGCTGGCGTTTGCGAGCATGGCCGCGGCAGCGCAGGATCAGGATGGCGATCACAACCAGCAATACACGCACGTTTTGCTGATCAGTGTGGACGGGATGCACGAGGCCGACCTGGAAAACTACATCAAGACACACCCGCAATCCACCTTCGCGAAGCTCGTCAAACACGGTGTCGAGTACACCCACGCCTCGACGTCCCGGCCCTCCGACTCGTATCCCGGGCTCCTTGCATTCGCAACCGGCGGCAGCCCGCTGAGCCACGGCGTCTTCTATGACGACACCTACGACGCGACCCTGTACCCGCCGGGCAGCAATTGCACGGGCACGCCCGGCACCGAGGTGACCAACTTCGAAGCGCTCGACTGGGATCTCACCCAGCTCGACGGCGGTTCGCCGCCTGCGGGGGCCACGTACGACCCGCGCAATCCGCACATCAATCCCGCGAAGCTTCCACTGCGCAAGACGGCCGGCGGCGCCTGCGTGCAGGTCTGGCCGCATCTGTACATGAAGAACGGCACGAACACGATCTTCGAGATCATTCATCAGGCCGGCATGCGCACCGCGTGGTCGGACAAGCACCCGGCCTACGAGATCGTGAACGGGCCTTCGGGGCTGGGACTCGACGAACTCTACGCGCCCGAGATCAACTCGACCTCGCTGCAAGCCAATGGCTTCCCGAGCGCGCCCGCGACCGACGACTGGACCGCCGACCCGATATATACCCGGGCTTATGACGGCTTCAAAGTCAAGGTCGTATTGAACTGGATTCATGGGCTCGATCAGACCGGCGCGAAGCAGGTGGGCGTCCCCGCGATCTTCGGCATGAACTTCCAGGCGGTGAGCGTCGGACAGAAGGTCACGTCCGCGATGGAAGGCACGACCACGACGCGCGGCGGCTATCTCGACGCCGCCGGGACGCCGACCGTGCCGCTCGAACAGTCGCTCGACTTCGTCGATGCCTCGCTGGGCCAGATGTACGACGCGCTCAAAGCGGGCCATCTCCTGCATTCGACGCTGTTCATCGTCGGCGGCAAGCATGGCCAGTCGCCGATCGACCTGAAGAAGCTTCACATGCTGAGCGGTTCGAAGAACGCGTATGCCACCGCTGACGTGAGCGATGTCGCCACCGTGCTCGGCAATGGCGGCGTGCCGGTCGCCCAGGAAACGGCCGACGACGTGTCGCTCATCTGGCTCAAGAACCACGGCGATGCGGCAAAGGCGGTCTCGCTCATTGACGCTGACGTGGCGAGCGGCAATTCCACTCACATCCAGACGCTCTACCACGACGCAGCGCTGAAGGCGATCTGGGGCGACCCTGCCCAGGGCCGGGTGCCCGACCTCATCATTCAGCCGATACCCGGAACGATCTACAGCAAGAGCGCGGCGAAGCTGGCAGAGCACGGCGGACTCTACACCGACGATACGAACACGCTGCTGGTGGTCTCCAACCCGAAGCTGCGGAAGAATGTCGTCAATACGCCGGTGACCAACATGCAGGTGGCGCCGACCATCCTGAAGGCGCTCGGTCTCGACCCGCACAAGCTGGTTGCCGTTCAGCGTGAAGGCACCCAGGTCCTTCCGGGCCTCCAGACCACGGGAGACGACGACTCGGGTGGCAATTCGCAGCAGTAGCCGTGAGCGCGCGGGCGGTCCACGTTTGGCTTGGGGCCGCCGGCGTGTCGTGAAGATGCGCACCCGCCGCCGCAACGTTCACGATTGCGCGGGCGTAAAGCCGTCGGGACTCCAGTCCTCGCTGCCCACGCCGTGATGGACGTAAAAGAAACCTTCCGGGTCGTAGCGATCCTTGATCGTTTTCAGCCGCGTGTAGTTGACGCCCCAAAACGCTTCGCGCCAATCGTTGCGAAAAAAATCGGTCTCCGAAATATAGGAGCCGCTTTGCGGCGACAGCGCCTTGAGAATCGTCGCAGCCCTGCCGATATTTTCGGCGTTGCGATGTGCCTGCGCCATGTCAGGCGCGGGGATGGGCAGGCCGGGAAACGGCGGCGGGCCGCCGGTGGCGACGATCATCAGGCCGAAGGCGTCGGCGACTTTCGGATTCGTCGCGCACTGGCGCGCCTGCTCGTTCACCTCCCGCGGCGCACCCGCGAGTCCCTTGTTGAAATGCAGCTCGACGGCCTGAAACTGGGCCGCCGCCACGAAGGCGTCAACGAGCCGGCCGCGCTGCGCCGGTTCGAGAAGGGCCGCGGGCAGCCATTGCGATTCGTAGGCGTGCAGGAAGGCGGAGGCCTGCTCGCCATCGCCTTGCCACCAGCCGTGGTTGTGCGTGGCGCCCGCGCGCGGGTCGGGCACGAGTCCCGGGTTGGCTTCGACGTCCCACCAGCGGCGCGACGGGCCGGCGCCGACGCGCGGTCCTTCGTTGAAGGTGAAATCCGCCGGCGAGGCGCGCACCCAATCGATGAAGGGCGCCCAGACCGACTTGACCTGATGGTCGTCGAGGCCCTGGCACACCATCGCCACCTCGATCTCGTCGCTGTGAAAGATGAAGCGCTCGCCCCATGCCGGGTTGAACAGATGTTCTGCGTAGTGATCGACCAGTCGCGCAGCGAGCCGTCGGTAAGCCTCGTGCGATGAAGTCTTGACCTTGAACCTGGCCCAGCCGAAGTTGTCGGGCAGGTCATGGGTCTGCAGCGTGAGCCTCGTCACCACACCGAAACTGCCGCCGCCGCCTCCTTTGAGCGCCCAGAAAAGATCGGGCTCCTGGCATGCGTTGACCGTGCGGACAACGCCATCGGCGGTGACGATCTCCGCCTGGAGCAGACTCGCGGCCGCGAGTCCGTAGCGCTTCGACCAGGACCCGAAGCCGCCGCCCAGAACGAGGCCGGCGACACCCACGGTCGTACATCCGCCGCCCTGAACGTAGCGTCCCGCCTGCGTCGTGACGGCGGTATAGACGTCGATCCACATGCAGCCTGCCTCCACCGTCACAGCCGGCTGTGGCGGCGTCGGGCAGCCGGCCGGCACGAACGCGTCATGGAGTGCGATGCGGTTCATCCCGCGCGTCCAGATCAGCAGGGAATCCGGCGCGTTCGAGCCGCCAAGGTAGCTGTGGCCGCCGCCTTTTACCACCAGGCGCAAGTTGTGTCGGCGCGCGAAGTTGACGCCCGCGACGACGTCCGCGGTCGAGCGGGCCGCCACTGCGTAGGCGCTTGCGTGCGCCGTCCATGCATCGAGCCAGCCGGAGATCTGGGTGGCGCCGGGATCGTCGCCGAGCGCGAACGGATTGCGCGCTTCCTTGATTCTCGCGAGGCACTCTGGCGCGTGGGGCGCTTGCGCGCAGGTCTGCCAGATCGTGGTGGGTTGCAGCAAATTTCCGCCGACTGCCTGGCTCAACGCCTCCCATTCCGGCGCTTTCGGCCACGCGGGATCGCCGGGCCGGATGCGGCCCGCGCGAGCGGCGGCAGGCAGCGCGCCGGCGAAACTCGAGGTAGCGGTGAGGCACGGCAACGCGACAACCCCCTTTAGCAGGCAGCGTCGTTTCATGACGGCTTTTCTCCTCGCGACGAGCGAAACGCTTAGTTTTCCCAATTATGAGGCAGCGCCGCCAGAGCCCGCTGAAGCGAGCGGCCGGCTTCGACGATCGCCGCGTCTAACCCGTCGAGCAGCAAGCGCACTCGCGGATCGCGCGGTCAGGATGGGTGTACTTCACGGTGTTGACGAGCCATGTGGCACCGCACCGGCCGCACCGTCCCGCCATCGGCGTAAAGCGGTTTTTAGCGCAGAGGGGTCAGGGGTTCTTTTCATGATATCAGCAATGCTGCGCGCCTCATGGGCGCGCAGCATGTCGCGGGCCGCGGCGCTCGCTTGCGCCTCGCTGTCGTCCTGGCGTGCCGTTATTGCTGGTCGGCCGGGGACACGACGCTCGGGGTCGCGAGCGAATTGTTGCTCTTCGGCCCGCTGGTGTGAGGCGCCACGTCAGGGTTCATGCCCTGCTGCTGGGGTGAGTTCGGCGCGGTCATACCCATGCCGCTATCGGAGTTCGTGGCGCCAGGCATGCCGTAGCCGCTCGACGTGTCGTTCATCTGGTTCGTCGTCGCTGCGGGCGCCGTGCCAGGGTTCGATGAGCCGCTGCCGCCCATGCCTGCGCCCGCCGGCGCCGTTTGTGCATACGCACCGCCCGACAGTGCGAGCAGGGCGGCGGCCGCGATAAGGGTGCTGGTTGCCTTGTTCATGATCCGTACCTCCTTGAGACTGGGTATCGATGCAGACGATTGCCGCCTGCCTGACCATGAATTCCGCAATCGCCGTGCCGCGTGCGCTTGCCCGTGTTTATCCGCGCCGGAACGATGAGTCGTTGCAGGCGCAAGCAGTTGAAGCCGGCGCCGTTGAAATCGCGACGATCTAGACGTCCTGTTGCCCGTCTTGCTCCGCGCTGCGTCCCGGCACGCGCCCGAGCACCCATCGCCCGAGCAGCGCAAGTGGCAACACGCCCAGCAGCCGGTGCGCCGCCCAAGCCGCGAGCACGCCGTTCACGGCAATGGCGAGCGATGCCGCAGCCGCCGCCCCGACGCTGCCGCCCATCGGCGCGAGCACGGCGAGGCCCACGAGCAGCACGGCGACCGAGTAGAAGTTGATTCGGTACAGGACGGAAGTGTGCGCGGTCATGCCCAGCAGTTCGGGCATGGCGGTAAAGCAGGCCGCGGCGATCTGGCCGAGCGCGAGCACGCGCAGCGCGGCCGCGCCGCCGCCGAAGCCCGGTCCGAACAGGCGCAGCAAGTGTTCGGGAAAGAGCAGCATGCAGAGCGCGGCGGGCAACGCGAGGCACAGCACGAGGCCCGCCGCCTGGGCCGCGCTTTTGTCGAGCCCATGCCGGTCGTTGCGCGCGAAAAGGCTCGCGAACTTCGGCGCGGCCATGCCGGTCACGCCGCTGATCAGCAGATTGATGACGAGCGCGAGACGCCACGCCAGCGCGAAGAGCCCGGTCTCGCGCGACGAGGCGACGATGCCGAGCACGATGGCGGGCGCCGAGGTGATCAACAGCTTCGTGAATTCCAGCGTGAAAAGCGGCAAGCCCGCCTTGAGCAGGCGCGGCGGTTCGGCGGGCGCTGGTGCGCTAGCGGGCACGCCGGCAAGAAAACGCCTGAGCAGAAACGCGCCGGTCAGCGCGGTGAGCGTGAAGCTGGCGGCGATCAGCATGAGCGTGCTGGCGACGCTCATGCCGTGCGTCAATCCGAGCGGGATGGCGACGGCGCAGAAGATCGCGGGCCAGAGCCAGGAATAGATCATCTGGCTGCAGCCCACGCGCTGGAGTCCGGCAAGCGCCCCCGCCATGGCCGCGCCGAGATTTTGCGGGATGAACGAGAGCGCGCCGAGCGCGAGCGGCCAGGCGAGTTCGGGCTTCTTCAGCACGTCGTGCGCGAAGGCGAATGCGCCGGCGCCAAGCGCGATCGAGATGGCGACGGAGGCGAGCAGCACCAGCCACAGCGCGCGGCGAATGGCGGGCCGCACGGCGCGCGCCTCGCCCGCCGCGAGGTCCATCGCGATCTGCCGCGTGAGCGCCTGGTCGATGCCGAGGCGCCCGAACCCCGCGAGCGCCACCATCGTGCTGAACACGATATAGAAGTCGCCCGTCTGCACCACGCCCAGCATGGCGGCGATCAGCAGATGGAAGCCGTAGCGGCTCGGCAGGTCGAGCAGGCGCACGCCGAGGCTCACGAGCGAGCCCCGGATCATCGAACCGCCGTTTGGGCGCGCGGGCATGCGCGCTTCGCGGGCTTCACTCATGCTGCGCCTGCGCGCCGCGCAGGACGAACAGCGTCACGCTCTGCGCGGGCAGGCTCGCGCGCAGCGTGCTGTCCTGGTAGCGCGCGTCGGGCATGCGGAACAGCTGGTTGTTCGCGAGCCGCCAGGTTTCGGCCACGCCGCTCGCCGCGAAATGATCGAGTGTGACGGCGGCATCGGCGGGGCGGTCCAGCTGCTTGTTGATGACCACGAGCGTCAGCGCATGGTCGCGCTCGCGCAAGGCGGCGAATGCGGAAACGGTGTCCGGGTCGGGCGCGTTCGCGGCAATGCTGGTCGCGCCGAACGCCGCACCGTTGCCGTCGTAGTTGCGGTAGAGCTTGAATGCCTTGTACACCGGCATCGAGGGATCGAGCGTGCCCCAGCGCGTGGCGATATCCAGCCCCTCGCGGCCGAAAATGCCGAGCACGTCGGCCTGGGCCGTCGCGCCGTTCATCAGCGTGTCGCCACCCCAGTTGTATTCCGTGATGCCGATGGGCGTGCCCGGGTAGTAGTACGTATCGACCCAATGGCGCATCAGCGGGATCAGCGCGACGACGTTGTTGATCCACGTGGGGTCTTTGTAGTTCGGGTCCCACAGGTCGCGCGTGGAGCGGTTGCGCGTGAGCGCCACGGCCTGCGAGTTCGTCACGCCCGTTTCGGCGTATTCGCCGCCCTGCGGGTAGAAGTGCAGGCTGAACACGTCGACCGGATGGCCCGCCGCTTTCCATTGCGCGAGCAGCCAGGGCACGTACGGCATGCCCTGGGTTTCGCCTGTGCGGTCCGGCGTGTGATCGAGGCCGTGGTCCGCGGCGTACTGCTGGTCGAAGCCACTGTAGAAATAGCCCTGCCAGCCCCATTCTTCGGGCGCGACGATCTGCGCGTGCGGGTCCGCCGCCTTCACGGCGCGCGCATAGGCGATCACCTTGCCGGCGATTTCGCTCGCATGCGCGCCCGTGGGATGGACGTCGCGGTGTATGAGCTGCCAGAGGCTCGGCTCGTTGTCGAGCGCGTAGTAGCGCACGCCGCCCCCGCTCGCGCCGCCGAATTGCTTCACCAGATCGGCGACGCGCGCCTGCTCGTTTTGCGGGTCGTCGGGCGTCGAGGCGTCGTTCGCGTCGTTGCCGGCAATCGGCTTGCCGCCGGCCGCCACGCCGTTGCCGGCGTCGGCGTGACCGTTCACGTCGTGATTCGGCTGCGGGCCGTACTTGGCGATCGAGAAGCTCGCGAGCGTCTCGCGGGCCGGTCCGAGTTTCGCCACACGGCCGAGCATTGGAATGGTCACGATGGGCGTGGCGCCCGCCGCCTGGGTGAGCGCGACGAAGCGCTCGCCGAACTGGTCGTTGATATCGGCGGGATTGACGGCGAGGCTCTCGAAATACCAGTCCTTGCCCGCGTTGCGTGCGTCGAGGCGCCAGTTATAGGCTGAGGCGCTGTTGCCGCCCGAGCGGTTGATGGGCGCGCGCAGGTCTTGCAGGACCGCCGTCGTGCCGAAGTTGATGCCGTAAATCAGCGGGCTGATGGGGTGCCGGCCGGCGGCGGCATCCACCGAGATGGCTACCGGCAAGGGCGTTCCCGAGGTCGCGTCGGTGCAGGCCGCCGCGCCCGACATGAGCAGCGCGCCGACCAGCAGCGTATGCAGGTTGGGGCGCTTGATCCGCTTGTTGCGCTTAGGGCGTGGCATGGTGAACCTGCAGATCGGCATGGTCGTCGTGATGGCCGTCCAGCTCGCCCACGCGCCAGATGTACGCGAAGATCGCGAGAATGACCGCGGTCTCGCCCGGCGTGAGGGTAGGCGGGTAAAAGAATGAAATGAGCAGGACGTAGACGAGATAGTCGAACAGCGCGCCGAGAAAATCGTCGTCGACCTTCTTGCGCAGGCGCCGGTAGAACACGATGCCGCGCAGCTGGAAGAACAGGATGATGAGCGCGCCGATCAGGCCGTACTCGAACACGATGCCGAGCCACGTAATGTCGGCGAGGAAGAAAAAGTGGTGAAAGTAGTCGATCAGGTTGTCTTTGCTGGTCGAGCTGATCGTGCCCACGCCGAAGAGCCAGCGCATCGGCTCGCTGCCGAGGAACTTCGTGGCGAGCAGGATGGTGATGCGGCGCGTGTCGAAGCCCGTGCTCGCGTCGGTGCTGAAGGTCGTGGCGAGGTAGCCCGCCGAGAACAGGGCGACGAGCGCGACGGGCGCGGCGAGCAGCAGCAGGACGCGCGTGCGCATGCGCGACCAGGCGAAGGTGTTGATGACGAGCACGCCCATGATGCCGATGACCATGGCGCGCGTCTTGACGATCAGCAGCGTGACGGCGAACGCGACGACCACGCCCAGCAGATAGCCCGCATGCCTTTCGAAAAAGGCCCGCCGGTAGCAGAAGAACAGCAGGATGAGCGGGAAATACATCGACATGCGGATGCGGTGGCCGCGGTTGTCGGCGCTAAAAAAGGGCGACTGGCCGATTACATACGACTCCTGGTACCAGTCGGAGGGCACCACGGCCCAGAGCACGATCAGCACCGCGAGAATGACGACGCCGAGCACCAGGAAGCCGCGCTCCAGCTCGCCAAGCCTGGGCTTGAGCGTGAGGAGCAGCGCGAGAAACGAGAAGAAATAGAGCACGGGCAGCAGCTTCACCTGCGCCGTGATGCTCGTGAAAAACCCTTCGTGGAAATAGAACACGGCGGCGAAGCTCGGCACCAGCAGGAGCCACGCGAAGCTGATGAGGATTTGCCGCGTCATGGGAAAACGCGGTTCGCCGCCCAGGCGCAGCACGGCGGGCAGCGAAATGACCGGCAGCGCTTTCGAGAGCGCCCAGAGCGGCACGAGCGTGCTCAGGTAGTGGAAGGTCTGGCCGAAGAGCGGCAGGAGCGCGAGCAGCCACCACGTGACCCGCCACCTGGCGGGCTCGCTCGAAAAGACCGGGGCAAGCCCGGTGGTTGGGGTGGCGGTTTCCATCGCGTGTGATTCGCGCTTGATTCGTTGGCCCGGGCGTGGAAAACCACGGGCTCGCGGAGCAGGCCTAGTAAGTCGTGGGGTTGTTCGAGATCGTGTAGTCGAAGCCGCGCTGGAACGGAATGACCTTGTCGATGTACTGATCGACCCACTGGTCGACTTCGGCGATCGAGGACTTCGGCACGAAGATCGTGTCGGTGGCCTGCAGGACGACATCCTGGGTCGGGTCGCCGCGATGCGTGAGCGCGTCGAGGTCGATCGTGCGCAGCATCGGACGGCCATCGGGGCTGCGGCGGATCAGCACGACTTCGTTGGTGCGCGCCGTGTCGAGCAAGCCCTGCGCGGCGGAGATGGCCTGCAGCACGCTCATGCCCGTGTGCAGCGCGATTTCGCCGGGGCGCCCGACCTGGCCGGCCACATAGACCTTGGCCGCGGACTGCACGATGGCGACCGAAGCGTGCGCGTTCTTCGCCATGCCGTTGGCGGCGAGCGCCTTGTTGATGGCGTCGCCGAGTTGGGCCACCGTGAGGCCCGCGGCGGGGATCGTGCCCGCGAACGGCATGGTCAGGCCGCCGTCCGGCGCGACCGAACCGCGAAAGTTCAGCTCGGCATTGAAGGGCATGACGACCGAAAGGTCGTCGCCGGGTTCGATGCGATAGACGCCGGGCGTGGCTTGCGACCACGCGGCGAACTGCGCGCGCTGCTGGAATTGCGGTTCCACCCAGGTCTGGGTGCAGGCGGTAAGCGTCAGCAGCCCGAGGACGCAGGCTGGTCGGAATATGTTCATCGGGCGCGTGGGTGAAGCGGTGGCTTGCGGTTCCTGATCTCTTGTCAAGTAACGGCAGGAATTGCCGTTAATGAAGGGTGGAACTCACACGATTTTTTCGCGGATGTCAGTTTAACGCGACATCCTGGATGTTTTCTTACGTATTATATGCGCCGTCGAATCTTCACTGCTGGCCCGGAACCGCACCTGTATGGTTATTACTACTAGAACAAGGCCTGAAAGGAAGGCGGCTGTTGTCGAACTGACGGTCCGGGATTATCTCAACACCGTTTTTTATTATCGCAAGCTTGCCACGGCGGTATTTCTTTCCGTTGTGGCGATCGGCGTGGCGGTCGCGCTGCTGGTGCCGATGCCTTACCGGGCGCAGTCGACGCTGCTCGTACTCCTTGCAGGATATTACGACCAGTCGAACAACCCGAATGGCGGCGCCGCGGTGCAGCCCGCCATCGGCCAGCTCGACGGCGTCGAGGCGCAAATTCTCAGCAGCCCGGAACTGCATCGCGACGTGGTGATCGCGAAACTGGGGCCGAACGCCAGCGAACACGAAATCGACAGCCATTTGCAGGAATTCGAGCATCGGCTGCATATCGAGCAGAACGATCTCGCGAGCACCATCAACCTCACGTATTACGACGCCGATCCCAGGGAAGCGGCCGATGCGCTTTCGCGTCTGCTCGACACGTACTTCCGCCGGCGCGCGACGATCTTCACGTCGGGCCGCGTCGATTTCCTGACCGGCCAGCGCGACGAAGTCGCAAGGCAACTGAAAAAGGCCGATGCCGACCTGCTCGCGTTCCAGAAAACGCACGGCATCGTCAATATCGACGACCAGACTTCGCGTGCCGTGCTGCTCGAAAGCCAGCTCGTGCAGCAAAAGCTCGAGAACGACACGTCGCTCGCGCAGCATCGCGGCGAACTGAAGTCGGAGCAGGCGTCCTCGAAGGGGGTGAAGGCGACGATTCCGATCTTCACCGACGACTCCGAAGCCGCCCACGCGCTCGACACGATGCAGCTTTCGCTGATGCAGCTCGAAGCGCGCCGCGCCGATTTCGCCTCGCGCTACATGGATAGCTCGCCGTTCGTGCAGCAGCTCGATCAGCAGATCGCCGACATGCACGCGAGCATCGCGCGTCGCAAGGCGCAGATGGCCACGGCCACGCGCTACGGCCACAACGACTACTACGACGTGGTGCAAGGGCGGCTGGCCGCGCTCAATGCGAGCATCGCGGGCGAAACCGCGCGCCAGCAGGCGCTCGAAGATCAGATCAAGGGCACCCGCGCGACGCTGCGGAACTTGAGCGACATCTCCAGCCAGATGCGCCAGCTGCAGGCAACGCGCGACATTCTGGCCGACAGCTTCAAGGACCGTTCGCGCCAGGTCGAGCTGGCGAAGATCCAGCAGGGGCAGGTGAGCCAGGTGAACAGCACGAACGTGCGCGTGATCCAGGCGCCGTTCCCGCCTTCGCAGCGCAGCGTGTCGGCGAGCCTCGTCATTGCGGCGAGCGTGGCGGCGGGTCTGCTGATTGCGGCGCTCGTCGTGCTCGTCATGGCGAGCCTGCGCGAGACCTTCCTGAGTCCGGAGCAGGCCGAGCGCTCGCTGCTGCTGCCGGTGCTGAACGCGCCCGTGATGCTCGGCGGTGGCGGTGCGCGCCGGCCCGGCGCCGCGGGCGCGTCAGCCGACGCGGGCAAGGCAGCCAGCCGGCCCGCGCATATGGCGTACGGACGCATGATCGCGGCCATCAACGCGAGCACGGACTCGCCCGCCAAGGTCGTCATGGCGCTCTCGTTCGGCAAGAACGACGGGCTGCTTTCAGTGATTCGCGGCCTCGCCGTCGAACTGGAGCACCGCACGACCAAGCCGGTCCTCATTCTCGACATGGCTTCCGGCGCCGACGCGCCGCTCTACGGTCCGCCGAACGCGCAGGGCCTGCTGACGTGGTCGGGGCACGGCGGGCAAAGCCGTGCGGCGAGCGCGGCGCCCACGGAGATCGCGGCTTCGGGCGGACTCGTGTTCGAGAGCGTCGAGCGGCACAACATCGTCGTCGCGCGGCCGGAAAGCGGCACGTTCCCGGCTTCGTGGCAGCAGACCACGACTCTCTTCGACGCGCTGCGCGAGGCGCACGACTACATCGTCGTGCATGCGCCGCCCGCGAGCCAGTCCTTCGCCGGCATCGAAAACGCGGCGCTGGCGGACGCCACGGTCATGGCGGTGCGCGCAGAGGTGTCGCGCAAGCCCGTGGTCCTCGGCCTCAAAACGCAGCTGCTCGACGCGGGCGGCAGGTTGATCGGCATCGCGCTGACGCATCGGCGCGGCTATATCCCGAACTTCATTTATCGATTCTTCTAACATTCGGGACCTGACTGCCATGCATCAGATCAGCGCCATCCTGCCGGTCAAGACGCGGGGACGGCATTACGCCGACAACATCGGCCGCTGCGACATCCTGTTCTCGTCGCTGCGTCACTTCACGACGCCCAAAACGTTTCACCGTTTCGTGATCGTCGTGCCGCACGAGGAACTCGACGAGGTCAAAGGCTACGCGAAGGCGTGGTCCGATTTCCCCATCGAAGTGGTCGACGAATCGCTGTACATGGGCATTTTTGCGGAGTTCTCGCAGCGTCACCAGATCCGCAACTGGCACCGGCAGCAGATCATCAAGCTAAATGCGCCCGAATGGATCGAGACCGAGTATTTCCTCGTGCTCGACCCCGACTGCTTCGCCACGCATCGCTTCAGCGCGGATACGCTGATTCTCGACGGCCGTGCGCTCACGCATGTGCAGCCGCGTACGGTGGAGCCGTATTACTGGGAGGCTTCGGCGAAGCTGCTGGATCTCGATCCGCAACTCGCGCGCGACGGCATCTGGTGGACGCCGGCCATCCTGTCGCGCACGCTGTGCCTGAGCCTGCAAGAGCGCCTGGCGGCGTTGCACGGCACCGACTGGCGCCGCGTGCTGCTCGCCAATTACGCGCTCGACTGGACCGAATACACGCTTTACTGGCTCAACGCGGAAAACGAAGGGCTGCTGGAGCAGTACCACACGGGCCCGAAGCCTGGCCAGCGCGCGCTGCACGCCGACGAAAGCGTCTGGTTCGCCGACAAGATGGAAGGCTGGAGCGAGGCGCGCCACCTCGCGCCGGAAAGCGACGGCATGTTCGCCGTGGTCCAGAGCAACACGCACATCTCGCCGCAGCGCGTGGTGGAAAAGCTTGCGCCGTATTTCCCGATCACGCTGCAGCCTTACGAGCGCCATATCGACCCCGCGCTCAAGGGCGCCGAGCTTTATTCGGCTGTGGCGCGTCGCGGGCTCAAGCTGTTGAACAAGCTGCGCGGCTAAGCGGTCGTTGCGCAGGCAACGAATCTGAAGCGACGCCGTGCGCGTCGTTCATCGCCCCGGCTGCAGGTGGCCCCAGCTCACGAGGATCGCCTGAATGCTGCGCGCGTAGGCATCGCGCTCGTGCGGCGACTCCGAGTGGTACGCGCCAATGGCGCGCCACGTGTTGCCGTATCGCACCATCTTTTGCTTGAGCAGCCAGGCGGCCACGAAAATATTCACGCACGGGTCCGTGAGGGCGCCGTGCGGAATGCCCTCGCGCGAAAGCTCCGAAAAGTGGATCGAGTTGATCTGCGCTTGCCCGACGTCGATCGAGCCGTTCGCATTGTGATTGATGGCCGCCGCGTCGCCTTTCGATTCACGCCACGCCACGGCGCGCAGCACGAGCGGATTCACGCCCTGGTAGGCGCCGGCCTTTTCGAAGCATTCGTCGGCGGGCGGCGCGGCGTGCGCGGCCGTTGCGCCGAGCGCCGCGAGGCTCATGAACGCGACCCACGCGCGCATGACTCGCGATCGCAACTGGCGCAGGGCGTTGGTCTTCTGCTGCATGGGTCAAAGCTCCGGGTTGGGCGTCAATGCGCGACGTCACTGCGCGAGAGCGGAATCGAGTTGCTGCTCGATGTCCCTGAGGTAGGCGCGCGAGGTGTCGGAGACGACGAGGCGCGGCGTGGGCATGGCGCAGTGGCAATCGCGCTGGCGCACCTTCTTCTTGCTGTGCGAAGACGAATGCGGCGCGGGAACCTCGTCGTCGTCGCCGGTCGTGGGCGGCAGCATGGCGAGCGAGGGCAGCGGCGGATAGACCTTGTCGGCGGCGGGCGTCGCCGCAGCGGCAACGACGGTGGCTGTGGCGGGCGCGCTGGCGGCGGGTTGGCCCGCCCAGGCGGCGCTACAGAAGCCGAATGCGGCGGCGAAAACGATCGGACGCATCGTGTCAGCTCCCCGCATGCCACGGTTCGATCGAGACGCTGTACGTCTGGTTCGCGCCAGCCGTCAGGTTTTCGAGCGTGGGCTTGGGCCCTTGCGCGGGCACGCCCCGCCAGATGGCCTGATTGATGTACTTGAAGTCCTGGCCGAGCGCCGTCACGCGGATCACGGTGGGCTGCTTCTGCGCGGCGGCGAGCGCGCCCGCCTTGGCGAGCACCGCGCTCAGCTGCGGGTCGTGCGCGCCTAGCGCATCGGCGGGAATGTCGAACTTCATGATGACGTTCGACACGGCGGGTTTCCCGGTTTGCGCCGTGCTGGGCGGCTGCAGTTGCGCGCAGCCTGTCACAACCATTACGGCAAGTAAAAGCAAAACGCGCGTCACGTCCGGGTCTCCAAAAATTCGTGGCGATGTACGCGTTGTCGGCCTCGCGCGCGCGGACTTGATACCCAGGCGGCAAACGTTTGCCAAAAAGAAAGACTTCGCTCGCGCAGTGCCGCTTCCCGGAAGGTTGCCCGCGCGCCATGGTGTGTTCGGGCAGGGAACTGCCTCCCCGATCTGGAAGGGGAATGCGCCGCGCATGCGGCGAATAGGTATGAAGAATGCTGAACGGCCGCGCGGCACCGGCCCGGGTGCCGCGCGCCGGCGCTCGTTAATTGAGCTTGCCGAGCACCGCCGTGAACTCGTCCTTGCTCAAGGCGCGCAGCGTTTGCGTGCGGATATTGCCGAGCGACCCGAGGGCGAGGCCGAACGCCATGAAGCTTTGCTCGTCGGGCGCGTCGATGACCGTGACGACGTCGTATTTCCCGAGCGTCCAGTAGATCTGCTTCATTTCGCAGCCGAAAGTTTTGGCGAGTTCCGCTGCCTGACTGGCGCGTTGCGCGCTGTTCTTGACGGCGCGGATACCCTGGTCGGTGAACTGCGAGAGCACCACATAAGTCGCCATGACGAATCTCCTTACGATGACATCGATACGCGGACTACTGGCTTCCCTCGGCCGACCCTTCGGGCCGGATGTTCTGGTTGTGGCGGAAAAGATTGTGCGGGTCGTATTTCGTCTTGACGGCGACGAGACGGCTCATGTTCGGACCGTAGGCGGCTTCGACGCGCGTGCGTTCGTCGTCGGTGAGGAAGTTCACGTAGACACTGCCGAGCGCGTAAGGCGCGGAAGCTTCGAAGAAGCCGCGCGCCCAGGCGACGCAGCGCGCGTCGTCGGCGGGATCGGTCCAGCGGCCGTGCACGTTCATGACGTAGAGCGCGTCGCGACTCGGGTAGGCCATCGCATCGGACGCGACGCGCAGCGTCGCGCCGCCGATCTGGCCGAAGAATATTTCGCACTCGGGCGAGGGCAGCGCGGCGATGGCGTCGATCAGCGTGTCGATGAGACCGTCGGGCAACGCGTTGAGATTGTGCGATTTCCAGTAGTTGCGTGCGCCCGGCGTGAGGAGCGGATCGAATGCCTGCTGCCACGCGGCGTAGGGCATCGGCCCGAGATGTTCGCCACACGGCTTGCCGAAGCGCCGCACCGCGTCCACCGCGTTCGGCCCGTTTTCCGGCGGCCCCGAATAGCAGATCGCGAACACGATGACGGGCTTGCCGTGCACCTCGGGCGGCAGGAACGGCAGCGGCGGCGCGAGACGCGAGACGCTCCACACGGTCAGGTCTTCGGGCATCGCTTCGGCCGCCTCGCGGTAATGCGTCAGCGCTTCTTTCGCGGCGTCGAACGGCAGCACGACCAGTCCGCCGTAGATCTCGGGGCCGACGGGGTGAAGCGCGAACTCGAACATCGTCACCACGCCGAAGTTGCCGCCGCCGCCGCGCGACGCCCAGAAGAGGTCGGCGTTGTCTTCGGCGCTCGCACGCAGCAGATTGCCGTCGGCGGTCACGACGTCGGCGGCGACGAGGTTGTCGATCGACATGCCGAAGCGCCGGCTCAGCCAGCCGAAGCCGCCGCCGAGCGTGAGACCCGCGACGCCCGTCGTCGAGTTGATGCCGAGCGGCGTGGCGAGGCCGAACGCCTGCGCTTCATGGTCGAAGTCGTGCAGCGTGGCGCCTGGCTCCACATACGCGCGGCGCGTGGCGGGCTCGACTCTGACCGACTTCATGAGCGAGAGATCGATCACGATGCCGCCGTCGCATAGCGCGCTGCCCGCGATATTGTGGCCGCCGCCGCGCACGGCGAGCGGCAGCCCGCTTTCACGCGCGAGCGCCACGGCCTGGCGCACGTCGGCGCAACCGCGGCAGCGCACGATGAGCGCGGGGCGGCGCTCGATCATCGCGTTCCAGATTTGCCGGGCTTCTTCGTAGGCCGCGTCGCCGGGTTGCAGGGCTTCGCCGCGCAGCGCGCTTTTCAATGTGGCGATGGATTCGCTCGACAGGCTCGACATGGCACACCTCTCAATTCAACGGATCGGACAAGCGCGCGCCACTAGCCGGGCGTGCGTTTTCATGGACTGAACGGAACTGCGGGCGACCGCTTCAATTGTCGAATCAATGCGGCTGACGCACGCGCGTGACGCGGCGTGCGTCCGGTCGGGAAAGCGGGAAGGAAGGGCTTTCGCAAAGGGCGGCGGGGGCCGCCTCTGGCCGGACCGCGAGGGACCGGGGGCGAGCGCTTTGTGACACCGAGCCTCGCCGATTCATTAGATAACCTAAATTACGCAGCCTGATAAAAAAACGTGCAATTAAATCAGATTATTGTCGCGTCTGGATTCGCTTTAATAGTTTAGCAAGCGCACTGCATGGCTTCTATAATTTTCGCGCACGAGCGGGCGGCATGCGTGGCGGTAGGAATCGTACGCTTTACGTTGTAATATCGACGCATTCCAGCCCCGCACCGTCCCATGACCGACGTCGCCCCCGACGAAGTACGCCTCGCCGCCGAGATCGAACGGCTCAAGGCCGAGTTTCCCAAAACGCGCGAGCTGTATCGCGAAGTGTGCGCGCTGATGTTCTTCCGTTATGGCATCACGCCCACGGCCAACCGGCTCTATCAGCTCGTGCACCGCGGCAGCATGAGCACGCCTACGGCAGTCCTTTCGGAGTTCTGGGCCACCCTGCGCGAGAAGAGCCGCGTGCGTATCGAGCACGCCGATCTGCCCGAGGAACTGCAAGGCGCCGCCGGCGAACTCATGGGCGCGCTCTGGACGCGCGCCACGGCGGCCGCACAGGCGTCGCTCGAAGCGCTGCGGCTGGAAGTGGAGGAGGCGCGCCGTGCGGCGGAAGGCGCAACGGCCGCCGTGCGCGCGGACCTCTCACACACGGAGGTGGCGCTCGAACAGCGCACCGCCGCGCTGCTCACGGCGCAGGTGCGCATTCAGGAGCTGGAGCAGGCGCAAGCCGCCGCGGTTGCCACGCGCGGCGCACTCGAAGCGGAACTGGTGCGCGAGCGCGAGGCAAGCCGCGAACGCGACACGGCGCTCACCCAGGCGCGCGCCGACTTTGCGGCCGAACGCGACAAGCTGCGCGCAAGCGCCGAACTCGCGGAAACGCGCTGGCAGGCAGCGGAGAAGCGCGCCCAGCTCGAAATCGAGCGCGAGCGCACGGCCAACGCGCGTTTGCAGCGCGATGCCGAAGCCGCCACGCAGCGCGCGGCGCGCACGGAGGACAGCGCGCGCGCCGAAATTCAGGCGTTGCAGACGCAGCTCGGCGATTTGCGCCACCAGGTGGGCACGCTCGAAGGCCGGCTCGACGCACTGCGTTCGACCCACACAATTCAGGGGCAAGAGCGTGAGGCGGCGCCGGAGAACGGCGCTGCCGCGAAGCCGCTGCGAGCGGCGCGCAAGGCGGGACAAAAGGCGTGACGGCTTTATCTGTTCCGCGATTCCTTCGACCTCCTCACTGAACCACGGCGTCGCGCCGCGTGTCACTCGTCGCGCACGCGCACCGGCAGCTCGGTTTTGTACTCCACGCGGCGCAGCGCCACGGAAGTGTGAATGTCACGCACGCCCTCGATCTTGGTGAGGCGCGTCATGACGAAACGCTCGATGCCCGCAATATCGCTCGCCACTACGCGCAGCATGTAGTCGAACGCGCCCGTCATCAAATAACACTCCATCACCTCGTCGTAGTTCGAGATCGCGCGCTCGAACGCGGCCAGCCGTGTCTCGTTCTTCTTCTCGATTGCCACCGACACGTACGCGTTGACGGGAAAGCCCGCCTTCTCCTGATCGAGCAGCGTGACGTACTGCGTGATGACGCCGCGCTCTTCGAGCATGCGGATGCGCCGGTAGAACGGCGAGAGCGAAAGCCCGAGCGATTCCGCGAGGTCGGCGGACTTCACGTGCGCGTCGCGCTGCAGGGCGTGCAGGATGGCCACATCCACGCGGTCGAATTTCATTGGCCAGGTTTCCCTGAAAAAGGTGAATTTGGGGCGAGTGTTGCTAATTCGTGAGCAAACTGTGGCTCAGTTTGGCACGAATCGCCGCTATTGGCTACCTAGAATCCGCTAATACCCACAAGCCGAACAGCGGAGACAACCATGAACATGCGAGCCGTCGAGACCGACCGCCAGATCGATACGGACTATCGCCTCGAAGACCGCTATCTGCGCGAGGACGGCGCGGTGTTTCTCACCGGCACCCAGGCGCTGGTGCGCATCCTGATCGAACAGGCGCGCGCGGACCGGCTTGCCGGGCTGAAAACGGCGGGTCTCGTTTCCGGCTATCGCGGCTCGCCGCTCGGCGGATTCGATCAGGAACTGTGGCGCCAGAAGGCACTGCTCGCGGACTTCGACGTGCGCTTCGAGCCGGGCCTGAACGAAGACCTCGGCGCGACCATGCTGTGGGGCGCGCAGCAACTCGACGCGTTCCCCGGCAAACGTGTGGAAGGCGTCTACTCGATGTGGTACGGCAAGGGGCCGGGCGTGGACCGCACCGGCGACGTATTCCGCAACGCCAACATGCTCGGCACCGCGCGGCACGGCGGTGTGCTGGCCGTGGCCGGCGACGACCACGCGGCGCAGTCGTCGATGTTTCCGCACCAGACGGACCACGTCTTCGAAGGCGCGATGATGCCGATTCTCTTTCCGGCATCGGTCGAGGAGTACATCGAGTACGGGCTCACCGGCTATGCGCTGTCGCGTTTCAGCGGGCTGTGGGTCGGTTTCAAGGCGATTACGGAGACGGTGGAAAGCGGCCGTTCGATGCGCGTGGGCCGTGGCGCGCCGTTGCGCTTGCCTGCGGACATCGCGGTGCCGGCGCCGCGCGGCTTCAACTACGACACGCAATTGCGCTGGCCCGCGGAGCGCGCCGAACTGGAGCGCCGCGTGCTCGAAGAGCGCCTGCCCGCCGCGCTCGCCTTCATGCGCGCGAATCCGCTCGACCGCGCGTTGCTGCGCCCCGCGCAGGCGCGCGTGGGCATCGTCACGGTGGGCAAGGCGCATGCGGACGTGCTGGCCGCGTTCGAGGCGCTGGGCCTCACGGCGGCGCGCCTCGAACAACTCGGTATCGGGCTTTATAAGGTCGGCATGATCTGGCCGCTCGAAACCGAAGGGATCAAGGCATTTGCGCGCGGCATGCAGGCGCTTTTCGTCGTGGAGGAGAAGCGCTCGTTCGTGGAGCGGCAGATCAAGGAGGCGCTCTTCAACGTGCGTGCCGACGAGCGGCCCTCCGTGCACGGCAAGACGCTTGGCGAGCACGAGCCGCTGCTGCCCGCCGCGATGGAGTTCGCGCCCGAGCAGCTCGCGCAAGCACTGCAGCGGTTTTTCCGGCACGTCGAGGTCGATGTGCCGCTGCTCGCTACGAGCGCAACCCAGGCGCGTCTGGGCGGCGCGCAGCGCGTGATCGCGCTCGCGCAGGTGCCGCAAGGCGAACCGCTCACGCGCAAGCCGTTCTTCTGCGCGGGCTGCCCGCACAATACGTCGACGCGTCTGCCGGACGGCTCGCATGCCGCGGCCGGCATCGGCTGCCACATCATGGCGCTCGGCGAGGCGGGCAACACGGCGACGTTCTGCCAGATGGGCGGCGAAGGCGTGCAGTGGGTCGGCATGTCGACCTTCACGGACATGCCGCATCTGTTCGTGAATCTCGGTGACGGCACCTACCAGCACTCGGGCAGCCTGGCGATCCGCCAGGCCGTGGCGGCGCGCGCGAACGTCACCTACAAGATTCTCTTCAACGACGCGGTGGCGATGACCGGCGGCCAGCCCGCCGAGGGCGGCCTGACCGTGCATCGCGTGGTGGCGCAGGTCCAGGCCGAAGGCGTGAACGAAGTCGTGGTGGTCACCGACCGGCCTGAGCAATACGCGGGATCGCTGGGGTTGCCTGCGGGCGTGACGCTCCTGCACCGCGACGCGCTCGATGCGCTGCAACGCCGCCTGCGCGAGCAGAAGGGCGTTTCGGTGATCGTCTACGACCAGACCTGCGCCGCCGAAAAGCGCCGCCGCCGCAAGCGCGGCAAGCTGATCGATCCGCCTACGCGCGTGGTGATCAATCCGGCCGTGTGCGAAGGCTGCGGCGACTGTTCCGTGCAGTCGAACTGCATCGCGATCGAGCCGCTCGAAACGGCGCTGGGCCGCAAGCGGGCCATCAATCAATCGAGCTGCAACAAGGACACCTCGTGCGTGAAGGGCTTTTGTCCGAGTTTCGTGACGGTCGAGGGCATGGAGCCGAAGCGCCCGGACGCCGCGCGCATCCAGCGCATCGAAGCCGAACTGCGCGCCACGCTCGCGCCGCCCGCGCGCGTGCCGCAGGCGCTGGAGCAACATCTGCGCATGGTCGTGACCGGCGTGGGCGGCACGGGTGTCGTGACGATCGGCGCGATCCTCGCCATGGCCGCGCACCTCGAAGGGCGCGGCGCCTCGACGCTCGACTTCACCGGCCTCGCGCAAAAGAACGGCGCGGTGTTGAGCCACGTGCAGATCGCGCAGAGCCGCGGGCTCATCACCACCTCGCGCATCGGCGCGCAGGCGGCCAACGTGCTGCTGGGCTGCGACGCGGTGGTGGCGGCATCGTCGGGCGCGCTCTCGCGCCTGCCGGCCAGCGGCGCGCGCGCGATCGTGAACGAGCGCATCAACGCGACCGCCGATTTCGTGCGCGACGGCGATCTGCCCGTGAGCAAGGCCGTCCATCAAGCGGCGATAGAGAGCGCGATGGGCGCGGACGGCGCGGTGTTCTGGGACTGTACGGCGGCGGCGGAAGCGATTTTCGGCGACGCCATCGCCTCGAACATGATGATGGTGGGCTACGCGTATCAGTCCGGCCTCGTGCCGCTTAGCGAAGCATCGATCCTGCAGGCAATCGGGCTCAATGGCGCGGCCGTGAAGATGAACGAACGCGCGTTCCTTTGGGGGCGTCTGATCGCACAGGACACTCGTGTGCTCGGACGCGTGACGGGAGCGGAGGTTGCGGCCGCGGACACGCCGTTCGATCTCGCACGTTTCGTGGCCGAACGCGAGCGCGATCTCACGCAGTACCAGAACGCCGCCTATGCGAAGCGCTATCGCGCGCTGGTCGATGCCGTCGCGCAGGCCGAGCGCGCGATCGAAGGGGCGAGCGGCGCGCTCGCGCAAGCGGCAGCGCGCCATTACTTCAAGGTGCTGGCTTACAAGGACGAGTACGAAGTGGCGCGCCTGCACACGGATGGCGGCTTCGGCGCGTACCTGTCCGGCCTGTTCGACGGCACGGCGGGCAAGAAGACTTTCCACATGGCGCCGCCGCTCCTCACGCGCCGCGATGCGCAAACGGGGCGCCGCAACAAGATCGCGCTGCGCGGCGTGTGGGCCGAGCCGCTGCTGCGCGTGCTCAAGCACGGCAAGGCGCTGCGCGGCACGCCGCTCGATCCGTTCGCACGGCAGCGCGACCGCGTGATCGAGCGCGCGATGATCGGCGAATTCGAGGACGACGTGCGCCTCGTGCTCGGCAAGGTTACGCAGCAGACGCTTGCTGCGGCCGTGGGCCTGCTCGGCGTGCCGGGTGCGGTGCGAGGCTTCGGTATCGTCAAGGAGCGCAATTACGAGCGTTCGCGCGGCGTGCGCGAAAAGTATCGCGCGGAACTGGTGGTTGAGACGGTTTAAAAGATCGGATAACTAATGGAGAAGACTCAAATGGTTGTGCAGGACAAGACGTTTTTTATCACGGGCGGTGGTTCTGGACTCGGCGCGGCGGTGGGCCGACACCTGCTCGAACGCGGCGCGAATGTTGTGTTCGGCGATATCGACGTAGCGCGTGCGCGTGACGTGGCGGCGCTCGGCGGCGAGCATGCACTGGCCGTCGAGGTGGATGTGACGCTGGCGGCAAGCGTCGAGGCGGCGATCGCGCTCGTCACGCAGCGCTTCGGTGCACTGCATGGCGTGGTCAACTGCGCGGGCATCGCACCGGCGCAGCGCATCGTCGGCAAAGAGGGCGCGCATTCGCTCGATCTGTTCGCCAAGGTCGTGAGCGTCAACCTCATCGGCACCTTCAATGTGATGCGTCTCGCCGCCGTGGCGATGGCGAACAACACGCCCGACGCCGGCGGCGAGCGCGGCGTGATCGTCAATACGGCTTCGGTGGCCGCGTACGATGGCCAGATCGGCCAGTCGGCCTATGCGGCTTCGAAGGGCGGCGTCGTTTCGCTCACGCTGCCCGCGGCGCGCGAACTGGCGCGCAACGGTATTCGCGTCGTGACCGTCGCGCCCGGCATCTTCGAAACGCCGATGCTGCTCGCCATGCCCGCCGAAGTGCAGCAGGCGCTGGGCGCGGGCGTGCCGTTTCCGCAACGTCTTGGCCAGCCCGCGGAGTTCGCGGCGCTCGTCGAGCATATCGTCGGCAACCGCTATCTGAACGGCGAGGTGATCCGGCTCGACGGCGCCTTGCGCATGGCGCCGCGCTGATAACGGGTTGTGTGGGGCCGACCGCCGCGGGGACGTCGCAGACCACGTATCGTAGAATCGGATCCATCGACTCACGATATTCGAAAAGCACATGGCCAAGGACGTGACCTTGCGGCAGTTCCGCTACTTCGTGGCGGCGGCGCAGAACGGGCAGTTTTCGATGGCGGCGGCGGCCGAGCATGTCTCGCAGTCGGCAATCACCAATGCGGTGCTCGCGCTCGAGGAGGCGCTCGGCACGCGGCTCTTCGTGCGCTTGCCCCAAGGCGTGGAACTGACGCCCGACGGGCAGGACTTCCTCAATCACGCGCGCCACGTGCTGGAGTCGGTGCGCGACGCGCTGCACAAGGCGCCGTTTCGCGCGCACAGCCTGCGCGGCACGGTGCGCATGGCCGCCTCCTATACGCTGCTCGGCTATTTCCTGCCGGAACTGCTCGCGCGCTTTCGTGCGACCTATCCCGAGATCGAGATCGATCTGCACGATCTGGACCGGCCCGCCATCGAAGAGGCCGTGCTCGCGGGCAAGGTGGATCTCGGCGTGGCGTTGCTTTCCAACGTGGAGCGGCGCGCGCGCTTCGGCCACCACTTGCTGATGCGTTCACGCCGCCAGTTGTGGGCTGCGCCGACGCATCCGCTCGCGCAGATGGGCACCGTCACGCTGCGCGACATCGCCCGTTACCCCTATATCCAGCTTACGGTGGACGAGGGCGAGGCCTCGACGCTGCGCTACTGGAAAAAGCGTCGCGTCGCGCCGAATATCGCGTTTCGCACGAGTTCGATGGAGGCGCTGCGCGGGCTCGTGGCGCACGGCTTCGGCGTGACGATACTCTCGGACATGGTGTTCAGGCCGTGGTCGCTGGAGGGCAAGCGCATCGACGCGTGCGCCATCGAGGATGCCATTCCGCAGATGGAAGCGGGCATGTTGTGGCATCCTGGGGCAGTGCTCAGCGATCCGGCGAGAGCGATGCAGCAGTTTTTGATTCATGCTTGCGGGAATTGAGGGGGGCGGCCGCGCTCCTCCGCTCACCGTACCTGGGTAAAAACAAGGAAGCCTCATGTCGGCTGTGTCGGCGTTCAAGCTCGTGCTCCTTTCGCTCATCGCCATCATCGCGCTCGAGTTGCTCGCCAAACGCCTGCGCCTGCCGCCCGCTGCCGCGCTGCTGGTCGGCGGCGCCGCCATGGCCTTCGCGCCCGGCCTGCCGCCGGTCGTGATCGACCCGGACCTCGTCCTCATCGTGTTTCTGCCGCCCTTGCTGATGGACGGCGCCTACTTCTTCGTCTGGTCCGACTTCAAGCGTCACCTCGCGCCCATCCTGCTCTTCGCCATCGGCGCGGTGGCTTTCACGACGTGGGCCGTTGGCGTGGTCGCGCACTGGGCCGTTCCATCGCTGCCGTGGGCCGCATGTTTCGCGCTGGGCGCGGTGGTGTCGCCGCCCGACGCGGTCGCCGCGAAAGCCGTGCTCGAACGGCTCGCGTTGCCGCGCCGCCTGATGGTGCTGCTCGAAGGCGAGAGCCTGCTCAACGACGCCGCCGGTCTCGTGCTGTTTCGCTTCGCCGTCGCGGCGGCATTGACGGGCGTATTCAGCGAGCCGAATGCGGCGCTCAGTTTCGTCGGGCTCGCGCTGGGCGGCATCGTGGTCGGCGCTGTCGTCGGCTATGTCGTGGTGTGCCTGCTGCGTCAGCTCGAAGGCGAGTATCTGATCATCACCGCCTCCGTGCTGGCAGGCTGGATCGCCTATATCGCGGGGGACATGCTGGGCGTTTCGAGTGTGATCGCCACGGTCACGTGCGGCATGCAGCTAGGCTGGCATCAGCACGAAATCTTTTCGGCCACGGTGCGCAGCCGCGGCACGGCGTTCTGGCAGGTCATGGTCTTCGTGCTCGAGGCGCTGGTGTTCGTGCTGATCGGCCTCTCGCTGCGTGGCGTCATGCTGCGCCTCGGCGGGACGGGCAATGCGGTCGCGCTGCTCGGTCCGGCTGCGATGGCCGTGGTGCTCGCCGTTGTCGTGTCGCGCTGCGTGTGGACGTATGGCATCGAGATCGTGAGGACCGCGCTGCACCGGATCATGCCGCGCCGCGTGAGCGCGCCGGACTTTCGCGGCGCAACCGTGGTGAGCTGGGCCGGCATGCGCGGCGTGGTCACGCTGGCCATTGCGCTTGCGCTGCCCGAAGCGATGCCGGGCCGCGACCTCATCCTCTTCGCAGCGTTTGCCGTCATTCTCTTCACGGTGCTGCTGCAAGGCACGACTATCGGGCCGCTCATCAAGCTGATCAGGCCTGCGGACGATATGGAAGGGGAGGAACCCTACCTCAACGAGCCGCAGGCATGGGCGCGCCTCGAAGCCGCCCAGCTGGCGGCGATCACGCCGCTCGTCCACGGGCCGGACGGCAGCGTGATCCACCCGCGGCTGCTGGAGCAGTACACGTATCGTGCGAACCTGACGCGCAATTATGCGAACGCCGAGAGCTATCCGCAGGGGATGCGCACCTCGCACTACGACGTCGTGCTGGCCGCCGTTGAGGCCGGACGCGCGGAGCTGTTGAAGATGCACCGCGCAGGACTCATCCACGACGAACTGCTGCGCGTGCTCGAACGCGATCTCGATCTGGAGGAGCTTTCGGCGCGGCACGGCAGGGGTTGATGCTTTCCCCCGCGTTCTTCAGGCGTGCACGACGAGTGGCGCGAACAAGCGCGAGAGGTCGCGCTGCTGGTCGAGACTCCAGAGAAACCCAAGCGCATCGTCGGCGCGCGCCTTGCCGATCGCAGGCGCCGCGTTCTTGCGGAACTTCACCTCGAAGTCGCCGCGCTGCATCGGCCGCGTGGCGAAGCCTGGAATGTCGTCCACGCGCTTCGACACGGTTTGTCCGTCCGCGAGCGTGGCGCTCACGATGGTCGCGTAATACTTCGGATAGAGCCGGGTCAGTTCGGAGTCGTCTACGACCTTGATCTTCTGCATGAACGCGCGGATTTTCGGGTCATGGAGCGCTTCGGGGCGATAGCTCGCCAGGCTGATATCGCCGTCGAACATGGCGCGCGCGGTCACGTACGGCAGGCTGTGATCGGCGGTCTCGCTCGTTTCGGGGGCCCATTTCTGCGGGTCCATGCCCGCCGAGAAGTAGCCTTCGTGCGAGGTGCGAATCTCCATGCTGACGATACGGTCGAGGTCGCCCACCTGCTTCGCCACGTCGATGCCGGCGGCAATGGCCGTCTGCGTGAGCGCCTGCGCCGGGTAGAACTTCACGGCACAGTCATTGATGCGAAACGGCCGGCCTTTGCCGCCGAAGCTCGCCGTGTCGATGCTGAATGGTCCGGACACCTGCTTGAACAGCCCCGCATTGCCCTCGAAGATCGGCGCGGGGCCCGTGAGTCCGTCGCGCGCGAGGGCGGCCGAGAACACGGCGTTGCGTGCGGCGTCGGCATCGGCGAGACCCTTCCAGTTCGACATGGTCTGCACGCGCGTCTGGTTCAGCGCGAGGTGGCCGTTGAGCGCGAGGTTGACCGCCTCGGCCAGTTGCCGCTCGTCGAGCTTCATGAGCTTGCCCGCCGCGAGCGCGGCTGCGGGCAGGCTGAAGATGGGGTGATCCCAGCCGCGCGAACTGATCGAGGCGGCGTCCATGAGGCGGCAATCGATTTCGTAGGCAAGGGCGATGGCGACGATCAGGTCGCGGCCATTCGCACCTTCGGCCTCGCCCTGCGCGAGACACGCTGCGATGTTGTCGCTCGGGTGGCCGATTTCCTTGCCCGCGTAGACGTCGTTGAGGTCGTAGTAGCGGATGGCCGCGCCGTTCGCGAAGGTCGCGAGGTCGGGCGACGTGCGCCGCTGCGTGCCGAGCACGGTTGCGCCCCGGCCGTCGCCGCTCGCGTAGTTGAGCGCGACCTGGCGCGCGATGCCCACGGGTTTCTCGCCGAGCGCGGCGATGCCGCAGCCCAGCGCGTCGGCAGTGTGGGTCTTGACCGCTTCGATCGTGCCGGCGTCGAGGTCGTCGTAGTTCAGTGCGGCGGCGTAAGCCGCAAGCCGCTGCGCGATGGTGGCCGATGCCGATGCGGACGCGACCTTCTGCGCGCGCGCCGCGCCGATGCCGCCGAATGTACCCGCGCTCGCGGCGAGCGCCGTGAGCGACGCCATGAATGCACGCCGTTGCATGCGGTGTCTCCTCGATCTTCGTTGGTTTTAGGGAAGAATGCCGATCAAACGAGCAGCAGCAGCGCCGCGCCGAATACCACGGTGCCGAGCAGGAACGTCATGACCGTGAAGCCCAGCACGCGCTGCACGCCGATGCCGGCCATCGCGACCACGGGCGCGGCCCAGAACGGCTGCATCATGTTCGAGACCTGCTCGCCCATGGCGACGGCCATGGTGGTCGCGGGCATCGACGCGTGCAGCGCGATCGCGGCGGGCACGACGAACGGCCCCTGCACGGCCCAGTGGCCGCCGCCGCTCGGAATGAAGAACGTGACGATGAGCGAGCACACATAGCTCCAGAACGGCAGCGTGTGCGTGTTCGAGATCGCGATGAAGAAGTGCGAGATCACGTTGGGCAGGCCCGTGGCGTCCATCATGCCCATCACGCCGCCGTAGAGCGGGTATTGCAGCATCATCGAGCCGGTTTGTTTGGCGGCGTTCTTGACCGCGTCCGCGTAAGCGAGCGGATAGCCGTGCAGAATCACGCCCGCGATGAACATCACGAAGATCACGGCGTTCACGCCCGAAAACGCTTCGATATGCTCGATGTGCGCGAGCACGAGGAACGTCACGCCCACGAGGCCGATGAACGCGCTGCCGATCCACGAGTATTCGAGCCACTTCGCGAAGCTCAGCTTGCCTTCGGGGCGTTTGCGCGGTTCCGGGTCGGGGTTCTTCTCGATGTCGAGCACGACGGCGTCTTCATCGCGCGGCTTGAGAAGCGCGAGCACGATGGGCGTGGCGATCAGCATCACGATCACGGGGACGAGGTTGAACGCCGTGAACACGGTGTCGTTGAACGGCAGCACTTCGCCCGTGAGCTTTTGCACGACGTTCATCGCGCTGCCCGGCGTAGATTGCGCGAGCGCGATAGAGCTGGAAATGCCGCTCGCCCACACCACCCAGCCCGAAAAGCCCGCCGCGACGATCCACGCGAAGTCCACGCGCATGCGCTTGGCCACTTCGCGCGCGAGCAGCGCGCTCACCACGAGACCCAGGCCCCAGTTGAAGAACGAGGCCACGGCCACGAGCACGAAGGTGAGCGCCGCGGCCTGCACCGGCGTGCGGGCGATGCCCACGAGCGCCTTGAACACGCGCTGCACGGGCGCGGCGTGCGCGAATGCGTGGCCCGTGACGAGCACGAGTGTGATCTGGAAGGCGAACGTGAGGATATTGAAGAAGCCCTTGTACCACCCGACCACGAGCGTGTTGAGCGTCGCATGCGGGGCGAACATCGCCGAGAGCGCGGCCACGACCGCGGTGATGAGAATCGCGAGCACGAACGGGTCGGGAATGGTGCGCTCGAACAGGCTGATCGTCGCGTCGGTAAAGCGTGTCTTGCATACGGGTGCGGCGGTGGCGGTGGACTTCACGTATCGTCTCCTGGTGCTGAATGTGGCCGCGCGTACCTGGCGCGCGGCTGTTTGTATGGGGGCGCCGTGGCGCTAGTTCATCGGGCGAAGCCGTAGAGTTCGGCGGGGTTGTCGACGAGAATCCGCTTGCGTGCCGCTTCGTCTTCGACCCATCTGCCGAGCAGATCGAAGATCGCGGCGGTGTCGGGCTTGTGCGTCTCCGTCACGTGCGGCCAGTCGCTGCCCCACACCGTGCGCTCCGGCAGCAGTGCGGCCCATGCGCGCGCGGTCTCGGCGAGGTCGGCGTAACCGCCCGCGAGGCCCACCTGCGAATCGAGGTAGGCGCCCGAGAGCTTGACCCACACGCGCCCCGCGGCGGCGAGGCGGCGCACCACGCCAAACGCGGGATGCGAGGTGCCCGCGGGCAAGGGCAAGCGCGCGAGATGGTCGAACACCATCTTGCAGGGCAGGCGAGTGAGCAAGGCCTCGTGCTCGACGATCTGGTCGGCGGTCCAGTGCAGTTGCACATGCCAGCCGAGTTCCGCTATACGCCGCGCAAGCGGCTCGACCATGTCGAAGGTGACGACCGCCTGATGCGGCGTGTACAACGTGAAGCGGATGCCGCGTATGCCGCCGCGATCGAGCATGGCGAGTTCGGCGTCGCTGACCTCGGGGCGCAGGACGGCTACGCCGCGGGCGTTGTCGATGCCCAGCTGGCGGATCGCGTCGAGCGTCACGCAGTTATCGGTGCCGTACGGGCGCGGCGTGACGATCACGGTGCGCTGCGTGCTCGTGCGTTCCTGCACGCGTCGATAGTCCTCGACCGTCGCGCGATCGACGAGATGCGCGCCATTGCCAGGCGAGGCCGCGAAGCGGCGATCGTAGATGTGGATGTGCGAATCGCACGCGAAGGCAGGCGCCGCTATGCGCGCCCTGGGGGCGTCGAGGGTATGGACATGCTGCTCACGGTCCATCGCGTTGTCTCCTTGTTTGCCGCGCGCCGCCAGGCATGGATGCGCGCGAATGCCGCTTTGTGTGTTCAGAGCACGGCGTGCTCGTTTCTCAATCGTTCGATATCGGCATCGCTCCAGCCGGCTTCGCGCAGCACCGCATCGGAATGCTCGCCGAAGGCGGGCGCCGCGATCGGGTCCGGTGCCGGCGTCGCGCCGAAGCGAATCGGCTCGCGAAAGCCGCGATACGCGCCCACGCCGGGATAGTCGTAACGCGTGACCATCTCCTCGGCGAGCACCTGGGGATCGTCGAACATGTCTTCGACCGTACGCGCTGCCGCGCAGGGCACCGCCTCGCCGAAGTGCGCTTCCCATTCGGGCGCGCTGCGCGCCTGCAACGCGGCGTGCAGTTGCGGCACGATCTCGTCGCGATGCTCGGCACGTTTGCGCACCGAATCGTAACGCGCGTTCTGCGCGAGTGCAGCGAGCCCGGTTTTTTCGCAGAGTGCCTGCCAGAAATGCGGCGTGTTCGCGGAGATGTAGAGCCAGCCTTCGCGCGTGGGATGAATGCCGGTGATGCCGCCCGAGCGCATGTCGCGGCCCACGTCCTTCGGTTCGTCGTCGGCCCAGATCATGCGCGCCGATTGCATGGTGAGCGCGCTGCGCAGCAGCGAAACGCCCACGTACTGGCCCGCACCGCTGCGCTCGCGCTCGAACAGCGCGGAGGATACGCCCGCTGCGACGAGCGCGGCCGCGTAGTAGTCGACCACCGAGCCATAGAGAATCTCGGGCGGGCCATCGCTCTTGCCCTGCAGCGCGCACATGCCCGTCATGGTTTGCAGCACCTGGTCGTAGCCGGCCTTGTCCTTGTTCGGACCCTGGTCGCCGTAGCCGGTGACCGCGCAGTAGACGAGCCGCGGGTTCACCTCGCGCAACTGTTCCCAGGCAATGCCAAGGCGTGCCGGCACGCAGGGCCGGAAGTTGTGCACGAGCACGTCGGCCTGTTCGACGAGGCGCAGCAGCACCTCCTGCGCGCACGGTCGCTTCAGGTCGAGCACGAGGCCGCGCTTGCCGCGGTTGACGCCGAGAAAGGCGCGGCTTTCGGCCTGCAGCGTCGACGGATACTTGCGCAGGTTGTCACCCGTGGGCGGCTCGATCTTGATGACGTCGGCGCCCTGATCGGCGAGCAGCGTGCAGCCATACGGGCCCGCGATATAGGCGCTCAGGTCGAGCACGCGCACGCCCGCGAGCGGGCCGCGCGGCGCCGCATTCGTTTCGGGAAGCCGGCTCATTGGCGCACCTCGCTCGATGTTGCGGACGCAACCAGTCCAAGCCGTTCGGCGCTTTGCACGAGCGCGCGGGCGCGCTCGACGAAAGGCGCGTCGATCATCTTGCCGTCGACGACATAAGCGCCTACGCCGTCGCGTTCGGCGTTGCGCGCCGCTTCCACCACGCGCAGCGCGTGGGCGATTTCTTCGTCGGAAGGGCGGAACACGTCGTTGGCGAGCGCGATCTGGCTCGGGTGGATGCAGCTCTTGCCGAGAAAGCCTAGCGAACGGGCCAGTTCGGCTTCGGCGCGAAATCCTTCTGCATCCTTGATATTGGCGAAAGCCGAGTCGTACGCGAACACGCCCGCTTCACCCGCGGCGAGCCGCAGGCTGAACATGGCTTGCTGAATGGCCGCCGGGTCGCGCCGGGCGATGCCGAGCGGCTCGAACAGGTCGCCAAGACCCAGTTGCAGCCCTGCCACGCGGGCATGCGCGGCGGCGAGCGTCGCCGCTTCGCGCAGCGCGCGCGGCGACTCGACGTTGAGCAGCAGCTTCACGGGGCGGCTTACGCCGTTGGCGCGCTCCGCGCGCTCGATCGCGGCAGCGGCGGCGCGCACGTCGTCGGCGGATTCGGGCTTGGGCAGATTCACGTAATCGAGGCCCGGTTGAACCACGGCGGCGATATCGTCGGCGAACCACGGCGTGTCGAGCGCGTTCACGCGCACGATCAGCACCTTGCCGCGTTCGCGCACGGCGTGCGACACCAGCAGCGTGCGCAGTGCCTCACGCGCTTCGGGTTTACGCGTAGGGGCAACCGAGTCTTCCAGGTCGAACGACAACGCGTCCGCGGCGCTGCCCAGCGCCTTTTCGAACAGCTCCGGGCGCGATGCCGGCACGAACAACTTGCTTCTCATCTCCATGCTTTCCGTATAGATCACCACTGAAGGGCAGTCTACGATCGGCAACGATTTAGATAAACTATGCGAACCTATCTTTAAACCATAGAGAAGCTACGTTTATGGACACCGGGTTCCTGAGCAACCTGCTGCTCGTCGTGGAGAGCGGCTCGATGGCGGAGGCCGCGCGGCGCGTGGGCGTGACGCCCGCCGCGATTGCGCAGCAAATCCAGGCGCTGGAGCGCGAACTGGGCGTGGCGCTCGTCATGCGCGCGGGCCGCACGGTCATTCCCACGGAGGCGGGCCAGCGCGTGGTGGAGCGCGCCCGCTCGCTCGTGCGCGGTTTCGATGAGCTGAAAGCGCTCGCGCAGGAGCAGGAAATGGGCGGCGAGCTGCGCGTGGGGACCATCACGTCGGCGCTGCTGAGCGTGCTGCCCGACGTGCTGGCGCGCTTCGCCGTAGCGTTCCCGCAGGTCAAGCTGCTGATACGCGCGGGCACGTCGATGGAACTCTTCGAAGCCCTGCAGCGCGGCGAGGTGGACGTGGCGATTTGCCTGCATCCCGCCTTCGCGCTGCCGAAGTCGTACGACTGGCATCTGCTGCGCGAGGAGCCCATCGTCGTGCTCGCGCCGGCAAAATTCGCGCGCGCCGATCCGCACGACCTGCTGCGCCGCGAGCCGTTCATCCGTTACGACCGTGCGCTGGGCGGCGGCAAGCAGGCCGACCAGTATTTGCGCCGCGCGAAGATCGCACCGCGCGAGCTGTTCGAGCTGAACTCGCTGATGGCGATCGCGTTGATGGTGGACCGCGGCCTTGGCGTCTCGCTCGTGCCCGATATCGGCACGCCGCTTACGAAGGGCTTGCGGCTCGCGCGCCTGCCGCTGGCCGAGGCAACCGAGCCGCGCCGCTTCGGCATTCTGTGGTCGCGTGCTTCCGCGCGCAGCCGCCTGATTCGGGGGATGATCGAATGCTCCGGCGAGGCGCTGCGCAAGTGAGGGCGGGGTGATACAGGCGGTCGTGCGCTCAAACGGCTGCCGGCTTGCCGATGCGCCTGTACCAAAGTTCGATGAACGACTCCGCGGCGGGCGAAAGCGAATGCTCGGCCCGCCGGATCAGATTGACGTCGCGCGTCACGACGGGTGCTTCGAGCTTGCGCGCGACGAGATCGCGGTGCGGAAACGCGCCGAGCAGCATGCCCGGAAAGATCGCGATGCCGAGCCCCGCCTGGGTCATCGAAAGCCCCGTTGTCATATAGGACACCTCATATTCAACAGCCTTGCGCTCGCCTAACGCGAAGAGCGTCTCGTCGATCAGGCCGCGTATGCCGCTGCCCGGCTTCACGCCGATCCACGGGTAGCCGAGCGCATCGGCCCATGTGACGCGGCGCTTTTTCGCGAGCGGCGAGTCCTTGCGGCAGATCGCGCAGAGCCGGTCGCGCGCGAGACATTGCAGCGTAATGCCTTCGGGTTTGTCGCTGATCGTGCCGATGCTGAACTCCACGTCGCCGGTGAGCGTGGAGGCCGTGAGCCGGTCGGGCGCGGCGTCGTCGATCGACACTTCGATATTCGGATACAGCGCGCGATATTCGGCCACGAGCCGTGGCACGATGGCCGCCGCGATGGACGGCGTGGCGGCGAACCGCAACTGCCCGCGCTCGCGCCCGGCCAGCTCCTTGACGCTCGACTGGATCGACTCGAGGTCGCGCAGCATGCGCTCGACGGTGGGCAGGATTTCGCGGGCCGCCACCGTGGGCCGCAGCGAGCGCGACGTGCGGTCGAACAGGCGCATGCCGAGCGCTTCCTCCATCTGCCGGATCAGCACGCTCACGGCGGGCTGCGTGATGAACATCTCGTCGGCGGCGCGCGTGAGCACGCCGAAGCGGCAGACGAGCGCGAACGCGCGCAGTTGCTTGATGGTCGGTTGCATAAAGTAACTTTATGGAGCCATTGAATTTGTTCGATTGTCTTCATGACTATAGTGCCTTACATTGCATTGCGGCAGATTCGGGTGAAACCGATAACGATCCAATACAAGCAGGCCCGCCGAGAGCCGGCCGCAGGAGACAGTCGTGAGAGCAATGGATACGCGCATTCGCTGGCGCGGCGCCGTGGCGTCGACGCTCGGAAACGTGCTGGAGTGGTACGACTTCGTCGTATTCGGGTTTCTCTCTATCATCATCGCGAAGCAGTTCTTTCCTGGCGACAGCGAATACGCGGCGCTCATGCTGACCACGGCCACGTTCGGCGCGGGCTTCGTGGTGCGCCCGCTCGGCGGCGTGCTGCTCGGCATGTACGCCGACCGCAAGGGCCGCAAGGCGGGCCTCACGCTCGTCATCGCCTTGATGACGCTGGCGGCCGCGATGGTCGCCTTTACGCCGGGTTTTCAGCAGATCGGACTCGTTGCACCCGCAATCGTCCTGTGCGCCCGCCTGCTGCAGGGTATTTCGGCGGGCGGCGAGTTCGGCACGGCCACGGCCATGCTGATCGAGTACGCGCCCAAAGGGCGGCGCAATCTCTACGGCAGCTGGCAGATGTTCGCCCAGGCGCTGGGTGCGCTGCTGGCCGTGGCGATGGGCAGCGCGCTCACGCACCTGTTCACGCCGCACGCACTCGAATCGTGGGCGTGGCGCATTCCCTTCCTCTTTGGTCTGCTCATTGGCCCGGTGGGCTTCTATATCCGCCGCAGTCTGCCCGAGACCGAAGCGTTCGAGCAGATCGACAAGCGCGTGAAGGCGCCGTTCAGCCGCGTGGTGTCGCAATACCCGCGCGAGCTTTTCGTAGCGACGGCGCTGAGCGCCGCGCTCAATGTCATGGCGTATGTGATCATCACCTACCTGCCGATCTATTCGGTGCAGAACCTGCACATGCCGGTCACGCTGCCCTTCACTGTGCTGCTCGCCAGCGTGCTGCTGCGCGTGGTCACGATTCCGCTGTTCGGCCACATGGCGGACCGTGTGGGCGGCAACCGCATGATCTGCGGCTCGCTCATCGTATTTCTCGTCGTGCTGTATCCGGCCTACTACTGGATCGTGAGCGCGCCCTCCATCGTGTCGATCATGACGGTGGAGCTGCTGTTTGCGCTGCTGATCGGCGCTTCGAACAGTCCGATTCCCACGGCGCTCGCCGCGCTCTTTCCCACCGAAGTGCGCTCCACGGGCCTGGCGATTTCGTACAACATCGGCGCGGCGATTTTCGGCGGGTTCTCGCCGTTCGTGCTGACGTGGCTGCTGCATACCACGGGCAACAACATGGCGCCAGCGCACTTCTGCGCGGTGTTCTTCGCGCTGGGTCTCGTTGGCGCGTTCATGCTCAAGCGTGACGCACCGCATTTGAACGACCTTTCCGCGCCTTCGTCCATCTGAGCGGAGCGGCGCAACCCCTGCACGCCGGCGCTTCACTCCACACGATAAGGATGACGAAGTGTCGGCTATTCCATCGGCAAATCTCGAACAGGAGACATCAGCATGCCCGTCATCGACGTCCATACCCATATCTTCACGCACAAGTGGCTCGAACTGCTCAAGCAGCGCGGCGGCGCCTACAACATTCAAACGCGGCCCGATGGGCAACAGGAAGTGTTCCGCGGCAACACGCCGGTGGTGATTCCGCAGAAGGGCCATTTCGATTTCGACCTGCGCATCGAGCACATGAACGAAGCGGGCATCGACGTCTCGGTCGTTTCGCTGACGTGCCCGAACGTATTCTGGGGCGACGAGGAAACGAGCTGCCAGGCCGCGCGCGAGACCAATGACACGATTGCCGAGGGTCAGGCCGCACACCCCGAGCGTATCCGCTGGTTCGCTTCGCTGCCGTGGGAGTATCCGGCGCGTGCGGTGCAGGAACTGGAGCGCGCCTGCGCCAACGGCGCGAGCGGCGTGATGGTGCTCGCCAACGTGGCGGGCCGCAGCCTCACGGACCCGATGTTCGCGCCGATCTGGGCCGAGATCGACCGGCGTTCGCTGCCGGTGCTCGTGCATCCCACCGATCCGCCGGGCGCCGAACAAATGGACATGACGAAGTTCGACCTGAGCTGGTCGGTGGGCTTCATGTTCGATACGACGCTCGCCATCACGCGCATGATCTTCGAAGGCTTCTTCGACCAGTATCCGAACCTCAAGATCATCGCCTCGCATGCGGGCGGCGCGCTGCCGTATCTCGCGGGCCGCTTCACCAAGGGCGACGACGTGGAAATTCCGCAGCGCCGCCAGATGAAGCGCAAGCCCATCGACTATCTGCGCCACATCTATTACGACTGCATCACGTATAGCCCGGCCTCGCTCGAGTTCCTGATCTCGGTGGTGGGCGCGGACCAGGTCATGTTCGGCACGGACTGGCCGCACCAGGTGCACGACACGCGCGGCGCGTTTGCCAATACCGCGCGGCTGCCGAAAGCACAAAGCGACGCGGTGCGGGGCGGCAACGCGCTGAGAGTGTTCGGATTCTGAGCAATGGAAACGGCAGGCGCGGCGTTGGCGCCGCGCTTGCCTGCATGAACTTCGCGCCTATTCCGCGAAGAGATCCGGGTCCGAAGACCTCGTAGTGAATCCGGGCTTCGTGGACGCCGAGATTCTTGAGCGCATCGTGCTGCATGCGCATGAAGGGAATGGGGCCGCAAATATAGTAGTCGGCGTCGGGTTGCAGGATCGCCTGCTTGATCTGCCCGATGTCGACGAACCCCGCGTAATCGTAGTCGCGGCCTTGCACGTCGCCGGGCAGCGGCTCGTTGTAGAAAATCTCGAGATGGAAGTTGGCGTTCGTGGCCGCGGTCTCGCGCAGACGGTCGCGCATGGCATGCACGCCGCTATTGCGCGCGCCGTGCACGAACACCACTTTGCGGTTCGGATCCTGAAGCGCGCGCTTGAGCATGCTGATCATCGGCGTGAGGCCCACGCCGCCGCTGATGAGCACGATAGGCGTATGCGCGTTCACGTCGATATGGAAGTTGCCGTAAGGCGCGGCCAGCTTCACTTCGTCGCCCACGTTCAGGTGGTCGTGCAGCAGGTTCGAAACATAGCCGGCCGGCTGCGGGCCGCCGGCCTCGCGCTTCACGGAAATGCGGTAGGTCCGGCCGTTGGGCATGTCGGAAAGACTGTATTGGCGGATCTGCTGCAAGCCGAGCGCCGGCACGGTCACGCCGATGCTGATGTACTGGCCAGGTTCGAAGTTCGCGACCGGGCCGCCATCGGCCGGTTCGAGCACGAACGAGGTGATGATGCTGCTTTCGGGCCGCTTCTCGCGCACGACGAACTTGCGCCAGCCGGTCCAGCCGCCCAACTTGTCGCCGGAACCTTCATAGAGTTCGCTTTCCATGCCCATGAGCACGTCGGCGAGATTGCCGTAGGCCTGCGCCCATGCGGAGATGATGTCCTCCGTGGCGGCGTCGCCGAGCACGTCCTTGATCGCGCCTAGCAGATGTTCGCCAACGATAGGGTAGTGCTCGGGCAGCACGCCGAGGCTCGCGTGCTTGTTTGCAATGTTCTTGAGCACGGCCGCGAGGCTCGAGGGGTCTTCGATGTTTTCCGCATACGCATAGACGGCGCGCGCGAGCGCCTGCTGTTGCTGCCCCTGTTCCTGGTGCGCCATGTTGAACACATTCTTCAGTTCAGGGTGGGCCTCGAAGAGCCGCGTGTAAAAACGCTTGATGATGGCGAAACCGTGGTCGGCGAGCACGGGCGCGGTCGCCTTCACGATATCCTTCGTTCGCTGCGTGAGCATTGTCGGTCCTCCTTTCACGAGTGGGGAAGCGCACGTACTCGTTCCAGTCTAGACAAAGACAGCCGCAATCGCAGGCTCCGATGGCAGCGGCTCACTCCTCCTTGTCGTCGGCTGCGGCGGCACCCACGATCATGCGTACGCGTTTGCGAATTTCCGAATCGAGAATCAGTCGCCCGCGCAGCTTGCCTTTCATTCGCTTGACATGCCTGGGCGCCCCGGTCATGTGCTCGACCATCAGCGCGCGCGAGGTGATCGAATGCTGGCGCGTCGGTGTCACGACTCCGTTTGCGGCAAGCTCGAATTCAACGAGGTGCGGCGGCCGATTTGCCCGGTGAATGCAATTTCACCGCCGCAATACGAATACTCAGTATTCCTTCCCAACGTTCCCTGTTAGTACCCCTGCACCCAATGTCCCGGAATCCACACCCACTGGTTGCCTTCCCAGCGGTAATGTCCCTTGGTCCAGGCATAGCCCTGGGCGGGGGCGGGCGGCGGTGTCTCGACGCGGGGCGCCGGCTCCGGCGGGTGGGCCGGCTCCACGATACAGGCGGAAAGCAGGGCGGCGCAGGCGACCAGGGTCACGGGATGCAGTAGTTTTATCTTCATGGCGGGTTTCCTCCACTGACTGAAATTGTTTGGTTATCCGAACGGCTGGCTGGTCTCGTCGCGTGGCGGCATCCGGGTCCACGTAAAGCGGCCCGCTTTCGTGTTCGTCTGTTCTATCCGTTCATGCCCTTATCAAACCCGTAGCCGCATTTTTTGTGCCCGCATCGCCGAATAGCGTCGATGCCGTGCGCTGTGGATCGAGCCCGAGGCTCTCCGCGGCCGCGCCCGCGATCAATGCATCGAGTGAGGCCGTGGGCTTGAGGTCGCGCGACTCGTAGAGATCCGCGCTGCGCAGCCCCGGCCAGTCGGCCCGCACGCGTCCGCCCGCCACGGCGCCGCCCACGAGCATCGCTACCGAAGCCTGCCCGTGGTCGGTGCCGCCCGTGCCGTTCGCTGCGGCCGTGCGGCCGAACTCCGTCGCGACGAGCACCGTGGTCTTGTCCCATGCGGGGCCGAGGCCATCGCGCAGCGCGGCGAGCATCGTGTCGAGCGCTTTCAGCTGATTCGCGAGCCGCGCGTTTTGCGCGCTGTGCGTGTCCCATCCGCCGGTTTCGATCATGGCGATGCGCGGGCCATCGGGGCGAGCGAGGAAGCCCGCCGCAAGCTTGCCGACGCTCGCGGGGTCCTGGCGCGCGCTCGCGTCGCCCGCGAGCCCGCGTGCATTCATTGCCGAAGTCCAGAGCGCGCGCAGCTGCGGATCGGCTTCGTAGAGCGCGGACACGCGCGTGAGCAGATCGTCGGACGCGCTGGGCAGCGCCGAGGGCGCAAACGAACTTACCTGGATCGTGCCGCGCAGCGCGAGCGGCACGGTGGGCGCGAGCGCAATGGCGCTTTCGCGCGAGGCCGGCAGCATGGCGACGAGCCGGTTGAGCCAGCCGTCCTTGACCTGGTAGGGCGCGCGGCCGCCCGTTTCCAGCACGTTCTGACCGTCGAAGTGGGAGCGGTCGCGATACGGCGAAGCGATCGCATGGACGAAGAGCGCCTGCTTCTCGCCATACATCTGCGCCATCTGCACGAGCGACGGATGCAGCGCGAACGTGCCGTCGAGTTTCGTGGCCTTGTCGACGTCGATGGCGAGCGGGCCGCGCAGCGTGGCGTAGGCGGGCTCCGCATAGGGCACGACGATGTTGAGCCCGTCGGCCGCGCCGCGCTGGATCACGAACACGAAGCGGCGCTCGGTTTCGACGCTGGCGAACACGATGCGGGGTGCGACGAGCATCGCACCCGCGCCGGCGGCGGCGACGCGCAGGAAATGGCGGCGGGAAACCATGGCGGTTATCTCCTCAGGAAATCGGGCGAGACGAGCAGCAAGGCGATCGCAGTGGACGCGCTCTCGGCATGCGCGACCGCGCTGGCCGTGGGCGCGCTGAGCGTGGCGCCCATGAGCGTGTTGCCGAGCGTGCGCGGATCGAGCCGGTCGCCCACGCGCGCCGAGAAGCGCTGCGCGACTTCCACGCGGCGCACGAGCGCATCGGGCGCGGCCCAGCTTGCAGCGATGTCGTCGTAGCCGGCGGGCGAGCCCGGCCGCCACACGGGCTGGCCAAGCTGCGTGAGCAGCGGCGCGGCGTTGATGTCGCCCGCTTCGCCGGGTTCGCGCCAGCCGAGACCGCGCATCGACGATACGGTCCACTCCCACGGTGTCTTGAACTTCGCATCGATGGGCGCCCACGCCTGCGGCGCTTCAACGAGCGCGCGGTATACGGTGGGCAGGTCGCCGCCGCTTTGCTCGAAGGCGAGCGCGAGGCGCTCGGTGAGCGCGGGCGGCGGATTGTCGGCGACGAAGTGGCGAGCGAGCTGGAACGCGAGATGGCGGCTCGTGGCGCTCGCGTGCGCGAGGTCGTTGAGGATGGCGAGCGCCTGCTGCTCGCCCGCTTGATCGTAGCGTTTGCCCATCACGGTGCGCGCGCCCGGCTCGTGCAGCGCGGGGCGAAACACGAAGCTGCCGGGCGCGGCATTGCCGGGCTGCGGCCCGCGCACGCCCGCCACGCTCCAGCCCGTGAGCGCGCGGGCGAATTCGGTCACGTCGTCCTGCGTGTAGCCGGTGCGCACGCCGAGCGTGTGCAGCTCCATGATCTCGCGTGCGAGGTTCTCGTTGAGGCCGCGCTTGTGCGCGGGGTCGCGCTGATCGGCGCGCAGCGCGGCGCGGCTGTCGGGCCCCACGGAGCGCGCCTGATCGAGAAAGAGCTGCATGGCGGGGTGCTGCTCGACGGCGACCAGCATGTCCGCGAAATTGCCGAGCACGTGCGGCCGTATCGCTTCCATTTCGAATGCGCCCGCAATGCCCGCAATCAGCGCCTTGTCCACCGATACGGCGAAGTGGTTCGACCAGAAGTGTACGAGGCGCTCGACGAAAGGCGTATCGGTCTGCAAGGCGCTCGTGAGGCGTGCGTTGACCGCGCTGCGGTAGATGCCCACGCTCTCGCGGCGGATCGCCTGGTTGACCGCGCGGCGTGCGGCTTGTTGCGCGTTCTCTTGTGCGTTCGTCTCTGAAGCCGCGCTCGCTGCCGCGCTGCCCGCCATGCCTTGCTGGCGTTCCTCCCCGAAGCGCGCCGCGAGCGCCAGTGCGCCGGGCTCGTTGCGCCATGCGGCGGGCAGTGGTTCGTAGGCCTGGAACTGGCCGAGCAGCCAGCCGCGAGGGTTGGCGGGCGGCGTCTCGTCGGCGCGCGCGCCGAGGCCGAAGCGGTTCATGGCGATCGCGCCGGCGCGGGCATTCGAAAGGCTTTCCATGCGCGGTCCCTTGTGCTCACTGGAGCGTTGCGTATTCCCGTTAAACGCTCGTCGCTCGCGGTATCCGTCGCTGGTCTGCCAGATTTTTTATTGCGCGCCGCTCGCCTCGCTCACGGCTTTCTGGGGTTGCATTTGCGGCTGCTTTTGCGACTGTGCCGGCAGCCGCCACTGGCCGCGCTTTTCGAGCCCTGCGACGAACTTCACGCGTTCTTCGGGCGAGAGCGTGGCCGCGAAATCGACCACGCCGCTTTCGATTTGCGCGCGCAACGCGCTGTCTGCGGTGCGCGTGCGCGTGAGCGCGGCGTCGATGGCGTTGCGGTCGAGTTGCGGCGCGGCGAGCAGGTCGAGCACCTCGCGCCTTCCGTCGCGTCCGTCGCGCGCGTACTGGCGGCCTTCGCGGCGCGAGGACTTGAGCGCCTGGGCGAACTGCTGCTGGCGGTCCGGCGAAAGCTCTTCGGTGGCGAAGCGCAACGCCACGCGCTGCGTCGCTTGCGCCTGCGGCTCGCCGCGTACGGCGAACCAGCGCCACGCACCGCCCGCAATTCCGCCGAGCAGAAAAACGTTCAGGAGGACCGAGCCGACGAGCAGCGTTTTCCATGAGCAGCCGTTCATTCGTCACTCCCTTCGGCGCCGGGGTTGAGGTTCGATTCGCTCCAGTCCGAACCCGTCCCCCCGAAGCTCGTGCTGAGATACGTCTCGTGCGGGGCGGTGGGCGCCGCGCCGCCGAGCACGACGAGCGATATCGTCAGCGCGCCCGCGAGTGCGCCCGCGAGGCCCACGCCCGCGAATGCCGCGCCGGACCACCAGAAGCTGCGGCGCTTCACGGCGGCAACGGGCTTCACCGGTGCGCCCGCAACGATCTGCTCGAAGAGCGCGCGTCCCGGCGGCGCGACCATGTCGCGGGCGAGCCAGCTGTCGAGCGCCATGGCTTCGTCGAGCGCCGCGTTGGCTTCGGCGCGGTGCGCGCGCGCCCATTGGAGCGCCTCTTCGCGTTCGTGCTGCGGCCAGCGCTGCGGGTCGGCGCCATAAGCCGCGACGAGCGTGTGGAATCGTTCGGGTGTCATACGGAGTCCTTACCGGCAGCTTCGCCGGCCAGTTGTGCGCGCAGGGTGCGCCGGGCGCGCGCCAGCAGGCTTTCGAGCGCGTCCACCGAAATATCCATCAGGCTGGCTGCTTCGAGGTTCGAAAGCTCCTGATAGTAAGTGAGCACGAGCGCTTCGCGCTGGCGCACGGGCAGCGCCGCGAGTGCGGCCCGCACGCGTTCGTCGCGCGTGCGTGCTTCGATCTGCTGGTCGGGCGAGCCTGCGGGATCGGGTGCCGGCTCGCTCACGGCGTGCACGTCTTCCACGGCTTCTTCGCGCCGTCCGCGCAAGCGGTCGTAGCACAGGTTGAGCGCCACGCGATGCAGCCACGTGTCGAATTTCGCTTCGCCCGTGCGCCAGGTGGGCGCCTGTTTCCAGATCCGCACGAACGCTTCCTGAGCGACGTCTTCGGCTTCGCTGTGGTCGCCGAGCATGCGTGTGGCGAGTGCGATGAGGCGCGGCAGCTTGCTCGCGACGAGCGCGCGCACGGCAAGCGGATCACGCGCGCCGACACGCGCAACGAGTTCCGCGTCCGGATCGCGTTCGTTCAAGGCCTTCCCGGCCTTGTCGGTCTGCAACGATTGCACCGCAGGCGAACCCGCTGCCGCGCCGTCATAGTCGTTTCCCAGTTCGAAGTCGGGCATTCAGGCCTGATGCCGCTTGAGCGGCATTATGCCCAGTGGCCCGGAATCCATCGCCAGTTCGGGCCGTCCTCGACCCAGTGCCCCGGCACCCAGTTGTACCCCGAGCGGGCTTCCTCCCAGCGGCCCGGTTCCCAGACGTACACGCCCCGGTCCCAGCGCCAGTGGCCGGACTGCCACACATAGCCCTGGCGCGGCGGCGGCGCGGCTTCTTCCCGCGGCGGAGGCGGCGGCGAAGTGGGCGCGACGACCACGGGCGGCGGAGGCGGCTCATTCGGCTCGACGACCATGGGCTGCCGTGGCGGCTCATTCGGCTCGACGACCACGGGCTGTGCGAGCGCGGCCGTTGCGGTGGAGGCGAGCAGAACGGCGGCAAACGACGAACGCAGTGGTTTGCGGGTCATGATTTCTCTCCCTTGATGCAGAGGGGTCAACAGCCCCTATAAGGACTTAAACGGCGCCGCGCGGAAAATCCGTCGCGGACCATTTATTCACCATGCAATTTTCGCGCTCAGCGTCGAATTTACCGGTCTCGAAAGTGGTTGCTTGACAACTGCAATTTCCGAACCCGAAAGACTTACGTTAAGGGTTTCTACCTAATATGAACCGCCACAAAATTGTTAAATTTCTGTCTTAGAATGGACACTCTAGATTGACTGCGGCGATGCAGCATTAGTTTTCAAACATAGGAATACAGCCGCAAGTCAGGCCATCGGGGGTTGGCGCTTTAATTAGTAAGACTAACCAAGGAGTATGAGCTGATGTCCGTTTCCGCACCCGAACAATTCCGCGCGAACTACCAGGCTGGCGTCGCAGCGTTCTTTGCGCTCACGAAGCCCGTTGTCGAGGGCGTGCAGGCCGTGATCGATCTCAACGTCCAGGCGAGCAAGGCTGCCATCGCTGAAAGCGAAGCGACGCTCAAAGGCGCCCTCGAAAGCGGCAATCCCGCCGAGTTCCTGACGCAGCAGATTGGTGCATCGCAGCAAGCCGCCGCCAAGGCCATGTCGTACGGCCGCCATCTCGTCGACATCGCGACGACGACCCAAAACGAGTTGATTCAAGCCGCCCAGACGCAATCGGGCGAAAACGAGCAGCGTTTCAAGGCCTTTTCCGAAGGCCTGACGCAAAACGCGCCCGTGGGCGCGGAGCCCTTCGTCGCGGCCATGAACTCGACCTTCGCCGCCGTCAACAATGCCGCCGAAACGCTGCGCGGCGTGACCCGCCAGGCCATCGAAACGGCCCAGAGCGGTTTCCAGAACGTCGTCGCTTCCGCCCAGGAAGCCGCGCCGGTCGCGGTCCAGCCGGCTGCCGCCAAGGCCAGCCCGGCCAAGGCCTGATTCGCGTTCCTGCCCGCCGGCAATACGCCACCACGTGCCAACACGCGTCTTCGTCGTCAATGAACGACGGGGGCGCGGCGTTTGCCGGCTCAGCTTTCCAGACATCGATTTTTCAGCGCATTTGCAGAGCAGGAGCTCAACATGACTGACATTGTGATCGTTTCGGCCGCACGTACGGCAGTAGGCAAATTCGGCGGCTCGCTCGCGAAGGTGGCGGCGCCCGACCTGGGCGCGATCGTCATCAAGGCCGCGCTCGAGCGCGCGGGTGTTACGCCCGAGCAGGTGAGCGACGTGATCATGGGTCAGGTGCTCACGGCCGGTTCGGGCCAGAACGTGGCGCGCCAGGCGTCGATCAAGGCGGGCCTGCCCGCGGCCGTTCCCGCCATGACGATCAACAAGGTGTGCGGCTCGGGCCTGAAGGCGGTGATGCTCGCGGCCAACGCGATCATCGCGGGCGATTCGGACATCGTCGTGGCCGGCGGCCAGGAGAACATGAGCGCCGCGCCGCACGTGCTGCCGGGCTCGCGTGACGGCTTCCGCATGGGCGATGCGAAGCTCATCGACAGCATGATCGTCGACGGCCTGTGGGACGTGTACAACCAGTACCACATGGGCGTGACGGCGGAAAACGTCGCGAAGGAATACGGCATCACGCGCGAGGAGCAGGACGCGTTTGCGGCCCTGTCGCAGAACAAGGCGGAAGCCGCGCAGAAGGCCGGCCGCTTCGACGCGGAAATCGTGCCGGTGGCGATTCCCCAGCGCAAGGGCGAGCCGCTGCAGTTCGCGACCGACGAGTTCGTGCGCCACGGTGTGACGGCCGAATCGCTCGCGGGCCTGAAGCCGGCGTTCAACAAGGAAGGCACGGTGACGGCGGCGAACGCGTCGGGCATCAACGACGGCGCAGCGGCGGTCGTGGTGATGTCGGCGAAGAAGGCCGAGGCACTGGGCCTCACGCCGCTCGCACGCATCAAGGCGTACGCCAGCGGCGGCGTCGATCCGAAGGTGATGGGCATGGGCCCGGTGCCGGCGTCGAAGCGGGCGCTGGAGCGCGCGGGCTGGTCGGTGAACGACCTCGATCTCATGGAGATCAACGAGGCGTTCGCGGCGCAGGCGCTGGCCGTGAACAAGCAGATGGGCTGGGACACGTCGAAGATCAACGTGAACGGCGGGGCGATTGCGATCGGTCACCCGATCGGCGCGTCGGGCTGCCGGATTCTCGTGACGCTGCTGCACGAAATGCAGCGCCGTGACGCCAAGCGCGGCCTGGCCTCGCTGTGCATCGGCGGCGGCATGGGCGTGGCGCTCGCGCTCGAGCGCGCTTGATTCAGCTTGATCCCGCTATCAAGGCAGTAAGCAGAGCAGTATGGAGGTATCAGGCGGTTCGTCGCGCGAAAAGCAGCGGCGATCCGCCTGTAGCAGCAACCACGCGCAATACTAGAAATTGACCAGAAGCCGCGCGGTATTCGCCTTGTCTTCGTCCTGGGTGGAAGGATGAAGCCGGGCAACAGTGTATGTGGCGCCTGCACGCGTAGCGCGTAACGCCACGGTTTTAGTGACGCTCAACTCTCGCGGATATATAGGATGACTAATCGTATTGCATTGGTGACAGGTGGTATGGGCGGCCTTGGCGAGGCCATCAGCGTGAAACTGCATGACGCGGGTTATCGCGTCGTCGTGACGCACTCGCCCGATAACACAGGCGCGAAGGACTGGCTGGCGCGCATGAAGGAGACCGACCGCGAATTCCACGCCTACGGCATGGACGTGGCCGACTACGATTCGTGCCAGCGCGGCGCGCAGAAGATCCAGAGCGAGATCGGCCCTGTCGATATTCTCGTGAACAACGCGGGCATCACGCGCGACATGACGTTCCGCAAGCTCGACAAGGTCAATTGGGACGCCGTGCTGCGCACGAATCTCGACTCGATCTTCAATATCTCGAAGCCGCTGTGCGACAGCATGGTCGAGCGCGCGTGGGGCCGCATCATCAACATTTCGTCGGTGAACGGTTCGAAGGGTTCGGTCGGCCAGACCAACTACGCCGCGGCGAAGGCCGGCATGCACGGCTTCACGAAGTCGCTCGCGCTGGAAGTGGCCCGCAAGGGTGTGACCGTGAACACCATTTCGCCGGGCTATCTCGCCACGAAGATGGTGACCGCCATTCCTCAGGACATTCTCGACTCGAAGATCCTGCCGCAGATCCCGATGGGCCGTCTCGGCAACCCCGGTGAAGTCGCGGCGCTCGTGCTGTTCCTGTGTTCGGACGAAGCGGGCTTCGTGACGGGCGCAAATATTCCTATCAATGGCGGCCAGCATATGCAATAAAGCTATGCTAAACATGCATCTCGCATGAATGATGTCAGGCGAATTTCGCCTCGACGATGCAAGGTGCATGTGGCATGCGGTAATCCATACCGACCGCCGCATTGCAGGGCACGTGTAAAGCGTGCCCTGCAATGCGGCGGTTTTGCATGGTGCCGCCGGGATTGCGGGGCACGAACGCGGTCAAGCGTGCCGCTATAATTGGCCACCCCACGCGTGACCGGAGACCGGCCTTTGTCGAGCATTGCGAAACTGCTGTCCATCCTCGAACTCTTTTCCGAGGCGCGGCCTTTTCTTTCCGCCGAACAGGTGGCGGCCGAACTGCAATGCTCAGTGCCGACCGCTTACCGCTATCTGCGCGAACTCGTCGAGACGGGCATGCTGCTGCGCTTCGTGGGCGGCGAATATGGCCTCGGCCCGCGCATCATCACGCTCGACTACCATTTGCGCATTTCCGATCCGCTGTTGAAAGCGGGGCAGCCGGTCATGCGCGAGCTGGCGGAGCAATCGGGCTTCGATGCCGTCATGTCGCGCTGGTACGGCAATGAACTCGTCGATACGCATCGGGAATCGCACGACGCCGTATTCGACCTGCGCTATGGCCGTGGCCGTCCGCGTCCGCTCTTTCTTGGCGCCGCGCCCAAGGCGATCCTTTCGACGTTTCCGAAGGCGAAACTCGCCGCGCTGTTCGAGCAGTACCCCGAAGACATCGCGGCCAGCGGACTCGGCGGCTCGCTCGAAGAATTCCGCGCGAGCCTGCTCAAGATCCGCCGCGCGGGCTTCTATCTCTCGAAGGGCGAACTCGAAGCGGGCATGTCCGCCGTCGCCTCGCCGCTGTTCACCGATGCATCGGGCGAAGCCGTGGCCGCGCTCGCGCTCGTCGTGCCCGAACAGCGCCTCGCGTTCTTCAATCTCGAGCGCGTGGTCGAGGCCGTGAAGGAAGCCGCCGCGCGCATTTCCACGCGCGTGCGTGCGTTGATCGAGTCGTAAAACGGCGCGGCGTCACGCTACGCCCATCCGCGCCGCCATCTCCCTCTCCCACACCGCGCGTGGCCGGAAGCCCGGCAACGTGCTCGCATGGCGCTCGACCTCGGCCAGCAATGCGGCGTCGGGCAGCGTGAAGTCCACACTCACGCGCATGGGCTGATCCACGTACCACGGCGTGTCGATGAAGATCTCCAGCCGGTTGCCCTCCGGGTCGCGCGCGTAGAAAGAGATCGCATTGCCGTGCGTGACCGGCACGATCTCCTCCATCCCTTCCTCCACGAAGCGCCGGTGAAAGTGCTTGAGCGTGGCGAGGCTGTCCGCCTCCAGTGAAATCTGGTTGATCGGATTGAACGGCAACTGCTCGGGTCTGCCGCTCGCCAGCACGATCTGGTGATGCACGCGGGGATCGCGGCTGAGAAAGACGAGGCTGACCGTGCCGCGCGGCGAGGGCAGCGTGCCGCGGTCCGTCACCGTGAATTCGAGCACCCGCGTATAGAAGTCTTCGACCTTCGCCATGTCGTTCACGAAAAAGCCCATGTGGCTGAGCGTGAGGCCGGTTCGCTTCGGGGTTGGGTCGATGTTCGGCAGAGTCATGCTGTCTCCAGTGGTAGTGATAAACCCTGATAAAAATCAAGTTGTGTCGCGCGTTTTTCGTAGTGTATTCTCAAAATACGATAAACGCACCAATAAATGCGCGTCCCGATTTCAAGGAAAACCCACTCTTTATCATTGGAGCATCATGAAACTCGCCAGCTTTTCCACCCATGAAGGTTCGTCGTTCGGCGTCGTGCGCGATGGCGCGGTGTTCGACCTCAAGAAGCGCCTTGGCGGCCGTTATGCCGACCTCAAGTCGCTGATCGCAGCCGGCGCGTTCGCCGAAGCGCAACGCGCCGCAAGCGAAGGCAAGGGCGACTATCCGCTTGCCGAAGTCACGCTCGAGCCCGTTATTGCGAATCCGCAGCAGATCTTCTGCGTGGGCCTGAACTACGCGGAGCACGTGAAGGAGACCAATCGCGAGACCACCGAGCAGCCCGTGATCTTCATGCGCGTGCCGGCTTCGCAGGTGGGCGCGGGCGAACCGATGCTGCGTCCGCGCGAGTCCACACAGTTCGACTATGAAGGCGAGATTGCCGTGATCATCGGCGAGGGCGGGCGGCGCATCGCCGAGGCCGACGCATGGCGTCATATCGCGGGCTACAGCTGCTACAACGACGGCTCGGTGCGCGACTGGCAGCGCCACACGGGCCAATGGGGACCGGGCAAGAACTTCTACCGCACGGGCGCGTTCGGCCCGTGGATGGTCACGAGCGACGATATCGAGCCGAACGCGCTGATGACGCTCGTCACGCGTCTGAACGGCCAGGAAGTGCAGCGCGCGACCACGGAGATGCTGATTCACGGCATTGCGAAGCAGATCGCGTATCTCTCCACTTTCACGCCGCTGTTCCCCGGCGACGTGATCGTGACCGGCACGCCCGGTGGCGTGGGCGCGAAGCGCAATCCGCCGCTCTTCATGAAGCATGGCGACGTGGTGGAAGTCGAAGTGGATCGCATCGGTACGCTCAGGAATCCCGTCGCGGACGAAGTGTAAGCCGCAGGACGCCGCCCGCGCGCTGCGGGCGGCGCAGTCATCCACGCAGTTTCCACGCAGTAAGCCATGGATCAGGTGAATGGGATGAAGGATGTCGTAAACAATTCGGTATGCAAATCAAATTCGGAGCCCGACTATGACGTCGCGATCGTCGGCTTCGGGCCGACAGGCGCGACGCTCGCCAATCTGCTCACGCTGCGCGGCCTGAAAGTCGTGGTGTTCGAGCGCGACAAGGATGTGTTCCAGCTGCCGCGCGCCGTGCACTTCGACGGCGAATGCATGCGCGTGTTTCAGGCTGCCGGGATCGCGCAGACGCTGCTGCCCAATCTCTTCGTCGGCCCCGGCATGAAGTTCGTGAATGCACGCGGCGAGCTGATGATCGACTGGACCCGGCCCGGCGGCATCGGCCCGCAAGGCTGGTGCGCAAGCTACAAGTTTCATCAGCCGGATCTCGAACGGGCGTTGCGTGCGCAACTATCGATGCGCGGCGGCGCCGACGTGCTCCTGCGTCACGAGGTGTTCGCGCTCGACGAACGCGACGACCACGTGCGGATCCGCTTCGAGGATACGGCGCAAGGGCGCCTCGCCCACACCACGGCGCGCTACGTGGTGGGCTGCGACGGCGCGCGCTCGACCGTGCGCCGCTTCATCGGCACCGAGCTGGCCGATCTGAAATCGCACGAACGCTGGGTCGTGGTGGACGTGCTGCTGGAGGGCGAGCGCGCCGATCTCGGCGACTACTCGATCCAGTACTGCGACCCCGCGCGGCCGACCACCTACACGCGCGGGCCGCACAACCGCCGCCGCTGGGAAATCATGGTGATGCCGGGCGACGACGAGCGCCGCATCGGCACGCCGGAATGGATCTGGGAGCGGCTCGCACGGTGGATCACGCCCGGGCACGCGCAACTCGAACGCTCGGCGATCTACACGTTCCATTCGGTGATCGCGCAGGGCTGGCGGCGCGGGAGGCTGCTGATCGCGGGCGACGCCGCTCACCAGACGCCGCCGTTCATGGGGCAGGGCATGGCCGCGGGCATACGCGACGCCTCGAACCTCGCATGGAAGCTCGCCGACGTGATCGACGGCGCGCTGCCCGATACGCTGCTCGACACCTACGAGAGCGAGCGCGAGCCGCACGTGCGCACGTTCATCGAAACGGCGGTGCAACTGGGCGGCGTAATCCAGGCCACCGACAGCGACGCCGTTGCCGCGCGCGACCGCGAGATGACGGCGGCGATTCGCGAGTTCCGCACGCCCCAGCCGCGTCTGGGCCCGGGCTGGCACGCCGGTGCGGCGGGCGGCGATATCGGGCCGCAACCCGTGTTCGAAGACGGCTCGCGCCTCGACGACGCCGTCGGTTATCGCTTCGCCCTGATCGTCGACGAAGCGCTTGCGCAACACGCGCAGGACGCGCTGACGAACGCAGCGCAAGGCGCGCGCGTGGCGATCGTGCCGGCCACGCGGGAGCCGCTGCGCGCCTGGCTTGCGGAAACCGGCGCGCGCGCCGTGCTGCTGCGGCCCGACCGCTACGTCGGCGGCGTGGCGCACGACGCGCTCGAACTGGACGCGCTGCTCGCACGCGCAGGCGTTGTGCGTGCGCCGCGGCGGCGCGAGGCCGCTTGATCCGACGCCCGGGCGGTTCGCAATGAAACGCGGCTGCACGGGCCGATGTTTTTGAAGAAGAGGCGCAGGACGAAGATCCGCTAGCAGCAACCCCAAGCGCCGCCAGGTCCATCAACAAGGAGAGCATATGGAGACGACACCCTCACTGCCAGCGTCGCACGCCGCGGCGCCTGGCCTGACCCGCGCCCAGTGGAAGATGATCCTCATTGCGAGTCTGGGCGGCTCGCTGGAATTTTATGATTTCGTGATTTACGGTTTCTTCGCGCATTCGATCGCCGCGCAATTCTTTCCGGCGAGCGACCCGCTCGTGAGCATGCTGCTCACGTTTTCGGTGCTCGCGATCGGCTATATCATCCGGCCGCTCGGCGGCATCGTGCTCAGCAGCCTGGGCGACCGCATCGGGCGGCGGCCCGTGTTCGTGGGCTCGATCGTCGTCGTGACGCTTGCGACGATCTGCATCGGCCTGTTGCCCAATTACGCGCGCTGGGGCGTTGCCGCGCCCATCGCGCTGATCGGCCTGCGCGTGCTGCAGGGCTTTTGCGTGGGCGGCGAAATGCCCGGCGCGATCACCTACGCGGTGGAAGCGGCGCCGCGGCGCGCGGGCCTCGCGGCCGGCGTGATCGTCTGCGCGATCAACACGGGCGTGATGCTCGCGACGATCGTCAATCTCGTCGTGCAGTCCGCGCTCACGCCCGCCGACGCCGCGAGCTACGGCTGGCGCATTGCGTTCCTCGTGGGCGGCCTGTGCGGGATCGTTTCGTATCTGCTGCGCCGCAATCTCGACGAGTCGCCGGAATTCAAGCAAATGCAGGGCGCCGTGGTGAAGCAGCCGTTTCGCGAAACGCTGCGCCACCATCGCGGCGCGGTGGTGGGCGGCGCGCTGTCGATTGCGGTGATGGCGGGCTTCAACGGCGTGCTCTACGGTCACATGCCCGCGTATCTGATTGAGACGTTGAAATACGCGCCGCGCGAGGCCGCGCTCGCCCAGAATGCGTACTTGCTCGTGAGTTCGGTGGGGCTGCTTGCGGCGGCCTGGGCTGGCGACTTCGTGCCGCGCCGATACCTGCTGCGCGTGTCGTGCGTGCTGCTCGCCGCGCTCGCCTGGCCGTTCTATACCGCGCTCGCAGCGCACAGCGTGAACGTGGTCGTGCTGTTCGTGCTCGCCGCGCTGGTGTTCTCGCTCGCCAGCGGCACGTGGGCCGCGGTCCTCGCCGACCTCTTTCCGGTGCAGGTGCGCTTTAGCGGCATCGCGCTCGCCTACAACGTTTCGGTGGTCGTGTTCAGCGGTTTTGCGCCGTTGCTCTGCGCGGCCTTCGTGCGCATGAGCGGGTCGCCGGCTGCGCCCGCGTGGTACGTGATCGGCTCGGCGCTGGTTGCGCTGGTGGCGAACCTCGGGCTGCACGCGTCGTCGCGCTCGCGGGTGGAGCGCCCGGCGGCAGCCGCGGGTTAGACCTTCGTCCTCGCGTGGCTCAAGGAAAGCCTTGCGGCGTTTCGAACTCCGAATCGTCGACGTCGATTTCAATCGAGCACGCGCCCTCCGTGGCGGGCGGCGTCTGCCTTGCCTCGAAGCGCTCGCGTACGCGCTCGCGAATGCGCTGCTGGATCATGCGCCGGCGCGCCGTGTCCATCGCGGCGTAGCGGTCGAGCTGCGCGCGCGCGAAGCGCAGCGTGGCGGCGCAGCGCGCGTCGAGCGTGGTGTCGCGGTGCGAGTCCACGACCCACGAAAGCTGGATGACGATCGTCTCGCCCTCGTCGATGAGGCTGACCGCGGGCCGCTTGGGCGAGTCGAAAATAGTCGCGACAGCGATCTGGATTTCCTCCAGACGCTGGTCGAAATCGAAGGTGTTCATAGGGGCTCCCGTCTCGATGGCTGCTTCCCGGTGACCTCGCAGCGCGCATCGGGCGTTCCAGCCGCACCTGGGCACGCCCGATGCGCTAACCGGGAAGCGGCGGCGAACGCGCGCATCGCGTAGCGCGAGGCGAATGGCACGACGCGTGCGCGCTCGCTCAGGAACTTCCACTCATCGAAGCCTGCAAGGAGAGAGCCATGTCCATGATCGTTGCAAGCCGCTTCACGACCCTGCACGAAGCGGAAGTGGCCGTCGACAAGCTGCGTTCGAACGGCTTCGTCGGCGAGGATGTCGCCTCGTTCTTCGTGAACCCGAGCGGCCAGCACGCGCGCTATCCGGTGGGCGGCGACGAGTTCGTCGACCCGGGCGCGCGTGACACGTCGCTCGGCGCGGCCACGGGGGCGGCGGCGGGCGCGGTGCTCGGCCTCGTGCTCGGCGTGCTGATCTCGTATGTCGTGTTCCACTCGCTCGTGGTGCTCGCGGTGGCCGCCGGCGTGGGCGCCTATGTGGGCACGCTCGGGGGCGCGCTATGGCAGACGAGGGGCGGCGGCAAGGCGCGCCAGCCCGACATCGGCCACGAGCCCGACGGCACGCCGAAGGCGCGCGAGTCCGGCGTGCTGGTGGCCGTGCACGTGAGCCCCGGCACGCAGCACACGGCCGCGCAGGTACTGGGCGCGGCGGGCGGCATGGAGATCGAGCGCGCCGACGGCCGCTGGCAGCAGGGCCATTGGGCCGACTTCGACCCGACCCGCAGCGTCGAGCCGCTGCGCGAATGAGCGGCAGCGCGTTGCGCCGACAAGGAGCCAACCATGAAGCATCACGAGACGCCGGACGACGACGGCACGCACGTCAAGCGTCCGCAGCACGAAAGCAGCGAGCCGCTCGCGCGCCGCCATCCGCATGAGCCGCGCTCGGTGGGCCGCCAGGGGCATAGCGACGTGGAAAGCGGCCAGGAAGACACGGACCGCTGGGGCGGCGATGCGTACCAGGAGCGCACGAAGAACGACGCCCACGTGAACCGCAATTCGCGCGAGGGGCGGCGCTGAGTTCGCTCATGCCATGCCCCCGCCCCTGAGTGCGGGGTATTACTTGGGCGAAACGTCGATGTCGCCGAAGTATTTGTGCGCGAGCGAGGTGACCGTGCCGTCGGACTCGATCTTCGCGATGGCCGCGTTCAGGCGCTCGCGCAACGCCGTATCGCCCTTGCGGATGCCGAACGCCACGCCGCTGCCCAGAATCTTGTCGTCGCGCACGGCTTCGCCCACGAACGCGAAACCCTTGCCGTCGGGCTGCGAAAGAAAGCCCTTCTGGCCTGCGGGCGCGAGCACGAGCGTTGCATCGAGACGGCCCGCGCCGAGGTCCGCGTAAATCTGGTTCTGGTCCTGGTAGGGCACGACCGTCACGCTGGCCGGCTCCCAGTGCACCTTCGCATAGGTTTCCTGAATCGACGACTGCAGCACGCCGACCCGTTTGCCCTTGAGCGACGCGGCGGTGGCCACGAGTCCGCTGTCACTGCGCGCGATCAGACGGCTCGGCACGCGATAGATCACCGTGGTGAAGTCGATGGCCTCGCGGCGCTTTTCGGTCGCGTTCATCGCCGAGTTGATGGCGTCGAACTTGCGGCCCTGCAGCGCGGGAATCAGGCCGTCGAACGAGGTTTCGACCCATTTGCAGGTCATGCCCGCCTTCGCGCACACGGCATTGCCGATGTCGATATCGAAGCCTTGCAGCGTGCCGTCCGAGGCTTTGGTTTCGAACGGCGGATACTGCGCCTCGACGCCGAAGCGCAACAGGTTCGCATCGGCGAATGCCGATGCCGGGCCGATTACGCCATACACGCATGCGAGCGCGAGGAGCGCGTTGAGTCGCTTCATGGTGATCTCCTTGCCTGCCAGGCAGTTTCGTTGTGTTTCGAATCCGGTGCGCTAGATCGCGCAAAGGCGGCGTGCGCCTTCGAGCAATGTTTCGTCATCCTTGGCGAAGCTCAGGCGGATGATGCCTTCGTCGGTGCCGTCGGTGTAGAACGCCGAGAGCGGAATCGTCGCCACGCGTGCGTCGCGGATGAGCCGCAGCACGAAGTCGCTGTCGCGCTCGTCGGAGAAGGAGCGGAAGCGCGCGAGCATGAAAAAGCTGCCTTCGCTCGGCAGCAGTTCGAAGCGCGACGCTGCCAGCGCGCGCGCGAGCAGGTCGCGCTTGTGCTGGTAGAAGGCCGCGAGTCCCAGGTAGCTCTGCGGCTCGGCAAGCGCCTGCGCGAACGCATACTGCATGGGCGTGTCGGCCGAAAAGACCATGAACTGGTGGACCTTGCGGATCTCGTCCATCAGCGCGGCGGGGGCGAGGCAATAACCCACGCGCCAGCCCGTGACGTGATACGACTTGCCGAACGACGAAACGATCACGCTGCGCTCGGCCAGCTCGCGATAGCGCGCCATGCTCCGGTGCGGCGCGCCGTCGAACACCACGTGCTCGTACACCTCGTCGGAGAGAATCACGATGTCGGTGTTGCGCGTGAGCGCCGTGAGCCGCGCGATGTCGTCCTCGCCGAAGATCGTGGCCGTGGGATTGTGCGGCGTGTTCACGATGATCATGCGCGTGCGCGGCGTGATGGCCGCGCTCACGGCGTCCCAGTCGACGCGGAAATGCGGCTGCGCGAGCTTGATCGCCACGGGCTGCGCGCCCTGCAGGCGCACGATGGGCGCATAGCTGTCGAATGCGGGCTCGAAATAGATCACTTCGTCGCCGGGATGCACGAGCGCGCTGATCGTCGAGTACAGGCCCTCGCTCGCGCTCGCGAGCACGGTCACTTCGCTCGACGGGTCGTAGTGCGCGCCATGGAGTGTTTCGAACTTCGCGGCGAGCGCTTCGCGCAGGTCGGCCAGCCCCGCCATCGGCGCGTACTGGTTGTGGCCCGCGCGCATGGCGGCGGCCACGTCGTCCACGAGTTTCGCGCTCGGGTCGAAATTCGGCGCGCCTTGCGAGAGGTTCAGCGCCTGATGCTCGGCGGCAAGCTGGCCGATCACCGTGAAAATCGTCGTGCCTACATCGGGCAGCTTCGAGCGGGCCTGCGCGGCGCTCTGCATGGTCGGTCTCCCTTCGGGCGGCGCGCGGCCGCATGGTGTGACAAATGCGAGGTTGCCGGAAGATCGGGCCTTGCGCGGAGCGCCCCATTACGCCGAAAGAGCGGCCCGCATGCAATCGATTAATTCTCATGGCCGCCATGCGCTGCCCTCATGGCGTGCTAGGGCGTCGAGCGGTCCTGGCCCATCCAGTCGCTGAACAGCTGCACCTTCTTCTGCTGGGCCACGCACTCGGGGTACACGAAATAGTAGCGCGAGCCCGTGGGCACGGCGAGGTCGAAGGGCATGACGAGGCGGCGAGTCTCGACATCCTCGCGCACGAGCGTGCGGTCGGTAATGGCCACGCCGAAGCCCTGCATGGCGGCCGTGGCCGCGAGATCGAGCGATTCGAAGGTGGGACCGAGATCGGCATCGACCTGTTTCGCGCCCGCTTGCGCGAGCCACAGGCGCCAGTCGGCGTGGTCGCGCGTGGGGTGCAGCAGGGTCTGATGCGCGAGGTCGTCGGGCTTGACGAGCGGGCGGCGCGACAGCACCTCGGGCGTGCAGACCGGCGTGAGGTATTCGTCGAAGAGCGGCACCGCGTGGACGTCGGCGCCCGGCGACGAGCCGTAGATGATCGCCGCGTCGAACGGCTCCGCCTGGAAGTCGACTTCGTGTCCCCACGTGGTGGTGATCTGGATCTGCAGGTCGGGGTGCTCGTTCTGGAAGCGCATGATGCGCGGCAGCATCCAGCGCATCACGCAGGTCGGGACCTTGAGGGCCAGCTCGGTGCGCTGGCGCGTGAGGCGCTGCGAGGCTTCCTCGATGCGCCCGAAGCCGTCGCGCACGGCGGGCAGCAGTTGCTCGCCTTCGGCAGTGAGCGAGAGACCTTTGGACGAGCGGCGAAAGAGCGGCAGGCCGTAGTACTGCTCGAGCGCGAGGATCTGCCGGCTGACTGCGCCTTGCGTGAGGCAAAGGTGCTCGGCCGCACGCGTAAAGCTGCCGTAGCGGGCGACCGTTTCGAAAATCTGCAGGGCGTTGAGCGGGGGAAGGCGTCTCATGGCGGTCGTTGGGCGGCCGGGCGGGTGCGCGCAGCCGGCGGGAATCGAGCCGCTATGATACGACGGCCGCCCGCTTCAATCGTCTGCGCCGCCTGCGCCTGGCGCCTGGCTTGCCGCGCGTGCCGCGTCGATCGTGGCACGTGCGCCGAACAAAGCGCGTATGCCGGGCCCGGAGAGGAACATGGCCTCGGCGTTGTGGCCCGCACCCGGCACCTCGAACCACGTATGGCGCAACTGGGGATGCCGGGCGCCGAGGTAGGCGAAGTAGGCGCGGGCCCGCGCGAGCCGGTGCGGCCCCTGCGCGCTGGCCGCGCACGAACGGTCGAGCGCCGGATGCACGGGGTCGCAATCGCGCTCGCCTGCCAGATAGACCACTTCTCTTTCAAGGTAGCGGCGCTCGAGCGTGGCGGCATCGTGCATGGCCGCCGCATAGCGCGGGAGCTTGCGCATGCCGTACTTCCAGTCGTCGACGTCGGGGCACGCGGTGTGCCCCGCAGGCGCGAATCCGCCATCCGGTTGCGGGCGCAACGAATCGAAATACACCCAGGAAGAGGGATTCGCGATCACGAAGCGCAGGGTCACGCCGCGCTGCGCGCATCGCTCGGGCGCGGCGCTCAGGATCGCATAGCGATGCGCGACCTGGGCGCCGCCCGAATGCCCGGCGATCACGATTTCGCACAGCGCCGGATAACGGGCGCGGTCGGCAAGCTGCGCGACGAGAGCATCGAGCGCGTCGAACGAACTCAAGGGCGCCGGACCGCGCGCGTCGGCTCCGCCCATCCAGGCGGTCCATTCCCAGTGCAGCAGGTGCGCTGGCGCGCGGTGATGTTCGACATCGGCGCTGGCGAGGAACTGCGGCACCACGACGAGCGTGTCGTCGTCATGCGCGGAGGAGGCGGCGCGGGCGCGCAGTGTCGAGCGCAGGTAGGCGTCGGCGTCGCGCAGGCGGCCGTGCAGCACCACGAGCGCACGCGTGGCGCGCTCGTTCGCCGTGCAGCCGCCCACGAACATCGGCACGCTGCCGCTGCCTTGCGCCGTGACGACGCGCAGCATCACCTCGCCGATCGCGCGCACCGGGTACTCGTTGCGCGGGCGTTGATCGCTCGCTTGGCTCACGTCGCTCATGACGGACGGCTCGCTCATTCCAGCTCCGACTCGGCCGGCCACGCATTGGGCTCGCGAAAGAGACGCCGGCCCGACACGCTGGCAAAGACCAGCACGAGCGACACGATGCCCGTGACGATGAGATACCACGCCGGCACGATGCGCGAACCGGTTACCCCGATCAGCGTCGAGACCGTGAGCGGCGCCATGCCGCCGAACAGCGTGACGGCGATGTTGTACGAGAGCGCGACGCCCGTGGAGCGTGTGGACGTGGGGAACAGCTGCGTGAGCATGCCGGGGTGCGCGCCCGACATCAGGCTCAGCACGACGGTGGCGACCATCTGCGCGGCGAACACGCGCTCGGGCGTGGGCGCGGCGAGGACCCAGGCGAAGAGCGGCCAGGCGGCGCAGATCCACACGAGCGTCACGGGCAGGAACAGCCGGTACGCGCCGAAGCGGTCGGCGAGCTTGCCCGCGAGCGGATAGCCGACGATGCCGATGAGCCCCGACGCCGCCGTGCCGAGCAGCGCGCTCTTGAGCGGCAGATGCAGCTGGCGCTCGACATAGAGCGGCATATACGAATGCCAGAGATAGTTGGTCGCCGCGCCCACCGCGATCACGCCGACCGCGCACAGCGCCGCGTCGCCGCGCTCGCGCAGGAACGTGCGCAAGGACTGGCGCGGCGCATGGCCGAGGCGCTCGCGCAACTGCACGAACTCCGGCGATTCGGCGACCTTGTGGCGGATATAGAAGCCCACCGGGCCGACCAGCGCGCCGAGCAGGAAGGGCACGCGCCAGCCCCATTCGACGAGCGCCGCCGGCGAGAGCCGCGTGGTGAGCAGGAAGCTGCACGCCGAGGAAAGCAGCAGCGCGACGGCCTGGGAGGTCATCTGGAAGCTGCCATAGAACATCTTGCGGCCGGGCGGCGCGTACTCGGTGAGCATCGACGCGGCGGTGGCGAACTCGCCGCCCACCGAAAGCCCTTGCAGGATGCGCGCGAGCAGCACGATGAGCGGCGCGGCGATGCCGATCGACGCATAGCCGGGCGTGATGCCCATGAGCAGCGTGCTCGCCGCCATCAGCACGATCAGCGCCGACAAGGTCCTGCGCCGCCCGTAGCGGTCGGCGAATGCGCCGATCACGACGCCGCCGAGCGGCCGCACGACGAAGCCGATCGCGAACGTGGCGAGCGTGAGCGTGATCGACAGAAAGCTGCTCTGCACGGGGAAGAACACGTGCGCGATGGTCTTCGCGAAGTAGCCGTAGATGAGGAAGTCGAACCACTCGAGCCCGTTGCCGATGACCGAGGCGAGCACGGCGCGGCGCACCTGCGAGGTGGTGAGGCGGGGCGCGTCGAGCGCCGCCGGGCCTGCTTCGAGAATGGATTGCATATGTCTCCGGAGGTCGTCGTTGGTGTTTTCCTCACAGACTAGGGAGTTGCGCGGCAAATGTAAAATACATATCGGATGGGGTTGCCATATCCAATGCCTATACCAATCCTTTTGCCGGAGCGTCCCGATGGAGCTACGTCACCTGCGCTACTTCCTGGCGGTTTGCGAAGAGCGCCAGTTCACGCGTGCGGCCGCGCGCCTGCACATGCAGCAACCGCCGCTCTCGCAGCAGATCCAGGAACTCGAGCAGGAACTGGGCTTTGCGCTGTTCACGCGGCAGCCGCGCGGCGTGGAGCTGACCGCGCCGGGCGAGGCGTTCGCTGCTTGCGCGCGCAACCTTCTGCGCACGCTCGAGCAGGGCGTGACACACGCGCGGCGGGTGGCCCTCGGGCAGGTGGGCAAGCTGCATGTGGCGCTCACGAGTTCGGCCGCGTTTCATCCGCTCGCGCCAGCCGTGATCCGCGCGTATCGCGACGCGCATCCCGACATCGCCATCGAGCTCAGCGAGATCAACGCGGCCGAGATCATCGAGATGATGATGAACGGGCAGGTCGATGTCGCGATCCTGCGCAAACCGATCGAGACGCCCGCCGAGCTGCGCTTCGAGCGCATCGCCCAGGAGCACATGCTGCTCGTGCTGCCGGCGGGCCACCGGCTGGCGGGGACGCGGGCGGTGTCGCTCAAGCGCCTGGCGGGCGAGCCGTTCATCTTCGTGCGGCGGCCTGGCGCCCCCGGCATGTACGCCGATTTCGTGCGCGCCTGCGAAGCCCAGGGCGTGCAGTTGCGCGTGGTCGACGAGGTGCCGCGCATGGTCACCGCGATCAATCTCGTGGCCGCGGGCGGCGGCGTGACGCTCGTGCCGGCTTCGATGCGGCGCTACCAGCAGGAGAGCGTGCGCTACTGCCGCGTGGCCGGGGACGAGGCGTTTCGCGCGCCGCTGCATCTCGTGACGAAGCCCGCCGTGCACAATCCGGCGGTGGAGCGGTTCCGCGAAACCGTGTTTGCGTTTGCCGGGCGCTCGCGCGAGGACCGTTGAGCCTTTCAAATATTTTCGTTGCGCCCCTTTCGGATTGCGCCGACCTGCCGTTAACCCGTATGCCTCGATACGGACGCCAGGCGCAATCACAAGAGCAAAACGAATAAACAGTGGCAACGAGAATCATCGAAGGAGCGGCAGTGCGGGCCGCCGCCGGGCGCGAGGCGCCCATTGCAGGGCGCCCGGCGACGGTGCGCCTGCTCATCAAGCTGCGCGAGCACAAGGCGCGGGTCGTGCTGCTGGCCGTCGCGGCGGGCTGTGTCGTCGCGTTCGCGTCGTGGCTGGACGATCAGTTGCGGCCCGCGCTCGAAGCGCGTGAGCGCAATGAACTGAGCGAGGAAGCGGCCGAGGAACTGCGCGCGGCCGTTGCGCCCTGCGTGCCCAGCGCGGGGCACAGCCATACCTCGTGGTGCGGCGCCGTGAGGATCGTGCCGCCACCGCCAGGACCCGTTACGCCGCTTCCTCTCATCGCGGGTGCGCCCGCGGCGTTCTGCACGGCCAACGGCAGCCCGTCCTGCTGATCGCCTTTACGCGCGCCGACGTGACGGCATCATCCCGGCGCCTCGCTCGCCAACGCCTCACACGTCTCGAACAACAACGCGCGCGCCCACTGATGCCCTGGCGAGCGATGCGTGCGCTCGTGCCACGCGAGCGTCTTGGTGAACCCCGGTATCGCGAGCGGCGGCTCGACCACGGCGAGCCCCGCTGCGTCCTTCACGAGCCGTGACGGCACGACCGCAATCAGGTCGCTCGTCAGCAAGATATCGGGCAGCACGAGAAAGCTGTTTACCGACACCGTCACGCGACGTGTGCGCCCCACGCGCGCCAGCGCCTCGTCCGTGACGCCGCTCAGGCTCCCGCCCGCATACGAGACCAGCGCATGATCGAGCGCGCAAAACCGATCCAGCGTGAGCCGCCGCTGGGCGGCGGGGTGATCCGCGCGCATCACGCACACGTAGCGCTCGTCGAACAGGCGCCGCGCATGCAGATCAGCGGGCGTAGTCTCCGGCGTGATCAGGGCCAGATCCACGTCGCCGCTTTCCAGTTGCGCCTGCAGCCGCTCGTGCTGCACCGGCACGATCATGGCGCGCACGCCGGGCGCCGTTTCCCGCAGCCGCGCGAGATACGGCACGACGACTGCGCGCAGCGCGTAGTCGGTGGAGGCGAGGGTGAGCGTCATCTCGGCCTCGGCCGGTGCGAAGGCCTGCGGCTGCAGCATCTGCTCGATCTCGCTCAAGACCTGCTTGAGCGGCGCGGCCAGTTGCAGCGCGCGTTCGGTTGGCACGATGCCACGTTGCGAGCGCACGAACAGCGGATCGCCGAAACTCTCACGCAGACGCGTCAACATCGCGCTCACGGCCGGCTGCGTGAGCGACAGACGCTGCGCGGCGCGCGTGACGTTGCGTTCGTCGAGCAGGGCGTCGAGCGCCCGCAAGAGATTCAGATCGAGCATTCTGATATCAACACGGTTTATGGCCGAAATAATGAGTCGCGATTGGATTTATTTCAGCATAGCCCGCATGATTTCTCGTGTCCACCGCACCGAAACCGACAGCATCGAAAGGTAACGAACATGAACGAGATTCTCTGGCCCGAAGACTACTTGCCCGGCACGACCGATAACTTCTGTTCCAACGAAGTGATCGTGGCGGGCCTCTCCACTGCCGACGTCTGGCCGCTGCTCAACAACGCGATCGTGTGGCCGAGCTATTACAGCAATTCCGCCGATGTCGGCTTCCACGACGGCCTGGGCCCCGAGCTGAGCGCGGGCGCGCGTTTTCAGTTCAAGACCTTCGGCTTTCCGGTGCAGGCCAAAGTGACCGAGCACGTGCCACCGGCCGCGGGCCAGCCCGCGCGCGTGGCGTGGCACGGCTGGGCCGAGGGCGACGCAGAAACGCGTCTGGACGTGATTCACGCCTGGCTCATCGAAGACCTTGCCGGCGGCCGCGTGCGCGTGCTCACGCAGGAATCGCAGAAGGGCAAACCGGCTGTGACGCTGGCGAAAACGCGCCCGAATCCGATGATCAACGGGCACCAGGACTGGCTCGACGGCCTGATCGACGCCGCGCGCAAGGCGAAGGGAGCACGGCCATGAAGGCCGCCGTGGTGCGTGCGCCGGGCGGGCTCGACCGCATCGAGCTGTGCGAGATCGCCGAGCCCGGCGCGCCCGGCGCCGGCGAGATCCGCGTGGAGCTTCACGCCACGTCGCTCAATTTTCACGACCTGCTGGTCGCCAATGGCGCGATCCCCACGGCGGATGGGCGCGTGCTGATGTCCGATGGCGCGGGCGTGGTGTCGGCGGTCGGCGCGGGCGTGACGGAATTCAAGCGCGGCGACCACGTGGTGTCGTGCTTCTTCCCGCAATGGGCGGACGGGTTGCCGTGGCAGGCCGTGGGCAACTTCGCGCAGACGCCCGGCGACGGCGCGGACGGCTTCGCGACCTTGCACGCCGTGCGGCCCGCGAGCGCCTTCACGCTCGCGCCGCGCGGCTGGAGCTACGCCGAGGCGGCGACGATCACGACGGCCGGGCTCACCGCTTGGCGCGCGCTGGTGGCCGACGGCGGCCTCAAGGCCGGCGACACCGTGCTGACGCTCGGCACCGGCGGCGTGTCGATCGCGGCGCTGCAGATCGCGCGGATGATGGGCGCTTCGGTCATCGTCACGTCATCGTCGGACGAGAAGCTGGCGCGTGCGAAGGCGTTGGGCGCCGACCAGGTGGTGAACTACCGGCAACACGAAAAGTGGGGCGCGCTCGTGCGCGACATGACGGGCGGCAAGGGCGTGGATCACGTGATCGAAGTCGGCGGCCCGGGTACGCTCGCCCAGTCGATCGACGCGGTGCGCGTGGGCGGCCACATCGCGCTGATCGGCGTGTTGACCGGACGCGAAGGCACCGTGCCGACCTCCGTCCTCATGGCGAAGCAGGCGCGCCTGCAAGGCTTGATCGTGGGCAGCCGGCGCCAGCAGCAAGAGTATGTCGCGGCGCTCGACCAGGCTGGCATTCGCCCCGTGCTCGACCGGACGTTCGGGCTGGACGAGCTGGCCGATGCGTTTCGTCATCAGCAGGCCGGGGCGCATTTCGGGAAGGTCTGCGCGGCCTGGTGAAACCGATGCGGCGCTGTTGTGGTGCCGCGTTTGCGCTCGTCATGAAAATTGCTTGGCATAGCGAAATAATTAAAAGCGCCATGCGAAGTGCTGCAATGTTTCCGTTCTTTACAACGGATCACGAAGTGATATAAATAAATAGCACACGGAAAAAACACGAACGAATCGGCCAGCTGATCAGCAACAACGAGAGCCGGGTACGTTCCATGCTCAGGAGCCCCACCATGCCGCTTTCCCGTCGTCGCTTCATGATCCTTGCCGCCTCCGTGGCTTCCACGGCGGCGCTTTCCAGCGAGTCGCGCGCCGACGCGCCGGTGCTCTCCGAGAGCGACCCGACCGCCATGGCGCTCGGCTACAAAGCCGACGCGAGCAAAGTCGACAAAACCAAGTTTCCGCGCTTCCAGGCGGGGCAGACCTGTGCGAACTGCCAGCTGTTTCAGGGCAAGCCGGGCGCGCCGAATGGCCCGTGCGCGACTTATGGCGGCAAGATCGTCGACGCCAAAGGCTGGTGCAATGCCTACGTGAAGAAGGCCTGAGCCATGCCCCGCGAGGGGTAGGCTACAAGCCATCGAGCAATGCGTTTCGGGAGGCGCCATGAAGGCGGTGTGCCCGTTGCACGGGCCAACGACCATCGTCGGTACTAACGCGTACGGGTTTCCGGTGTATGCGTGTTGCCGCGACGACATTCCCTTTGTCATGCCGCCGGACGCCTGTACGCGCGAGCCGGTGGGCTCCGGAAACAAGCCGGCGCCGAAACGCCGGCAACCTCCGGCAGACAAGGAACCACACTGACGAACCGATCGCCACGCACACGGAACGCGTTTGCCTGCGTCCGTGTGCGTGGCGTCGGCATCAGGTCGCCGGTGCGGTCAGCGACGTGTTGTAGGTGGTGCCTGCGATCACCACATTGGTCAGCGTAATGCCGCTCACGTTGCTCGCGAAGACCGGCCCCGGTGCGGCCGTCGCCGCTGTCGAAGGCGTGGTCGGCACCGCGCCCGTGCACACCGGGCTGCCGAGGTTGCAGTTCGAGATCGTGACGCCGCTGATCGGACTCACGGTCGGCACCGGCAGCGCACCGTTGTAGTCGACCGCCTCGGGGCCCTGCATGACGATCGCCTGGAAGCACGAGTTCGACCCGGCGACGAAGCCCGAAGGCATCGAGTACGACACCGCGCCCGACACGTTGCTCGCGTTCACGTTGGTGATGTTGATGTTGCTGATCACCGATGGACTCCAGCGCACCGCGTCGCCGGATGGGCTGTAATCGCAGTCGAACGTGATCAGGCCGCCTTGGCCCGTCGACGGGTTCGTGGCGAGACCGGTCGTGCCCGTGCCCGTGATCTTGCTGATCGCGGCGCCCAGCGAGCCGCCGCCGTATTTCCCCGCGAGGTTTACGCCGTTGGCGAGCGTCACGCCGTTGATCCAGACGTTGTCGATGAAGCCGCCGCGGTTCATGTTGCTCTTGAAACGCAGCGCGATATTGAGCGGATTGCTCGCCCAGTTCTCGTTTTGCATCGTCAGATTGCGGGCGTAGACGTTGCGCACGCCCGCGCTCATTTCGCTGCCGATCGTCAGGCCGCCGTGGCCGCTTTGCATCGTGCAGTTCTGCACGACGATGTTCTGCATCGGACCGTACTCGGTGTCGAGATACTTGCCGGACTTGATCGCGATGCAGTCGTCGCCGGTGTTGAACTGAACGTTTTGCACCAGCACGTGATTGCACGCGTCCGGATCGAAGCCGTCGTTGTTCGGTCCGATGCTGTCGGCAAACACGCCGTCGATCACCACGTTCGTGCAATCGGTGGGATGGTGTTGCCAGAACGGCGTGTTCTGCGTGTGGTAGTTCTGCAGATACACATTGGTGCAGCCGATGAACTCGATCATGCACGGACGCAGATAGTGACCGTTGCCGAAAATGCGGTTCTCGATGGGCACGCGCAGTTCGGAGAGCGCGGGCAGATAGTTCTGGTCCTGGTTCCAGCCCGTGCCCGTGAGCAGGGTCATCAGCGACGTCGTCACGCCGTACTGATTCGTGAAGGAGACGTTCGCCTGCGGGTTCTGGATCTGGCCAGCGGGGAGGCTCGTTAGCGCGACGTTGTTCGGATTCACATAGGCCTGAGAAGGCGTCGAGGAACCGGCGCAACCGTAGGTGTTGCTGCTTCCCTTGTAGGTCCACCAGCACGAGGTCGGCGCCTGGGTGCTCAGTTGCATCGGCGTCATCGCCTGACCGTTCAGCACGCAGGTGTTGTCGTCGGCGGTCACGGCGATGTTGGTCTGGCGGAATGCGTAGATCGGCGAGCCGAAATTCAGGCAGTCGTTCGCCTGCCAGCGCGTGTGGTAGAGATTGCCGTTCGCCGTCTTGTATGGGCCGTTTTTCGCATAGTCGGCAGGATTCGGGCTGAAATAGATCGTGCAGCCCGATTCGAGGTGGAGGTTCACGTGGCTCAGCAGCACGATCGGACCGCCGCAGTACCAGTTGCCGGCAGGCACCACCACGCGGCCGCCACCGGCACGGCTCGCGTCGACAATCGCGGCATTGATCGCCGTACTTGAGTCGTATTGCGTGCCCGTGTAGTCGCACGGCACCATCACGCCCGAGCCCGGGCTTTGCAGATCGCTGGTCGGATGCGCAGTCTGTTCCGTGCCGCCCGTCACCCATGGAATCTTGCCGCCCGGCCACGCGGTCGACGTAATCAGCGCGGAGGCGGGGAGCGTGCGCGCGCCGTAGCTCGTCACGTGAAAGTCGGCGCGGGAGAACAGCGAGCGATCGACGTGGGCAAGCCTCCTGATGATCGCCGTGGCCTGGCCCTCTGGACCCCAGATCGGATCGCCGGCAGAGTGGCCGGGCGGCTGCGGAATCTTGCCTCCGAAGGTGGCAGGCGTGGGAAACATGGAATCGGCTGCTGCCGCTGCGCGGCTGGCGGCGAGGAGGCTTGCGCCTGCGGACGCGCCGGCAAAGGCCATGAACGCGCGCCGCTTGGGCGAGGCGGGGGCTTCGGAGGACAGGGGATCGTCCTGGTCATGAGTTGCCATTTGATTCGTTCTCCTAGTTGTCTCGCTGGATTGTTTTGCTGCAGGGGGCGTGGCTCGACTTCGGCGGCGATTGGGCCGCGTGGCGACGCTAATGCGAACGGGAGAGGCACGGTTACAGCGGCGAGATCGAACAGGAGCGGCTGACTCGATCACCCTGGATATTGTTGTCAGACGACATCGAAATCGTCAATCAGATTCATCTAGGTGGTGTACCTGGGTTTCCGGGATATGCCCTGTGGCTGCGGGTAGCTTACGGTATTGTAAATTTGTCAGACGAGCGGGGGCGGCGTGTCGCCCGTGGGAACGATGCCCGCTGACTCGACCATCAGGATCACTGTCTTCTCCGGCGCTCGCGGGCGGTGCAGCTGGCCTTTACGCACGACAAACGCTTGTCCTGAGCTCAGATCGACGACGCGGTCCTCGAGATCGATCAGGAAGTGTCCGCTTACGACATAAAAGAACTCGTCCTCTGCGTCGTGTTTGTGCCAGTGATATGCGCCCTCCACGACACCCAGTCGAACGACCGACTGGTTCACCTCGCATAGCGTCTGGTTGTACCAGGGATGGCTGTTTGCGGCCACGAGGGCGGGCACGTCGATGATTTCGCCGAAGGCGTAGAGGACGTCAAGGCGCGTCAAATAAGGAAAGGCATCGTCGCTCACATCGATCTCCAGGAACGTCAGTTCATGTCGAACATGCGAGCCACTCTAGGCCGTGGCCGCACCGTGATCTTGTACCGGACCGTCAATCTTTGGTACGGGAGCGATCTACAAGCAGCTGCGCGCGATACGCGCCTGGTGTCAGCCCCATGCTGCGCCGAAAGACGCGCGTAAAGTGGCTTTGATCGGCGAAACCGGCGGCCTCGGCAATCGCGGCGAGCGAAAGGCGTCCGCGGGTCAATTGAGCGCAGGCGAAATCGAGCCGAAGCTGTCGCACGTACTCACCGACCGTACAGCCAAAGTGCTTGCGGAATTCACGCGCAAGGTGGTCGGCAGAAACATGGTTGTCCGAAGCAATTTCATCGAGCGTCAACGTCTCGCGAAAACGGTCGTGCAGCATGGCTTCCACGCGAGCGAGCCAGCGGCGCGACCCGACTACTGTCGCGGCGCGCGGGACGGACCGCTCGCACGCGGCAAGCAGTTCGAGTACCAGCCCTTCGACTGCCAGCGAAGTCGCCGAATCCTGCTCGCGGCATTCGCGGACCAGGCGGCGCATGAACGACAGCGGTGCGCCGCCTGCAAAGTCATCGGGACGATCGAGCACCCGGGTCCGGCCGCCAAGGCGCTGTGCCCAAGAGGTCGAAAACTCCAGATGGAGTGCCTTGCCGCCGGCCCCGTACCAGGTGTTGGCATGGGGCACGCCTGCGGGGAAAAACGTCAGTGACATCGGGCCTTCTTCGCCACGGCGGGCCGGCCAGGATCGGGTTCCGCAGCCGTTCAGCACGAAACAGAAAAACGGATTCACATGCTCGTGCTGCGGAATGATCAGATCCGTGGCGAAATCGGTCTCCACGAGCGAGATGCCGTCTTTACCGTAACGCAGGGAAGTGGTGCCGAAGTAGTCGCCCGGTTCAAGGACCCTAAGCATGGGAGGGCTCCCAAGAGACGTTGCAGCCGATATTAAACGCTTGTCTGGAACCGTTTGAAAAGCGGTCATGCGCTGGCAACGCTGAAGCCGTGCGCGCGCGAACACGGCCCCTTTTGTATTTGCATGTATCTACAGGGCGCGTGCGTACATACGCATACAAAACCGCTGTTCCAGGAAACGAGCGAGACACATCGGCGCGTTCCAATACGCCTGCTCAACATCGGGCGATACGCCGGGTCGGGCTGCAAGGTTCATGTCATTCGTCGCGAGCGACGGCAAAGAGAGGATTTTCAGTTATGGGTTCATTGAGCATCTGGCATTGGATGATCGTTCTTCTGATCGTGGCACTGGTTTTCGGTACGAACAAGCTACGGAACATCGGCGGCGATCTGGGCGTCGCGGTGAAGGGATTCAAGGAAGGCATGGCGCAAGGCGAAACGCCTGAACGGCAGCCTGCATTGCTGCACAGCGATGCCGTCGACGCGCAAGCAAAGGACGTGACCCGCTCGAGCGACGTCCGCTAGCCTCATCCGTCTCCGTGCGTCTGCGGGTGCAACGCGCTAGTCGCGCGCGATGGCGGCCTCGAGCAGACAGCCGAACTCTGTCGCAAATTCGACCGAGACGCGTGCATGAACAGCGCCTTGTTTGTCGAAGAATCGCTGCGTCCCCTCGAGCGTGAAGACGCCTTCGTGCCAGATGTTGGGGTGGATATAGAGACCCTGGCGTCCGTCGAAGCGAAAGCACACGAACTTCTCCGGCGTAATGTCGTCGCCCGGCAATGCCAGCGGCACGTAGAACGGGCGGCGATCGAGCGGAAAGAACAGTTGCCCGCCGTCCGGGTGATAGTTCGCATGCCATATCAACATGCGTTCGGGGGCGGCGGCGTTGTCTTCGCGTGCGTCTTCCGGCTCCGTTGCGTAGGCGAGAACATAGTTGCCGCCTACGGCTTCGTTTCGCCCGTAGAGAATGTCGCCGCGCCATGCGCTCACGAACGTGCCTTCGGTCGTGCCCGCTTCGTCGCCGGTACCCGGGTCGATCGGTCTTGACCCCATTGCAGGCCACTGGACGATTTCCACCTGGCATGCGTGCGGGTCGTCCACCAGCTTGCCATAGCCATTCAGCGTTGCCATGGTCGCGTCGACCACGGGCATCGCCACTCGCCGCAGGCCCCGAGGGAGGGCGGGATTGAGGTAGTCGATCTCTTTGCTCATTACGAATCTCACCAGGCGTCAAAAGGGCGGGTCGCCAGAACCGCAACCGCATCGAGCTTAGAGCGCGTACCCGGTGCCAGTCAAATTAATACCGGTGCTATATTTTCACATCGGTATTTATAGGGTGAGGTTCGACGTGGCGATGCGCTATTTCCAGCTCAGGGCATTCGATGCGGTCGTGCGCGAGGGCAGTTTTTCGAAGGCGGCAAATCTTCTCGGTCTGACGCAGCCGGCCATCACGGCTCAGATCCGCAATCTCGAAGAGGATTGCAAGCAGGCGCTATTCATCCGCACGAATGAGGGCGTGCATCCAACCGATGCCGCGAAGCCGCTCTTTGAACTGACCCGGCAAATGTTTGCGGCGGAAGAGCAGATCGAGGACATGGTGAGCCGGGCGACCAGCTTCCGGCACGGCAGCCTCAAACTCGCCGCCGACGGGCCACAGGTGGTGCTTCAGGTAGTGGCCGCCTTTCGCGCGCAATACCCCGATATCAAAATTTCGGTCTCGTTCGGAAGTCAGCGCGAGGTCTGGGACGATCTGCTCGCGTATCGGGTCGACGCGGTGGTCGTCGGCAATGCCAGGAGCGATGCGCGTGTGGCGTCGATCCCCGTTGCGCGCCAGGATATGCGCGTGCTCGTGCCGGAGCATCATCCGCTTGCCGCGGCCGAAAGCGTGTCCCTCGGCGATCTCGGAGCCTACGCCGTGATTCGCCGGGAGGCGGGTTCCAACACCCAGCGACTGGTCGACGAAGCCTTGCGGCGTGCGGGAATGTCGCTCCCGACTGCGATGAAACTCGGTAGTCGCGAGGCCGTTCTGGAAGCCGTCCGGCAAGGCCTCGGCATCGGATTCGTGCTCGAACGCGAGATTCCCGAGTGCGCGCGTTGCGTTGCCATCCCGGTGGAGGAACTGCGCGGCTGCAATATCGATTCGGTGGCCTGCCTTCACAGCCAACGCAAGCGCGGGATCGTGCAGACCTTTCTGGGCGTTGCGGCGGCATCGGCGGCAGTGTAGTGCGGCGGCGCGATGCGAGCGCCTTCGGAGCGGGTGCTTGCGTGGAGGTGCAATATGGACGGCGGCCGGCGCGTCCCTGCGCGGCATTGTCAGGAGTGGGTCATGAAATCGAATCTGCGATGCGCCGTGTTGGCGTCTTTTCTGTTGACCGCCGCTGGCATGGCGCATGCCCAATCGGCAAATGCGCCAACTGACGCGTCGATGGCGCCGAGCACGACCCAGGCGGCGCCCAGCGAGAAGAAGGCGGACCGCGCACTTGCCCGTGCCGTGCGACGTGCGTTGTCGAGGGCGCAGGGATTCAACGTGTCCGGCGTTTTCGTGCGCGCGCGCAGCGGCGCCGTGACGCTGAGCGGCACGGTTCGCACTGGCGACCAGATCCGCCAGGCGGAAGAGGTTGCGCGTTCGGTGCAGGGCGTAACTTCGGTGTCGAACAAGCTAACGCTCTTTCACGGCGGCAACGGCTGAGTCCCCCGCGTTGGCATTCGCGCGCTGATTGTGCAGGATATGCAGATCGGCGCGCGGCCCTCTCAAGCCGGGATTCCTGCGAGCGCGATCACAGCGACAAACACACCAAGCGGCACAAGGTGCGAGAAGTCGCGATGACGCAGAACGGTCAAAACTGCTGCCGCAATGATTATCGCCCCGAGCGCCAGGCCAATCATGCGAGTTGCCGGAAGCGCGATCAGCACGGCGGACAGCATCTCCAATGCGCCGGTCAAACGACCCCACCAGCGCGGGTAACCCCACCGGGCGTAATCGCTTTGCGACGCGGGCGTGCCGATCGCGTTGAAGAGACCGGCGCCAAAGAAGCCGGCGGCGAGAAGCCAGATCGAAAGCGTGTGGATCATTTCAGCGCCCTCCCATCATCGTCGAAATCGCGGTGAAGACCATCAGCGCGGCCGTCGCGCCATGCATGCCGAAGGCGCTTTTCGTAGAGCCCTTCGCGGCAAGAATGAGCAGCATGTCGCCAACCGGAATGACGGCTTCCACGAGCAGGACGATGCCGATCCCGAGCGGCGTGCCCCACACCATGAACGCCAGGACCGCCAATCCCGACGCAATGTCGCGCACGCCCTTGAGGCGAAGCCACCAGGCAGTGTTGGCGCCGTTTTCTGGAAGCGGCAGACCGAAACTGCGTGTCGCGGTCATCGGCCTCACAAGATATTGGGTGCCGATCGCGATGATCGCGAGGGCGAGAAACAGTGCCAGTCCGAACGAAAGCCAATGCATCGCAGAGTCCTATGCTTCGTGGTGTAGTGGCGGAATATAATCTAGCGTTGCTAGATTTTCAAGCTTCCGTATCATCACAGGCCATGTGGACCATCGGGGTCAGGGAGAGGACAAGTTGAGTATTGCCGAGCGCAAAGGCAGGCAACGGGCTGAGCGCGAGTCCCGCATCGTCGCGGCAGCGCGCGTGATCGCGGAGCGCGAAGGCTGGGACGCCGTCACGGTTCGCCGCCTCGCCGAAGAGATCGAATATAGCCAGCCAGTCCTCTACTCGCATTTCGAGAATCGCGACGCGATCGTTTCAGCCGTTGCTCTCGAGGGCTTTCAGGAACTCACGGTAGCGCTGCGGGAAGCGGCGCATGGAGCGGCGGGGCAAGAAAACGCCGTCGAGAATGTCGCCGTGGCCTATCTCGGCTTCGCAGCGCGGTGTCCCGCGCTCTACGAGGCGATGTTCACGCTTCCGACCAATCTGCGGTTTGCCGACGCCGAAACGCCGCCGGAACTGCGGGCCGGTTTCGAAGCGCTCGCATCCGTCGTCGCGCCGTTCTGCGTCGATGTCGAGAACGTCACGGAGACCTTTTGGGCAGCCCTGCACGGGCTCGCCGAACTCGAACGTGCAGGCCGAATCCGGCCCGGCGCGCGGGTTGAACGCATCATGCTGGTCGTCCGGGCAGTCATTGCTTCTCGCAACGGCTCGCTCGACCCCTGCTCATAAGGAAGCTCCTCGACGAACCAAAAAAATGGCGCCGCAGGCATTCAGCCTGCGGCGCCACTGTCTGGTGCTACGGCGCGGCTCTACTACCCAAACCCCGCGCCGTACTCCAGCATCACACTTACATCGTCACCGTATCGGCCACTTCCTTGAAGTCGGCGATCTGGTCGAAGTTCATGTACTGATAGATCTTGTCGCCGTTGGCGTTGAGCACGCCCATATCGGCCATGTACTCTTCCTTGGTCGGGATCTTGCCCAGACGCGAGCAGATCGCAGCCAGTTCCGCCGAGCCGAGGTACACGTTCGTGTTCTTGCCCAAACGGTTCGGGAAGTTACGCGTCGAGGTCGACATGACCGTTGCGCCTTCACGCACCTGTGCCTGGTTGCCCATGCACAGCGAGCAGCCCGGCATTTCGGTACGCGCGCCGGCCGTGCCGAACACGCCGTAGTGGCCTTCTTCGGTCAGCTGCTTCTGGTCCATCCTGGTCGGCGGCGCGACCCACAGCTTGACCGGAATGTCGCGCTTGCCTTCGAGCAGCTTCGACGCGGCACGGAAGTGACCGATGTTGGTCATGCACGAGCCGATGAACACTTCGTCGATCTTGGCGCCGGCGACGTCCGACAGCGTCTTCACGTCGTCCGGATCGTTCGGGCAGGCCACGATCGGCTCATGCACGTCGGCCAGGTCGATTTCGATGACGGCGGCGTACTCGGCGTCGGCATCCGGTTGGAGCAGTTGCGGATCGGCCAGCCATGCTTCCATCGCCTTGATACGGCGCTGCAGGCTGCGCGGGTCCTGGTAGCCCTGGGCGATCATCCACTTCAGCAGCGTGATGTTGCTGTTGAGGTATTCGATGATCGGTTCCTTGTTCAGGTGCACCGTGCAACCGGCAGCCGAACGTTCAGCGGAAGCATCCGACAGTTCGAACGCTTGCTCGACCTTCAAGTCGGGCAGGCCTTCGATTTCGAGAATGCGGCCCGAGAAAATGTTCTTCTTGCCTTGCTTGGCGACCGTGAGCGAGCCTTGCTTGATCGCCCACAGCGGGATCGCATTCACGAGGTCGCGCAGCGTGACGCCCGGCTGCATCTTGCCCTTGAAGCGCACGAGCACCGATTCGGGCATGTCCAGCGGCATCGTGCCGGTGGCGGCCGCGAAGGCGACCAGACCCGAGCCTGCCGGGAAGCTGATGCCGATCGGGAAGCGCGTGTGCGAGTCGCCGCCGGTGCCGACGGTGTCGGGCAGCAGCATGCGGTTCAGCCACGAGTGGATCACGCCGTCGCCCGGACGCAGCGCGATGCCGCCACGGTTGCTGATGAAGTTCGGCAGCGTCTGGTGCGTCTTCACGTCCACCGGCTTCGGATAAGCGGCGGTGTGGCAGAACGACTGCATGACGAGGTCGGCCGAGAAGCCGAGGCACGCCAGGTCCTTCAGTTCGTCGCGGGTCATGGGGCCCGTGGTGTCCTGCGAGCCGACCGAGGTCATCTTCGGTTCGCAGTACGTGCCCGGGCGCACGCCCTGGCCTTCCGGCAGACCGCACGCGCGGCCAACCATCTTCTGCGCCAGCGAGAAGCCCTTGCCGCTGTCGGCCGGGTTTTGCGGCAGGCGGAACAGCGTCGACGGGGCGAGGCCCAGCGCTTCACGCGCCTTGGCCGTCAGGCCGCGGCCGATGATCAGCGGAATGCGGCCGCCGGCGCGCACTTCGTCGAACAGCACGTCGGACTTGACCTGGAATTCGGCGATCACTGCGCCGTTCTTGAGCGCCTTGCCTTCGTACGGGCGCAGTTCCACCACGTCGCCCATTTCCATCTGCGACACGTCGAGTTCGATCGGCAGCGCGCCGGCGTCTTCCATCGTGTTGTAGAAGATCGGGGCGATCTTGCCGCCCAGGCACACGCCGCCGAAGCGCTTGTTCGGGATGAAGGGGATGTCTTCGCCCGTGAACCACAGCACCGAGTTGGTGGCCGACTTGCGCGAGGAGCCGGTGCCGACCACGTCGCCCACGTAGGCGACCAGGTGGCCCTTTTCCTTCAGCGATTCGATGAACTTGACCGGGCCGCGCTTGCCGTCTTCTTCCGGCGTGATGCCGGGACGCGCGTTCTTCAGCATCGCCAGCGCGTGCAGCGGGATGTCCGGGCGGGTGGTCGCGTCCGGGGCCGGCGAGAGGTCGTCGGTGTTGGTTTCGCCCGTCACCTTGAACACGGTGATGGTCAGGCTTTGCGGCACTTCCGGACGGCTCGTGAACCATTCGGCGTCAGCCCAGCTTTGCAGCACGGCACGGGCGTTGGCGTTGCCGTTGTCGGCCAGTTCCTTGACGTCGTGGAACTGGTCGAACATCAGCAGGGTCTTCTTCAGCGCGTCGGCAGCCACGGTGCCCACTTCGGCGTCGGACAGCAGGGCGATCAGCGGGGCGATGTTGTAGCCGCCCAGCATCGTGCCGAGCAGTTCGGTGGCGCGAGCGCGCGAGATCAGCGCGCAGGCGGTTTCGCCCTTGGCCACGGCGGCCAGGAACCCGGCCTTCACGCGGGCGGCTTCGTCGACGCCTGCGGGCACGCGGTTGGTGATCAGGTCGAGCAGCGTCTGCTCTTCGCCAGCGGGAGGATTCGTCAGCAGTTCCACCAGTTCGGCGGTCTGCTGAGCCGTGAGCGGCAGGGGGGGAATGCCGAGCGCGGCGCGTGCGGCTACGTGAGCGCGAAAGTTTTCAAGCATTGGGGGACCTACTGGTATTGCGTTTGAAGGCGAAGGCTTTTCAGGCACTCCGAGGCTTTTCCAGGCACTGCTTTGAGCGGGATTTTAAGCGCAATACGATATAACGTCAAATGTCTTATGTCTTATATAAGAGTTGACCCGCAGAGCCGATGCCACCGTGAAAAAGCCTGAAATTTTCCCTCAGGGCTTGCGGCCAAACGCTTCCCGCAGCTTTCCCTTGGCTTTCACGAGCGTGTCGCGCCGCGATTTGGGCAGATTTCTGCCCGCGCGATTGATGTAGAAGTTCAGCATCGACATGGCCGACTGAAACGGCGTGCCCTTGCGCCGCCGGCTATGCAGCGACGATTCCTTGAGCGAACGGGCGATCGCTTCGGCGCTGCCGGACCTGAATACGCCGGCCTCGAGGTCCATGGCGTCGCTCGTCTCGTTCACGTGCTTCGACCATTTGTTCGTGGCGCCGCTCGTGGCGCTTTTCGTGTGACCTTTCGCGGCGCTCGCGTGGGCATGACGCTGCCGCGCGGGGCGGCCGCCCTTGCGCCGCGCAGCTGGATGCTGGCTCGTGCTCATGACTTCTCCCTCTCCCATCAGACGATTCACCCGCTGCGCAAATGCAATACCGCCCGCACAGTGAAGTCAGGTCCGGCACGCCCTATGCGGCCTCGCGGGTGTGCACGCGCGCGGCGTGAGGAAAACGGCAGGTGCGCGTCGAACCGGCAAGGGAGGCAGTCGATCATGAAGTCAACTCCACGCTACGAAGTGAACGTCTGCGGAGGCGATTTCCAGCATGTCCGGGAATGTTTTCGCGAATGGAAAACCGAAACGCTTATCTACCGCAAGGACCAGAAGATGTTCGAGGGACGCAACGAAGTGCGTCCGCTGGAAAAGCGCGATTACGACAACACGGAACAGGCGCGCAAGGCGCTGCAGAACGCCTGCAGCCCGCACGACCGCTATGCGCTGGCCGCTGAAGTGAGCAACGGCGAGCGCGACATGTGGATCGTGATGGCGGCCTATCGGGAATGAAGGATGGGCGCAGGACCGGCGCGAGACGGAGCGCGCCAGCGCCAAAGTGAAAGGTTGGAGAGACGGGGAACGGGGTAGAAGAATTACAAGCGTGGCGCGCGGATTTGCAATTGGCGCGCACAAGGGAGGGATCAGATGAAAAGCACTGCGAAATCGGCTGCCAATCTGGCAAGACCGCGCGCCCGCTCCTGGCCGCGTTTGTGGCTGCTCGGCGCGGCCGCGCTGGCGCTCGGCTGTACGGCCTGCAAACGTGCGGACGAAGGTGCGCGCCCGCAAACCCAGAATTCTCTGCGTAGCCAGATGTCGGCGCCAACCGGCGCGCAAGCGGCGCCGGCGAGCGGTCCGAAAGAGTGAACAGGATGCCTCGCATCCACGCCCCTTAAGGAGCCGAGTATGGGTCTTTCGCCACAAAACCCCAGGCCGGACGAGGCCAGCAAAACCGGCGCCGAACTCGCCGCCGGCAAGCAACCGGCGCAGGAGAAACCCGCACGGGGTGCGCCGGGCAGCTACGATCAACCGGAGTCGCGGCCCGAGTTCATGCCGCGCGAGGGCGGCCCGCATCCGGAGCAGACCGCAGAGGTGCCGCTCGGCCACCACGGCCGGGCGGAGCCGCCGGGGTCGTTCGGGCACAACAGCGCGCCCGTGAAAAAGAAGGGCGGTTAGCCCTGCGAAATACCGCGACGCGCTCGCTTCACGCGGCTTCGTAGATGCGCACTTCGGGCGCTTCGTCCAGCAGCGGCGCGAGCGCGCCGACGACATCGGCCGTGAACAACGCGCTTTCGAGGTACGCCTGCGCATGCTCGACGCTATCGAAGCCGTGCAGCACCTGCACGTCCGCTTCGCGCACGAGCAGTTCCTTCGACTTCGCGCCCGCTATCGTTTCGAGAAACGGCGCCTTGTATTGCCGGTAGACGCCAGCGGCGGCCGCGCGCTGGCTGGCGGCGATCTTCAGGGTGATTTGCAGATAGACCATGCGGTGCTCCTGTGTGTCGTGTCGAAAAATCGATCAGCCGTGCGCGCTTCAGGCGTGGCGGCCGGCCATCACGCCGCCGTCCACGGGCAGCACGGTGCCCGTGATCCAGGAGGCGTGAGGCGAGGCGAGAAAGAGCATGGCCTCGGCCACATCCGCGGGCTGGCCGTTGCGCCCGAGCGGATGAAATGCGTTGAACCCCGGCAGCGTCCTGCTGACTTCGTCCTCGGTCATGAAGGTGCGATACACCGGCGTTTCGACGACGCCCGGCGCGACGGTATTGATGCGGATATTCGACGACGCCAGTTCGATGGCGAGATTGCGCGTGAGCGCATGCACGCCTGCATTGGCTGCCGAGTACGCCGCGGAAGGCGTGGCGCCGATGGCCTGCAGCGCCCAGAGCGAACCCGTCTGCACGATCGCGCCGCCGCCGCGTGCGAGCATCGCCTTGGCCGCGGCCTGCGCCATGAAGAACTTGCCTTTGAGGATCGTGTCGAGAAAGCCGTCGTATTCGGCTTCGGTCACATCGAGAAACGCTTTGGGCCGGAAAATGCCGGCGTTGTTGATGAGAATGTCGACACCGCCGAACGCCGCGGTCGCGAGGTCGACGAGCGCAGCCGCGGTGGCGGGCAGCGCGATATCGCCGGCATGAAAGCGCACGTTGGCGCCCGAGGGGTCGATTTGCGCAGCCGCTTCGCGCAGCTTCGCCTCGTCGCGCCCGCCGATGACGACGCGCGCGCCGCCCTTCACGAGACGCGCGGCGACCTCCTTGCCGATGCCGGAACCGCCACCGGTGACAATCGCGACCCTGGACGTGAAATCAAAAGAAAAACTATGGTTCATGGTGGACTCCTCGAAGCCATGGAACGGCGGCCGACGCCGGCGGCAAGGCATGCGCCTGGCGCCTCTTCAATGGCACTCATTCTGTTCGCGTCCGCATCCGCCCACAAATCAGATATTCTGTCTCCCGTTGATAGAAAATCTTTGGATCATGAAGACGCCCGTCTACCTCAATGCCATGCGCGCATTCGAAGCGAGCGCGCGGCATCAGAGCTTTTCCGCCGCGGCGGCCGAGCTCAATGTGACGCCTGCCGCCGTCGGCCAACTGGTGCGCAGTCTCGAAGACTGGCTCGGCACGCCCTTGTTCGTCCGCGGCAGCGGCGGCAGGGCGCGGCTGATGGTGACGGAAGTGGCCGAGCGCGCGCTGCCCGACATCCGCGCCGGTTTCGATCGCTTGAGCCTGGGGCTGGAACGCCTGAAGGAAGGCTCGGCGAACGGCGTGCTGACGGTCACGGTGAGCCCGGCGTTCGCCGCCAAATGGCTCCTGCCGCGCATCGACCGCTTTCAAGCCGCGTGGCCGGACACCGACGTGCGTCTGGACACGAACCTGAAACTGCTCGACTTCGTCGCGCAGGGCATCGATATCGGCGTGCGTTATGGGGCCGGCGCGTGGCCGGGACTCACTGCCGAAAAGCTCATGGACGAGGAGATCTATCCCGTCTGTTCACCGGCCGTGCGTCGCGCCGGCAAATGGCGTGCACCACGCGATCTCGCCCGCGCGCCGCTCATTCACGATCTCTCCGTGGACAGCCATGCGGGCTTTGCTTCGTGGCATGCGTGGTTCGAAAGCGTGGGAGTGACGCCCGCATCGGCGGGCCGCGGCATGAAGATCAACAATTCGGCCGCGGTGCTGCAGGCAGCAATAGAAGGGCACGGCGTCGCGCTCGCGCGCAGCGTCATGGCGCGCGACGATCTCGCGGCCGGCCGGCTCGTGCGTCTCTTTCCGGAGGTCGCCTTTACGTCGGCGCTGGCGTACTACGTGGTCTATCGGCCCGAGTGCGCGAGTCTGCCGAGGCTCACGGCGTTTCGCGACTGGCTGAGAAGCGAGGTGCGGGAAGAGGTGGGGCGCCCGGTGCGAAAACCCGCTAAGGCGCAAGCATCCACGCCGTGATGCCGTGCACGACCTCGCTTTCGATGCCGTTGAAGCCGTGATATGCGAACGCCCCGCACGGGTCGCCCCGCGAGGCGCCGCCGGAGACGAGCGTCAGCTTCGTTCTCGGCGCTTGCGTGAGCTTTTGCATGAGCGTGTCCGTTTCGGCTACCGGGCACACCTTGCAGGCGTCGTCCTTGTTGTGCACCACGAGCACGGGAATCCTGAGCGCGGCGAGGTTCATGCCCGTGACCGGGTCGCCGCCCCGGTTTTCGCGCAGGATGGTCGAGGTGAGCACGATGCCGTCCGGGCCCGCGCCGGGGCTTGCGTCGTCTTTCGCGAGCGCAATGGCGATGGCCGCGACCGACTGCGTGCCGCGGCTCGTGCCGACGAGCCAGACCGGCACGTGCAGTTGTTCGCGCAACCATGCGATCACGGCGCGGGCGTCCGCGGCGTGTTCGGGCGTGAGGCGAAAGCCGTCGAGGTAGGGCGGCGCTTGCCGGTCGCTCGGTGCGTCGACGACCGCCACGGCCACGCCGTCGTTCACGAACAGCATGCGGCTGCGCACGAGAAAATTGTTGGCGCCCCAGCCGAAGCTTCCCTGCGGGTCCAGTTGCAGGCCGCCGTGCCCGCCCGCGTAAAGAATCGCGACCGCCTTTGGCGCTGCCGGCGCAATGAAGAGGAAGCGCTGGGTGACGCCGGGCCGGGTAGGAAGGTCGACGACCCTGGGCGCGCTTTGCGCGCGAGCCAGCAAGGACGCCGCCGCGAGCACGAACGCCAGTGTCCATGCCGACACCAGCGGCGCGGCAAGCAGCCATCGCCAGGCCAGGCGCCCGCTCATGGCCGCGTGACCGGGCTCAGCGGCCTGCGAGCATGCGCCCGCCGAGTCCGATCAGCACGACGCCCACCACCGAGTCGAGCGCGGCTTTGCGCCGGACGAGGAACTGGCGCACCGTGGGATGCGAGGCGAGCAGGGCCATCGAACAATACCAGGCGCACGAAATGAGAATGGCGATCACGACGACCGCCACTTCGAGCCAGCGCGGCGCCGTAGCGGGCACCATCAACGCGAAGATGCTGCCGTAGAACGCAATGGCCTTGGGATTCGTCATGCTGACGACGTAGCCCTTCTTCGCGGCGGCCCAACCCGATGCGCCCGCCTGCGCGGCAACCTGCAAGGGCTGTCGCGCCGTGAGGAGCATTTTCGCGCCGAGCCAGATCAGATAGCCCGCGCCCGCGATGCGCAGCCCGGTGCCGATCCAGGCCACGTGGGTGACGATTAGGCTCAGGCCCGCGATGGCGATCCATGCCCACGTGCCGGAGGCGGCGGCGAGGCCGAGGCCGGTCGCGAGGCCCGCGCGCCGCGAGGCCACCGCCGTGGAGGTGACGATCACGAAGTTCGGCCCGGGGCTGGCGACGCTCAGCAGCAGGACGCCCGAAAGCGCGAGCAGGACGTTGAAATAGTTCACGATGGCAGGTTCCGCGGCAGGTTCGATGCGCCTTCAATCGACGCATCGTGGAGGTTGTGATGATACTCCGTGCGCTCAGGCGCCCTTCATCAAGCGCCACAGCGTCGTGCGGCCTATGCCGAGCGCGCGGCTGGCGGCGGCCCGATTGCCGCCGTGCGCGGCGAGCGCGCGCTCGACGTCTTCCCGCGTGACCGGCGTGGCGTCGTCGCGCCGCGCGCCGTTCGAGGCAGTCGCCGCGCGCCGCGGCGCATGGCTCGCTGCGTCGCTTTGCACGAACTCCGGAAATACATCGTATAACGAACTATCGCCGTGCGTGCCGCCGGTTTCGTCGGCGAGGAAGATGGCCGCCCGCGCGAGCAGATTTTCGAGTTCGCGAACATTCCCCGGCCACGCATAGCTCGCGAAGTACGGCGCGAACAGCGTGAGCACGCGCTCGATCGCGGCGGCGCGCAGGGCGTAGCGATCGGCCATACGTTCGAGTAGATGGCGCGCGAGCGCGCCTATGTCCTCGCGCCGTTCGCGCAAGGCCGGCAACGGAATATGCAGCAGGTTGAGCCGGAAATACAGGTCGGCGCGAAATGCGCCTTCCTGCACCAGCGCGCGCAAGTCGCGGTGCGTGGCGGCGATCACGCGCACGTCCACGGGCGTGGCGCGGCTGGCGCCCAGCTTCATCACCTCGCGCTCCTGGAGCACGCGCAGCAGGCGGCTTTGCAGCGCGGGCGGCATCTCGCCGATTTCGTCGAGAAAGATCGTGCCCGTATGCGCGATTTCGACGAGGCCAGGCTTGCCGCCGCGCCGCGCGCCCGTAAACGCGCCTTCCTCGTGACCGAACAGCTCGCTCTCGATCAGCCCCTCGGGTAGCGCCGCGCAGTTGAAGGCGACGAATGGATTGCCGCGCCGCCGGCTCGCGTTGTGGATGCCCTGCGCGACGAGTTCCTTGCCCGTGCCGCTTTCTCCCGTGAGGAGCACGGTGGCGTCGTGGGCGGCGCTCATGGCCGCGAGGCGGCGGACGCGCGCCATGGCGGGCGCAACGCCGACCAGGTCGTCCAGTTCGTAGCGGGCCACGAGGTGCCGCGGCCGCTGGGTCGTGCGCAGCGACCGGTCGATGCGCTGCGCGACGAGCGCATCCTGCGCCGTGACCACCGCGCCCGAGCGCGCGCCTTGCTCGACGATCGGCACGCAGCTCACGATCAGCGAGCGCCCGCCGATCTGCTCGATGCGTTCATCGACTGCCGCATCGCCGCCGGCCACTTCGCGCAGCAGCGGGCCCACCGAGCGGACCAGTTGCGCGCTCACATCGCGCGCGCGGTCGAGACCGAGCAGTTCGAGCATGGCCGGATTGACCGCTTCGAGCTGACCGGCTGCGTCGAACGCGGCCACGCCGTCGCGCAGGTGCGCAACGATCGTGTTCAGGCGCACGCGCTTGGACTCCTTCTGGCGGCTCACGCGCGCCAGTTCCACGGAGCGCTCGAACGCCTCGTGCACCGCGCCCAGCGAGTAGAGGAACACGCTCTCGAGCCCGGCCGCCTGGGCGAGATCGCAGGCCATGCCGGGGCCGATGATGACGCGGCAGCCCTCGGCGGCGAGCGCCGTGACGGCATCGCGCACTTCGTCGACCGTGCGATAGGCGCGCTGCGTGAGGCGCAGGTTGAGCCACGCGCCGAGGTCGGCGAGTTCGTGCGAAACGCTCTCGTGCAGGATCAGCCCGATCGGCGCGCCGGGCCAGGTGGCGTTCGCGTGCGTGATGCCGGCCAGCACGTCGAAGCCGTTCACTTTGACCATGACCACGGGCACGCTCAGGTTGTCGCGCAGGTACGCGCCGTTGGAGCCGGCGGCGAGCACCACGTCCACGGTGCCGGCTTCGATATAGGGCTGCAGCGCCGTGACGGCGTCGCCATAGCCTTCGCGCACGTTGAAGAAGCGTGCCTCGCTGGCATAGCGCGGCGCCACGGTTTCGCAGAGATTGCGCAAGCGGCTGATGCTCACGAGCGCGATGCTCGGGCGGTTGGCGGCCTGGGGCGGGCTGGGGGGAGGCACGGCGGAATCCTCGGTACGAAGGTTGGCGTTCTGGAACGTTTCATGAAACGTTCCAGAGATTGTGGCATGAAACGTCGATCGCACGCTGGGCCGCCTAAAGTATTGTTTTATATGGCTTGCGCCCAGCTTCCGCTGGTTGGCATACATCGTGCGAATATCCGAGCCATCTCAAAACCCACTGAACGGAGTCATCGCGATGACCACTTCCACTGCCGCACGCCGCGCCGCGTTCCGCGCCAAGGTCAACGAACGCCGCGGCCTGCTCGTGCCGGGCGCCTTCAACGCCATGAGCGCCCGCGTGATCGAGGACGCCGGCTTCGAGGCGCTGTACCTCACGGGCGCGGGCGTCACCAACATGTCGTTCGGCCTGCCCGATCTCGGCTTCATCGGCTTGAGCGACATTGCCGAGCACACGGCGCGCGTGCGCGACGCGGTCAACCTGCCGCTCATCGTCGACGCCGACACGGGCTTCGGCAACGCGCTCAACGTGCGCCAGACCGTGCGCACGCTCGAGCGCAGCGGCGCCGACGCGATCCAGTTCGAAGACCAGGTGATGCCGAAGAAGTGCGGCCACTTCGCCAACAAGGAAGTGATCGGCGCGAGCGAGATGGTGGGCAAGATCCGCGCGGCCGTGGACGCGCGCGAAGACGGCAACCTGCTCATCATGGCGCGCACCGACGCGGCCGCCGTGCACGGCATCGAAGAGGCGATCGCGCGCGGCCACGCGTTCATCGAGGCGGGCGCGGACATTCTCTTCATCGAAGCCACGGAAAAGCTCGAAGACATCGAACGGCTGCCCAAACTCATCGACGCGCCGCAACTCATCAACATCGTGATTGGCGGCAAGACGCCGGTGCAGTCGCGCGAAGCGCTGGCGGGCCTTGGCTACGCGCTGGTGTTGTACGCGAACGCGGCGCTGCAGGGCGCCGTGGTCGGCATGCAGCGTGCTCTCGGGCAATTGCGCGCGAATGGCCGCCTCGATGAAGACGCGACGATCGTCGCGCCGTTCGCCGAGCGTCAGCGCCTCGTGAACAAGCCGCTCTTCGACCGGCTCGATCGCGAGTACGCACCGAAGGACTGAACGCCACACTCTGGAATTTGGAAAAACAAGAGGAGGAGACACGCATGTCGAACGACACGGATTTCGGAGTCCGAATCGACAACCAGGCGGTGGAAGCACACGCTGCACCGAGCGCACGGCCACGCATCCGTTCGATCGTCGGGGGCCTGGCCGGCAACCTGATCGAGTGGTACGACTTTCTGGCGTACAGCATTTTTTCGATTTACTTCGCGAAGTCGTTTTTCCCGAGCGACAAGCCGACCGTGCAGCTCATGAACACGGCGGCCATCGCGGCCGTGGGCTACGTGGCGAGACCGCTCGGCAGCTGGCTCGTGGGCTTCTACGCCGACCGCCACGGGCGCAAGTCCGCGCTCACGTGGTCGGTCACGGCCATGTGCATCGGCTCGTTGATGATCGCGCTCACGCCCGGTTACGCGAGCATCGGCGTGCTCGCGCCTGTCGTGCTGATTGCGGCGCGCCTGCTGCAGGGCCTGAGCATGGGCGGCGAGTACGGCACCAGCGCGACCTACCTCAGCGAGATCGCGCCCGCCAACCGGCGCGGCTTTTATCTCGGCTTTTTGCAGGTGAGCGTGGTGGCCGGGCAGCTCGTTGCGCTCGCCCTCATGCTCGTCATGCAGAACCTGCTGATGACGGCTGAGCAGATCGAGCGCTGGGGCTGGCGCGTGCCGTTTCTGCTGGGCGGCGCGCTCGCGCTGTTTGCGCTTTATATGCGGCGCAACGTGACGGAAACCGAAGCGTTCGAGCGCGGCCGGCGTGAAGCTGGTCCGCCCGTGCTGAAGCAACTGCTGTCGCACTGGCGGCAGATTCTGCTCGCCATCGGCATTACCGTGGGCGGCACGGTGGGCTTCTATACATTCACGATTTATATGCAGAAGTACCTCGTGAACACCGTGGGCCTTTCGAAGGAGATGTCGACGCTCGTCTCCACCGGCGCGCTGCTGCTGTATATGCCGCTCCAGCCGCTGTTCGGGCTCGCTTCCGACGTGTTCGGCCGCCGCCCGGTGCTGATCTGTTTTGGCCTTTCGACTACGCTGTTTTCCGTGCCGCTCTTCACGGCGCTCAGCCATACGCGCGATCCGCTGGTGGCGTTCCTGCTGTCGTTCGCCGGGCTCGTGATGCTGAGCGGCTTCACTTCTGTGCACATGCTCGCGAAAACGGAGCTGTTCCCCACCCGCATTCGCGCGCTCGCCGTGGGTCTGCCGTACGCGCTCACCACGGCGATTCTCGGCGGCACGACGGAGTTCGTCGCGCTGCGCCTCAAGGCGAGCGGGCACGAGCAGTACTTCTACTGGTACGTCACGGCCTGCGCGGCGATTTCGCTGATCGTGTATCTGCGCATGCCGGAAACGCGCGGGCGTCCGGCAAGCTCCGTGTGATACGAGTCAATCGGCGCGGCGCCGCACGAAGCGCTGCTCCGTGACTTTCGTGCCCCACTGGTCGCCTTCGGACGCTTCCGCGAGGTGAAAGCCGAACGACTCGTACAGATGCCGCGCGGCGTCGAGGCCCTTGAAGGTCCACAGGTAAGTCTCGGCGTAGTGCGCATCGACGAACTGCATCGCGTTCGTCATCAGCTGCCGGCCGACGCCGGTGCCGCGCAGTGAGTCGTCCACGATGAACCAGCGCAGGTGGGCCACGCCGGCGTTGCCGCTCTCGTTCCCGTCGATCGCCAGCGAAGCCAGTACGCGATCGCGCTCCACCGCGAGCCAGAGCGCCTTGCCAACGGCTGGCAAGGCGCCGGCGAAATCGGCGAGTTCCGCCGCCACCTTCTTTTCGAAGTAAGCGCCGAAGCCCCAGTTCGCCGCGTAGAACCGCGCGTGCAGACTCGCAATGTCGCCGATGCAGCCGGGCCGGTAGCCTTCCACGATCTGCACGCCCGCCGCCGGCGCGGTTGCGCTGGTCTCGTTGGGATTGTCGTGCGCGAGCGCGTCGGCATAGAGCGCGAGCGCCCGCACGAGCGTCTGCTGGTCGGCCGGAACGAGCCTGCGCAGCGCGTTGGACACCTGGTCCGTGGCGAAGCGGTCGATCTTCGCGCGCAGCTTCTGGCCTGCCGCGCTCAGGGTCAGCTCGGACGAGCGCGCGTCGTCGTCGGCGGTCTTGCGTTTGACGAGGCCGGCCGCCTCGAGCCGCGCGACCTGCCGGCTCGTGTTCGACTTGTCGAGCCGCAGGATGTCGCCCAGCGCCCTCGCGTTGATGCCCGGCTGCGCGCCGATCTCGATGATGGCGTGCACGGCGGAAGGGGCGAGATCGCTGTCGGCGAGCGTCGTACGCATGAAGCCCAGCTCGCGCACCAGCCGCCGCGAGAACTCGCGCAGTTCGAGGATGGTCGTCTCGCGGGGCTGCGCGGGCACGTCGACAAAATCCATGATGGTCTCCGCTATGGCTTTTACGCGAATGGTTGCGAATCGCAACCATTCGAACCCAATATAAGCGCGCCCGGCGGATAACGCAAGTTCGCCACGCGGCCGGGAAATTGCCGTTCGACCCTTGACTCGCCGAGGTGCAAGAGGAACGCCAATTGCGTGAAGGCAAAGCCTCCACGATCGCCGCGCAGCCATGCTTCAGGAACGCCTCAACCCGCCCGGAAACGCGCCGAAAGAGCAGGCGCGCAAGCAGGACGACGACGCCGGCCAGCGCGCGCTGGTGCTCGGCGCGCTCGGCGTGGTGTTCGGCGACATCGGCACGAGCCCGATCTACGCGCTGCGCGAAGCCGTGCAGACGGCGCATTCCACGGCGCAGCCCGTGGTGATGGGCGTGCTCTCCATGATCCTGTGGGCGGTGCTGATCGTCGTGGTGCTCAAGTACGCCTCTTTCGTCATGCGCGCCGACAACGAAGGCGAGGGCGGCATCGTCGCGCTCACGGCGCTCGTGCGCGCCGGGTTCGCGAAGGCAGGGCGGCCCGCGCCGCGTCTGCTCGTGCTCGCCGGGCTCGTCGGCGCGGCGATGTTCTACGGCGATTCGATGATCACGCCCGCCATTTCGGTGCTCTCCGCGGTAGAAGGGCTCAAGGAGATCAATCCCGCATTCGACAGCGCCGTGCTGCCGGTTTCACTGGCGATTCTCGTGGCGCTCTTCCTGTTCCAGTCGCGCGGCACCGCCGTGGTCGGGCGCACGTTCGGCCCCGTCATGGCGCTCTGGTTCCTGAGCCTCGGCGCGGTGGGCGTCTATCACATCGTGCTCAATCCGGCGATTCTCGCCGCCGCGTCGCCGGTCTGGGCCGTGCGGCTTGCGCTCGCGCATCCGGGGCTCGCGTTCGGCGTGCTCGCCGCCGTGATTCTCGCGTTGACGGGCGCCGAGGCGCTCTACGCCGACATCGGCCACTTCGGCACGCGCTCCATTCGCATCGCGTTCTTTTGCGTCGTGCTGCCCGCGATCGTCGCGGGCTATTTCGGCCAGGCCGCGACCGTGCTTTTCGAGCCTGGCGGCGCGAGCCAACCGTTCTTTCGCTCGGTGCCGCATTGGGCACTCATTCCGGCGGTCGGCATCGCCATGCTCGCCACCATCATCGCTTCGCAGGCGGTGATCTCGGGCGCGTTTTCCATGACGAGCCAGTCCATCGAACTGGGCTTCCTGCCGCGCATGCGCACGATCGAAACCTCGAGCACGCGGCGCGGCCAGATTTATGTTCCGGCGGTCAACGCGGGCTTGCTCGTGGCCGTGGTGTTTCTCGTGCTGTTCTTTCGCAGCTCCGAGCGGCTCACGTCCGCCTACGGCCTCGCCGTGGCGATGACGATGGTGACCACGTCAATGCAGATGTTTTCCGTGTGTCGCGAAGTTTGGGGCTGGCCGCGCATCGCCACGTGGCTCGCGTGCGTGCCGCTGCTGATCGTGGACGGCATGCTGCTCGCCGCGAACCTGCCAAAAATTCCCACGGGCGGCTGGTTCCCGGTTTCCGTAGGCGCCTTGCTGTTCATCACGATGAGTACCTGGAACCGGGGCCGCGAACTGGAGGCGCGCCATGCGGCACGCGGTGAGTCGGTGGACGACTTTCTGCGTGGCATTTGCGCCGCCGATCCCAAGCCGCCCCGCGTGCCGGGCACGGCCGTGTATCCGGGCAATGCACCCGGCATGACGCCGGCCGCGCTCGTGAGCAACGTGCGTCACAATCACGTCCTGCATCGTACTGTGATCGTATTCGCGAACGTTTCGGAGTCCGCACCGCAGGCGGACGATGAAACGCGCATCGAAGCGCGCGACCTCGGTGCGGGCTGCTGGGAGATCGTCGCGCATCATGGCTTCGTCGAGCGGCCCAATCTGCCGCGCCTGTTGGCCACGCTGCAGGGCCGGCTGGGCGACTGGCGCTTCGAGCCGCAACAAACCACGTTCTACTTGCCGCGCGACGAGGTGCTGCGTGTGCCTGCCCAGCAGGACGTGAGTCCCTGGCGCGCGCGGCTCTTCGCGTTCATGTCGTATCACTGCACGTCGAGCGCCGAGTATTACGGCCTGACTCCCGCGCATGTGGTCGAGCTGGGCGTGCAGGTGGCACTATGAGCATGACGCCGGCCAGCGTTGTCAGGCCGTGCCCGCCGCCGCCGAAAGCGTGGAGAGAATCTCCGCGTTGAAGGCGGGCAGATCGTCGGGCTTGCGGCTCGTGATGAAGTTGCCGTCGTGGACCATGGTCTCGTCGACCCACTTGCCGCCCGCATTGCAGATATCGTCCTGCAGCGAGGGCCAGCTCGTCATGGTGTGCCCCTCGACGATACCGGCCGAGACCGGCAGCCAGCCGCCATGGCAGATCACGGCAATGGTCTTGTGCGCGTCGTTGGCCGAGCGCACGAACGCCTGGGCTTCCGGAATCAGGCGGATCGCGTCCGAGTTCACCACGCCGCCGGGCAACACGACCGCGTCGTAGTCATCGGCCTTCGCGCTGTCGAAAGTGCGGTCCACCTTGATCTTGCTGCCCTTGTCGACGTGACGAAAGCCCTGAATTTCCCCGCTTTTCTGCGAGATCACGTCCACCTGTGCCCCCGCTTCCTTCAATGCGCGGCGCGGCGCGGTCAGTTCGACTTCCTCGAATCCGTCCACGGCAAGGATTGCGACCCTGCAGTTATCGAGCATGTTGGCCATTGCGATTTCCTCCTCGTTTGAGACCCATCTGAGACCGTTGAAAACCGATTGAAACCGTTCTCAACCACAGCAAGGCGGATGCCGCGCGGCGCGTCAAACGCAAACAGGCGCAAACGGCGCGCAGCCGCGCTTCACTCGCCGGTGGCATGGCGTTTGCGAAACAAGAGGCAAGCGTGGCGTGCCACCGGTTCGCCGCGCAGCAGTTCCATCCACAACACTCAAGGAGAGCGAAATGAATGGATCGATCAAACAATTGCTGGCTGGTGTCGTCATCGCAACGTGTTCGGCAGCGGCGCTCGCGCAGAGCGCAGGCGGCGCCGGCGGAGGAGCCGGTGGAGCCGGCGGTAGCAACGGCGTAGGCGCAGGCGGCGGCACGACGGGCGCGGCGGGCATCAACACGGCGCGTCCGCCGGGCAGCACTGCAGGCACCCGCTATGAGAACAGCGGCTACGGCGCGCCGGGCACCACGGCGACGGGCGGCGGCCAGGGAACGGGGACTGGCGCCGCGCCCGCGCCTGCTCCGGGAACCCGCCGGACCATGCCGTATAACAATGACAATGGTTACGGCAATGGCGGGATGAGCACGCAGCCTGGCGGCGGCTCGCAGGGGAGCCAGTAAGGACGAGGCAGGTAGTTAAACTATAGGTAGTTAAGCTAACTATCGAAGAATAATCGGGGATGTAGTGTGAAGGGCGGGCGACGCAATCTGCGTTCGCCCGCCCTTTTTCAAGGCCGCAAGCTTGTCAATCGACCGGTCAGTCGATCGTCTTGTTGCCGGTTTCTTCGAACATCGAAACGGCGATGAGTGAAATCAGCACGCAGCCGATCATGTACCACGCGGGCGCCATCTTGTTGCCCGTCACGTGGATGAGCCAGCCGGCCACGAGTTGAGCCGTACCGCCGAACACGGAAACCGCAATCGCATACGCGCTCGACATATAGCCTGCGCGCAGATGTTTCGGAAAGTTTTCCGGCATCAGCGCGTAGGCGGGTGCGGAGCCCATCGTATAGCAGAGCATGAGCACGACGAGCGCGGCGAGCACGACCGGCAGCGACGGAAAGTGCGTCATGAGCCAGAATGCCGGATAGAGCAGCAGGATCAGCGCGACGCGACCGATCACCGTGAGCGGCTTGCGGCGTCCCATGCGGTCCGACCACGCGCCGTAGATTGGGCACATCACGAGCGAGATGGTGCTGGACGCCACACCCGCGAGGATCGACATTTTGGGTGGCAGTCCCAGGTACTGGATGCAGTAGGTCGGCATGTAGTACATCATCACGTACGTCGAAACCGACATGCCCATGATCGCGAAGATCGTGAGAAACCAGTTGCGCACGTACAGGCCGCGCTTCGGGTCGTTGCGATCCGCGACCGCGCGCTGCGCCGGCGGCTCTTCGCGAATGTGCCGGCGCAGATAGATGCCGACCGGCGCGATGAGCGTGCCGAGCAGGAACGGAATGCGCCAGCCCCAGCTATGCATCGTTTCCGCGGAGAGCAGAAAGCCGAGGCTCGCCGCGAGGCCCGAGCCGAGCAGCGCCGCCGCGCCCTGGCTCGCGAGCTGCCAGCTCGCGCGAAAGCCGCGGCTCGCCTGGCCGCCCATTTCGAGGAGGGTGGCGGTGGCCGCGCCGAACTCGCCGCCTTGCGCGAACCCCTGCACGAGGCGCGCGACGACGATCAACAGCGGCGCGGCGAGGCCGATCTGCGCATAGGTGGGCGCGAGACCGATGGACGCGGAACCCACCGCCATCAGCAGGATGGTGAGCGTGAGCGCCGGCTTGCGGCCTGCGCGGTCCGCGTAGCGGCCGAGCACGATGCCGCCGAGCGGGCGCATCACGAAGCCCACGGCGAACACCGCGAACGCGAGCAGGAGCGACGTGACCTGGCTGTCGGCCGGAAAGAACTGATGGCCGATCGTGAGCGCGAAATAGCTATAGACGGTGAAGTCGAAGAATTCGAGCAGGTTGCCGATCACCGCCGCGAGAACGATCTTGCGCTGGTAGCCCGGCGAGAGCGTCGCTTCTTCGGCCGCTTCCAGGAGCGGTTCGGTGGCGGCGTTCATGCACGGTCCTTGCTGAGGAAGCGTTCGACGAGGCGCGTCCAGAACGCCGCGCCGATGGTCAGGTTGTCGTCGTTGAAGTCGTAGCGCGCGTTGTGCAGCATCGGGCGGCCTTCGCCATTGCCAAGGCGTACGAAACAACCGGGGCGCTGCTGCAGGTAGTACGCGAAGTCCTCGCTGCCGGCGATCGGCGGGAACGGTGCGATGATGTGCGCCGGCCCGACCAGCTCCTCGGCGACCTGACGCGCGAATTCGGTTTCGGCTTCGCTGTTGATCAGCACGGGATAGCCGCGGATGAATTCGATCTCCACCGTTGCGCCGTAGCTTTGCGCCTGCGCCTGCACGAGCGCGCGGATGCGCGCTTCGAGCGTCGCGCGCACCTCGGGCGAGAACGAGCGCACGCTCATTTCGAGCACGGCGTCTTCGGGAATCACGTTCGGCGCGTGGCCCGAACGGAACGCGCCGACGGTCACGACCGCGGCTTCGTTCGGATCGACGTTGCGCGACACCACCGACTGCAGGGCCATCACGATGCTGCTGCCCACGAGCACCGGGTCGACGGCCAGATGCGGGCGCGCCGCATGGCCGCCCTTGCCATGAACGCGCAGCTTGACGGTGTCGCACGCGGCCATGAGCGGGCCTGCGCGAAAGCCGAAGGTGCCGGTGGGCACGCCCGGATGGTTGTGCAGCCCGAAGATGGCTTCGCAGGGGAAACGCTCGAACAGGCCGTCGGCGATCATGCGTTCGGCGCCGCTGTCCGAACCGGCTTCCTCGGCGGGCTGGAAGATCAGGTGGACGGTGCCGTCGAAATTGCGCGTTCTGGCGAGCTGGCGTGCTGCGCCAAGCAGCACGGTCGTGTGGCCGTCGTGGCCGCACGCGTGCATCTTGCCCGCGTGGACGCTGGCGTAGTCGAGGCCGGTCAGCTCCTGGATCGGCAGGGCGTCCATGTCGGCGCGCACGCCTACCGTGCGCGTGCTCGTGCCCGCCTTGAGCGCCGCCACGACGCCGTGCCCGCCCACGTGGCGCGTGACTTCGTAGCCCCAGGACTCGAGCTTGTCGGCGACGAAGCGCGACGTGTCGGCTTCCTCGTACGACAGCTCGGGGTGCTTGTGGAGGTGATGACGGATTTCGTCGAGTTCCGATCGGGCTTCGGCCAGGTCGGCGACTTCGCAGTAGTGGTGCTCGCTCACGGGGGACTCCTTTTATTGGAATAGGTTTGGGCACACGCCAAAGGCCGAGTGTTGCATCGACGAAAAACTCGACCCATGACGGAAATGCATCGAAAGTGTTGACTTTAAGTCAACGATCGATTGTCGCGGCGCAGCAAGATGATCCTGGAAATAAAATCTTGTCCCCTGCGAATCAAGCGCGTCAGCGGCATCCGCGATGTGGAGTGCGGCACGCGGTGATCGACCACGAGCGTGTGCGCATAGCCGGGCTCGAACCTTTCCGGCTACTTTGAGCGTTGCCGCAAAACGGGATTTCCGGGGCGCGCCCGGTTTTGTTCCGCAATGGCGGGGAAGGTGAAGCGCAGCACGGCTCGACCTCCCCGAGCGTTGACTAACGAACCTGTACGATCGTCTTCCCGCTGATCCGTTTGGTGGAATTGAACGTGGCGACGGCCTCGTCGAGAGGCACGATGTTGCCGATATTCGTCCGCAGGCGCCCGTCTCGCACCCGCTGGACAATCTCACGCAGTTGAGAACGATCGGACTCGACAACAAAGTCGACCGCCAGACCGTTGTCGGGCCACGCCTCGGGCGGTCCGACGACGGACACCAAAGTTCCGCCGGTTCGAACCAGGCCTGCGGACCGTTTCCCGATGTCGCCGCCGATGACATCGAACACCAGATCGACTCCGCCGACGTCGTCCAGCGTATCGTTGTCGAGGTCGACAAACTCCTGTGCGCCGAAGTCGAGTGCCTTCTGACGGTCGGCGGCGCGCCCGGTGCCGATGACGTAGGCGCCGGCCTCTCGTGCGAGTTGCGTCACCATCGTCCCGACTGCGCCGGCCGCACCGTGCGCGAGGACGCACTGGCCCGCCCGAAGGCGGCCATGGTGGAACAGCCCTTGCCATGCGGTCAGTCCGGAGATCGGCAAGCTCGCCCCCACCGTGAAGTCGACATCGCCCGGCAGCGGCGCAAGGTTACGTGCTTCGATCGCCGCATACTCGGCCAGGGTGCCGTCACGATACCAGTCCGCGATGCCGAAGACCCGCTGTCCCACCGACAGCCCTGTCGTGCCATAGCCGAGAGCGGTGACCACACCGGCCAGTTCGTGGCCGGGAATCGACGGTGTTCGATCACCGTCGCGGCGATCGGTCCAGGTCGAGGGCCACTCCAACTCAGTGCCGACGAATCCCGCCGCGTGAATCTGTACGATAACGTCGTTTATCGCCACAGCCGGCTCGGGCCGCGTGGACAGCTTCATTGCGGCCTTTCCCGCCGCTTGATTCGTCACAATGATTGCCTTCATGGGGACTATCTCCTTTAAGATCGGCTCGAGTGTCCGAGTCGGTTGATCACTCAGGACGTCTGAGTATCGGGACATTGACCATACGCGAGGCCCGTTTCCTCAAGCATGATTCCGACCTTCACTCCGTTGGGCGTCGGCAGGGAAAAGAGCTGGAGCCGATCGGGGTGCCGCGCCGGCCAGCGCGTGAAAACTGGATGATTGAATGTCACTGTCTTCCTCCTGGATCTATCGGCTCATGCGACGCTTTCGTCACGTGGTCAGCAGCCTCCAATCTAGGCCGGCCGTGCTCCGGTTTCGAGACTAGCCTGGCTCAATAGAATGCCCAAAAGGATCAAGGCAACGGGACGATCCGTTCTCTCGATCGCGGCCAGGCCCAACGCACGTCGGCTTGCGAAGTCGGCCAGCTCTGGATTCCCGATCGTGTTTCGGCCCTGCTCGCACCATCGGGTTGTGGTGCATAAAAAATGTTCATTCCTGGGCCTTTCTTGTGAGCCAGCGAGGCGGAACAATACGGGAGAGAGACTCAGGGAGGAGCGTGCTCGTGGCCATTCGTTTACTCATCGCCGCGATACCCGCTGCGATGCAAGGCTCCGGCGAAACGATCACGCCGAACAGGCCGTCGGTGTCCTGAATTGCTGTCGTACGACAACGGAGACAGAGATACATGAGCGTCTTTCGACTGAATCCGATCGATAGCGATCGGGACTATCAGGCAAGCTTCGACGTGATGCGCGAACTGCGCCCGCATCTGACTGACGCCGCCGCGTTCACCGCGCAAGCGCGTCGTCAGGCCGAACAGGGGTATCGTCTGCTGGCTGTCTGGCAGGGCGATCAGGTCAAAGCATTGGCGGGGTATCGCCTTCAGGAAAACCTTCTGTACGGGCGGTTCCTCTATGTTGATGACCTGGTAACAGCCGCCGACGTTCGTGGCCACGGCCTTGGTGCAATGTTGCTCGACGCCCTGCGCGAAGAGGCGCGGAGGCAAGATTGCGCGAACTTCGTTCTTGACACGGGCATGGCAAATTCGCTGGGGCAGCGCTTTTATTTTCGTCAAGGCCTCCTGGCTATGGGCCTGCATTTCCGGCAGTCGCTCCAGGTCGCGAGCGTAACGAAACGCGACTCCGCGATAGCGGCCGCACGCCCCGCTCGCTAACAGGCATTGTCAGCGGATTAACCCACTGGAGATTGCGTCATGAAAATTCTGCATATCGATTGCAGCCCGAGGGAGGACTCGCATAGCCGGAGGCTTTCGGCTGCGATCGTCGCGCGGCTTTTCGCCGTCGATTCGGAAGCGACCGTCATGCGCCGTGATCTCGGCCACAATCCCATTCCTCATGCGGACGCCGGCTATGCCACGGTCTTGTCTTCGCCGGCGGCGTTGGCTTCGGCCAAGGTGGAGGAGGCCACACACCTGTCCGAGCAACTGATCGAAGAAGTCGAGGCCGCGGATGTGATTGTCGTCGGAACGCCGATGAATAACTTCACCGTGCCGTCAGTACTCAAGGCGTGGATCGATCGGATCCTCCGGATGGGCCGCACGATTGGCACTGCGCCAACAGGGGAAAAAATCGGCCTGCTCAATGACAAGCCGGTCTATATCGGTATTGCGGCTGGAGGGTTCTTCACCGGCGGGCGGGCAAAGCAGCCAGACTTCCTGACCCCGTATCTGCGGGCTGCATTCGGCGTCGTGGGTTTGAACTCACTGCAGTTTTTCCCGCTGCAGGCGACTGCGCTCCTCGACAACGACCAGTTGGCCGTGAAGCGTAATGACCTGATTGCCACGATGGACACGTCAGGAATCGAAGGGCGACTCTTTCAGAAGGCAATCGGGATGCGATAGGATGCAGGCCTACGGTCCGCCGATAGCTATCGACCGGCACTCTGATCGCCGTCGACGTGCAGAATCCCGCCAGTGGTGAACGGTGCGGAATCTAGGAAAAGAATCGCGTCGGCGATATCGCTCATTTCGCCTACGCGTCCCAACTCTTTTTAGCTCGCGCCAGTCGCGCCAGCCACAGTTCAAGGCTGATGCGGCCTTGCCGTGCATCGCCGCGCGTGTCTCATGACCCGCCTCGCCGAGCAGCATGACGACGCGTGAACCGATCAAGCCAGAACCACCCATCACGACGACCTTGACGGCGCGCTTCTCCGCATGAAAGTCAGCCAATACGCGAAAGCGGTCGGCGGACGTAGCATCGCGAGAAGGATCTTGCCGTCTTGGCGTCGCTTGAGGTGATGGCGAGAAGGTCATGGACTATCGTATGGCGAAGACTTGTCGATCGGACCGGGACATCCTGTTTCCACTCTGCCACCAGCCAGGAACCTGCGGCCTGACCCGCTTACGTCGAATATCGATCGACGCACCTGGTCGATGGTGTGTCCGCGCAGCGCGAACGCGCCGCGCAAGCGAACCCAACGTGCGCGGCGCCAGATGCATGTTCGGACCGATACCAGCGCACCAGCCGGATGGCGTTCAGATCGAGCCAGCCGGGGCGACGGCGGGAAAATCCTTCTCGGGATCGAACACGTTATTGAAGAAGTTCGTCAGAGAGTACATGGCCACCAGCGCGACGATCTCCATCACGTTCGCATCGGTGTAGCCCGCATCGCGAACCGCTTTCATATCCGGGTCACTGATCCTGCCGCGATTCTCGATGACTTTGCGTGCGAACTGGACAGCGGCGTCGCGCTTCGGGTCGCTGGCGTGGCCCTGTCGGGCGAGAATGATTTCATCGGCCGGCAGTTGTGCCATGTGCTGGGCCGTATAGCTGTGAACCGTCAGGCAGTAGTTGCAGCCATTCACTTCGGAGACGGCGAGACCGATGCTGTCGCGGGTCTTTACGTCGAGCGCCTTGCTCAAGGCGCCGAGCAGGGTGGCCCACGCATTGAAGGCGATGGGGCTCAGCGCGAAGGTCGACATCATGTTCGGCGTGAAGCCGATGTTTTTGGTGAACATGTCGAGGGTCGGTTTCGATGCTGCCGGTACCTGTTCCGGCGTCGGCGTTGCAGTTCTGGGCATGGTCGTTTCCTTGGGTTGCTGATTTCACGGGTTGCACAGCCGCGTATTCAAACGAGATCCAGTACATCCGCTACCGGTCGGCGTGGCTTCTGCGCCCAGTTTCCAGAGCGCTCCGCACCGATGGACAACAGCATGACCGGCACTTCATCCTCGGCCAGTCCGAACTCGCGATGCACCGCCGCGGCATCGAAACCGATCATCGGCGTCGAACCCAGACCCAGCGAGCGGGCTGCATAGATCATTGCCGCTGCGCCGAAGGTGCCGGTGCGGATTGCCTCGTCGCGTTGACGTTGCGGGTAGTCCTTGTACAGATCTCGCGCGGGGTTCTCCCATTCCGGCACCATCGTCGCCGGCATGACGCCCATTTCAACCAGCGGGGCCAGGCGCTCCGGTATGACGCTGGAATCGGCCAACTGACCGCAGACGATGAAGGTGACGGCCGCATCGGTGATCGCGGGCTGATTCCACGCGATCGGGCTCAGCCGTGCCTTGGCTTTACCTGTGCGAACGGCGATGAAGCGCCAGTTCTGCAAGTGGAAGGATGTCGGCGCGCTGGTGCCGATGCGCACCAGTTCGCGGATTTCGTCGTCGCTCAATGTAGCGGCAGGGTCGTAGTACTTGGCGGCGCTGCGGCTCAGGATGCATTCGATGACGACGTTGGTCATGGTGGTTGCGACGGTCATGGCGATTCCTGTGGGTGAAGGAATGGGTGGCGTTACAGCAGGGAAAGGATGAACGGCGAGAGTGTCCTACCCCCTGTTTGCAGAATTTCGATTGGCATGACTGATTGAATTGCCAACGCCTTTCCACGCTACGGGAGTTCGCCGGTCTTCTTGTCAATCACTGATGAGCCGGGTTCGATGCAGGCGCTGTGAAGTTCCGGAACCGCACCGGCGAGCGGGAAGGGGGCATTCATACTCTTTCTCATCGCTCTACGATTCGTCGAGTACTCATGCTAGCTTTACCAGTGTGCCGCGCGGTCTCGAATCAGTTCTGATTCGTCCATATGTGCGGATCGCCCTGACGAAGTCGAGCGTGCGGGGAGTGGCTTGGCCGGAAGGTGAGCCGCGCGTCTACGCGGTCGTAAGGACGCGTGGCGGTGTTAGGGAGGTGGCGAAGCGTTCAACCTATTCCGGCAGGGCGCCGCAACCGAGGTGCGGGCGGCAACGCCTCCACGTCATGCATAGCGGCTTATCACCTCGCAGAGCCGTCGGCAGGAGGTGGCAATGCTTCTTTCCGGAGCGGTCGCGACACCCAGCAGAAGTCCTGATCTCTCAGAAGTCGCGGACATGTACCACGGCGAGAGCGGTGCGGGGCCCAACCCGAACGCCAGCATTTCTCGCGCAATCGAGACGTCCGGGGCGTTATCAGGCAATCGCACGAGCACCGTCGATCCTGCAGCCATCGCTTCGATAGAGTGATGCGCGAGGCCCGCGAGCAACGCGTCGCGTTGAGTGGAATAAAGGCGCTTCAATCGACGAAGATGGCGCATATAGTGCCCCTCACGCATGAACTGCGCCGTTGCGAGTTGTACCGATGGCCACGGCGCGGGAGCGAGACATGCCGCCACTTCCGCAAATCTCGACATCAATGGCAACGGAGCGACGACGAAGCCCAATCGCAGTGCCGGGCTAATCGTCTTGCTGAACGAGCCGATATGAACGACACGTTGGGCATGATCGAGCGACGCGAGCGCCGGCGCGGCACGGCCCGTCAGTTGCAATTCGCTCAAGTAGTCATCCTCGATGACCCAGGCTTCCTTCCTGGCGGCCCAGTCGAGAAGGCGCAAACGCCTGTCCAGCGAGAGCGTGGCCCCGAGCGGTGCCTGCTGCCCAGGGGTCACGACGACCAGCTTTGCATCCGCTTCATAGCGGAAACCATAGTCGACATTGATTCCCTCCGCATCCACGGGAATCGGGGCAAGTGACATATTTGCCAGGCGTAACCCATGCCGCGTCATGGGAAATCCAGGGTTCTCCACCCAGGCCCTTTGACCCTCGAGGCGCAATGCACGAAGCACCAAGCCGAGTCCCCCGGTGAAGCCACTCGTGATCACAATCTGGGCGGGCGAGCAGGTAATGCCCCGCGCAATGGCGAGGTACGCGGCAATTTCGCGCCGCAGTTCCGGTTCGCCTCGCGGATCGGGATAACTGACCGAGGCGCTGGTTTCGGCGCGTAGAGCGAAAGAGCGAACCTTGGTAAAAAGCCTGGCGGGCAGCGTTTCCTGCGCGGGCACACCCATGCGGAAAATTGCCGGCTTGCCGATGAATTCTTCGTACCTCACCATGAACGAGCCCGGATCCGGGCGTTCTTCCGTTGCGACAGGCGCGGGCGGCCGATCGGCGACACGTGTTCCCGTCGCGCGGGAGGCGACGATGAGCTGAGCGTCCGAAAGTCGGTCATAGGCCAGCCGCACGGTGCCGCGCGCGACGCCCAGTTGCACCGCGAGGTCCCGCCACGACGGAAGACGCGCTCCTGGCGCGAGCACCCCGATCTCGATCGCGGTGCCGATCGCATTGCGGATCTGCTCGGCCAGAGGTGTTTTCGCAGATCGATCGAGCTGGATTTTCAGCGGCGTACTCATATGATAATGGTACATAAGAAATGTTTAATCCTGGTCCTTTCTACTGGCCCAGCCGGAAACAACAATACGAGAGTCTATCGGAGGAACATTCTCATGAGCATTCGATTACTCGTCGCGGCTGCCTTGACAGCCGTTGCGGTCACCGCCGCGTTACCGGCTGCGGCGCAGGGCGCTGGCGAAAAGGTCACACCGAACTTTGACCACGCAATTCCCAACATTCCTGGCAAGTCGTTGACCGCCGTAGTCGTTGACTATGCCCCCGGCGGAGCGTCGCCCGCGCACATGCATGCAAAGTCGGCCTTCATCTATGCCTACGTCGTATCGGGCGCGATCGAGTCGCAGGTAGACGACGGCCCAACGCGGGTCTATCACGCGGGTGAGAGCTTTTTCGAGGAGCCCGGTGCGCTTCACCGTGTGAGCCGCAATGCGAGCAAGACGAAGCCGGCGAAGCTGCTGGCAGTATTCGTGGTGGACGCCGACGACAAGCCGCTTACCACACCCGCTAAGTAATCCTCTGTATCAGCGATGCAAAGAGACGCGCGGGTGCTTCGACTACGGTTGCGGAGGAACCGCACCGTTTCGTTTGCCGATACGGTGTTTGTGACGTCAATCGCTATTTCATCGAATTTCTTTAGTTGCACAAGCTCTTTCACTTCGAACATGGGATTTCCGGTAAGTATCGGGCCAATTCGTCCATCGCGAACTTGGGCACGTTCCACGTGATCTCGACCTCGTTCGAATGCGCTCATGGAAAACACGCATCTTCATGAACTTCCGGTGTTGGAGCGCGTGCTCGTCGACCTGAATATCGGCGTGGCGAACTTCAGCCGCTGTGACATCCGGGATGACGGGTGTACACGGTTCGACGCGCGCACGACAGCCAGTCTGCATTACTGCATAGCGGGGAGAGGCGTTTTAGTGACGCACCAGGGCGTGCGTGTGTCTCTCAGTTCGGATAGCTTCGTGTTGTTGTCAGCCGGGGTCTCGTACACCATTGAAAGCGACGGGCCCACAGCGGAAGGAGGCGGGATCGCAACCGCGTGGGGAGAGGCGAGCCTCGACACGGCTGCGGGCGGTGAACCGTTCGGAGCGTTGCGACAGCCACTGGTTGCACAGTTCGAGGAGAAGTCGGGCTTGAGAGACCAGTTTGTCCTGTTGCTCGCCGAATGCGCGCAACCGCGACTCGGCTCACGGGCGCTGATTGAAGCGCTGTTCAAGCAGTGCCTGATCATGGCGCTGCGGCGGCAGATTGATGCCGGCAGCATCGATTTGCCGTGGGCAGTCGGCATTGCTGACAAGCGCCTCGCCAGTGCGCTTCAGGCAATCCTCGAGCGACCTGCTTCATCATTGTCGGTAGAGCGACTTGCGGCAATCGCCGGTATGAGCCGCTCGGCATTTGCCGCGCAATTCATGAAGGCGTTCGGACAGTCCCCCATGGCCATGCTAAAGATCGTGCGTCTAAAGAAAGCGGCGAAACTGCTCGCAACCACGACCCTTCCCGTCGCGGAAGTCGCAAAGAAGGTCGGCTTCTCGAGCCGAAGCAACTTTTCGCTGGCATTCAATTCAATGCACGGTCTGGACCCGACTACCTTTCGGCGTCGTCAGACATCCGGCGGCGGACAACTGAAGCGAAATGTGTCCGCGCATGATCGGATGGCGAGTTCGCCGGGTTCGTGTAATTGACCCGCACAGCGTTGATCCAGTCGCGATTCACGAGGCACGCGTTTCACGTCCATGCGAAAGGCGAGTGCCGCCACCGCCGCGGCGGCCACCCTGGTTTCGCAGGTGCGCGCTCACACGAGATCGAGCACGTCCGCCACCGGACGGCGCGGCTTCTGCGCCCAGTTTCCCGAACGCTCAGCCCCGATGGACAACAGCATGACCGGCACTTCGTTCTCCGCGAGTCCGAACTCGCGTCCCACGGCTTCGGCGTCGAAACCGATCATCGGCGTCGAACCCAGGCCCAGGGAGCGGGCTGCATAGATCATCGCCGACGCGCCGAAGGTGGCGGTTCGTACCGCTTCGTCACGCTGGCGCTGCGGGTACTCGAGATACAGATTGCGTGCGGGGATTTCCCACTCGGGCACCATCGTCGCCGGCATGACGCCTGCTGCCACCAACGGTGCCAGGCGCTCCGGTATGACGCTGGAATCGGCCAACTGGCCGCAGATGATGAAGGTAACGGCCGCCTCGGTGATGGGGGGCTGATCCCAGGCGATCGGACTCAGTCGCGCTTTGGCTTCAGGCGTTCGAACCGCAATGAAGCGCCAGTTCTGCATGTGGAATGAAGTCGGCGCGCTGGTGCCGATTCGCACCAGCTCGCGGATCTCGTCGTCGCTCAAGGTAGCGGCAGGGTCGTAATACTTGGCGGCGCTGCGGCTCAGCATGGATTCGATGACGGTGTTGGTCATGGTGGTTGCGTTGGTCATGGTGATTCCTATGGAGTTAAGAGATAAATTGAAGTGCATGAAAGCATTCGCTCTATGAAGCGCTGCCGTCGTTCAAGGGTTCTGAATTCAGATATCGGCTCGCCCACGTCGATATCATCGCGGCGGCGTAATCGGCATCGGCTCGGCGCGTCAGCAGGTGGTCCGCGTTGTCGAGCGAAATGAAGCTCTTGGGGTGCTTCGCAGCAGAAAAAATGCGCGCAGCGTTCTCGACACCTACCGTCGAATCCAGTGGAGAATGCAAGACCAGCAGCGGGATTCGCAACTGGGCGATCCGCGACGCGAGGTCATGACGCGCCAGATCGTCGATAAAGCTCTTTCGCACGACGAACGGTCGGCCAGCCAGCAGCACTTGCGCTTGCCCCTGCGCTTCAATGGTTTGAAGGCTTTGCGGGTCGAACTGATGCAGAACGTGGCTGGTGTCGAACGGAGCGCCCAGCGTGGCAACGGCGCGAACGCCCGGCATCTCGCCTGCGGCCATCAAGACCGCCGCGCCGCCCAGGCTATGGCCAACAAGAATGGACGGCGGTTTTCCGTCTGCGGTCATCGCGTTGCCGGCAGCGATGAGATCTTCGACGTCCGCGGCGAAAGTCGCTTCGGCGAAGCTTCCTCCGCTGTTACCCAGCCCCGCGAAGTCGAAGCGCAACACGCCAATACCACGAGCAGCGAGGGCGCGTGCCAGTCGAGAGGCGGCCAGGCTGTCCTTGCCGCAGGTGAAGCAGTGGGCAAGAATTGCCCAGCCCTGCGTACGGCCGTCTGGCCGTTCCAGTCTGCCGGCAAGGCGGTAGCCACGCGGTCCGTCGAATTCAAAGGCTTGTGCGGTCATGACTCGATACCTCCGGTGTTGGCGTGCGTTTTATCCAGGAGCGGTCGGGCGAAACTGGCAGGGTGTTGCCACGCTCGCCCGGCGAAGCGGCTTACTCGACGGGCGGAAAATCGACATCGGTACCGTTGATACGGTTGAAGGTATTGGTGAAGATGGTGAGCGCGATGGTCAGGGAGATCTCAGCCAATTGGCTGTCGGTGTAGCCGGCCGCGCGGATGGCCGTGAACTCCTCCTCGCCGATCGTGCCGCTGGTGTCCTGCAGGTGGGACACGAAACGCACCAGGGCGTCGCGTTTCGCGTCCCCCGTGGCTTGCCCTGCGCGAATCGCGCGCAGTACGTCGACCGGCAGGCCCGCCAACTTGCCCACGAAGTTGTGAGCCGCCACACAAACGTCGCAGCCCGTCTTCGCGCTGACCAATAGCTTGATGGTCTGGATTTCCTGCTGGCTCAGTGTGCCGGCGGCCAGCACGCCTTCGGCGTCGAGCAGCGCGGCCAACGATGCCGGGGCGAGGTGGCCCAACGCAGCGAACGTGTTCGGGACGCGGCCACCGGCAATCTTCTTGACCTGCGCGTAGATATCAGCGGTGGCGCCGGTGGCAGACTCGACGGCGGGAATAGCGATACGGCTCATGGAGTGACTCCTGCATCAGGTGGTTAGGAGCCTCCACTTTAGGTCTACCGGATATCGATTTCGAGACTGGATCTTCTCGATAAAGTGCTCAAAAGGATCAATGCGGCGCCGGCAAGCTGTCGCGGCGAGACGGGAATGCAGGCGCGCCTGGTGCCGCGTCCGGGCCGCGCACCGAGCGCGAAGCCACAAGCTGCAGCCCTTACCGCCCCTCGCGCGCCAGGCGGCGCCATTGTCCCGGCGTCATCCCGGTCCTGTCGGCAAACACGCGCCGGAATGCGGCTACGGATTGATACCCTACCGACTCCGCCACGGCCTCGGTTGTCATCGCCGGTTTCTTCAACTCGTCGGCGGCCTGGCTCATGCGGATATCGGTCAACAGTTCAATCGCCGATCGCCCTAGCTTGTCCTGAAAGTGCCGCATGAAGGTGGCGCGTGACATGCTGCACAAGTCGGCCAGCTCAGGCAGACTCCAGGGCCGGGCCGGTTCGGCGAGCATGGCCGAAATAGCCGGGGCCAGGCGAGGGTGGCCGGCCAGCGCCAACAAGCCTGTCGGTGCCTGCCCTGATTCACTCGCCGCCCTCAGTACCAGCGTGAACAGTGCGGAAGAGAGCGCGTTGAGGATGGCATACCCTCCCACCTTGTCGCCGGTGGACTCCACGCGCATCAGGCTTACGAGACTGGCGAGGTGGTTCGAAGCGGAGCCCGTGTCCTCTTCACCATAGCTGTCCATGGCGCGTACCACCAGATCCATGGGCAGGTAATTGCGAAGCAGCCGATCGTGGGGCGGCCCGACGATAAACCGGCCGCACAACATGTCCAGGCGTTCGCCCTGGCCATCGTTCTCGCTGAGCATCCATCCCGCGGAACCTTGACGATTGCGGGTCGCCCCGGGCGTACGTCCGCTGCCGTCGTGGATCACGTGCGCCGCCCCATGAGGCAACAACACAATATCACCGCTAACCAGCTCTCTGGACGTCTTCGCCGCAGGGTCTTCGATGATGGCCCGGCCCTTGAGCACGATGTGGTAGGGAATCTCGCGTGCTTCGGACTGAGGCCAGGCGATCTGCCATGGCGCACCGTAGACGCAGCGGACCTCGAGCTGGCCGGTGATGGTGATGATTTTCAGGAGATGGCTAAGCCAGTCGACTTGTGGCATAGGAATTCGGAATCTGGAAACGCTCAGGCATCTTATCTCGATTGTGCATCGATCGTACGCACCCGATGACCCGGGCTACGCCGGATTTCCCGTGTCGAGCCATTGGACGAATCCGCACCTCGCCGCGACCACATGGAACGTGGACATTTCTACCATGGGCTCCTGATGCACTGACTTTCTGGAGAATCCCATGTTCGACATGAAGCATCTCACACGTCTGAAGAAGCTCGATGAGAACGCACCCGAAGCCATGAAAAGCTTCTGGGCGTTCGACAAGGCGGCCTTTCAAGAGGGCGCTTTGAGCGTGCAGCAAAAGCAGCTCATCGCGGTTGCGGTCGCGTTGACGACACAGTGCCCCTATTGCATTGAACTGCACACCAGGGCTGCTCGTGACGCCGGCGCGACGCATGCGCAACTTTCCGAAGCCGCGCTCGTGGCGGCGGCGATCCGCGCAGGCGGCGCCATTACCCACGCTTCGCATCTGTTCTGAAGGGTCCCGGAGGGCATCGATAGGTTGCTACGAGGAAAATTGCGTGCGCCATTAACGTTAAGATACCTAAGAGAATCGAGGCGCTTATGGATACGTGGAACGCATGGGAGGCAATAGTCGCCTCGCTCGTCGACCCATCGCATGCAATGAGTGGCTATTGCGCACTCACCGGGAGATCAATACACAGGGGTGACTTGATTTACAGGCCGCAGTTGCGAGGGAGAAGTTGTGCCGAAGGCTTTGACGAAACGACTCTCGCGTTTTCTGCGAGGCGGATGTCTTGCGGACTCGATGCATGGCGGGCGGCCGGTTTCGCCTTCGAACCACTGGTTTCCGACGCGGATTCAACCGCCTGATAGTGGAGGGCGCTTCATACTCACGAGTTGCGTCACCTCATGCCGGTCAGCTGCGGATGAGATCGCAACGGTCAACCATTTTCCGTCAGGGTAGGCTCGGGCTTCATCGTAGAGCTTGACCAACTGCGGGCTCCAGGAGTAACGCCGCTCCTCGAACTGCTCGCGCTCCGCTCGCCCCAGGACCACCAGAACCGAAAACAGCCTGTATGCCGGCAGCAAGGTGCAGAACGCCCTGGTCTTTTTGTAGCGCAGTGACCAACCGCGATTCTTGCCACCATAGAGCCAGTCTGGCGCGAAAACACCGGGATAAGAGGCCTCGATCCAGCTCTGCAGTTCGGCCCAGTGCTCGAATGCCTCCGGCCCGATCCAGTCGCGAATCGTGCGTTCGTCGGGCGGTGCTGATTTGTCGGTGATCCTGTCGCCGATCTGCGGGGACGGTTTCATGTGGCTTGCCTCTTCCTCTTCACGACAAAGCAAACAAGCGGCAAGGGATACCGATCTTGTCGAATGTGGGCGACCGCAAAATAGGGACCGGGTCGGCGTATCCAGACCACTGCGAGTCGTTGAGCGTTCATCGTAGTTTTGCTCGTGTGCCGTATGGTCCCGGATTGGTTCCGATTCGTCCTGGATTCACTAACGCAACCTCGACATCTGACTCTACGCGCGCCGAGAGCGGCGGTCCAAAGGCGCTCAGCGACCATTTCGACGTACGCTAGACGGAATGACCAGGCCGACTGGGACGATGCTCACGACCTCAGCTTGCCACCGGGGTGAGCGTGTTGGCGTCGCGGGCCAGAAGCCAGCGGCCGTCGGGCTGTTTGCGGTATAGGGTGATCCGGTGACCAGCCAGCTCAGTTGCTTCTCCGCCGGCGCGCGGTGTCACAGATAACGAGTCCCGGCACAGGGTGTAGGCGACTTCGCCGACGATCACGACTTCTTCCAACTCGCTGATGCAACGGATTCGGGATCGTTGGTGCGCGGCCGAGAAGCCAACGGGGAATCCTTCCCGGCCGAGCGGTGCCTGGCCCGGAGTGAGAAACACGACATCGTCCGCCATCAGGGTGAGCAGGCGGACAAGATCGCCGGCGTTGACTGCATCAATCCAGGTCGCGTGCACCTCGCGAATCGCTCGTTCATCAGATCCCATCTGCAACCTCCGCTGGCAAGACAGTTCGATTGCGCGGCAGGCATAGGCGTCTAGCAATCGACCCGTGTCCCGGCCAGTCGAGCCTGGCGCCCAAAGCGTTCCAATTTCTGCGCCTACGATCTCGCCGCGCGTGCTGTCCATTACGAAAGCCTCGCCATCCCTCAAAGTGCTATATGGCAGTTGGGGGCGCTCGTTCGAGCAAATCCGCTATCGCGACATCGAATCCGCTTTGGTTCGTTTCCCGACGAAGTTTGAATGCGTTCCCTCCATTGACCCATACCGCGTCGAACTGCGCAAGGGTTGCCGCACGCATTTGACTCCCGGGAAGCAGCGTCCGCTCATCCGTCGGGCACGGCAGGTTGGCAGTGCAAACGGTATATCAGTAGGTCACTGCTCGTTCATCACGGAGCGTCGCTGTGAGTATCAGCGCCACGCATGCAAGCGCCGACGCGGTGATAAAAACGTCCTTGAGCGACCCAAACCAGCCTGCGAAGTTGCCCCCCATCACGTTGCCCAATGTCGTTCCCAGACCGAGAAAGACGTTGGCAACCCCAAACACCGTGGTTGCCGAGTGAGGGTCCATGGTCTTGCTGATATACGCGGGAATCAGTCCGTAAATCGCATAGAACGAGAGACCGAAACACACGGCGGCCGCTCGCAATTGCCATGCGTCGGAATGGAAAGCGATCAGGAGACCGGAGCCGGCGAGTGCAGTGAAAGAGAATGCGAGCGCAATCCGCACCCCTGCCTTGTCGGCCGCCATGCCCGCCGCAAATCCGCTGAACAGTCCGACCACGCCAATCGTCGACCAGACCTGCCCGATCGTTTCCAGCGAATGCCCCTGTTCATCGGCCAGAAAGCTCGACAGATAGTTTTGCCACGGCCCGCAAGCCATTCCGCTCAACGCGAGCAGGATCCAGACCGTCAGGTTGGGGCGAGTCACCAGGCGCCACCGGTCGCCCGACGCGTGGCAACTTTCGGCGCGCTTTGGCGCCTTGCGGCTGAAAACCTGTGGAGCGAAGCGGCGAAGCGCAAGCAGTCCCACGAGCGCAATGACGAGCGAGACCGACGCCGCCACAATCCATATCGAGTGCCAGCTGTATTCTGGTAAAACCCGCGACACCAGAACGCCATTCGCGAACTGCCCATAGGCCGTGCCGCTCGAAACCAGACCATTGACGCGCGACCGGTACCCGAAAGGGACTGTCCCGGAGATGGCGCCGACGCTCGGGACCATCATGAAAGCCGCCGTCGCGCCCAGTCCGGCGAGAACGAGTCCGACCGACATTACGCTCTGGACTTGCGCGAACAGGAGCAAAAGCAAGGCTGCCGCAGCGACGGCGACCACAATGACCTGCCCCTCGCCGAAGCGGGTTGCGAGACGCGGACAAACCAGCGCCGCAACGAGATACGCAGTCTGGGCCCCGCCAGTTACGATGCCAATCGCCGTATAGTCGAACCCGAGACTCTGCCGCATCACTGGCACGACCAGCGCAAAAAGATAGAGCCCAAAACCGAACACGACCGCCACGAACAGCGTGAAGACGACGGCAACGCTGATCGTGCGCACGATCGACTGAGTGCTTGTGGAAGTCATTGCATCCGTCGCCATAATCGACCTATATCGATAAATGTCTATATAGACAGAGTACAATATAGATTGGTCCCGTCAAGGAAAATCTGAGCAATGTCGAAAATGGACAACCTCGATGAGAGCCCGCTGCAGGACGCGCTGCATGCACTCTCAAATCGCCACCGGCTGACGATCCTCATCTGGCTTACCGAGCCGGAAAAGCACTTTCCACCGCAGCGGGACGCGGACCTCGTGAAGGACGGGGTGTGTGTCAGTTTCATCACGGAGAAAACAGGCCTGAGTCAACCCACTGTCACCACGCATATGCAGGCGCTGGCAGCGGCAGACCTCGTGACTTCGAAGAAAATCAAAAACTGGGTGTACTACAAGCCCAATCGCGAGGCGATCGAGCGCTTGCTCGACGACCTGGATCGCGCGCTACGGCCCGCTTGACCGATTCGCTACCTTCACTCAGGGAGCCGCCGGACGCGTCGAGCGTTGGCTGGCGCCCGGCGGATCACGCGGGTCGTCGTTGAAGGTGCCTTTGAATGTCGACTCGCCTCGTTGGATTTCTGTAAGGAGAAATTTCTCGGCAGTAGTGGAATAGGGATGCACGTGCGTGGTTTACCCAACAGCACGGTGCGACCACGGAACGATCGAGTCGGGTCCGGTCGTCAACGAACAACTTCCACGAAGCCTGCAAATGAGCCGAACGATAATTCAGCCTCTCTGGGTCCGCACGACACACTGGATCAATGCCGTGGCGGTCGTGCTGATGGTGACAAGCGGCTGGCAGATATACGACGCCTCGCCTGTCTTCGCGCGACTGAAATTTCCCGCAAGCATGACCTTGGGCGGCTGGCTGGGTGGCGCCTTGCAGTGGCACTTCGCAATCATGTGGCTGCTGGTCGCGAACTATCTTGCATACCTGTCCCTGAACGTGCTTTCAAAGCGTCTGTGGCGGAAGCTTCTCCCGATTCGTTTCAGTGCCGTAGCCCGGGAGCTTGCCGCCGCGATGCGCGGCAAGCTGGGGCACGAGGATCTTGCTCGCTACAACGCTGTTCAAAAGCTGGCGTATGTGGTGACGATCGTGGACATCGCGATCGTGATCCTTTCGGGGTTGGCGGTCTGGAAATCGGTTCAGTTGCCTCTGTTGCGAACGCTGATGGGGGGATACGACAACGCGCGTGTCGTCCATTTTTTCTCGATGAGCATTCTCGTCGCGTTTTTCGTCGTGCACGTCGTCATGGTCGCATTCGTGCCGCGCTCACTGCTCCTGATGATACGCGGACGGTAAACGATGATGCGCCCACGCAAAAAACAAGCCAATGCGTTTCTCGTCTCGAACGCGGATTCGATCATCAAGGACGTGCGCCGTGAATTGAAGAGTCCCGCGCGCAGACTGCTCGGCAAACAGATACTCACGCTCGGCGGCATTGCCATGCTCTCGGGCTGCGATCTCTCGAACGACAAGTCGGTGAATACCGCGCTGCGCAAGATGTCGTTCTTCAACGACCGCGTGCAGGCGCTGCTGTTCGATCCAAACAAGATGGCGCCGACGTATCCGGAGTCGATGATCACGCGGCCTTTTCCCTTCAACGCGTTCTACGACATCGACGACGTGCCGGAAGTCGACGCCGCGACTTATCGGCTGCAGGTGGGGGGACTCGCGAACGGCAAGCGCATATGGACGCTCGACGAACTTCGAGCGCTGCCACAGGAAAGCCAGATCACGCGCCATATCTGCATCGAGGGTTGGAGCGCCATTGGCCATTGGGGCGGGGTGCGTTTCTCCGATTTTCTCCGCCGTGCGGGCGCGGACACAACAGCGAAGTACGTCGCGCTCCATTGCGCCGATAACTATTGGACCAGTATTGATATGCCGACAGCCCTGCACGCGCAAACGCTGCTTACGCTGACCTACGACGGCGATGTGCTGCCGCCCAAATACGGCTTCCCGATGAAGCTGCGCATGCCGACCAAACTCGGCTACAAGAATCCGAAGCATATCGTCGCAATCACGCTGACGAACGAGTATCCCGGTGGTTATTGGGAGAACCAGGGCTATAACTGGTTCGGCGGTTCCTGAAGTGCAATTGATTCCTTCCTCAACGCATATCCGCTACATGGAGCATTCATGACCATTCGACTGAAAGCTGGAGCGGCCATTGCCGCAATGGCGATAGCCGGCAGCGTGCTGGCGCAGACTGCTGACACCAGGCCGGTACGTATTCGCGGCAGTATCGTTTCTCTCGACGGCGATGTGCTCAAGGTCCATCGACGCAGTGGCGACACGGTCTCAATCGCCCTCGAGACAAACGTTCCAGTGTCGTCCGTCAAAGCGATGCAACTGTCGGACATCAAGCCGGGTACGTTTGTCGGCACGGCCGCGACGACGGGCACTGATGGCAAGCTGACGGCGACCGAAGTCGTCGTCTTTCCCGAAGCCGCACGCGGCACGGGAGAGGGTCACTACGCGTGGGACCTCGGTCCGAACAGCACGATGACCAATGCGAATGTTGATACCGTCGTGCAGGGCACGGAAGGTCGCAATCTGAAGCTGTCGTACAAGGGCGGCAGCAATGAAATTACGGTGCCTCCGAATGTCCCGATCGTCACCTTCATGCCGGCTGCGCGCTCCGATCTGGCGCCAGGCAAGCAAGTCTTCGTGGTTGCGAAACCGGCGTCACAGGGTACGTATGCCGCGCAGCGCCTGGTGGTCGAAAAGAACGGGGTCGTCCCGCCAATGTAAGCGAAAGCGTGCGGATTTCCCGGAAGTTCTCCGGCGATCACGATCGACGCGCCGGACCGGGGTGCGGACCCCATTCTGGTCCGGCGCGTGGTGTCCTCTCTTCCCTCGCGCCGCTGGCGCGCGTTTCGCCATCCCATAGCGGTTACTGCTTCGGCGGCACGACCTGACCGCGGATTTCGCCGTCCGGGTGGTCTTTCGTGTGGACATTGATGTAAAGATCGCCCGCGACGAATTCCTTTGCCTGATCTGGCGTCAGCGTACTCTCGCCCTTGAGAGGGCCCTCAATGGGGGTGCTGGTGCTACCCACTTTCGTCAGCCAGACGACCGCTTTGCCATTCTTTCCTGCGGGTCCGACGTGGAAGTGCGCCATCGTTACCGGGCTCGAGAGGTCGCTGTACGTTACGTTCCAGGTGACCTGGCGTGTGTCGGGATCGTAAGTGAGCCTGGCGTCTCCTGTGCCCCTGGTTTGTACGGAAGGCACCTGTTCCGATCCATTGAGCGGTACGGAAAATGACACGGGCGCGGCGAGCGCCATGCCAACCGCTCCGGCGCATGTGATGCCGGCAAGTGTGGGAATGGCCCGCCGCAACTGGAATGCACTCATCTGCTATCTCCTTTCGGCTACCCTCAGCCGGACGCCTGGCCATGCAACGCCATCTGACACGAGGGATCAGCATTCAAAGGTGGGTCGCTGCCGGGAGCCGTGTCACAAGGTAACGCTGCGGATCACGCGGAGAGCCCGGCGACGTGCTGCGCATTACCGCCTGCCGCGCTCAGTAACCACCGCCTGAGGAATTGGTCGAGGTGCTTGACGCGCCATTGCCGCCTTGATTCATATCGCCGCTCGCGGCTACGGATCCAGAAACCGCGGCCAATCCGAGGCAAACGAGACATGCAAGAACCATCCGAAGCCGCTTCATGATGATTTCCTCCTGGGGAAGTTCGCTGGAAGTCGCGCTGAGGGGTATCCAGCGAGGCATTAGCCGCGCAATGGCCGACGACGCCGAACGTCGCATGCGGTGCGGTGCGGACGCGTCACGCGGCTCATCGCGAACGCAGGCGCCTACATAGCTATAAACGCGGCGCACCGACGCCTTATTCCTCGTGCGCAACAATGATGCCCGTTTGGTCGAAGCGCCGCGCCAACGCGGATATATTGCCGCCGTCGGCGCATGGTTCTTTTTTGCCGCCTTTCGAGCTTCTTCTGACTCACAGGGTGATCTACGGCGCCACGACAAGTGCCGTATGCATCCCCGCTGCATAGTGTCCCGGCTTGTTGCAGATCAGCGCGTAGTGGCCGGGCGCGAGCTTGAACGACACGCGCTTGCTCTTGCCCGGTGCGATGTCTTCGACTTCGCCGATCTTTTTCAGCCTGCGTTCCTGCACCAGTCCCTTGCTGACAGGGAGTGCGTCGTCCGCGAGATCCGTCTTGAGCACGACGAGTTCGTGTTCCATGTTGTTGTCCGCAGCATTCCTGACTTCGAGCGTGATGCGACCCGCCTTTACATTGTGCGTCCCGAGCTGGATCGAGTTCGATAGCAGTGTCGCGTTGACGGTTTGCTCCGCCCAGCTGGCATGCGATGTCATCCCGAGTGCGATCACGCTGGCGAGGATGGTGATTCCGTAAGTGGCAGACATGGCGGCCTCCTTTGCATCGGCATATCACGTCTGCCTCGCGTCGGGCGCTTGGCGCATGCCACTCGTTGCGCACACAATGGCCCCTGCCTGTGAGATGGCATGAACGCTTTCTGCAGCGCGATACGTGCAGTAAACGTGCGTGACGGGAGGCCTATTCCAGCAGCCCGTCGCCACATCGCGCTCTTTGCCGTACACGTCGCCGCGGCCGCGATGCCCTGCAAGGCCTGGGTCATGACGGGACTCCGCGGGTGAAACGGCAGCGAGACGGTTCAAGGATCCGCGCGTTCCTGCACAAATTCGGCGTGGATCCTCAAGTGCACCTCGTCCCCGACAGCGCGCGACCACTTCGACAGTCCGAACGCCGCCCGGCTGAAGCGGCCGTCGGCGAAAAAAACCAGCGTTCGGCGGGCGCCCGGCGGATCGCGCGGGTCTTCGTCGAACGCCACGGCGAGCGTGACCGGACACGTCGTCGTGCGGATCGTCAGATCGCCCGTCAAGAGGCCGGTCAATGTACCGGTTCGGACAAAGCGGGTGCTCACGAAGCGAATGGCCGGAAAATGCGCCACGTCCAGCATGTCGCCGCCTGCGACGAATCCGGCGACAAACGGGGTATTCGATTCGAGGCTTGTCGCGTCGATCGTCACCATGACGCGGCCCACGGCAAAGCCCTGGAATCCTTCAAGCTGGGCACCTATGCGGCTGAAGCGCATCGTCAGGTTCGCGTGCCAGACGTTCGCGACATCGAACGTGACACCCGAGCGGCCTGGATCGAGTCGATACTGTGCCAGCGGCGCGGACGTGTCGATCGAGTCGGCACGGACCCCGGCGACTGCGCAGGCAGCGCAGACGCCGAACATCACGATCGCGCCAACGCGCGCTTTGAGACGATGCATGGCCGCGCCTCGTCGACGGATGGGGCTGCGATAGGGCACGCTTCTACCTCCACGGTTCCGGATGTCCGCCAAGCTCGCTGCAGACGTCGACAGCGATCTTGCGCAATTGACCCTCCGCCATCCGCCCGGAAAGCGCGTAGCCCATGTGGTCGTTTGCCCAGCTGAACGTGCGGCGATCGCCTTCGCGCAGGACGTGGATCGCCGTTTCGCGTTGCGAGGCCGGGCTCACGTAAAGCGCAAGCCGCGCGCCGGCCCCGTCCTCGTACATGAATTGCGCGGCCGGCCCGGCTGCGCCCGGCAGCAGCCGCCCGCCCAGCAGTGCATAGCCGTACTCCCGCAGCGACGGCACGGAGAGCGGACGATTCAGGCGCTGCGAGAGCCAGTCGACGAGCGCCCCCTCACGCGCGGCCGTCACCTCGACCGGATGACGCCGCTCAGGCGCGTAGACCACGTAAGCGAGGTCGGCCTGCTCGGCGATTGTCATCTGCGCCGATGGCGGCGCAACAGGCGACGTAACTACGCCTGCAAGCCCTGCGAGCGCGGCGCCGGCGGCGAGCGCGCTGATGGCGAAAGCCGTTCGAAGCCGCCAGTTCATGCGCGGGTGTAGCACGATGCACGACCTGCGCGCGTGCGCGGCTGGATCAGCGAACAGCACGCGCAAGGCGGTCCGCTGCGCGCGATAGCGGGCGACGAGGTCCGCAGCACGCCGGTCCGCGGCCAACCGTGGCTCCAGCGCCCGGCGTTCAGCTTCCGTCAACTCGTTGTCGACGAATGCCGAGAGTGCTCGCAGTTCCACCGCGCCGAAGCCCGGCGTTGCAGGGGGATCGAGATCGTCGCTCATCGGCTTGACCGAATGCTGTCAACGACGCGGCGCTATCGAGCTGCGCCCTGCGAACAGCGGGCATACGGGCTCATGCGCCGGCGAGAGACGCGACATCACCGTGCCGACGGGCGGACCACGTCGAACCTGGGTGCCAACGCGTGCATTCCCGCAGAAAGGGTCTGTCCGGACTTCATCCCGGCCTCCTGAGGTGCTGAGGACAACGGGAAAACGTTCCGCACGCGCCCCTTATTCCGCGGTTCGTGAAGGCGAGGTGAAGCACGATAAAGACCACCGCTGCTGTCGCAGCGGCGGGCATGGCGCCTATGGTTGGCTCGACAGAGCTGAAGGGCGCGCCGTGTTTGCCTGTAGTCGACTCGCGTAACGACTAAAACCCTTTTTGCGCCAACGAGTTCGGGCGGTAGTACCGGGACGAGCACATGGCGGCGGTCAGGTCGAATTGTGCGACGTTTGCCTTTCTTCCTGAGATCCGGTCATACCAGGCCCGTGCTTTGTCAGAGGCCAGTTTCACGGGGGTCGACAGTTTCTGCAGGAAGGCGGTGGTGGGTGACACGATACTGACGTTCTCCATCATGCCGCGATCTTCGTGATCCAGAATATGGCAGTGCATGACGAATTCGCCGGTGAAGTCTTCATATTTCGTGCGCGCGACGAGTGTGTAGCCTGCTTTTATGAACACCGTATCGCGAACCACTCCCTTGAGATTGCAGTATTCCTGATCGCCGGTTGCAATTTCCTCGGAAGTGCAGCCTCCCGAGGCGTCGAAAATGGAGCGTCCCGCGCCATTCTGGATGTCCATGACCCGGAACGGATTGGTGTGGATATGAAAGACGTGAGTTGCCAGCGGGGTCGCCGAAATGTCCCATTCGTCGATATGGCCGAGTACGCCCGTGTAGGCGATCGTGTCGGGATTGTACGGCTGACCGTTGATGACGAATTTAGGTGCGCCGCCGGGGCCGAACTGGATATCGAATTGACCGGGGACCGTCTTGTCGACCGTGCCGTCGACATGGGCCACGGGCGCAAAAGCCGTCAGCACCAGCGAAGCGAGATCATCCCTGGCCGGGCGTGCCAGAGTCGTGTTGGCGGCAACGAGCTGGTCGCGGATATATTGCCAGTACTTCGAATGCTGGCCCACGGTCGTATTGGGGATATTCACTCCGGGACCGACCCGGGCGAGTGAAAGCAGGCGCCGGTCCTTGACCTTGGTCGCGTTCGGACGGAAGTTGATCGTCGCGGCGCTGGATGCCGCTTCATCGAGAATGCAATAGAGCCCCGGCGAAGGAAATGCCACCAGCACATCGCTGCGGTAACCGGGGTTCATCGAATTGACGTCTTTTTCGACCATCGCGGGCAGCGTGATGCCGTCTTCGGCGAATTCGAGTTGCTTGACGATTTCACCGCTGCACAATGCGTCGAGGGTGGTCACCTGCTGCGCCTTGGAAGCGCCACCGGCCAACGCCTTGGCCGCCGAGTTCGTAGCCGTATTGACCTGGGCCGAAGTGAGAGATTGCGAATCGGCGAGACCAAGAGCGGAAAGATTGGCTCTGACAATCTTCACATTGATCGTATCGCGATTGCCGCCGTGCACCATGCGCAGGCGGCGGATATCACCGGCCGGCACGTACGAAATCGCGCCCGGAAAGACCGGTTGCACGACACCATTGATCTGCGTATAGCGGCCGGAGATGGCCCACGTCGAGTTCAGTTGACCCGCGTGGTCGGGGCGAGGATCCGGCACGAAGGCAAGCTGGTTCGTATAGCCGCGAATTTCTCCCACTGCACCCTTGGGGCAGGTCCATTCGAAGGTCGTGGGGTCCGCGATCGGCGTGTCGGACGTTGGGCTGTCGAAGCAACCATATTCGATCTGCTGGAAAAGCATCACGTGCTCGCGCAACGGCAGGTTGAGCAACTTGTGATGCAGGATGGTGTCGACGTCTGCGGTACCGTCCGCGACACCAGCATGCGCCGCACGAGAACCTCGCACGATGAGAACGCCGGCCATGCCGCTCGCCACGTCGATGGCGGTCGATCCATGCAGATGCGCGTGATACCAGAACGTGCCCGACGGATGCGTTGCGGGGATCTGATATGTATAGGATTGCGTAGCGCCAGGCAAGACCGTGAGCAGAACGTTATCCGACGTACCAGACGGCGACACGTGCAGGCCGTGCGTGTGAATATTGGTGTGGTTAAAGCAGTGGGGCGTCGAATGATCGACCTGATCGGGACAGAAGTCGGGAGGGTCGGTTGCGGTCAGGCTGTTTTTCAGGTTCAGCTTCAGTGTCGCGCCCGGCTTGATGGTGATGGTCGGCCCGGTTGGGCAACCGTTATACGAGCGCATTGACACCGTGTCGAATGAGTTGGTCTCCGGGTTGTAGATTCCGTACGAGCCCTTTTTAACCGTGAGGTTCACCGTGGCGGAGTTGCCGGTTGGATTCGCGGGGAGAAGGCACTGCAGGCGCGCCAGGATCGAAGCGAGTCCGTCAGTGGTCGAGAGTGACGAGTTGTCGGTTGTCGCGTCCGCGGTGTCATCCAGATCCGGGAAAGAGCGCAAGGCGATCGTACTTTGTGGGTACGCAGGCGCGCCATAAGCGACCGATAGTAGAGCGATGATCAATGCGGTTGGCTTGATGCGCATCATTATCTCCTCACGGTCATCCAGACCAACTTTCATCTCGATAACAAGAAAATAGGATGCCGAAAGAAATGGAATTTGCGGAAATAAAAAGTTATGTGCGGTAACACACAAATGGTTTATTGAGAGTGGATAACGAGCCGATTGATTAATGTTTTCATTGATTTAATATTGATAATGATAATACGAGATAATTAATAAGGCGGATTAAAAATGGAGTCTGTTTGTTGATTGCAAATGAATGGCTAAGCGCACGTCACACTCAAAGAGTTGGTTCTTTCGGAAACGCACTGTCATGCCGGGGCGCCGCTCATCTGATACAGGAAAGTTATCTTTTTCTGCGAGCGTGTCGTCGTTATGATGCGTGCCATCGCACGTGCTCCGAATCGCGAAGCACGGACGTCACGCCAGCAGGTTTTATTTTTTGATCGACCTCAGGCGTGGTCAAATTCAACCTCATGACAACATTCTTGAATCGCGAGATCAAGGACAGCGCGCGCGGAAGGAGCAATGCAATGCGGGGAAAGGCAGATTGGGAAGATGCGGCGCGAGACGCGATCGACGATATCGGCGAACGGCCGCTGCGCTATCTGGCCGAAATTGCGGCGGCGGGCGGCGTGCGCATGGCCGCCGAGGCGCTGGGTATCAACGCCTCGGTCATCAGCCGGCAGGTGGCGGCGCTGGAGCGGCGGCTGCGCTTTCCGCTGATCGAGCGGCGCGGGCGCAGCGTGGCCGTGACCGAGATCGGTCAGGTGCTCGTGGACCACTATCGCGACGGGCAGCGGCGCCAGCGCGATCTGGCCGCGCGCCTCGAGGAGTACCGGCACCTGCGGCGCGGCCGCGTGGCGCTGGGCGTGGGCGAGGGTTTCATCGGCAATCTGATCGCGCGGGCGCTGCAGCGTTTTTCGATGACGTACCCGGACATTCTCGTGGAGATCCGCTCGGGACCGACGCCGGTCGTGCTGTCGCTCGTGCGCGACGACGTCGTCGACATCGGCCTGTGCACACGCACCTCCGACGACCCTGCCATGCGCATTCATCCCTTCGCGTCGCGGCCGCTCTGTGCGCTCGTCGCGCCCTCGCACCGCTTCGCGAAGATGCAGAAGGTGGCGCCCGCCGAACTCGCCAGCGAGCGCCTGATCTTCATGACCGAGTCGTTCGGCGTGCAGCACTTCGTGCAGTCGCTGTTCGAAGACGCGCGTCTGAACGTGATGCCGGCGTATCGCGTGGATCTGTTCAACACGGCGCAGACGCTCGCGGCGGCCGGGCTGGGCGTGGCGTTCATGTCGTCGATTACGGCGCGCCGCGGCATCGATCTGGGCGAACTGGTGGCCGTGCCGATCGATCATCCGATCGCGGCGGGCTTTTCGAGCCAGATGGTCACGCGCGTGGGCCGCAGGCTCTCGCCCGCCGCCGATCACCTGAGGAAGCAGTTGGCGCAGAGTTTTCTGGAGTCGGCGGCGAAGTAGTCGAAAGACGTGGCGCCCGCAACGAATCAGTTGCCGGCGTCCTGCACCGGCGGCGTGTCCCCGATCCGCAACACCGCATCGCGTTTGGCGAGCAAATGCTGCCGCAGTATCGCGGCGAGCCGCTTGCCGTCGCGCGCGTCGAGTGCCTCCAGCATTTCGCCGTGCTCGTGGATCGCGCGGTCCCACTTGGCGGTTTCGAAGTTCGAGCGAAACCGCAGCGCCTGCAAACGGCGATTCACGGCGATATACGTTTGCCGCAGCGCCGAATTGCGCGCCGCCTCGTTGATCTTGTCGTGAATCGCCTGATTGCGGCTGTAGTAACCGGCCAGATCGTTCTGCGCGCGGCAGGCGAGCATGGCGTAGTGCAACGCCTTGATCTCGGCGATCTCAGCCGCGGTGATCCGCTCGCAGGCCAGTTCGCCTGAAAACGCTTCGAGCCCGCTCATGAGTTCGAAGGTCTCGCGCAACTCCGCCTCCGACATTTTCGAGACCGAGGCGCCGCGATTCGGCGAAATCTCGATCAGCCCTTCGGACGCGAGCACCTTCAGCGCCTCGCGTAGCGGCGTGCGCGAAATGCCCAGCGTTTCGCACAGCTCGCGTTCGTTGAGCTTGCGCCCCGCCTCGAGCACGCCTTCCACGATGAATCGTCGCAGATGGTCGACGACGGTGTCATGGAGTTGCTGGCGCGGAATGGGCGGCAGTTCCGGGCTGATCGCAGAGGGGTTCAGGTTCGGGTTTTGCATGCAAAAGGCATTTCCATCGATTTCCAGCGAATTCTAGCCCAAGGACAGGACCCCAAAGAAGCAACGCGTGATTGGGGTAAACCACGTCAGAATTGTCTGTCTACACGTGGGCTGACTGGATTATAGTTTTTTGAATGCAAAATTCAAAACAGGAGCGATTGTATGTTGAAGCTCGATTTCCATCCCGCTGGTCGCCATTTCCTGCAGATTCCGGGGCCGAGCCCGGTGCCCGATCGCATCCTGCACGCGATGAGCTATCCGACCATCGACCATCGCGGCCCCGAGTTCGGCGTGCTCGGACTCAAGGTGCTCGATGGCATCAAGAAGATCTTCAAGACGCAGCAGCCGGTGGTGATCTATCCGGCTTCCGGCACCGGCGCGTGGGAAGCCGCGCTCGCCAACACGCTGAGCCCCGGCGACACGGTGCTGATGTATGAAACGGGCCATTTCGCGACGTTATGGAAGCAGATGGCCGAACGCCTCGGCCTGAAGCCGGAATTTCTCGGCCTGCCCGGCATCGAGGGCTGGCGGCGCGGCGTGCAGGCCGACATGATCGAAAAACGGCTGCGCGAGGACGCGCAGCACGCCATCAAGGCGGTGTGCGTGGTGCACAACGAGACCTCGACTGGCGTGACCTCGGACATCGCCGCGGTGCGCCGCGCGATCGACGCCGCGGGCCATCCGGCACTGCTGCTCGTCGACACGATTTCGGGTCTCGCGAGCGCGGACTATCGCCATGACGAATGGGGCGTGGACGTGACCGTCTCCGGCTCGCAGAAGGGTCTCATGCTGCCGCCGGGCATCAGCTTCAACGCCGTTTCGGCGAAGGCGCTGGCCGCGAGCGAGCATGCGAAGCTGCCGCGCAGCTTCTGGGGCTGGGCCGAGATCATCGAGATGAACAAGAGCGGGTACTGGCCGTACACGCCCAACACGAACCTGCTCTACGGCCTTTCCGAAGCGCTCGACATGTTGCAGGACGAAGGGCTCGACAACGTGTTCGCGCGGCATCAGCGGCTGGGCGAGGCCTGCCGGCGCGCCGTGCGCGCGTGGGGCCTCGAGATCCAGTGCGCCGATCCCGCCGTCTACAGTCCTGTGCTCACGGGCGTGATGATGCCCGAAGGCGTCGATGCGGACGCCGTGCGCAAGCTCATCTACGAGCGCTTCGATCTTTCGCTCGGCACGGGCCTCGGCAAGGTCAAGGGGCGCATGTTCCGCATCGGGCATCTGGGCGACTGCAACGATCTCACGCTGCTGGCGGCCCTGGCCGGCTGCGAGATGGGCCTGCGCATCGCGGGTGTGCCCCTGAAGGACAGCGGCTTGCCCGCCGCGATGGAATATCTCGCGGCGCAACCCAACGTGGTGTCGCTGAAAGCCGCCTGACGAGGCGCGTTTGCCCATGCCGCGCACGGGGCGCGGCATGCCAGGCCGATTCCGGGTGATGCAGGGTCGTTCCCATGCCGGACGCCACTTCGAGAAGGGCGATGCGGCCGATAGAACCAGCAACGGAGACAGACGATGAAACGGTATCGATTGACGAGCGCGAGCAGCATCGTGCTGATCATGCTCTGCATCATGTACTTCATCACCTACCTCGACCGGGTGAACGTGAGCACGGCCGCGGCGGGCTTCGGCAAGGAGTTCCAGCTCTCGCACACCGAGGTGGGGCTGGTTTTTTCGGCGTTTGCGTATCCGTATCTGCTGTTCCAGATCATTGGCGGCTGGGTGAGCGACCGCTTCGGCGCGCGCCGCACGCTGCTTTTCTGCGGCGCGCTGTGGGGCGTGGCCACGATTCTCACGGGCATGGCGGGCGGCCTCGCCACGCTGCTCGCCGCGCGCCTCTTGCTCGGCTTCGGCGAGGGCGCGACGTTTCCCGCTTCGACCTCGGCCATGTCGCGCTGGGTCGCGAAAGAGCGGCGCGGCTTCGCGCAGGGCATCACGCACTCCGCGTCGCGCATCGGCAATGCGGTGGCGCCCGCGGTGGTCGTGCTGGTGATGGCGCGCTACGGCTGGCGCGAATCGTTCTACGTGTGCGGCGCGCTCAGCCTGCTGTGGGTGGTGGTGTGGGCGTTCACGTTCACCGAACATCCGAAGGATCACCCGCGCATCACCGAGGCCGAGCTCGCGATCCTGCCGCCGCCCAAGCCGCGCGTGACCGGCCTGCCGTGGATGGCGCTCTTCAGGCGCATGATTCCGGTGACGATCGTCTACTTCTGCTACGGCTGGACGCTGTGGCTGTTCCTTAGCTGGATTCCGCAATACTTCCTGCACAACTATCACCTGCAGTTGGGCAAGTCGGCGATCTTTGCCTCGGTGGTGTTCCTCGCGGGCGTGGTGGGCGACACGCTCGGCGGCCTCGTGACCGACTGGCTCTTTCAGCGCACCGGCAACCTCAAGCGCGCGCGCAGCTGGATGGTCTCCGTCTGCATGCTGATCACGCTGATCGTGCTCGTGCCGCTGATGTTCGTGCACGATCCCGTCATCTCCATGGCGTGCCTCGCGGCGGGTTTCTTCTTCGCCGAAATGACGATCGGGCCGATGTGGGCGATTCCCATGGATATCGCCCCGGAGTTCTCGGGCACGGCGAGCGGCATGATGAACACGGGCTCGGCGCTGGCCGCGATCATCTCGCCCGTGGTCGGCGGCTTTTTGATCGACCGCTTCGGCAACTGGGACCTGCCGTTCGTGGGCAGCATGGTGCTGATGGGGTGCGGCGTGATTCTCGCGTTCCGCATGCAGCCGGAGAGCCGCTTCGAGCTGGGCAAGAAGGCTGAGGAACCCGCGGGTTCCCGTCAAGGAGTGTGAACGGCGATGGAAGGCGCACGCACCTCGGGCATGCTGGTCAAGCCGGTTCATCTCGTTCCCTCGAGCGCGGGCCACGGCTCGCCGCTCGCGCGGCGCCTGCGTGAAGCGCTGCGCGGCGACGTGTTGTTCGACGCCGCAAGCCGCGGCCGTTACGCAACCGACGCCTCGATCTATCAGATCATGCCCATCGGCGTGGTCGTACCGCGCGATCAGGACGATTTGCGCGCCGCGCTGGAAGTGGCGCGCCTCGCGCACGCTCCCGTGCTGGCGCGCGGCGCGGGTTCGAGCCAGTGCGGGCAGACGGTGGGCGAGGCGCTCGTGATCGACACGTCGAAGTGGCTCAACAACATCGTCGAGTTCGACGCCGACGCGCGCACGGTGACGGTCGAGCCGGGCGTCGTGCTCGATCATCTGAACGCGTGGCTCAAGCCGCACGGGTTGTGGTTTCCCGTGGACGTTTCGACGGCCGCGCAGTGCACGATCGGCGGCATGGCGGGCAACAACTCGTGCGGCTCGCGTTCGATCGAATACGGCAACATGGTGCACAACGTGCTCGGCATCGACGCGATTCTCGCGGATGGCAGCGAGGCGCGCTTCCAGTCGCTGAACCTGCCGCACGAAGGCGCGCGGCTGGCGGCGTTGCTCGAAGGCGTGCAGCGCATCGCCACGCGCGAGCGCGGCGAGATCGCCGAACGCATGCCGAAGGTGCTGCGCCGCGTGGCCGGCTACAACATAGACCTGTTCGATTGCCAGAACCCGCTCGCGTATACCGACGACGGCGTGGCGAATCTCGCGCATCTGCTCGTGGGCTCCGAAGGTACGCTCGCGTTCAGCCGGCAGATCACGCTGAAGCTCGCGCCGCTGCCCGCGCACAAGACCCTGGGCGTGGTGAGCTTTCCCACCTTCTGGCAAGCGATGGACTCGGCGCAGCACATCGTCAAGCTCAAGCCGACTGCGGTCGAGCTGGTCGATCGCACGATGATCGAGCTTGCGCTCGGCAATCCGGGCTTCAAGCCGGTGATCGAAAAGGCGCTGGTGGGCAGGCCCGATGCGATCCTGCTGGTCGAGTTCGCGGGCGACGAACGCGACGCCCAGGTATGCCGTCTGGAAGAACTGGTCGAGCTGATGGGCGATCACGGCCTGCCGGACTCGGTCGTGAAGATGACCGATGAAAACGAGCAAAAGGCGCTGTGGGAAGTGCGCAAGGCGGGCCTGAACATCATGATGAGCATGAAGGGCGACGGCAAGCCCGTCTCGTTCATCGAGGACTGCGCCGTGCCGCTCGAACATCTCGCGGAGTACACGAGCCGCCTGACCGAAATCTTCCATCGGCACTGCACCGAAGGCACGTGGTACGCGCACGCGAGCGTCGGCACGCTGCATGTGCGGCCGATACTCGACATGCGCCGCGACGGCGCGGCCAAAATGCGCGCGATCGGGGAGCAGGCTGCGGAACTGGTGCGCGAGTACAAGGGCGCGTTTTCGGGCGAGCATGGTGACGGTTTGTGCCGCGGCGAATGGATTGCCTGGCAGTACGGACCGAAGATCAACCAGGCGTTCATGGAAATCAAGCAGCTGTTCGACCCGGAGAACCGCTTCAACCCCGACAAGATCGTGCGGCCGCCGAAAATGGACGACGCGAAGCTGTTCCGCTTCGCGCCCGGATATCGCGAGCGCCAGATGCGGCCGATGCTCGACTGGTCGGCGTGGGACGTGGGCCGCGATCCGCTAACCGGTGTGCAAACGCCGCCCGGCAGCGGCGACGACCTGACTGGCGGCCTCGCGAAAGCCGTGGAGATGTGCAACAACAACGGCCACTGCCGCAAGTTCGACGCGGGCACGATGTGCCCGAGCTACCGCGTGACGAAAGACGAGAAGCACGTGACGCGCGGCCGCGCGAATACGTTGCGGCTCGCGATCTCGGGGCAGCTGGGCGAGGACGGACTCGCGAGCGACGATGTCAAGGACACGCTCGACCTGTGCGTATCGTGCAAGGGCTGCAAGCGCGACTGTCCGACCGGCGTGGACATGGCGAAGCTGAAGATCGAGGCGCGCGCGGCGTGGAACACGAAGCACGGCCTGAAGCTGCGCGAGAAGATGATCGCGTATTTGCCGCGCTATGCGCGTCGCGCGGCGCAAGCCGGCGGCCTGGCGGCGGCGGGCGAGCGCATTCCGGTGGTCTCCGCGTGGGCGAAGCGCATGCTCGGCTTCGCGCCGCAACGCTCGCTGCCGCAGTTCCGGCCTTCGTTCCTTGCTGAGGTCGCGGCCGCGAAGCCCGACGCCGCAGCGGCAACGAAGGAAGTGGTGCTGTTCGTCGACACCTTCAACGACAACTTCGAGCCCGAAAACGCTCGCGCCGCGAAGCGGGTGCTCGAAGCGGCCGGCTATTTCGTGCATTTCAACGTGCGCGGCGAAGAACGCCCGCTCTGCTGCGGCCGCACGTTCCTCGCCGCGGGTCTGGTGGACGAGGCGAAGCACGAGGCGCGGCGCCTGCTCGATACCCTCATGCCGTTCGTGGCGCGCGGCGTGTCGATCGTCGGGCTCGAACCTTCGTGTCTGCTCTCGATGCGCGACGAGTTCCTGCAATACGGCTACGGCGACGAAGCGCGCGAGTTGTCGGCCGCGGCGTTCCTGTTCGAAGAATTCCTCGTGCGCGAAAAGGGCGCGGGCCGCTTCGATCTGACCTTGCACCAACTCGACGCGCCGCGCGCGTGGGTGCACGGCCACTGCCACCAGAAAGCGTTCGATGCCTTCCGGCCCGTGCTCACGGTGCTAGGCTGGATTCCGGGCCTCGATGTGAAGCCGATCGAATCGTCATGCTGCGGGATGGCGGGCAGCTTCGGTTACGAAGCGGAGCACTACGAAGCCTCGCTGGCGATGGCCGAGCTGGCGCTGTTGCCCGCCGTGCGCAAAGCGGACCGCGCCGATCTCGTCGTGGCGGATGGCACGAGCTGCCGCCACCAGATCCATGACGGCGCGAACGCCACGGCGCTGCACGTGGCGCGGGTGCTGGAAATGGCGATGCGCTAGGTCGCCAGCGTGCTCGCGCCCTGGCGCGCGCGCACGGCATCCACGGCGTGCAGCATCTTGCCGAAGAACGCATCGGCGAACTGCGAATCGAGCCAGCGCACGATCAGCGCGATCTTGCGCTCGGGCTCGATCCACATGAACGAACTGCCCGCGCCGACGCCGAACCAGCTCGACTCCGGCACGCCCGGAAACATGCGCCGCCCCGTGTTGAGCCAGACCAGCGAGCCGTAGAACGGCGCGAGCGGACAGGGCGTGCGCATGCGCGCGATCCATTCGCTCGAAAGCACGCGGCGGCCCGCGGCGACGCCATCGTCGAGCAGCATTTGCGCGACCTTCAACTGGTCGTTTGCGCTCACCGACATGCCGCCGCCCCAATGCGAGCCGCCCGGCACCGACTGCACGCGTCGGCCGCCCAGGTCGATCCACGCGTCGTCGTAGCCGACCCATTGCCAGTTCTCGCTCGCGCCGACGGGCCGCATGATCGTCTCGCGAAAGACTTCGGGTAACGAACGACCGAACAGACGCAGAAGTGCGAACGAAAGCTGGTTGATGCGCACGTCGTTGTATTCCCAATACGTGCCGGGCGCGCGCAACGGGCGCAAGTCGCCCTTTTTCCCATCGGGCGGCTCGCCGAACGTGACGGCGCGATAGTGATCGGCCTGATCGGAGAGGCCGAAGCACGTGCCTTGCCATTCGCTCGTCTGTTGCAGCAGATGCGTCCACGTGACCTGGGCGTTGTGGGCATCATCGAAGCCGATGCCGGGCACGCGCACGTGGACGGGCTCGTCGGGATCGGGCAGCAGGCCGCGGTCGTGCGCCACGCCCGCGAGCAGCGCCAGATAGGTCTTCGCGATGCTGAAGGTCAGATCGGGCCGATCGGGCGCGCCCCATTGCGCGAGCGGGCGCCCGTTCACGGCGACGGCGCCGGACACCGGGCCTCTATCGTGAATGGGGCCCAGCAAGCGGTTCCACGGTGGCGGGTCGTTCACGTGCACGCCGAAGTTGCCATCGGCATTGCGGTCCCATGCCGATTCGTGATCGACGGAAAACTGAATGGCGTCCTGAACTTCCTGCGGCAAATCGTGTTGCATACGTGCGTGATTCCTGTTGGTGTTCTTGTAAGGCGCCGCTTCAACGGGCGCCGAGGCGTACGCTCGCCCAGATCAGCGTAGCGAGGCTCAGCACGGCCGCGAACATCAGCCAGAGCCCCGGCGCGAGATTGTTGCCCGTCGCCGCAATGAGCGAGGCCACGGCCAGCGGCGTGAAGCCGCCGAACACGGTCGTGCCGACGTTATAGGCGAGCGCCATGCCCGTGGTGCGCGTGCGCGTGGGGAAGAAGCTGGCCATGAGCGCCGGAATCGAGGCGAAGTAGGTGACCTTCAGCACCGCGATCCAGACCACGGCGGCCAGCAGCGAGGGCAGCGAAGGATGGGTGTTGACGAACACGAACGCGGGATAGACGGTGAGCAGGAACAGCACGCCCGCCACGAACATGATGCGCGTGCGGCCCACCTTGTCCGACCAGTGGCCCACGATCGGCGTGAGCACGATGGCGATCAGGCCGGCCACGAGCGTGGCGATGAAGCCCGACGAAGGCGCGAGGCCGAGCTGCCGCGCGGCATAGGTCGGCATGTAGAGCAGCACGTATTGGGCCGACGTGGTCAGGATCAGCACGCCGATCGATGCGATCACACGCGACTTCTGCGTGGCGAACAGTTCGCGCACGGGCGACTCGGCTTTTTCGATGCGCTCGAATTCGGGCGTTTCGTCCATGCGTCGGCGGATATAAAGACCCACGGGACCAATCAGCACACCGAACAGGAATGGAATGCGCCAGCCCCAGCTTTCGAGCTGCGGCTGCGTGAGCATGCCCGTGAGCACCGCGCCGAACAGGGAGACGAGCAGCGTGCTCGCGCCCTGGCTCGAGAACTGCCAGCTCGACATGAAACCGCTGCGCTGCGGCGCGTGCTCGATCAGGAAGGCGGTGGAACTGCCGAACTCGCCGCCCGCCGAAAAGCCTTGCAGAAGACGCGAGGCAAAAATGCCGATGGGCGCGAGGATGCCGATCGTCGCGTAGGTAGGCATCAGCGCGACCATGCCGGTGCCGATCGTCATCATCGCAATGGAGAGCGTGAGCGACGCCTTGCGGCCCTTGCGGTCGCTGTACGAGCCGAGCACGAGCGCGCCGACCGGCCGTGCGAGGTACGAGAGCGCGAAGGTGCCGAGCGTGAGCAGCAGCGACATCGTCGCGTTGTGAACGGGGAAGAAGAGCTTGGAGAGCGTCGAGGCGAAGTAGCCGTACGCCAGCAGATCGTAGAACTCGAGCGCGTTGCCGATCGAAGTCGCGACGATGAGCCGCGAGACGTTCTTGCCTGACGTGCCTTGAGCGGGCTCTGACCAGGGTTCGCTGCCGTGCGCGGGTAGGGATTCGATGCTCATTGGGACGTCCTCATGCAAGCGTGGTTGGATGCGGTGCGGGGTTGGACGCGCCGGCCTCTCTTGCGCCGAGGTCCCAGAAGAGGCCAGCCATGATGCGCAGCCCGTCGCGCACGACCGGGCCGAGCAGGTGCTCGTTCGGCGCGTGCTGCGAGCAGCCCGGATACGAATGCGGCACCCACAGCGTGGGCATGCCGAGCACCTCGGCGAATACTTCGTTGGGCAGCGTGCCGCCCAGGTTCGGCAGCAGCACGGGGTCGGCTCCCGTGGTCTCGCGCAGCGAGCGCAGGGCCCACTGCACCCAGGCGTTGTCGGGATCGACGCGCGTGGCCGGTGCGCCGCGCTCCACTTCGAGTTCGATCATGTCGAAGCCGTGCGCATCGAGGTGCGCGCGCACGATCCGTTCGAGGTCCTGCCAGTTCGTGCCCACGACGAAGCGGATCTGCATGTACGCGATGGCGTGCGGCGGAATCGCGTTCACGGGCTTCTCGGGGTTGCCCGTGCGGAACGCGAGCACTTCCAGATTGTTCCAGCCGAACACGCGCTCGGTGGGCGTGAGGCCCGGCTCGCCGTAGTCGCGATCGACCTCGGGCTCGCCCGGATTGCCGCCCACGCGAATATCGGCGAGCGCGCGGCGCACGGATTCCGGAATCGGCGGCGGGCGCAGGCCTTCGACGAGGATCTTGCCGTGCGCGTCGACCATCGAGGCGATCGCGTTCGCGAGCACGACGCCCGGATTGCGCAGCAGGCCGCCCCAGTTGCCCGAATGATGGCCGCCTTCGCGCAGCGTGAGTTCGAGCCTGAAGTTGACGAGGCCGCGCGAGCCGAGAAAGATCGTCGGGCGGTGCGCGGAGAGGCGCGGTCCGTCGGAGGCGATCAGCACGTCGGCCGCGAGTTCGTCGCGCAGCCGCGTGCACAGTTCGTGCAGGCCCGGCGAGCCCACTTCCTCGCCCGTTTCGAACAGCAGCTTGAGGTTGAAGCCGAGTTTGCCGCCGCGCGCATCGAGCACGGCCTCGAGCGCCGCGAGGTTGATGCTGTGCTGGCCTTTGTTGTCGGCGGTGCCGCGGCCGTACCAGCGCTCGCCGTCGACGGTCACGTCCCATGGCGTGAGGCCCGCGCGCCACTGCGCGTCGTAGCCGCGCACCACGTCGCCGTGGCCGTAGCTGAGCACGGTGGGCAGCGCATCGTCTTCGTGGCGGTGGGCAATCAGGAACGGGCCCGCGCCTTTGGCGGGATTCTCGACGACCCGGCAGGTGAAACCCCATTGGGTGAGCAGCGGCGTGAGTTCTTCGTCCAGATAGCTGCGCAAACGGCCGTCGCTCTCCGGCTCCTGGCTCTCGGTGCGAAACGCCACGCGGCGGCGCAGATCGTTCAGGAAGCGGCCTGAATCGTATTGAGCGGTTGCGGTTTGAATGGCGGTGTCACGGGTCAACGCGCGTCTCCCTCTGTTTGAGGCCGTCTGCAGCCGTCGAACGATCGTGCAACCGCCGATATTTCTGCACAATTACAATATTTGTGATTTATCTTTGCCGAAACGGCAAAGCGGACGAGACCGCGCGCATCGACATGGACAACACCGCACTGCGCTATTTTCTGGAAGTGGCCCGCAGCGGCTCGCTGAGCAAGGCGTCCGAGCGGCTCTACGTCGCCGTTTCGGCGCTCAGCCGGCAGATCGCCCGGCTCGAAGAAGAACTCGGCACGCCGCTATTCGAACGGCGCCCGCGCGGCATGGTGCTGAGCGAGGCGGGACGCATGCTGGCCGAGCACGCGCGGCGCAGCCTGCTCGAAACGGAGCGCGTGGTCGGCGAGATTCGCGGGCTGAGCGAGGGCGGCCGCGCGACCATCCGCGTGGCGAGTTCCGAAGGCCTCGCGCCGGATTTTCTGCCGCAGGTGTTTGCGCACTTTCTCCGGACGTACCCGCAAACGCATTTTCAGCTGGACGTGTCGGCGCCTTCTGTTGCAACGCAGCGTGTGCGCGAGGGCACGGCCGATATCGCGCTGTGCTTCAGCGTCGCGCCCGAGAAGGAGATTGCCGTGCACTGTTCGCAGCGCGCGCCGATCTTCGCGCTGATGCGGCGCGATCATCCGCTGGCGGCGCGCGAGTCGCTGTCGCTACGCGATCTGATCCCGTGGCCGGTCGCCATGAACAGCCAGGGCGTGACGATCCGCCAGCTGCTCGACATCGCCTGCAGCCTCGAAGGGTTGATCTTCGAGCCGGTGTTCGTCAGCAACTATCATGTGGCGTTGCAACGATTCGTACGCCTGACCGATGCCGTGACGTTCACCGGTTTTCTGACCGTGCGCGGCCGTCTCGAGGTGGAGGGGCTGGCCGCCGTGCCGCTCACGAACCCGGAGCTGCATCAGCGTACGCTGCAGATCCAGACGATGGCGGGCCGCACGCTGCCGCAGACCATGCAGGCCTTTCTCGACCTGCTCACGCGCGCGATCGACGGTGAGGAGCTCGTGTGCGGCTGATTTTGCCTACGCGCTGAGCCGCGCGGCGAGCCGGCGCATGCCGGCGAAAACGGCGTCGGCTACGTCTGCGGGGAAGCCGGCGGGGATCCGCGCCGCGACGGCTTCGATCACGCGCGGTGTTTGCACCGCCAACTGCGCAAGCATCGCTTCGACCTCCGCCCCGGCGAAGCCCACGCGCTGGCCTTGCGCGATCCAGTGGCGCGGATAGATCTCCTCGACGCGATAGTGCCGGTTGCGTCCGCGCACGGCCATCGCAAGGCTCACGCGTTGCAGCGCAATATGATTGCGGCCCCGGCCGATGACCGGATGCGCGCTGAGCACGTCGTAGAGCGGCGTGGCGGCGTACTGGCTGCCGGGCAGCAGCGCAATGCTGTAGTTCTTCGCGTGGCCGTCCGTGGCCGCGAGCAGCCAGAAGATGACCTGCGTGACGAAGAAGTGGCGGCGGTCGGCCGTGGCTTGCGCGGAGCCGTCCAGCACCTGCATGATCGCGTCGATGCCGGGGCCGCCGTCGGCTTCGTATTTGGCGAGGCCGGACGTGCCTGTGGCCTGGCACAGGTCCTCCTGCGGCAGGCGCACGATCCATCTGGCGTCGCTTGCAAGACGCCGGTCGAAGCGCTCCACGACCAGTGCCTTCGCGTCCTCGAATTGCGCGATTTCGCACGGCGCGACGGGCAGACCGTAGGCCGCGATGATTTGCGTGCACAGCCACTCGTTTTCCACCGAGGTGCGCATGTCGGCGCGCATGTTGCCGACGAGGCCGAGCGGCAGCTTCAGGATGTGCGTGGTCGGCGTGCTGCCCTGCGGAAGCAGCCACTCGCCGCCATGCCGCAGCAGCGCAGTCTTCTCCTGCGCCCCGGCGATCGACAGCCGCAGGCTGTCCACGGCATCGTGCTCGCCCGCATGTGGCGTGGCGGTGGTTTCGCGCAGCAGTTGCGCGATGTCGCCGTCGCTCAGGGCGCGCCCCTTGATGCTCTTCAGGCCGGTGGGCGCAACGCCGGCTGGAAGAATCTGCAGCGCACCCACGCAATCGCGGCCGAGCGCGGCGAGCAGCTCGAACGGCGAGGTGCCGCCGGTCTGGTAGCGCGCGGCGATGCGTCTGCGGACGCGGTCGCTGTCCGGCAGCAGATTGTCGAAATAGTCCGCGACGATCTGGCCGCGGTAGGGCTGGTTGCCGGGCGTGAACGGCAGCGAAAGGGAGAGGGGGCGGCCTTGCTCGTCGTCGAGCCAGCTGTCGAGGTAGACGAGGCGTTCGTTGCCGCGCGCGTTCTCCCAGTAGCCCACCGGCAGGCCGTTCATCCACAGGTCGAGCCGGTTGGGCAGGCGGGGGCGTGCGCTCACCAGTCCTCCCTCGGCTTGCGGCGGGCGGTGGACTGGCGCTGCGGCGCTGCGGCCTCTGGCGTGGTGCGGGTGCGTTTGCGGGCGGCCGGGGGCTTGGCCGCGCTCGACATCCTGGCGGTGGCTGCAGGCGTCTTTGCCGGCCGGGGTGTGGCTTTCGCAGCGACCGGCGAGGCCTTGGCTTCGGGCGCGCCGAGCTTGATTTCGACGTCGAGGAGCCGCAGGACCCGCACGAGCCGTTCGACGCTCGCCGCTTCGGGATTCGCCTCGAACGCGGCATAGCTTTGCTGCGAGATGCCGAGCCGTGCGGCGAGGTCTTGCTGGGTGAGGCCGGCCTTCTTGCGGAAGCCGACGAGAATCGGGCGCAGTTGGCTCAGGGTCTTGAGAGGGTAGTCCACGGTAACTCCGGGCGGCGACATGCCGATGCAGACGGCCGCGGCAAACGGAAACGCGCGGTGCGGTCGAATACAGTCTATACCCTGTAAAGTAAAAATACAAATCACAGGCTGTAATTTGAAAATACAGCCTGCAGGTTGTATTCGCTGCCGGGCGAGGGCGCCTTGGGCGCGCGTGGTGCCGGCGAATGTGCAACTAACTGTCAATCGCCCCCCAACCCCGCCCCAGCCGCTTCGCGGCCAGAGCGGTCTGCTTCCAGGTGTCCGGGCCAGTCTCCGCTTTTTATCAGGACTCCGATCAGAGTTCGGCGCCTTGCATCGGCTCGCCAAGCACGAACGGTCCGCCCTGATACTGCTGCGCGGCGTCGGCCAGCTCGGCGTTCGGCGCGGTCGCCGGGAAGCGCTCGGCGTACGCCGCCGAGCTGTCGCGCGGCCGGTAGCCGAGGAAACCCGCCTTGCCGTTGTCCCACCAGCTTGCCGGGTTGTCCGACACGCCATAGACGATCGCATGGCCCACGCGGTTGGTGAACAGCGAGCAGCGCACGAGTTCGATGAAGTCGCGATAGCTCAGGAACGTGACGAGCATGCGTGCGTTCTTCGGTTCTTCGAACGACGAACCGATGCGCAGACAGACGGTTTCCATGCCGAAGCGATCGAAGTAATAGCGCGACAGCGATTCGCCGAAGCATTTCGTCACGCCGTACAGGCTGTCCGGCCGGTGCGCGGCATCGGTATCGAGCACGCTCGTCACGGGATGGAAGCCCGTGACGTGATTGGAGCTGGCGTAGACGATGCGCTTGATGCCGTGCTTGCGCGCGGCTTCATAGAGGTTGTACGTGCCGCGGATGTTGGCTTCGAGCAGATCGTCGAACGGCGCGTCGATCGAGATGCCGCCCAGGTGCACAATCGCATCCACGCCTTCCACGAGTTGCATGACCGCCTCGCGGTCCGAGAGGTCGACGCGGCGCGTTTCCTCGTGCGGCGCCGCCTCGCCCAGTTCCGTGATGTCGCTGACGCGCACGACGTCGGCCCAGTTCGCGAGCGCGCCGCGCAACTGACGGCCCAGATTGCCGCCCGCGCCAGTGAGAAGAAGACGGTCGAACGGTTTGGCTGCAAGTGAGTGTTGCGACATCAGGGCTCCCTGGGAATTATTTTGATATTGAAAACGCGAGGAAAACGTTTTCCGAATATAGCCATCGCGAGTCGCAGCGTCAATGGAGGAATACCTGCGGCGAATACCGGGGTTCACCCCAGGTCCGTTTCTGAGACAATGCTCGCCGTCGATCCTCCCTGGCGTTGCCAATCTATGAAAAGTGGTTCCCCGACGATTCGCGATGTCGCCGCCATGGCCGGCGTCTCGGTCGCGACGGTATCGAAGTACGTGAACGGCACGCAGCGCTTTTCGCCGGCGGTGGAAGCGAAGGTCAAGGACGCCATCGAGCTGCTCGGCTACCGCTCCAATCCGCTGGCGCGCTCGATGATCACAGGGCGCACGCGCACCATCGGCATCGCCATTCTGGACATCGCGAACCCGCACTTCACGAACGTGGTCAAGGGCGCGAACCGCGTGGCGCTCCAGCACGATTACACGCTGCTTCTGGTGGACGCCGAAGAGAATCTCGCGCGCGAGCGCTCGCTCATCGAAGCGCTCGCGCCGCGCGTGGACGGCCTCATCGTCAGCTCGCGGGCTTCCGAGGAAATCGCCCGGTGGACGATGAATCTGGGCAAGCCGGTCGTCATGCTCCGGACCGTGCGCGGGCTCGACATGCCCACCGTGGGATTCGACAACCGGCTCGCGACGTCCATGCTGGTGCGCCACCTGCTCAATCTCGGGCACCGCCATGTGGCCTATCTGGGCTTCGCCGCGGCGACCATCAACGACGAGCGTATTGCCGGCGCCACCGAGGCGCTGGCCGAGGCCGGCCTCACGCTCGACGTCTACGAGACGCACGCGCCGACCGCCCAGGCGGGCGAGCAGGCCTGCTCGCGGGTGATGCTGGGCCCGAAGCGCCCGCAGGCGGTGATCTGCTACAACGACCTGATTGCGCTCGGCTTCATGAAGGAGGCGCGGTCGCTCGGCTTTCGCGTGCCGCAGGACGTCTCGGTCGCCGGCATCGACAACGTGCCCTACGGCGAATATGTCGAGCCGCGCCTCACTACGATCGACGGGCAGAGCGAGCGCATGGGCGAGCTGGCCATGCAGAAGCTCATCGACGTCCTCGCCGGCCGCGCCGATGTCGAGCAGGTCGTGCTCGAACCCCGCCTCGTCGTGCGCGACTCGACCGTCGCCTGCCGCTGATTTCCTGATCGCTGTAGCTCCCCCGCGCTGGCCGCCAGACAACGGCCGGCGGCCTCGCCACGCCTGCTCCCGATCCGCCGCCTCGCCTGCGCCGACCCTGTGCCGCTCCGCTCCGCGTAACTACCTACTAGCCATTTCGAAAGGAACGCATTAAATTTCGAGAAAACGTTTTCCAGAAGTGGCACGCGAAGAACAAAAGGAGATCGGGAAATGGCGGAGAACAGGCGCCGGTTGAAGTGCGCTGTGGTCGGAGTGGCGATTGCGGGCGCCGCACCGGCCTTTGCGTCGTCCTGCACGGGAAGCCAGTCCCGACGCAGGTCTTTGCGACCGGCTACAGCGACACGCGCCACGCGAGCCAACGGCATCACGAGCACCGCGCAATACCGGCAGTTCAATCTCTCGCAGTCCTTCACGCGTTCCAGGCGCACGGGACTTTACGCGTTGCAGGCTTTCCAGCGTGCCAACGGCAAGACCCTCACGCCCGCAGGCAACGCTACGCAGATCATCAACGCGACCGCAACGAGCGGCGACGGCTTCCAGGCCGCGCCGTCTTCGTCACGCAGCATGGTCGCAGCAGGTGCAGGCATCATCCACCGGTTCTGAGACACCCGGTTGGCCAGCGAATCAGCCCAAACACGGCTCGAAAACAACTCATCCATTCTTGGGGCAAGCGATGAAAAAGACCTTTCGCAACTCACGTAGCGCACGCACCGCAATGACCGTTCTGGCGGCGGCGCTCGCGCTCACCGCAGGCGCCGCGCACGCGCGCGTGTTCCGCGTCGCCGACGTGCACAGCGACACCTTCCCGACCAACATGGCGCTCAAGCACATGGGCGAGGAAATTTCGCAGGCCACGGGCGGCAAGGATTCCATCAAGGTGTTCGGCAACAGCGCGCTCGGTTCGGAGAACGACACGATCGATCAGGTGCGCATCGGCGCGCTCGACATGGTGCGCGCCAATGGCGCCGCGTTCAACGAGATCGTGCCGGAATCGATGATTCCCTCGCTGCCGTTCCTCTTTCGCGACATCGACCATTTCCGCAAGGTGATGTACGGCCCCGAAGGCCAGAAGATTCTCGACGCGTTCAAGGCCAAGGGCATGATCGCGCTGACGTTCTACGAGAGCGGCGCGCGCTCGATCTACGCGAAGCGTCCGATCAAGTCGCCGGCCGACATGAAAGGCCTGAAGGTGCGTGTGCAGCCGTCCGACCTCATGGTCGACGAAATCAAGGCGATGGGCGGCACGCCCACGCCGATGCCGTTCGCCGAAGTCTATACGGGCCTGAAGACGGGCCTCGTGGACGCAGCGGAAAACAACCTGCCGTCGTACGAGGAAACCAGGCACTACGAAGTGGCGCAGGTGTACTCCGAGACCGATCACGCGATGACGCCGGAAGTGCTCGTGTTCTCGAAGAAGGTGTGGGACACGCTCACGCCGCAGGAGCAGGAGATCATCAAGAAGGCGGCCGCCGACTCGGTGCCGTACTACGTGAAGCTCTGGACGGCGCGCGAAGATACGGCGGGCAAGACCGTGGAGAAGGGCGGCGCGACCATCATTCCGGCCGCGCAGGTCGATCGCGCGGCCTTCGTGAAGGCCATGCAGCCGGTCTGGACGAAGTATGAAAAGACGGCCGACATGAAGAAGATCGTGGACGAAATCCAGGCGATTCACTAAAGCCCGGGGCTCCGCGTCGCGAGCGGCGCGGAGCCGAAGCAACGCAGTTATGTCGTGTGTGCCGTGCAAGGATGGATCATGACTTTCCTGAAACTCCCCAACGATTTGCTGTTTCGCCTGCTGACGATCGTTGCCTCGGTCGCGCTCGCCGCGCTGACGGTGCTCGTCTTCTACGGCGTGATCATGCGCTACGTGTTCGAGAGCGCACCCGATTTCGTCGAGCCGGTCGCGTTGCTGCTGGTGGTCACGATCGCCATGTTCGGCGCCGCGCTCAAGGTGCGTGAGCGCGGCCATATCGGTCTCGATTCGCTAGTCAAGAAGCTGTCCCCGCGGGGGCAGTTGATCGCGGAGGCGTTCCAGCACCTCTGCCTGATCGCGCTTGGCGTGGCGATTTTCTTCGGCTGCCTGCAAATGGCGGACACGACCATGGACGACCACATCGCGATTCTCGGCATACCGGAAGCGGTGCGCTATGTCATTCCGGTCGTAGCCGGCACCTGCATCGTGCTGTTCTCACTCGAGCATCTGCTGGCGCTGTTCGTACGCAAGGCAAAGTAGGGAAAACATGGAACTCGCAATTCTTTCGCTCAGTTTTTTGGTGCTCCTCGCCGTTGGGGTGCCGGTATCTTTCTCCCTCGGTCTCGCCTGCGTCAGCACGTACCTTTACGAAGGACTGCCGGCCGCGACTGCCATGCAGTCGATGATCTCGGGCATGAACGCGTTTTCGTTTCTCGCGGTGCCGTTCTTCATCTTCTCCGGTGAGCTGATGCTGCACGGCGGCATTGCCGACCGCATCCTGCGCTTCGCCCAGGCCACCGTGGGGCATTTTCGCGGCGGTCTCGGCATGGCCAATGTCGTCGCCTGCACGTTGTTCGGCGGCGTTTCCGGGTCGCCTTCCGCCGACACGTCGGCCATGGGCGGCGTGGTCATTCCGCTCATGAAGCGCGAGGGCTATAGCGCGGCCTACGCCGTCAACGTGACGACGCACTCGTCGCTGGCGGGCGCGTTGATGCCCACCTCGACGAACATGATCATCTACGCGTTCGCGGCGCAAGGCATCACGGGCACGCTGAACGGCCAGCAGATGAGCGGCGTGTCGATTGGCGACCTGCTGTTCTCGGGCCTGCTGCCGGTGTTGTGGGTCATGGGCTTCGTGCTGGTTGCCGCGTACTGGCAGGCGCGCCGCTTCGGCTATCCGCGCAGCGCGGACGGTTCGACCAGGCTGCAGGTGTTTCCCGGCTGGCTCGCCGTGGTGCGGGCGTTCCTCGGCGCGCTGCCCGGGCTGCTCGTGATCGCGATCATTCTGTTCTGCGTGGCACGGGGCATTGCGACCGCAACCGAAGCGGCCGCGATTGCCGTGGTGTATTCGCTCGCGCTCACCGTGGTCGTGTATCGCTCGATGACGAAGGAGAAGCTGTTCTTCGCCCTCTCGCGCGCGGCCAAGACGACGGGCGTCGTGCTGCTGCTGATCGCGGTGTCGAACATGCTGCGCTATCAGATGGCGTATCTGGAGATTCCGGAGGCCATCGAGCGCGTGCTCGAACATGCCACGACGCTACCCTGGCTGATGCTTCTCTACATCAACATCATCCAGGTGTTTCTGGGCACGTTCATCGACATGGCGGCGCACATCCTCATCACGACGCCGCTGTTCCTGCCGCTCGCCATGCATAGCGGCGTGGGCCCGGTGCAGTTCGGCATCATGATCCTGCTGAACTGCGCACTCGGCCTCGTGCATCCGCCAATCGGCTCGGTGCAGTTCATCGGCTGTGCAATCGGCGACGTGTCGATCGGGGAGACGACCAAGGTCGCGTGGCCGTACTATCTCGCGATCTTTAGCGCGATCAATCTGGTCACCTACTTTCCGTTCTTCTCGACGTGGCTGCCCAGCGTGATCAACGGGCATCCGGTTTTCTAAAGCGACCGGCACACCCAAAAGCGAAGCGGGCACGCCAGGTGCCCGCTTCGCTTTTCTGCATACGTGCCGTCAGGCCACGCGTATCACCACCTTGCCGAAATGCTTGCCGGCTTCCAGCCATGCATAAGCTTCGGGCGCTTCGTCGAAAGCGAACACGCGATCCACCACGGGGCGAATCTGCTGGGCGGCGACGAAACGCGTGAGGTCGTCGAGCATCGTGCGGCTGCCGACCATGATGCCGTGCAGACGTTTGATTCCGCCGATCACCGCAAGCAGCCCCAGTTCGGGGCCCGCGAAACTCGTCACGCCGCCGATGATCGTCACGAGCCCGCCCATCTTCGCGGCCGCCACCGAGCGCGGCAGCGTATCGCGTCCGCCCACTTCCACGACGATATCCGCACCTTCGCCGCCCGTGAGTCGCAGCACTTCGTCCTGCCATTCGGGATGCGAACGATAGTTGATCGTCTCGCTCGCGCCTAGCGTGCGGGCGCGTTCGAGCTTCTCGTCGCTCGACGACGTGATGATGGTCCGCAAGCCCGCCGCATGGGCGAGTTGCAACGCCCAGATCGACACGCCGCCGGTGCCGAGCAGCACCACGGTCGCGCCGGGCCGTGCGCCGCCATCGGCGAAGATTGCGTTCCAGGCGGTGATGCCGGCGCACGAGATCGTCGCGGCTTCCTCGTAGTTCAGGTGCGCGGGAATCGCAACGAGCGAAGTTTCCGCGGCGACGAAGCGTTCGGCGAGCACGCCGTCGAATTGCGCACCAGGCGTCTCGCGCACTTTCGACGGCGTGGGCGGGCCGTCCACCCAATGCGGGAAGTAGGTGTTGATCACGCGGTCGCCGGGTTTGAAGCGCGTGACGGCCGCGCCGACTTCGACCACTTCGCCCGCGCCGTCGGCGACCGGCACGAGCGGCGTGTCGCCAAGACCGAGGTAATCGCCGCGCGCGAACATCAGATCGCGATAGTTGAGCGACGCCGCGTGAATCTTCACGACCACGTCATGCGGGCCGGGCGTGCGCGGCGCGAAGTCGGCGCGCGAGAGTGCCCCATGGCCGCTGCCGGCCTTCAGTTTCCATGCGTTCATGACTGCTCCAGTACGAGTGGGAACACCTATGATAGTGTTGCTTGCGAGGCGACATTGGCGAGATTCCGGAGCTTGGTTGTCGCCGTAAAGGATACAAAAGGAGTGGGGATATGAACGACCGCCTGAGCGGCGTGGCCGAATTCGTGGACGTGGTGGACGCGGGCAGCTTCTCCGCCGCGGGCGAGCGCCTTGGCGTGACGCGCTCGGCGGTCGCGAAGATCGTCGCGCGGCTCGAACAGCGCCTGGGCGTGCGCCTGCTGCAGCGGACCACGCGCAGCTTGAGCCTCACCGACGAAGGCCACGCCTACTACGAACAGTGCCGCCGCGTGCTGGGCGAGCTGAGCGCCGTGGAAGCCGCGTTCGATCACGGACGGCGCGAGCCGGCGGGGCGCCTGCGGATCAGCGCGCCGGTGCTGTTCGGGCGCCAGTGCGTGGCGCCCGTGGTGCGGCGGCTCGTCGAGGCGCATCCGCGTCTCAATGTCGAACTCTCGTTCAGCGACCGCGTGGCCGATCTCGTCGAGGACGGCTTCGATCTGGCCGTGCGCATCGGCACGCTGCCCGACCACGGCACGCTCGTCGCGCGCCGGCTCGGGGTGCAGCGCATGGGCATCTGCGCGTCGCCGGCGTATCTCGCGCAGCACGGCAAGCCCGCGGACGTCGCGGCGCTCGCCACGCACACCGGCATCGCCTATGGCCGCGCGGGACAGAGCCCGGCGTGGCGCGTGCGCGGCCCCGGCGGCGCAGTCGAGGAGTGCCGGCTCGCGTCGCGGCTGTGCTTCGACGACCTGCTGGCGATCGCCGACGCGGCCGCCGCCGGCGCCGGTCTCGCGTGGTTGCCGTGCTGGCTCATGAGCCCGTATCTGAGCGACGGTCGGCTCGAACTCGTCATGGACAGCAAGAGCGTGATGGGCGACGAAGTTCACGTCGTGCGGCAGAAGGCGCGGCACATGCCGTCGAAGGTGCGCGTGGCGGTGGATGCGCTCGTCGCGGATATTTCGCGCATGCTCGGCACTGAACAAGACCCTATGAACCCGATGGACCTCATCGACCTGGACGAAAGTTGACGAAATTTCATCAAGGTTTCCGTTGAGCGCGACAGGCGCGCCGCTTATGTTTGAACCCAGGAGGACGTCGCCATCGGCGGCGGACGAAATCGGCGTAAAAGCCCAGGGGGACACGAAATGACGGCCACGGAACGGGTGATGGCGATCGTCGGGGCGGGCCATGTCGGCGGCCGCGCGGCCCAGACGTTGCGCGTAGCAGGGTGGCGCGGGCGCATTGCGCTGATCGGCGCTGAGCCGCATCTGCCGTACGAGCGGCCGCCGCTTTCCAAAGCCCTCCTGACGGGCGAGCGCAATCCCGCGCAATGCGGCCTGCGGCCAGCCGAGGCGTGGCGCGAGGATGGCGTCGAGCACATCGTCGCGACCGTGCAGGCGATCGATCCCGTGGCGCGCACGCTGCAACTGGGCGACGGCGCGACCCTGGCCTACGAAGCGCTGCTGCTGGCCACCGGCGGCCACGCGAGACGGCTGACCCTTCCCGGCGCGACGCTCGCGGGCGTGCTTAGCCTGCGCACGCTCGACGATGCGGCGGCCATCGGGCCGCGGCTCGCGCCGGGGTCGAGCATCGTCGTGGTGGGCGGCGGCTTCATCGGCCTCGAAGTCGCGGCCTCGGCGCGCGCGCGTGGCTGCGACGTCACGCTCATCGAAGGCGGCGCGCGGCTGATGGGCCGCGCCGTGCCCGCCGTGATCGCGGCGCGCGCGCATGCGCTGCACGAACGCAACGGCGTGCGCATTCTGCTGAACTGCGCGCCGCAGGCGTTCGAGCCGCTGAGCGACGGCACGCTCGACGTGCTGCTGGAAAACGGCGAGACGCTGCGCGCCGATACGGTGATCGTCGGCATAGGCATCGAGCCTGCCGATGCGCTTGCCCGTGAGGCGGGGATCGAAGTCGAGCGCGGGATCGTCGTGGACGAGGCACTCGCCACCTCGGCGCGCGGCGTCTATGCCGCCGGCGACGTCGCGCTGTTTCCGAGCCGCTTCGGTTCGCATCGCATTCGCCAGGAAACCTGGCACAACGCGGAAACCCAGGCACGCGTGGCGGCGCACAACATGCTCGGCGCACACGACGCGTATCGCGAGCTTCCCTGGTTCTGGTCCGATCAGTACGACCACCAGCTGCAGGTGGCGGGCGAGCCCGCGCTTGGCGTGAGTTCGATCGTGCGCTCGATCGGCAGCGATGCCGAGATCCATTTCGAACTGGACAACGACGCGCGGCTCGTTGGCGCGAGCGGCTTCGGACCCACCAGTGCGCTCGCCAAAGAGATGAAGCTCGCGCGCATGCTGGTGGAGCGCGGCGTTTCGATCGCGCCCGAGGCGTTGCCATCGGCGTTGGCCAACCCCGAGGTCAAGCTCAAGAGCCTGCTTTGAGACGAAAAACGGAGACATGATGGCGCAACGACTCCTGGTGTTCCAGTCGCTCTGGTCGATGGAACGCCGCCATACCGACGGCTACGAGCGCACGCTCGAACAAAACGTGCGGATGATCGCCGAGGCGGGCTTCGACGGCGTGAGCGCGCACTGCACGCAGCGCGAGGACGTGAAGCGGCTCGCGGAACTGCGCAAGACCTACGGGCTGGCGGCGGAAGGCCAATGCTTCCCGACGACCGTCGACGACCTGCAACCGGTGCTCGAACTCGCAACCGAATTCGGCCTGCACCACGTCGACCTGCAGCCCGACGTGCGCCCGCGCACGCAGCGCGAGGCGCTCGCGTTGCTGGACGGCTGGCAGCGGCTGGCCGAGCAGGTGGAGATCCCGGTCTACATCGAAACGCATCGCGACCGCATGACGACGGATCTGTATTTCACGCTCGATCTGCTCGATGCGCGCCCGGACCTCAAGCTGCTCGGCGACATTTCGCACTACCTGGTGGGGCGCGAGTTCGCGTGGCCGGTTTCGCCGCAGAATCACGCGCTCATGCATCGCATACTCGACGCATCGTGGGCGTTTCATGGCCGCGTGGCGAGCCGCGAGCAGGTGCAGATCGAGCTGTCGTTCGCGCCGCATCGCAAATGGGTGGATCTCTTTCTCGACTGGTGGCGCTACGGCTTTCATTCGTGGCGCAAGCGCGCGGGCGCGGACGACACGCTCGCGTTCACCTGCGAACTGGGGCCGCAGCCTTACGCGATCATCGGGCCGGATGGCAACGACACGACGGACCGCTGGCGCGAATCGCTGCTCATGCGCGACTGGATTCGCGAGTTGTGGCAAGCGGTCGAAGAGGAATCCGCGCGCGACAGTGCCGCGGCGTGAAGCCAGTCACTCAATTCCCCACGCCCAGATACGGATTGCGCCGCACATTCGCCGAGCAAAAAATCCGGAACTCCACCGGCCCCGGCGGCGCGGGTGTTTCGAGCACGCCGCATGCGTTGAGCGCGTGCTGCAACGCTGAAATGACCTGACCGTCCGGGTCCTGGTCGATGGCGATATCCATCGTTCCTTGCTCGATGTACTGGCGATGCAGGTCGAGCATTTCATGGCCTGCCCACACGATCTTTCCCGTCGCGCCCACCTTGCGCAACGCGGCCTCGATTCCTGCCGACGCATAGCCGCTGTTGTAGATGCCGACCACGCCGCCGCGCTCGAGCGACTTGAGCACCGCGCGATGGCACTGGTCCACGTCGTCGAGCGTTTCCACTGCCTCTTCGTCGCAGACGAGGTGTGGAAACGATTCGGCCAGCTGTTCGCGGCACCCGCTGATCCGTTCGATATGCGCGTGATAGTCCTTGCGCGAGCAGATCAGCAGCACGCGGCCCGGCGCTTTTGCGAGGCGCCCGACGAAATAGCCCGCCGTGCGGCCCGCAAGCCGGTTGTCGATGCCCGCGTAATGCACGCGCTCGACCCCGTCGATGTCGGTGACCATGGTCACCACGGCCTCGCCCTGGTCGATCACGGTGCGCAGCGCGTCGCGCACCGCCTCCGTGTCGTGCGTGGTGACGATCAGGCCCGCGCGCTTGTAGTTCGGCTGCAGGATGGCGCGGGTGATGACGGCGTCGTCGGCTTCGGGGAGGAACTGCCGGTGCAGCACGATGCGCCGGTCGAGCATCTGCATGGAGCGCTCGAGTCCCAGCGTCAGCCGCTGGAAAAACGGCGTGCTGTTTTGCGGCAGCAGAACGTCGATATGCACGAGCCCGTGATGCGTTTCGGGTAATACGCGCGGCACGCCGAGCTGGCGGGCGGCCGCGACGACCCGCGCGCGCATCGCGGCGGACACGCTGCCGCGTTCGTTGAGCACGCGGTCCACCGTGGCGGGGCTCACGCCCGCGGCTGCGGCAATCTCCACGAAACGCGCCGTGCGTTTGCGGCGCGGCGATGCGGTGTCCGTCATGGGGCGTCTCCGTCCGTTTTGTTGATTCGCCGGCATTCGAAAACCCGCGCGCGGCGTTGTCGTATTGCAGCACGAATCGGCGCAGCGCTCGATGTCGCAACGGCTGAGGAACGCCAATTGGCGACAGCGGCGCAGGTCGCCCGCCCGGGAATAGTCGTGAGTTCAACTCCGCCTCACAGGTGAGACCGCCATCGAAGCATAAATGACGTCCTTTGCTACACTGCTGCGACTGCGAGGCCAGTGTCCACGCCACGCAAACTCACGCAGACAGACGAGAAGCATAATAAGGAACGTCATGGTAAAGAATGGCAGATGGAGCGCCGCCCTGCGCACTGCGATTGGCGTGCTGGGTCTCCTGACCGCGCATGCCGCGCTGGCCTATGGTCAGTCATCCTATGATGACTGCATGCTGGCTGGCTTGCGCGACGCCCGTAATGAGATGGCATCGAACTATATCCAGCGCTCGTGCTATGCGCTGTACCGGAACGGCGAAATGCTGTTGCCGCGCGAGAAGGCATACCATGAGTGCATCCTGCAGAATATGCCCGGTGCGAGGGAACCGTCCGCGATCTCGCGCATCGCCCAGATCTGCTCTCGGCGGGGGCAGATGTAACGCCGCCCGCGATGAACCATAAAAAAAGCCCACGCGAAGTGGGCTTTTTTCTTTACCAGCAACCGTTACTTCGCCACCGGCATCGAAAACTCCGCACCCTTTTCGGTGCTTTCCGGCCAGCGTTGCATGATCGACTTCTGCTTCGTATAAAAGCGCACACCTTCTTCGCCATACGCGTGCATGTCGCCAAAGAGGCTGCGCTTCCAGCCGCCAAAGCCGTGCCATGCCATCGGCACCGGAATCGGCACGTTGATGCCCACCATGCCCACTTCGATCTGGCGGCCGAACTCGCGCGCCACGTGGCCGTCGCTCGTGAAGCAGGCGACGCCGTTACCGAACTCGTGATCGTTGATCAATTGCACGGCCTCAGCGAAGTCCTTCACGCGCACGCAGGCGAGCACCGGTCCGAAGATCTCTTCCTTGTAGATGCGCATCTCGGGCGTGACGTTGTCGAACAGCGTGCCGCCGGTGAAGAAGCCTGCTTCGTGGCCCGGCACCTTGAGGCCGCGCCCGTCCACCACGAGCGTCGCGCCTTCTTCCACGCCGCTCGCGATATAGCCTTCGATGCGCTCGAGCGCCTGCTTCGTGACGATCGGGCCCATTTCCGCGTCGGCTTCCATGCCGTTCTTCACGATCAGGCTGCGTGCGCGCTCGGCGAGGCGCGGCACGATCTTGTCGGCCACGTCGCCCACCAGCACCGCCACCGAGATCGCCATGCAGCGCTCGCCGGCCGAGCCATAGCCTGCACCGATCAGGGCGTCGACGGTCTTGTCGAGGTCCGCGTCGGGCATCACGACCATATGGTTCTTGGCGCCGCCGAGCGCCTGCACGCGCTTGCCGTGCTTCGCACCGGTCTCGTAGATGTAGTTCGCGATCGGCGTGGAGCCCACGAAGCTCACGGCCTTCACGTCGCGGTGCGCGAGCAGGGCGTCGACCACGACCTTGTCGCCTTGCACGACGTTGAACACGCCGTCGGGCAGGCCGGCTTCCTTGAGCAGACGCGCCATGAACAGCGAAGCCGAAGGGTCGCGCTCGCTAGGCTTGAGGATGAATGTGCAGCCGGCTGCGAGCGCCACCGGGAACATCCAGCACGGCACCATGCAGGGGAAGTTGAACGGCGTGATGCCGGCCACCACGCCCAGCGGCTGGCGCACGGTCCAGTTGTCCATGCCCGTGGAAACCTGCTCGGTGTAGTCGCCCTTGAGCAGTTGCGGAATGCCGCAGGCGAATTCGATCACGTCGATGCCGCGCGCCACTTCGCCCTGCGCGTCGGAGAAGACCTTGCCGTGCTCGGCCGTGATGATCGCCGCGAGTTCGTCCGCGTGGCGATTCATCAGTTCGAGAAAACGCAGCATGACGCGTGCGCGGCGAATCGGCGGCGTGTCGCGCCACTTCGGGAACGCGGCTTTCGCGCTCGCCACGGCGGCGTCCACGTCGGCAACTTCGCCCAGCACGAGGCGGCGCGCGGCGGCGCCGGTCGCGGGGTTGAAGATCGCTTGCGTGCGGTCGCCCGTGCCACGCTCGGTCTTGCCGCCGATGAAGTGGACTACGTCTGCGGAATCGGTATAGGGCTGCATGTCATCTCCTCGTTAGGTGAGTGCGTACCGCCAGTCTACGGAGGGTGCGGGGGCGAGGAAAGACACTGGCGCTGAATTGATTGTTTTCAGCTGTGAACAATCGCTCACGCGGTCTGTGAAAAGTGCGCGAGCGGCATGCTAGTATCGGCGCGGGAATCACGAGTTTTGACGCGGACTTTTATCGATGGATACACAGCGAGTCGAAGCACTCTGGACGCATTTGCACTGGCTCAATGTGCTGGCCACCCAGGGCAGCTATACCGCGGCGGCGACGCGCCTGGGCGTAAGCAAGGCGGCGGTGAGCCAGCGCATTGCCGAACTGGAGCGCGTGGCGGGCGTGCCGCTTGTGCAGCGCACCACGCGCAGCGTGCGCTTCACGGAGGCGGGGCTGCGGCTCGTGGAGGACACGCGCGCACAGTTCGACAGCATTGCCGCGAGTTTTGCGAGCGTGCGCGAGATGGCCGATGTCGCGCGCGGCACGGTGCGCGTCACCGCGCCCGTGGCCTTCGCGCGCCAGCAACTGGTGCCGCGTCTCGCGCAGTTTTCGCGCACGCATCCCGAAGTGCGCGTGCAGCTGGAGCTTTCCGACCGGCTCAGCTCGATCGCGACCGAAGGGTTCGATCTTGCGATTCGCCATAGCGCGCAGGTGCCGGAAACCCACGTGGCCTGGAAGCTCTGCGACACGCGCTCGGTCATCGTCGCCACGCGACCTTACCTCAAGCAGCGCGGCACGCCGCAAACGCCGGCCGATCTGGCGCAGCACGACTGTCTGTTCTATCCGCGCCCGCTGGGCGCGGGGGTGTGGTCGTTCGAGAAAGCCGGCCGCCGCGCCGAAGGCGCGCGCGAGACGGTGACGGTGAACGGCCCGTTCTCGGCGAACAACAGCGAAGCGTTGCGCGACGCGGCGCTGGAGCATCTCGGCATCGCGCTGTTGCCCGATTTCAGCGCGCAGGCCGCGCTGCAGGCCGGCAAGCTCGTCGTGCTGCTGCCCAACTGGCGGCCCGTGGGCGCGTTCGCTTCGCAATTGCACGTCGTGCGGCCGTATGGGGCGCAGGTGCCGCGAGCGGTCAAGCACTTTACGGAGTTCCTGCGGCAGACGTTCAAGGATGGCTTTCCGCTGGAGTGACGTGGCGCACGCAGCCGCGGCGCCGCCTTCCTGATGCGTTCTTGATGGATTTTTGGTATCCACGGCGCCCGGTGCCGACGTTATCCTTGACCCAACACGGAGGCAGACGCATGGACCAGCACGAAACACCGGTGGCGGATTTGGGGCGGCAATGGTATGTCGAACGCGAATGCTCGCTGGACGCCTTCGTGGAGCGTCTACGCGACGACGGCAGCCCGCCGCGTTACGCCTGCGAGGTGAGGCAGCGCATTCCCGTGTACGACTGCGCGGCGCTCGACGGCGCGCTGCACGACGTAGCGCAGCGCGCGCAATTGCAGGCGGAATGGGCGTATGTGCTGCGCGACGGCGCTGGCGTACTGGTGCTCGAACGCGCTTACGCCAACACGCAGCCCGTGGACGATGCGACCGCGGTGTTCGAATCCATCATCCGGGCAGAGCGTGAGGAGGGTACGAGCGGTGCGGACCATTTTGCGAAGGCGGGCGCAAACGACCGCATCTGGAATGCGCAACAGAAGCTCTGCCTCGAAGCGCCCGCCGTGTTCGTCGACTACTTCGCGAATCTGTCGCTCATGGCCGTGTGCGAGGCGTGGCTCGGACCGTGCTATCAGATGACCTCGCAGGTCAACGTGGTGCGTCCGGGCGGTGCGGCGCAGGAAGCGCATCGCGACTATCACCTGGGATTCCAGACGATCGAGGAGGCGCAGCGCTATCCGGCGCACGTGCATCACATCTCCGCTTTCCTCACGCTCCAGGGGGCGGTGGCGCACAGCGACATGCCGGTCGAGCGCGGGCCGACGAAACTCCTGCCGTACTCGCAACGCTATGCCGAGGGCTATCTTGCGTGGCGGCGCGCCGATTTCCGCGCGTATTTCGAAGCGCATTGCGTGCAGTTGCCGCTTGCCAAAGGCGACGCCTTGTTCTTCAATCCCGCGCTGTTTCATGCCGCGGGCGCGAACCGCACCGCCGACGTGCAGCGCATGGCGAACCTGCTGCAGGTTTCATCGGCGATGGGGCGCGCCATGGAAGCGCTCGACCGCACGAGCATGTGCGAGGCGATCTATCCCGTGCTGCGCGAGCGGCGCAGGAAGGGCCCGAGCGATGCGATCGACCTCGCGACGGTGGCGGTCATCGCGTCGTGCGCCGAGGGCTATCCGTTTCCCACCAATCTCGACCGCGACCCGCCTCTAGGAGGCCTCGCGCCGGAAAGCCAGCAGGCACTCATGCAGCGCGCGCTGCGCGAGGACTGGGAGCCGGGCCGGTTCGCCGAGGCATTGCGCGCGCAGGGCGCGCGACGCGACCCCGCGTGAGCGCGGCGATGACCTCGTCGAGCGCGGGGCTGTCTCGCGGCCGCTAGCGACCACGAGACGGTGAGGTGAGGATATTCAGGATCGCTATCGGATCAATTTGACGCGCCCACCTCCGCAAAGCGCGCTTCGTTCAGATCGGCAATCAGCGAGGGACCCGTCGGGCGCCAGCCGAGCCGCGCCTGGGTGAGCGCGCTCGAAGCGGGCATGTCCAGGCCGACGAACATCCCCATCCAGCCGAAATGCGCGGCCGCGTCTTCCGGCGCAATCGACACGGCGGGCAGGCCGAGCCCGCGGCCCAGCGCTTCGGCGATGTCGCGACTCGTCACACCTTCTTCGCCGACCGCGTTGTAGCGTGCGCCCGGCTGACCTTTTTCCACCGCGAGCCGATAAAGGCGCACGACGTCGGAGAGATGGCCGGCCGGCCAGCGGTTCTGGCCGTCGCCCACGTAGGCGCAAACACCTTTTTCGCGGGCGATAGCCACGAGCGGGGTAATGAGGCCCTGCCGGAACGGGTTGTGGACCTGGGGCAGCCGCACCGCGCCCACGTTGAGCCCTTGTTCCAGCAGTGCCTGCCCGGCCAGCTCGGAGGCGATGCGCGGGTTGGGATGGCCCGGATTGAAGACATCCTCGCTTGCCGGTTCGCCTTGCCGGGCATTGCCGATGCCCGTGCCGGACGTGATCAGCAACGGACGATCGGAGCCGGCGAGCGCGGCGCCGAGCGCCGCGATGGCGCGCTTGTCCTTTTCGCAGTTTTCGACGAAGCGCGAGAAGTCGTGGTCGAAGGCCGTGTGGATCACGGCGTCCGCTTGCTCCGCGCCGCTGCGCAGGCTTGCCGGTTCCTCGAGCGTGCCGCGATGCACGCGTGCGCCCGCCCTGGCGAGCGCCTGTGCGCCCGCTTCGGAGCGGGTCATGCCGGTCACTTCGTGACCGGCTTCAATGAGTTCCGGAACGAGCGCCGAGCCGATAAAGCCGGTCGCGCCGGTCAGAAAAATACGCATGGTCATCTCTCCTGGGTCATGACTGGCGTACTATCTCCAAATTCTCTATACCGTTAAAGTAGTGAGTTCATCATATTAAGATGACTAACAGGCTTTCCATTCCGATCCACTCGGCGGGCTCGCTCGGCGACTTCCTGAAGCGCTGCCGTACGCGGCTCGACCCCGCGAGCTTCGGTTTTAGCGGTCGCAGGCGCACGCCGGGGTTGCGTCGCGAAGAAGTGGCGCAGCGGGCCAGTATCAGTCCGACCTGGTACACGTGGCTCGAACAGGGGCGTGGCGGCGCGCCTTCGCCGGAGGTGCTCGAACGCATCTGCAGCGCGCTGATGCTCACCGATCCCGAGCGCGAACACCTCTTCATGCTGGGGCTCGGGCGGCCGCCCGAAGTGCGCTACAAGCCCGTGGACGGGGTCAACCCGCGTCTGCAACGCCTGCTCGACTCGCTGCGCTTCAGCCCGGCCATCGTCAAGACGGCCACCTGGGAAGTCGTGGCCTGGAATCGCGCCGCGGCCATCGTGCTGACCGACTACGGCAAGCTGCCGCCCGGCCAGCGCAACATTCTGCGCTTCCTGTTCTGCAACCCGGACGTGCGCGCCAAGCAGCACGACTGGGACAGCGTGGCCCGCTTCGTGGTGGGCGCGTTCCGGGCCGACGTGGCACGCGCGGGTCTCGTTTCGGCCGTTGGCGAACTCGTCGACGAATTGTGCAGCGTGAGCCCCGAGTTCGACGCGCTGTGGCGCGAGAACGAAGTGCTCGCGCATGCGGAAGCCGACCACGTGAAGCGCCTGCACCATCCCACGCTGGGTCTGATCGCGCTGGAGCAGTCGGCGTTTTCCGTCGATGGCCGGCCCGACCTGCACATGATCGTCTACAACCCGGTCGATGCCGGGCAGGCCGAACGCATCAAGGCGTTGATCGAGCAGTCGTGACACCGCCGCGCGCATGCTGACCTCTCTCGTCTTCTTCTCCCATCGCAACACTCCGGGCTTGTCCTGACTGCACCACAGCGGGCGCGACGCTTGCGGGCAAGGGCCGTCCGCTGCTCGCCGTCGCGAGCGCGTTTCGCTTCGCGGCAGCGAGGCATGGGCGGATTGCCAGCGCCGCATCCAACCAGGAGACGTGTCATGGGAGACGAGAATAGCCCGCATCACGGATACGACCGGCGCCGTTTTCTCGCCGGCGTAGCGGCGGTTGCCGGCAGTGTTGCGCTATCGGGCTGTGGAGGCGGCGGCGGTGACGACCCGGGCGGCCAGGACAGTGACGCGCCCGCACCATCGATCGGCGACGTTCCCTCGCCGGACGGCGCCGACCGTTCTCGCTTGCCGCGTCCGGCGTTGCCGAATCCCGCAAGTTCGCGCATCGATTTCATCGTGCTGGTTACGATGGAAAATCGTTCCTTCGACCACTTCCTCGGCTGGGTGCCGGGCGCCGAAGGCATGCCCGCGAACCGCCAGTTCAAGGACGCGTTCGGCGCGACGCAAACGCCGTTTTCGCTCGCGGCGAACGCCGCCTATGGCTATCAGGCGTGCGCGTACCAGGACCCCAATCACAGCTACGACGGCGCGCGCACGCAACTGGCTTCGGGCGAGATGAACGGCTTTCTCCTCACGCCGGGCACGAGCCTGCATCAGGGCGACTTGCTGCCCATCGGTTATTACACGTCGGCCGATGTGCAGTTCTTCGACGCCGTGGCGAGCAGCTACACGATCGGCGACTTCTACTTCAGCGGCATCCTCACCAGCACGTTTCCCAACCGCCTTTACCTGCACAGCGGCGCAACGGACCGCCTCGACGACGGTATCGACAATGCGACGCTCCCCACGATCTGGGACCGGCTCAGCGACGCGAATATCGGCTGCAACTACTACTATCACGACGTGCCGTTCACGGCGCTCTACGGCACACGCTATGTCGGCATTTCGCGTCCGTTTGCGGATTTCGTCGCGCGTGCCGAGGCAGGCACGCTGCCGCCGTTCTGCATGGTCGATCCGGCCTTCGCGGGCGAGCCGCAAGGCACTTCCGCGGACGATCATCCGCACGCGGACATTCGCAACGGCGAGGCGTTTCTCGGCCAGGTGTACGAGGCGCTGCGCACGAGCCCGACCTGGAACCGCACGCTGATGATCGTCGTATACGACGAATGGGGCGGCTTTCTCGAGCACGTGGTGCCGCCCACGAGGCCGATCAGCAAGAACGAACTCGCGCTCGGCAACGACGGCAAGCTGGGGTTTCGCGTGCCGCTCGCGCTCCTGGGGCCGCGCGTTCGCGCGGGCACGGTCACGCGCTACCCGTTCGACCCGAGTTCGATTCACGCACTGCTGCAATGGCGCTTCGGCTTGCAGCCGCTCGGCGTGCGCGGCAGTGATTCGGCAACCTTCAATCTCGCCTATGCGCTCGATTTCACCGATGCGCCGCGCACCGACGCGCCGGCGTTCACGATTGCCCAGGGCACGTTCGGCGGGGAGTGCTCGGGGACGCCTGGAACGTCGTCGTCGAATCCGGTGTCGTCGATCGATCAGTCGCAGCTTGCGACCAACCCGAACGTGGACCGCTTCGCGGACCTGCGCGCGAAGGCGGTGTCGTTAGGATTCCAGACGGGAAATTAGCGCCGCGGGGTGAGCCATCGGTGCCGTCGATCGCCGTGTCAGCGCACGGCGATCGATGCCGCGATCCGGTCGGCGAGTTCGCCGAGCACGCGACTGAGCGCAGCGGCTTGCGCGGTCGCATCGTGGCCCTCGACCGGCGCGCTCAGCGCCGCCTGCTGGGAAAGCGTGGTGCGCGCGGGCTGTCCCGCCAGGAGCGTCCACGCCACTTGCAGCGTGAGCGTGCCGCCCGCGCTCGCGTTGCAGTCGAGCACCGTGACGACGAGCGTGCGCGTGCCGGCGGGCGCGGGCGCGTCCGGAAAAACGAATGCGCCGGCCGGCAGGCGCGGCAGCAGGTCTTGCGCGAGCGTGCTGCGCATCATCTGCGCGAGCGGCGCGCCCCAGCGGTCGTTGTCGTCGACTGCGAGCCGGTTGGGCGCGACATGGGTCACCACTTCGGGCCGGTCGAGCACGGCGGGAATATGCACGGCGCTCAGTTGCACCGGCGCCATGGCGGCGGTGGCAAGCGGCGCTTGCGCAGGCGTCGCGTTGAGTGTGACGTAACGCGTGGGCGGACTGTGGCCACATCCGGCGATGCCGACGCCGATGCCCGCGAGCACGGCCACACGCAGCAGTCGCGCGATCGAAGCCGCTGCGCATTCGGCCCGGCTCGCATGGCGGCACATCATTGGCTCTCCTCCTGCGCCTTGCCGTGCAGCAGCGCTTCGGGGTGCCGGTCGAGATAGTCGGCGAGCGCGCGCACCGAGCGCGCGGTATCGGTCAGCTCGCGCAGCGCGGCGGGCAGGTCGTTCTGGCTCGATGCGTCGGCGCCCAGCGTGCGATTGGCCGCTGCGACGGTGCGATCGGCTTCGTTCGCCGTCTCGCGCAGCTGCGCGACGAGCGGGCCGATCTGGGGCGACACCTGCGCGAGCGTCTGATCGATTTGCGCCACCGAGCGGTCGATGTGCTTCAGGCTGTCGCGGATCTGCGGCGACGAGCTGATGGCGTTCACGTGCGCCGCAATGCTGCGCACTTCGTCGCCCGTTTGCTTGATGGGCAGGTCGTCGATCTTCGCGATCACGTCGCTGGCGCGCGAGGTCATGGTGTCGAAATCGGCAGGGGCGACGCTCGGGATCACGGGAAGCCCGTTGTCGGCGGTGAGCGTCGCGCCCGCCGCGCCCGCAACGAAGTCGAGATTGACCTTGCGCGGCCCGACGAGCGGCGGGTCCTGCGAAAGGCGCGCGCGCAGCCCGTCGGCGACGAGGTGATCGAGCATGCCGTCGACGAGCGGCCGCCAGTTGCCGTCCGCGGGCGGCGGCGCGCCGACGATGCCGAGCTGCGACGGGTCCAGCGCGAGTTGAACGGGCGTGCTCAGCGCGCCCGTGCGCGCGTCGTAGCTCAGGTGCACGCTCGTGACGGTGCCCACGGGAAAGCCGCGCAGATCCACCTCCGAGCCGGTCTCCAGGTTGCCGACCGCGCCGTCGAAGCGCACCGCATAGGTCACCATCGGGCCGTGTTCGGGTGCGAGCGGAGGCCGGCGATCGCTGCCGTCGAAGTGGTCGGCATGTTTGCCGGGACCCGGCTCCATGACGATCTCGGGCCCCGAAAGCATGGCCTTCAGCGAGGGAGGGTCGCTCAAATCCACCTTTGCGCCGCGCAGGTAGAACCGCGTGCCCGAGCGCAAATACGGATTCTCCGCCCGGTCGATCCGCAGCTTTGTTTCGACATGCTTACCATCGGGCGAGAGCGACACGTCCGCGACGGCGCCCACCTTCACGCCGCGCAGCGTGACGATCGTGTCGTCGGGCTTCATGCCGTAGGCGTTGTCGAACGTCACGACAACGGTCTCGCCGTCATGGATGAGCGCGCGCAGGCCGAGCCAGCCCGTCGCGCCGATGGCGGCGATCGGCACGGCCCAGATCCAGCCGGGCCAGGCGCTGCGCCGCACTTCGGCCTGCGTGCGGTGGCGATGCGGGCCGCTCATGGCTTTCTCCGCGTATGCACGTCCCACATCATGCGCGGGTCGAAGCTGCGCGAAGCCATCATCGTGAAGAAGACGACGAGCGCGAACGCCGTCGCGCCGATGGCGGGTCTCGCCACCGCCACGCCGTCGAAGTGGATCAGCGGCACGAAGGCCGCGATCGTGAAGACGTCGACGTTCGACCAGCGGCCCAGTTCGTCGATCCAGCGGTAGAGATGGGCCTTGGCGCGCAGGTGCCGGCGCGAATGGCGCAGGACCGAGGTGATGAACCACAGCATGCCGCCGAGCTTCGCAAGGGGAATCACGATGCTCGTGCAGATGATCAGGATGCCGAATGGCCATAACCCGACGTGGAAGAGCTGATAAACGCCGTCGATGATGCGGTGCGAGTCGTAACGTCCGAGCTGCCGTGACATGGTCATCGGATAGAGGTTGGCGGGCACGGTGAGCACGAGCGCCGCGAGCGTGAGCGCGGCTGCGCGCACCACGGCGTCGGGCTTGCGCGTGCGCAGTTTCAGACCGCAGCGCGGGCACGGCCGGCCCTCATGCGCAATGGGCACGACGAGGTCGCAAACGGGGCAGGACAGCGCGCCGTCCCCGTGCGGCGCTTGCTGGTCGGGGACGATGGCGCGCCAGACAGTGCGGCGATCGAGCGAGGCGCGCGTGAGCATCGACATGAGCGCGGCGAGGATGAAACAGTAGCCGCCCGCCCCGATCGTTCCGGTGAGGTTTTGCGTGACGCGCGCATAGCCGACGAGGCAGCCCACGAGATACACGTCGGGCATGGCCCAGATGTCGAGCGCGATGGACCAGCGAAAGAGCGTGCCGATATGCCTGAATCGCACGCCGAAGCGGACCAGTCCCAGCACGATCATGAGCACGCCGAAGCGCACGAACGGCAGCACGATGCCGAACGCGCCGAGCAACAGCGCGAGCGCGAGCCAGCCGTCGCGCCAGATCGACACGATGCCCGACGCGAGAACGGAGGAACGATCGGCGCCGAGCATGTGCACCGTCATCAGCGGGGCGAGGTTGGCGGGGAACAGCAGGACGAATGTCGTGATGGCGCAGGCGAGCGAAGCGGTGATGCTGCGCCCGCTGCGCCGCTCCAGCGGGTAGTGGCAGATCCTGCAGCGCGCGAGCATGCGCGGGCCGAGCGGAGGGATGTCCTCGAGGGCGCCGCATTCGGGACAGCCGATCGTCATGGGCGGGGCTCCTGACTACGCCTCGCGATGACACACGATTCGCATCAGTGAGGCAGTTTCAGGACCACGCGCATAAAGCGTTCCCGCGCCGGGACTGATGCTCAGACTTCCGATTTGTTGCGGTTCAAGGCCCATGCCGCGCCGAGCGCGAAGCCGACGGCGGCGGCGAGCCCGAGCGCGGTCATCGGCTTGTCGGCGACGTTGTCGCGTGTGGCGTCGGCGGCATTGTTCAGGGCCTGCTGGGACTTGCCATATATCATCTTTGCCTTGCCGGCTAGGCCCATGGCGGGGTCGCCCAGCAGGTGGCCGGCCAGGTGCTGCGCTTCTCCTGCGACCTCGTTCGCGACGGCGTGTGCGTGTCTCGTGTCCATGATCGTGCTCCTGTGTGCTCAGGGTGGGTCATTGAATATGCGCGCTCCACTTGCGCAAACACAGTGGAGCAACGCGAATGCCCGCAGCACGGCGATCGATGAAGCAAAGGCGAATCAGCGCTCGCGCGCAAGCGTGAGCGCGGCGGTGAGCTGATCGAGGCCGATGGGTTTGACGAGATGCCGGTCGAAGCCGGCCTGCGCGCTGCGCAGCACGTCGCCGGCTTGCGCCCAGCCGGTCAGCGCGACAAGGCACAGATCGCACAAGCCTGCGCGTGCGCGTACCCGCTGCGCGAACTCGCAGCCGTCGATGCCCGGCATGTCGAGATCGACGAATGCGATCGCCGGCGTGGACCGTTCCAGCGCAGCGAGCGCCGTTTCCCCGTCGTAGAACACGGCACACTCGCAGCCGAGTACGCCAAGCAGTTCGCCGAGGCTGTCCGCGGCGTCGCGGTTATCGTCGACGATCAACACCTTGGTGCCGTCGAGCCGGGCGACGGCGGCGGCTCCGTTAATGGGCGTGGCCGGCTCGAAGGCGTGGTCGACGGGCAGTGAAACGACGAAGCGGCTTCCGAGGTTCCTGCCTTCGCTGGTTGCCGAGATCGTGCCGCCATGGAGTTCGACGAGCTTCTTCGACAACGCGAGCCCCACGCCGAGTCCGTCCATGTGCCGCTCGGGCTGCAGGCGTCCGAACAGCGTGAAGAGCAGGGACGACTCCTCTGGCGTGAAGCCCATGCCGTTGTCGGTGACCGTGACGACCACACGGTTCAGGTCGCATTCCACGGCAATCTCGATGCGGCCGCCCGCGGGCGTGTATTTCGCCGAGTTGTTGAGCAGATTGGCGAACACCTGGGCGAGCCGCACGTCGTCGCCGTGCAGATGCAGTGGCGAGTCTGCTTTGCTCACCGCCAGCGCATGCCGCGCCTTCTCGATGGCCGGCCGGCTCAGGTCGAGCGCGGTTTCCAGCACGGTATGGATATCGATGCGGCGCCGGCGCAGCGCAATCGCACCGCTGTTGATGCGCGCCACTTCCATCAGGTCGTCGACGAGCCGCACGAGATGACCGAGCTGGCGGTCGAGCATGTCGAGCACGTGTTTGCCGCCGGCCGGGTCGGGGCTCGCGCGCAGGATCTGCAGGCCATTGCGGATGGGCGCGAGCGGATTGCGCAGCTCATGCGCGAGCGTCGCGAGAAAGTGATCCTTCATGCGGTCGACGTGGGCGAGCTTCGCTTCGCGCTCGCGCAGCAGCGCCTCGGCTCTGGTGCGCTCGATGAGACTGGCCGCCTGGTTCGCAAGGATGTCGAAGAGCTGAAGCTGCCGCTCGGTGGGCCGCCAGGGCACGGCCCAATGCGTGGAAAGCATGCCGATCAGCTTGCCGTCGCGGGCGCGCAGCGGCGTGGTCTGCATGCTCCGGATGCCTGTCTCGCGGTAGACGTCGAGGTCGGCGGTGCCGACAAACTCAGGCCAGGCTTCCGCGTCGGGGACGATCACGCGCTCGCCCCGCGCCCAGGCGGCGCCGCAGCTCGTGGTCGAGTCGATCTGGACGATGCGCCAGTGTTCGGCCGCGGCCAGCGTGAAGCCGCAATGCGCGATGAGGTCGAGCCGCTGGCGGCCGTGCTCCTCGCCAGAGAGCATTTGCAGGCTCGCGAAATCGGAGCAGAGGAGTTGCCGGGCCGCCTCGACGATACGGCTATACAGCGCCGCCGGCTGATGCTCCACCAGCAGGTGGAGCGAAAGTTCGTGCAACGATCGGCTCGCGGAGAGATCTTCGTTGAGCAGGGCGATCAGCGTTGCGGGGTCGGTGCTGACCGCCGGGGCCGGATTCATTAACGGATCTGCGTCTCGCGTCGTCATAGTGGTTCTGTACGGGGGCGCCCAGTACCGGCAATCCGCATATTCTATGCGGCTTTGTCAGAGCCGTGTGTTGCCGGCTTGTAAATAGGGTTATATCCAGTTGCGTTTGCAACGAGCCCGCCAGGTGGGTGCCGCAGGAACATGCGATGCGAATTTAAAGGTATCCGATAAGGCCGATTGTCTGACCATGCCGGCATGCCCGATGCACCGGATAAGCGGGGATGCCGGGGTTGGAACATCGGGGTGAGCTGGGAGGGAAACGACGATGCGAGGGAAATCACGATCATTGCGAGCCATGGCCGATAAATGGCTTTTCTTGCGGCCGGACACGCGCGTGCACGTCACGCGTGTCGCGCAGGGTGCAAGGAAGCACCGCTCGTGCGTCTACGTCAGCGCGGTCGGCGCCGTGGGCGAATCGGGCATATTCTTCTTCCGTCACGACGACGGCAGCTGGTACATCTTTCCGCCGGACGAAGCGCGTCCGGCGCTCGGCGTCGAGGGAGCTAACGCCTGAGCGCCGCGGCAAGCCGCGGTATACCCGGCCGGAGCGCTGGCGCCGTTCACGGGCCGAGCAGCCCCTGCGTCGGCAGCGACAGCTTGCCGTGATCGACGAAGCGCGTGCCGCCGCCGATGCCGCCGGCCAGGCGTCCGCGTATTTCGTAGGGAACGTTGCCGGTCTGTGCGCTGCCCGCAAAGGCGAAAGCCTGGCGCACGGCGGCGAAGGCCGGCACGGTCAGCGGCACGACGATCACGGCTTCACCGAAGCGCGGCACGACGCCGCCTTGATCGCTCACGCCGCTGGCAAACGATTGACCGTTCAGGTCCAGTTGCAATGACACGCCGCTAAATTCGACCGGTGTGTCGTTGGGATTCTGGATGCGCAGCTTCACGTTGAAGCGCATCTCCATGCCTTCGCCCTGTAGCGGCTCGAGCCCCGCCACGTTGACCCGCAGCGGGTCTCCCATCAACCCCGCGCAGCCGCCTAGCCAGAACAGCATGCAAAGCAAGGTGCAGACAAGTCGCATTGAGCGCCTGGCGTCAGGTGCTGGCATGGCAAGTACCTCGATCGTCGAGTCCGCGAGTGCCGCCTAGTGTAGCGTCGATCGTTCGCGGGATTCGTGCCGGCCGACCAGCTCGATCCGGATTGCATGGATTCAGGCCAAACCTGCGATACGATACGTCCCCGACGCTCAAGCAATATGCGCCACACGCGGCCGAAATTCTTTTCAATCTGCTTTCACCGGTCGAGTGCCGCCTCACGCGTCCTGACTCTCTCCTTTCGTTGCCCGGCCCGTTCTCATGCTCAGCGCCTTCGCTCTATTCGGGATCTTGATCGTATCTTGCCTGATGAGCGTCGCCATCCTGGGCTCGCTGATCCGAACCGCCGTGCCGGGCGTAGGCCGCTGGTGTCTGGGCTATGCGCTGGTGGCCACGGCCTCCACCTGGATCGTGCTCGCCGGCCCGGGTGCTGGCGCGATCACGATCGTCGCGACGTCGGTCGCGACCCTGGGCGCGGTCGTGCTGCTCGTGCAGGGCACGCGCCAGTTCTTCGGCATGCGCGCCGTGTGGCACACGGAATCGGCGGCGCTGGTCATGATCTGCGCTGCGCTGGTCTATTTCATGTGGGTGTCGCCCAGTGTCGGCGCGCGAGGCGTGCTCGTCTCGCTGGGCCTCATCTATGGGCGGCTCGCGATCGGTACGCTGGTGCTGCGGCACGCCTCGCGCGAGGGTACGCGCTACGCATGCCGGCTGATCGCCGTGGCCGCCGGGGTCGGTGCGCTCGTGTATGTCGCGCGCATCGCTGCGATCGTCTCCGGGGCCGTGCCGTCGCTTACGTTCGTGCAGCCGTCGCCCTGGAACGTGGCGCTGCTCGGCCTTGCGATCGTCACGTTGCCCTGCATGTCGATCGGCATGGTGATGCTCGCTCACGACCGGATCCTTGGGCGCATGGAAAAGCTCGCGACGATCGACGAACTGACGGGCGCGCTCACGCGCCGTGCGTTCATCGCCAGGGCGCAGGTGCTGCTTGCGCAGGCGCGGGAGAAGGGCGATCCGTTGTCGATCGCGATTCTCGACATCGATAACTTCAAGGCCGTCAACGACGGCTTCGGCCATGCGGTCGGCGATCGCATCCTGGCGCACGTCGCCTCGGTCGTCTCCGCGCAATTGAGGTCATGCGATCTGTTCGGGCGGCTGGGTGGCGAAGAGTTCGCGATCCTCTTTGCCTACGCGCAAAAGCACGACGCAGCGACGTTGACGAATACGCTGCGGCTCGCTGTCGAACGATCGTCTGCCGAAGGGGTGCGCTGCACCCTCAGCGCGGGCGTCGGCAGGTTCGTGCCGGGCGATACGCTGGAGAGCGCGATGGTGCGCGCCGACGCTGCGCTCTATGTCGCGAAGGCGGCGGGGCGCAATCGCGTCGACATGACATCGGATGCCGAAGAAGGCGAAGCCCGCTACCTCGCCGAATCGCGCTAAAGAAATGCTTGCCCGGCAAATTTATTCCAGGGAAAATTCGCGCTGACGAAAACCGGCAGCGACGCCGGCTTCGTGCGACCCGGCGCGTCGTACCGGGCAGGTCAATCATTACCCGGGCAATGGCGTCCGCAACGGTGTTCATGCCGGATAACTGCCCATGTTCAAGCGCCTCTTCTCCGAACTCGCCCGAGTCTTCGTTCCCGTTGGGCGAGATTCCGACTTCTCCGCTCTGATCGACTTCCCGTGCTGCGCGCTAGACGACGCCGCCATCGAGCGGGAAAGCGGTCTGTCCCGATTGCGTGACAGTGCGGGCATGCGTGCGGCCCGCTCGCGCCGCCGCGTCTGGCGGCTTCGCGCAGTGCGCGGCGATCTCCGCCGCGAAAGTCGTTCGGCGCCGCGCCCTTAATGCGGCCATACGCTCGCCCGTTATCAGGGATAAAGCCGCTTGGATTCGTCATAGAAAACCTGCTACTGTAATTCGCACAAAAACCCGGCTGGCAGGGCCGTTGCCACAACAGGGTTTCAATTGCTTTACGGTGAATCGCCAATATGGATGAATTGCTTGAGCGGCTTTCCCAGAAGGTTGTCGCGGCCCAGAATCTGGAAGGACTCGTGCGGCCGCTTCTCGAGATGCTTGGAATATTGACCGGACTTGAGTCGACCTACCTGACATCGGTCGACTTCCGTCGCGAGGTGCAGACCGTCCTCTATTCGCGCAACGAGGGCGACGTGCAGATCATGGAGGGCCTGCAGGTTCAGTGGTTCGACACCCTCTGCAAGCGCAGTCTGGAAAGCGGGCGGCGCGTGGTCAGCAACGTCAAGGACATTTGGGGCGATTCGCGGGCGGCCTCCGACCTCGGGATTTGCACCTACGCGAGCGCGCCGGTCTGCGCGGAAGGCGGCGCCGTCATCGGCACGCTATGCGGCATCAGCCGCGAGAGTCGCGAAGTCAACGCGCGGGCGCGCGGCGCGCTGAATGTCTTCGCGAAACTGATCTCGGAGCATATCGAGCGCGAGCGGCTCATCGAACAACTCACGCTCGCCAACGAGCATCTCGCACAACGCGCCCTGATCGACGACATGACGGAACTGCCGAACCGGCGCGCGCTGCATGAGGAACTCGGGCGCCTGATGGCGCACGCCGCGTCGGATGGCTCGTATGTCGTGGTGTGCATGATCGATCTGGACGGCTTCAAGGAACTGAACGATCAACGCGGCCACGTGGTGGGCGACCAGTTTTTGCAAACGTGCGCCGGGCGTCTGCTGGCCGCGGTTGCCGATCGAGGGCTGCTCGCGCGCATCGGCGGCGACGAGTTCGCATTCGTTGCATCGGGGCCGGCCGACTACGATCAGGCGGCGAGCATGGCCGATGTCATCGCGAGTCATGTCTCCGCGGTGACGGCGGGGGAATACACCTTGCCGAACATGCGTCTGCATTACGAGGGAGCGACTGCCGGCTGTGTTGCGGTGCGCTTCGTGAGCGCCCAGCAGGCGCTCGACCAGGCGGACCATGAGATGTATCGCGTCAAGCGCTTGCGGCGCGCGGCGCGCGCCGGCAAGAGCAACTGGACATTCCGGTAAGCCTTCAACTGCCGCTATCAACCGGGACCTGCAACTCCCTTTAGGGTCTTCCCTGCCATAGGTGTTTCCGCCTGTTTTTGACGACTCGACGCGAGTATTCTGGACTGCTACCTTACCGGGCACAGGTGCACCCGCAGCGTCGATCACGCTTGCGGCGGGCGCCGCGGGGGAATGTCCGCGCCGCAACCATGCGGGCGGTGTCCATGTCTTGACCACCCTGATATCCAGAACCGAGGGGATCCCATGAAAAAGTTGTTTGCAGCCGTATCTATTGCCTTGATCGCCTCCACGGCCAGCGTCGGCGCCTTTGCGGCAGACACCATTCGTTTTGGTGTCGATGCAAGCTATCCGCCGTTCGAATCGAAAGCCCCGGACGGCAAACTGGTCGGCTTCGACATCGATCTCGGCAACGAGATCTGCCACCGTCTGAACGCCAAATGCGTCTGGATCGAGAACGACTTCGACGGCATGATCCCGGCGCTGAAGGCGCGCAAGTTCGACGGCGTGCTGTCGTCGATGTCGATGACCCCGGCGCGCAGAGAGCAGATCGCGTTCTCGGACAAGTTGTTCAACACGCCGACGCGTCTTGTCGTCAAGACGGGCTCGGGCATCATGCCGACCGCGGAATCGCTCAAGGGTAAGCGCGTGGGCGTGGAGCAGGGCACGATTCAGGAGACCTATGCAAAGGCGCATTGGGCAGCGGCTGGCGTAGAGGTCGTGCCTTACCAGAATCAGGACCAGGTCTATCAGGACTTGCTGGCCGGCCGCGTGGACGCGGCGCTGCAAGACGCCGTGCAGGCCGAAGTGGGCTTCCTGAAGACGCCGCGCGGCCAGGGCTACAGCTTTGCGGGCGGCGATCTGGACGATCCGGCCACGCTCGGCAACGGCGCCGGCATCGGTCTGCGCAAGGAAGACACCGCGCTCAAGACGAAGATCGACGGCGCCATTGCCAGCATCATCAAGGACGGTACGTACAAGAAGATCGAGAAGAAGTACTTCGACTTCGACGTGTATGGCAAGTGATGTGACGCGTCCGGCGTGACACGTGCACGGCGCGAGAGCGGACGTACCACTCTCGCGCCGCGTGTCACCGGCGCAGGCTACGCGGCCTCGCGCATTGTCTTCGCTTGAGATGAATCTTTTTTCGGCGGCGCGCCGAACATGCGCGCGTATTCGCGGCTGAACTGCGAGGCGCTCTCGTATCCCACCTCGAATGCGGCGGCCTGTACGCTCATCGACTGCGAAAGCAGCAGTCTGCGCGCTTCCAGCAGCCGCAACTGCTTCTGGTACTGAAGGGGCGGCAGCCCTGTCAGCGCCTTGAACTGCCGGTGGAACGCCGAGGCACTGAGCTGGGCGACTGCCGCCAGGTCTTCCACCCGCACGGGTTCCGCAAACCGCGCACGCAAATTTTCCACCGCCCGCAGCAGGCTGTGAGAAGGGCTTTCGGTCGACGCCAGCCTCGCGATTTCCGAACCGTTCGGACCGCTTAGCAACCAGTAGCAGATCTCGCGCATCAGCATGGGATACAGCATGCCGATGGCGTCCGGCGTGTCCAGCAGGCGCACGGCGCGCAGCGCGCAATCGGCAAGGGGGCCGTCGAAGTTCGCGACGAACACGCCACGGCTTGCGTCCGCTGCCGGCACGGGTGCAGGCGACATCTCCTTCGCTACCGCACGCAATATGGCCAGGTCCAGCTCGAGAATCAGAACCAGGCAAGGTTGGTCCGGGCTCGCCTCGAACACGCGGCCCCGCGACGGCGTTTCCACGCCGACCACGAGCGCTTGACCGGCCCGGTACTCCAGTTGCGCCCCGCCAAAACTGGCCCATTTGGCGCCCTGGGCGACGATGCACAAAGCCGGGCTCGCCGAGCGAAAGGTGGGCGGCGCGGGGTGGTCGGAACGCAGGACGAGCATTCCGTCGACAGCGGTGCTGTATGGGCTCGTGCCCGGCTGCGTTTGCGTGTAGCGCAGCATGGCGGCGGCCAGTTCGTTCGTCATGGCGGCTCGATCAGGGTCGCGCGAAGGAAGGTGCGCGCCGACCCATCTTAGTCAGCGAAGCAGGATTAGGCAAGAATCCGGCAGGTTCGGGTATTCACTCGCCGGTGGCGTCAGGCGCAGAATCGACGCTATCCAACACAGCGCGAGGTGCCAAATGGCAACGAACAACGGCAGTCAGTCGGGCCCGAAAATCGCGGTCGTCACCGGAGGCAGCCGCGGCATCGGCCGCGACACGGTGCTGCGGCTGGCAAGCCGTGGCGTCCACTCGGTTTTCACTTACAACACCAATCACGCCGAGGCAGAGAAGGTCTGTGCCGAGGTCGCGCAAGCGGGCGGCCGGGCGATCGCCCTGCAGTTGAACATCGCAGATTCAGGCACGTTCGACGGCTTCGTCGCGCGCCTGCGAGAAGCGCTTGGGAAGCTCAATGCAACGGGCTTCGATTATCTGGTGAACAACGCCGGCATCTCTTCGACCGCCACGCTCGCAGCCGGCACCGAAGCGGAACTCGACGCGCAATTCGCGGTGCATTTCAAGGGGCCGTTTCTGCTGACGCAAAAGCTGCTGCCGCTCATTCATGACGGCGGCCGGATCGTGAACATTTCCTCGGGCCTTGCACGCTTCGCGTATCCGGGTCGCGCGATTTATGGCCCGATGAAGGCGGCCGTGGAAGCGCTCACGCGCTACATGGCACTCGAACTCGCGCCGCGCCGGATCGCGGTCAACGTCGTGGCGCCGGGCGCCATTGCGACCGACTTCAGCGGCGGCATCGTGCGTGACAATCCGGAGGTCAACAAGGCGGTAGCGGAACATACCGCGCTGGGCCGCGTCGGATTACCGACTGACGTGGGGCCCGTCATTGCGGGTCTACTGTCGGATGACTTCGGCTGGGTGAACGCGCAGCGCATCGAGGTGGCCGGCGGCATTCATATCTGATTGCGCGGTTGATTTCGCGCGTTAGGGCGTGACGCTTTTGCCGGAGGCGTCGACTTCGATCCCCCAGTCGCCCTGTTCGAGCCAGTCGTCGCCGAGCAGTTCGGCCGGATGCTGCGTGCGGCTCTGGCCGTTGCCGCATCGCATGTCGTTGGCCGGGCAGTAGTGGTCGCAGCCCCAGCACAGGCGCTCGGGGTGCAGCGGGTGAATCGGAAACTTCTTTGCCATGATGTCGCCCCTGTGCGGTCTCGGGCAGAACGCAATATTGAGATTGTGTTCTTTCCGCGGCACGGTGGCAGATGGCAGAGTGTCGCGCCCAGGAAGCGCGGTGAAGGGGGAAAGGTCGCGGCGCTCTGCCTGCGTGTTATTGCCACAGGGTCATGCTATGGTCGTACGGCGTCCGGCCGATCCGGTCGCCGCGCCCGGAAGCGCTGAACACAACGACCCGCGTGCTTTTCCATGACCCGTTCGAGTCCTTTGCCGCAAAAGCGGCGCCGTGTATGGCCGCTGATGCTGTTGTGCGCCGTCGTCATCATTCTGGCCGCCATGGTGCTGGCGGGCTGGCTGACGTTGCGCGGCAGCTTGCCGCAGTTGGACGGCACGCGTGCCGCGCCGCTCTCCGCAGCGGTGACGATCGGGCGCGACGCGCTCGGCGTGCCGACGGTGCAGGGCGGCACGCGTGGCGACGTTGCGTATGCGAGCGGCTTCCTTCACGCGCAGGACCGCTTCTTCCAGATGGACTTGCTGCGCCGGGTCGCCGCCGGCGAGATGGCGGCGCTCATCGGCCCGGCGGCGCTGCCGCTGGACCGCCGCGACCGGCCCTTGCGCTTTCGCGATCACGCGCAGGCGGCGCTCGCCGCGCTCTCCGCCGACCAGCGGGAGCTGATCGAGCGCTATACGGCGGGCGTCAACGACGGCCTGCGCTCGCTTCGCGCGCGGCCGTTCGAATACTGGCTGTTGCGTGCGCAACCGGCGCCGTGGCGTCCCGAAGACACGGTACTCGCCGTCTACGCGATGTACTTCGATCTGCAGTATGACCAGGTGAGGCGCGTGCTCTCGCGCGCGGCGTTGCGCGAGCGCGTGCCGGCCGATCTGCTTGCGTTCCTGCTCCCTGAGACGAGCCACTGGGACGCCCCACTCGACGGGCTGCGCGCGTTGGCGCAGCCGCCGGCGGCACTGCCCGCCGCGCCGCCGTCATGGCTCCCGTCAACGCAGTCCGCCGTCGATGCCGAACCGGAGGCCACCGCGCTGCTCGCCGGCCTGCCTGGTTTTGTGAACGCTTTTGCGGGCGCCGGGAGCGCGGTCGATTCGATGGTCGGCAGCAACGGTTTCGCGGTCGACGGCGCGCACAGCGCACACGGCGGCGCGCTGCTCGCGAGCGACATGCACCTCGGCCTGTCGCTGCCGAACATCTGGTACCGGATCTCGCTCGTCTATCCCGCGCCGGGGGGCGGCGAGCGGCGCATCACGGGCGTCAGCTTGCCGGGTACGCCGTTCGTCGTGGCCGGCAGCAACGGCCATATCGCGTGGGGCTTCACGAACAGCTATGGGCGCTTCGTCGATCTGGTCGAACTTCAACGCGATCCGGCCGACCCACTGCGCTACCGTGTCCCGAACGGTGGATGGGCGCGTGCGCAGGTGATCCACGAGCGGCTCGACGTGAACGGCGGCGCGAGCGTCGATCTGCCGGTCGTGCAAACGCGCTGGGGGCCGCAGATCGTGGCCGGCGAGCGCGCGTATGCATTGCATTGGGTCGCGCAGGATCCGCGGGCGACCAACATGAACTTCATGCGGCTCGAAGGCATCACGAACGTCGACGACGCGTTGCGCGCCGCGCAGACTTTCGGCCTGCCGACGCAGAACTTCATGGTGGCCGACGCGCAAGGCCATATCGGCTGGACGCTTGCCGGCCCGCTGCCGCGCTTCGCGGATACCGATGCGGACGCTGAAGTGGACGCTCAGGCGGCAGCGCTCGCGAGCTTGCCGTACCCCTCCGGAACGTACGCCGGCTGGCAAGGGTATCGGACGCCCGATGCGTATCCAGTGCGCATCGATCCGCCGGCCGGCCGCATCTGGACCGCGAACAACCGCACCTTGCCGATGGAAGATGTGGCGCGAATCGGCGACGCCGGCACCGATCTTGGCGCGCGCGCCACGCAGATTCGCAACGACCTGCTCGCGCTGCCGCGCGCGAGCGAGCGCGACATGCTCGCGGTGCAGACCGACGATCGCGCGTTCTGGATCGCGTACTGGCGACGCGTGGCGCTCGACGCGCTCGATGCACGCGCGCTCGACGGCCATCCCCAACGCGCCGAGTTCCAGCGCCTCGTTCAGGCGTGGGATGGCCGCGCCGATGTCAATGCAGTCGGCTACCGGCTGGTACGCGCGTTCTACGACTCGCTCTACGAAGCATGGTTCGGTGTACTGGACAAGCAGATGGCCGCGATTGCGCCGGACCTCAGCTATCGTGCGGCGAACTCGCGTTACGAAGCGACGATGGAGACGCTGGCCGACCATCGCGCGTGGATACCGGGCGGCTTCGCGGACTGGCGCGCGTTCATGCTGGACCGCATCGATCATGCGATCGCCCGGTTGCCCAAGGGCACCACGCTCGAAGCGGCGCGCTGGGGCGAGCGCAACCGCTCGGTCATTGCGCATCCGTTCGCGCGCATGGTGCCGGCGTGGCTGCCGTGGTTTCGCGGCTGGCTCAGCGCGCCGCACGACCCGTTGCCGGGTGACATCAACATGCCGCGCGTACAGACGCCGGCGTTCGGCGCGTCCGAGCGTTTCGCGGTGTCGCCGGGGCGCGAGCAGGACGGCATCTTCGAGATGCCGGGCGGGCAGTCGGGCAATCCCATGTCGCCGTATTTCCTCGCGGGGCACGAAACGTGGGTGCATGGCGACGCGGCGCCGTTCCTGCCGGGCGCAGTGGTGCATACGCTGAAGCTCGTACCGGCCGGCGCGCAGCAGGCCGCAAACTGAGGGTGCTAGGGTTGGCGCGCGCGGCGGATTAGCAGAACTCCGCCGACACCGCTAGAAGCGCTGGCTGATTCTCCCTATATCCGTTGCACGCCTACCCCTGGTGGGGGGGAATGCGTCAAGCTTGGCGCGCTCGCGTCGAGGCTTTCTCTTACCGTGAGCCACATAAAACGGAAACGGATAAGGGGACAGCCATGAAGTGGCTCGATCGCATGACGGTGTTCAAAAAGCTGCTGACAGCATTCGCCGTTGTGATCGTATTTGCGGTGGCCGTCGGTGTGGCCGGCGTTGCGTCGCTGGCGTCGATGCATGACATCGCCGATGAAATCTGCAACCGCCACATGAGCGGCCAGTTCTGGCTGGAGGAAGCGGCCCGCAGCAAGCTGAGCACCGACCTGGACGCCGCAAATCTGGGCTTCGCCGACGAAGCGGGACGCCATCGTCTGAAGGAAGACATCGTCGCGCAACTCAAACGCATGCACGAATCGCTGGATCGCTATGCCGCTGCAGGCGTCTCGTCCAGCGACCGCGCGCTTTACGACGACGTGCTCGGGAAAACCTCGGCATGGGAGGCGATCGTGCATCAGCAGATCGGTTCAGCGCCCGTGCCCGCAGGCGTGGACAATGCCGAACTCGTACGCCGTGCCATTGCGGCGAGCGTTGCGTCAGGCGACAGCGTCGCCGCGCTGATCGATTCGCTGCAACGCGAGGCGAAGAGCGCGCAGACCGAAGCCACGGCGCAATTCCAGCACATGCGCACCCTCATCATGGCGATTCTGCTTGGGGCGGTCGCGACCGGCGCGTTGCTGGCCTGGCTGATTTCGCAGCGGCTTTCGCGCCAGCTGGGCTGCGAACCGGCACATGCGATGGAAATCGCAGGCCGTATCGCGGCCGGCGATCTTTCGGTATCCGTAGCAACACGTCGCGGCGATTCGAGCAGCCTGCTGTACGCGCTGGGCGAGATGCGTACGCAGCTCACCGGCATCGTCGCCAACATTCACGACTCGAGCGGTTCCATCCTGCTCGCCGCACGCGAAATCTCGCAAGGCAACACGGACCTCTCGCAACGCACCGAAGAGCAGGCGGCGTCGCTCGGCGAGACCGCGACGAGCATGGAGCAGCTGACCTCGACCGTGCGGCAGAATGCCGAGAACGCGAGACAGGTGGGCGGGCTCGCCCGTGGTGCGTCCGAAGTCGCCGTGCGCGGCAGCGAACTGGTGAGCGAAGTGGCGAGGACGATGGGCGACGTGGCGCAGGACGCGAAGCGCATGACCGACATCATCGCGACCATCGAGAAGATCGCCTTCCAGACCAACATCCTTGCGCTCAACGCCGCCGTCGAGTCGGCACGCGCCGGCGAGCAGGGGCGCGGCTTCGCGGTCGTGGCGGGCGAGGTGCGCGCGCTCGCGCAGTGCAGCGCGGCTTCGGCGCGGGAGATCAAGGAGCTGATCGAAGCCTCGACGGCGGGCGTTGCCAACGGCGCCACGCTGGCGCAGCGCGCGGGCTCGACGATGGTCGAGGTGACGGCGGCCGTGCAGCGCGTCACGGACATCATGGGCGAGATCGTCGCCGCCTCGGGCGAGCAGAGCACGGGCATCGAGCAGGTCAATCGCGCGGTCGCGCAAATGGACCAGGTCACGCAGCAAAACGCGGCCCTCGTAGAGCAGGCGGCCGCCGCGGCAAGCTCGATGGCCGATCAGGCGGCGCAGTTGCAGCAGGCGGTCTCGGTGTTCAGGTTCGCGGGCGCTTGAGGTGAGAGCCGATGCCGTAGCGATGGCTGCGGCATCGGGACGTCATCGGGAAAGACCGCGTGCGTCGATCGGCCAGATCGCTTCCACGCGCTCGCCCCGGAAGCAGACGTACTGATCGTAGAGATTCACGGTCGGGTCGCAGTGCCCCGGTGTCACGAGAACGCGCTGTCCCAGGAGTTCGGTCGTATCGGTTTCCGGCGCACCGGCTGTCTCCAGCTTGCCGTGCTCGTCATTGGCCGCGATGTAGGCGAGCGGCGGACCTTCGGACCCCGCCCATGTCACCTCTCGCGGCAGTCCGGCATCGACGGCCAGCCCCTTGAGGCCAACATCGCATACCACCATGCCGGGGCGGGTTGCGCTCATGATCGTGGATAGCACGAACAGGCTGTTGCGCGGCCGTACCGCGCCGTGCCACGCGATGCCGCCATATTCGCCGTCCATGATCGCGTAGGAGCCCGGCTGCACCTCGGTGTAAACGCCGCTGGCAACGTCGAATTCAAACGTGCCGGTGCCGCCGCCGGTCACACGCGCGCATCGCACGCCGCGCGCCTCGAGTGCGCGGACGAAGTTTCCCGCGCGCTCGGCGGCGCGGCCGGCCGTGTCCTTTCTTGCCGCCCAGTCGGCAATGTGCTGCGCTCCGCCGTGGTAGCCCTGCAAACCCGCAAAGTGCAGGCCTGGATGCGCGGAGATCGCATCGACGAGTTCGAGCAGGGCGTCATGGGTTGTCACCCCGCAACGGTTCTGACCGACATCGATCTCCGGCAACACGTCGATCGTGACGCCCGCGGACGCCGCGGCTTCGCCAAGCGCGCGCACTTGTGGCAGTGCGTCCACGCAAACGCTCAGACGGACGTGCGAGGCGAGTTCGGTGGCCATCAAGAGCTTGTCCCTGCCGACAAACTCATTGGTGACGTGGATGTCACGCATGCCGGCAGCGGCAAACGGATACGCTTCGCTCAGCTTCTGGCAACAGATACCCACCGCGCCGGCTTCGAGCTGCCGCAGGGCGATGGCGCTGCTCTTGTGAGCCTTGGCGTGAGGCCGCAAGGCAACACCGTGGCCGGCGACGAACGCCGCCGTGTCGCGCAGGTTTGCTTCGAATGCGTCGAGATCGATCAGGAGCGACGGGGTGCCGACCGAGGCAAGCGGGTCGCCGACCAGGGCGGGGGCAGGAGGGGTGAGAGTCATCGAGGCTCCGTTCAGGACGCGCAACAAGGTTGCGCCAGTATTGCACACGGCGTGGCCGGCATCAGCGGCTCGCCGTGTCCTCCTGCTGCCCGGAGGGCATCGCGGGCATGCGCTCAGTGAGGCAGCACGCGCATGAGAAAGTCCTTTGCGCGCTCCGACTGCGGGTTGTCGAAAAACGCCTCCTTGCCGGCATCCTCGACGATGAGCCCCTGGTCCATGAACAGCACCCGATGGGCGACCTTCTTCGCGAAACCCATTTCGTGCGTCACGCACATCATCGTCATGCCTTCCTGGGCCAGTTCGATCATTACGTCGAGCACTTCGTTGATCATCTCGGGATCGAGCGCCGAGGTCGGCTCGTCGAACAGCATGGCGAAGGGGTCCATCGAGAGCGCCCGCGCGATCGCCACGCGCTGCTGCTGTCCGCCCGACAGCTGGCCCGGAAACTTGTCGGCGTGCGCGCGCAGGCCCACGCGGTCCAGCAGTTTCAGGCCTTTTTGGGTGGCCTCGTCCTTGCCGCGACCGAGCACCTTGATCTGCGCGAGCGTGAGATTCTGCGTGATCGACAGATGGGGAAACAGCTCGAAATGCTGGAACACCATGCCGACCTTCGCGCGCAGCTTCGGGAGATTCGTGCGCTTGTCGCCAACCGACTCGCCGCCCACGACGATCTCGCCTTGCTGGAACGGCTCCAGCCCGTTCACGGTCTTGATCAACGTCGACTTGCCGGAGCCGGACGGCCCGCATACGACGACGACCTCACCCTTGCTGACTTCGGTGGAGCAGCCGCTCAGAACCTGGAATGACCCGTACCACTTCGACACGTCTTTCAGTGTAATCATCGAACTATCCTTGTGATCGCGCGTGACCTGCCGGCTCAACGCACGTGCGCCAGCGCGAGGCGCCGTTCCACGTGCCGCTGGACCCACGACATCGCGGTGCTCAGCAGCCAGTAGATCGCCGCCGCGCTCAGATACAGCGGCAGCGGCTGGAAGGTGGACGCGATGACTTCTTGCGCCGCACGCAGCATCTCGGTCACGGTGATCACGGAGACGAGCGACGTATCCTTGATCAGGCTGATCAAGGTATTGCCAAGGCTCGGCACGGCGATCCTCAAGGCCTGTGGGCAGATGACGTAGCGCAGCGTCTGCAGATGGTTGAGGCCGAGACTATGCGCGGCGCCCCATTGGCCCTGGCTAATGCCGAGAATCGCACCGCGCATGCTTTCGGAAAGATAGGCTCCGGCATTGGCGGTCAAGGCGAGAATGCCGGCGCTGGTCGGATCGAGCGAGATGCCGAGATCCGGCAGCCCGTAGTAGACGACGAAGATTTGCACGAGCAACGGCGTCCCGCGCATGAGGCTGACGTAGCCGCGCGCAATGCCTGCGATGAGCGGCTGGCCACTGATGCCCATGATCGCCACGACGATGCCGACCAGCAAGCCGAGAACGGAGGAAGCGAGCGCGAACTTCAGGGTAACGACGGCGCCCATGAGAAGAACGGGCAGCGCGTGAATGACGAGGTCGATGGGTGTCATGCGATGAAGTGCCGTGCGGGTGCGCCGCCCGGGCGGGAAGCGGGGCGGCGCGCCAGGTGATGAAGAAGAGCGTTACTGCGTGACGGGTTGCGTGACGTCAGTGCCGAACCAGTGCATGGAGATCTTTTTCAGCGTGCCGTCCTGCTTCATCGCGCTCAGGGCGCCATTGACCGCCTTTTCGAACTCGGGGTTGCCCTTCCTGAACGGAATGCCCATTTCCTGCTCGCCGCCCTTGAGAACCGAACCGGCCCGCAAGGGCAGGTTCGAGGTCTTGATGATGTACGGCAGCATGAGGCGGTCGTCGAGCGTCGCGTCGATCCGGCCTGCCGCGAGATCGCGCAGTTTCTCCGGGGCGCCCGGGTAGGTCTGCACGTTGATGCCCGAAACGGCGCGAGCCATTTGGTCATAGTTCGTGCCGAGCGTCACGCCGATCTTCTTGTCGCCGCCGAATTCCTTGAGCGAGTTGAAATCGCGCTTGTCGTTGGCGCGCTGAATCAGCTGTGCTGCCGAGAAGGTGTAGGGCTGGCTGAAATCGAGCGCCTGCTGGCGCTGCGGGGTGATGGTGACCTGGTTGACGATCACGTCGAACTTGCCGGCTTGCAGGCCGGCGAGAATGCCGCTCCACTCCGTGGGGACGAATTCCGGCTTGACGCCCAGTCTCGACGCCAGGGCCTTCGCGACATCCACGTCGAAGCCCTCGAGTTCGCCGGCCGCGTTGCGGTAGTCGAACGGCGGATAGGTTCCCTCCAGACCGACGCGGAGCACACCGTTCGATTTGACCGTGTCGAGCAGGTCCTGGGCGTGGGCGGCCGCGCCCGCGAAGCTGAATGCGGCCGCAATGACCGCGCTGCGCAAAAGCGGGCTGATATGGCGTTTGAACATCGTCGTCTCCTCTTTTAGGGGTGTGGTCTTCGTTCTGCTGTGTGTGATTAGTCAACTATCAGACGAATCCAGTCCTTCGCTGTGAATGGCCGGAATTCGTCGAAATGGCGTGCACCGATGGAATCGGGGTTAACCCAGGCTGGTTGCTTTCGAGGCGCGCAGAATCTTGTGTTTCAGAATCCTACGGGGCCGAGGAGAGAATTTTTTTCCAAAGATAGGCCCGTGTAACCCCTGGCATCGAGAATAAAATTCTCCCGCCATCGCGAAGATGGTAGTGGGTAATATGGTTGAATTATCAACTGAGATTCGCCGGCATGCTGTTCGCCTCGCGCGGCGCACGCTGCTTGCCCAGCCATTTCGCGAGATCGGCGGCGGACATCGCTTTCGAGTAGTACCAGCCCTGGCCATACTGGACGCCCTTGCTGCGCAGCCACGTCACCTGTGCGCCCGTCTCCACACCCTCGGCGACGATTGCCAGACCCAACTCATGCGCCATCGAAATGATGTGCGGCGCGACCACGCTCGAAGCGGTATCCTGGACAATCGTATCGACGAACGACTTGTCGATCTTCAGCACATCGATCTCGAAGGACTGCAGATACGCCAGGCTCGAGTAGCCGGTCCCAAAGTCGTCGATATAGATGGGGTGGCCCGCGGCCCGGAACGCCGCGATGACACCGCGCGTGGCTTCGGCGTTCATGAAGCTGCGTTCGGTTGCCTCGATGCGGATTTGCGCGGGCGCGATGCCGGTGCCTTCGAGCGACGCGGTCAGCAGGTTCAGGAAACGCAAGCTCTGCAGATCCTCGGCGCCCACGTTGATCGAGACGTAAAAAGCCGGGTTCGCCGTGAGCAGTTTCCCAAGCTGCGCGATGGTCTTTTCGAGCACGAGATCGGTCAGGGGCTGAATGAGGTGATTGTCTTCGGCCACGCGCACGAAGACCTCGGGCGAGATGGCGCGGCCGTTCAGCGTCCACCGCACCAGCGCTTCGACGCCTGCACACTGGCTGTCCTCGAGTCGCACGATGGGCTGGAAAACCACGTCGATCTTGCGCCGGGTGATGGCCCATTGCAGCGTCGAAGGGAACGAGAGCTGCCGCGAAACGCGCTTGTAGGCGAGCCAGCCGAGCGCGGCGCCCGAGAACACGCCGATGGTCAGCCACGCGGCGAGCAGCTTGGGCCAGTCGCCCGCCACGCTGCTGCGCGGCGACTTCACCACGACGCCGAGCGGGCGTGTCGCCGAGCGGGCGACCGCGTAATTCCAGTCATCGCTGTTCACGTTGCCGTTGCGTTTCCACGCGTCGAGCATGTCGTCCGGATCCGCGCCGGCCGAGACTGCGAGGAGCCTGCCCGTCGAAATCTGGATCACGGCGATTGGGCGCCTCGCCGGATCGATGAGATCGACATAGGAACCCGGGTCGATGGAGACGTAGTGGCCATTGCGGCCAATCTGGATGTCCTTGCGCACGTCGCTTAGCGGGCTCTTCTGCTGGAACCACACGAGGTAGCCGTCGTCGCTGCGAAAGTCGGGCGGCGGGAGCGTGAGGTCCTTGCCGCGCACGTCGCCGAGCAGCGGAGAGCAGAGATAGTGCCCGTCGGCGTAGGCGCCGGCATCCTGAACATAGCGGTAGTTGTAGATGACACGCGCGGCCTGCATGAGGCTGGACGGCGAACAGGGCGTGCCTGGCTCCCGGTCCAGGTCGGAAAGCGCGGCGAAGGCCTGGTACGTCACGAGGTCCGTGCGCATCACCGCCTTGTCGGCGAACTCCCTGAGCTCGGCGCGATCGCGCCGCTGGACGTCCATGTCCGCGACGTAAAGACTCGTGAAAACGGGGACGAGGGTGGCGAGGCACCCGAGTGCGACCGAAGCCGAAATCAGCGTGATGCGCTTGATCATTTCGCACCCCGGAGGATGGAACGTTAGGCAACGAACCACAGACTGGACGCACAGGTGGGGCACCTCAGATGCCCGGGAGCCCGAATATCCGAGCAAAGCATACTCTTTGGCGCTTCGTTTTCAACGGGCAAGCGCGTTGGCGGCGTTTGCTCGCGCGCCGCCACGGCTGTCTTGCCGGTAGGACCATGGTCCGATTGTCCGCGGCCTGCGCGGCCGGCATGATCTGCACGTGTTGCTCGCCAGGTTCGCTGCTCAGGGGAGCGAGAATGGGGACTCTGTCCAGGTTCGTGAAGCAAGCGTGGCTTGCCGCCGTGGTGGCGCTCGTGGCCGGCTGCGCCCAGCCGTGGCAAAGCGTCGAGCCCGGCGCCGACCAGTCCGCGTTGATCGCGCGTCTCGGGCCGCCGCGCGAAACCTATAACCTGCCGGACGGCGGCAAACGTCTCATGTGGCCGACCCAGCCAATGGGGTCGACGAACACCGTTGCCGACATCGACGCGAGCGGCAAGGTCGTGAGCGTGCGTCAGGTCATGCAGGCGAGCGAGTTCTATCGCGCGAAAGTCAACGAGTGGACACGTAACGACGTCCTGATCAATTTCGGCCGGCCCGCGGAAACGGCCTACTTTTCGCGCATGCAGCGGGAAGTCTGGTCCTACCGCTACATCGAGAACAACGTCGATTACATGATGTTTCATTTCTACTTCGATGATCAGGGCATCTTGCGGCTCACGCAGAAGACGCCCGATCCATTACGCGACCGGAACCTGAGGCGCGGGTTCTAGACCAGGTTCCGTTCAGAGGCTTGCGCCTCACGGAGGCGCGTATGCGTAACGCGCGGCATTCGACGACCCCGCACCGCCTCGCGCGTGCGTGGCTATTGGCTGCGCTGCTCGTGCCGCCGGGCGTCTTGCGGGCCATGGAGTTCAAGATCTACTACCAGCCCGATCTAAAACTGAACATGGTGATCGGGAAGGGAAAGATTCAGAGTGGCGATGCCGAAAAGTTTCTGGCGGCCGCCAGACTCGCCGGCCGTGATCGCGAAGGACTCGTTCCCCTGGTCCTCGATAGCCCTGGCGGAAATGTCGAAGCAGCGTTTCGCGTGGTAGACGCCATGGACCGGGTCAGGGTCTATACGATCGTTGCGGATAACGCGAGGTGCGCGTCCGCATGCGCCTCGATCCTGTTCGCCTCTGGGGAGCGCAGAAGTGTCATGGGCACGGGACAGCTTGGCTTTCACAGTTGTTATCGGCGCGCCGGCAGCAGCTATGCCGAGGACTCGCTCTGCAACGAAATCATCGCGGCGAACGCCATGCAACGGGGCGTGAGCCACGCCGGCATCAATCGCTTCGTCGAGCAATATGGCGCGTCGGACATGGCGTGGGTCGGGCGCAGCGCCGCGTGCACCTTGCTTCACGGGCTTTGCAGGCCAGGGCTGCTGGAAGCGCAGCCCGCAACGAAAGCGGCGCTGGCGCAAAGCTTCAATTGCAGCGAACTCATCTCTGCTCAGGCACAGCTGGTTTGCGGAGATTCGGAACTCGCCAGCATCGATAAGACCATGGCCGAACTCTTTAACCAGAAGCTGAAGGTATCGACCAACAAAGACCGGCTAAGGGCGGAGCAACGGGCATGGCTTCGAAACTCACGCAATGCGTGCGGCGACAAGGCGTGCCTGTTGAAAAGCTATCAGCTGCGCGTGGCAGAACTGAAGCGACGTGGTTAGTGGCAACTAGTGGCAATACAGGTCATTTTCCGCATTGAACATGTCGAACGCGAGGCTGATCGCCTGATCTTTGCGCACGGTCGCCAGCCACCGGCTGCGTCGCCACGCCATCACCGTGTCGCCGACGAAGGCGGTGCTTGCCGTGTCGCCCGCGCGCGTGGCGATGAACGCGGCCTGCGCGGCGATCGTTCCGCGTAGCGGACGATAGTAGGACCAGTCCGCCTGCTTGAGCAGCGCCTCGATCACGAACTCGTCGTCGACCAGCGCGGCGCAATCGCCTGCCTGGAACGCCAGCAGGGCATCGAGCGGCCGGTCGAAACCGTGCACGCTCGCGTGGTATTCGCGCGCTGCGCGCTGTGCATAGGGGTTGCCTTGCGATGCGCAAATCGCACGGCCGCTAAGGTCTCGCCATGTCCGCACGTTGCCATGATCCAGCACGAGCGCCATGCCACGGCCGCTCGAATACGAAGTCGATGCGAACGCAATCCGCGCGTCGGGCGAGAAGCGCAGGCCAGCGATGACGGCATCGGCTTTGCCCGACTGCAGGGCGGCGCGCGCGGCGGCCGGCTCGGCCAGCAGGAACTGCACGGGCAGCCCCGCGCGGCGAGCGAGATCCGAAGCGAGCGCCGCCGCGAACGGATCGGGCGCGCGCAGCGTGCGGTCGACTTTGCCGACGTAAAGCGTGGGCGCGGGGCGCGGCGGCACCGCCACGATCAGAACGCCGCGCGCTGCTGCAGCAGCGAAAGGCCGGTCGCTCTCGGGAAGGGCGCGTGGCAAGTCGTCGTTCAGCGCCCACGCGAGCACGGCGAGTAATGCAAGCGATGCGAGCGTGGCCGTTCGCGCGGTGGCCGGCCACGGCCAGCGCCGCGGGACCGGCGACACTTCGAGTCGAGTGTTTCTAGCCATTCTGCGCGAGCCCGACGCGCCAGCGCAGCAATTGCCGCTCGAGTATCGACAGGCTTTGATTGATCAGTAATCCAAAGATGGCGAGCAGTACGATGCCCGCGTACATGTCGGGAATCTGAAACGTCTCCTGCGAATTGAGCGTATAGAAGCCGAGCCCCGAACGCGCCCCGATCATTTCCGCCGCCACCAGCGCCGTAATGCTGTACGCGCCCGCCAGACGCACGCCCGTGAGGATCTGCGGCAGGGCAGCCGGCAGCACGACCTTCGTTGCGATAAAGCGCTGCGAGGCGCCCATCGAGCGCGCGCAGTCGATCAGCACGCGCTCGACCTGCTTCACGCCCGCGATGGTATTGAGCAGCACCGGCCAGAACGCGGCCCACACGACAATGGCGATCTTCGACGACTCGCCGATGCCGAGAAACAGCATGAACACCGGAAAGAGCGCGAAGGCCGACACTTGACGCAGCAGCTGAAAGACGGGATCGACGATGCGCTCGACGCGCCGGAACCATCCCAGCACGAAGCCGCAGACGATGCCGCCCGCCACGGCGAGCAGCAGGCCGCTAACGGAGCGCACGGCGCTCGCGCCGATATGGGTCCACGCGTCGCCGTTTTCGAAGAGCCGCGCGATGGCGAGGGCGACCTGTGAAGGCGGGCTCAGGTAAGCCGCGTTGACCAGGCCGAGCCGGGGCAGCAACTCCCACAACAGCAGGAAGGCGACGAGCGCAATGGAGCGCTCAACGCCTACGTAAAGGTGCGCGAAAGAGGAAGCGGCACGCACGCGCCGCAGGCTGCGCGAGGATTCGCGGACCGCGCCTGGGTTGGACATCGAGTCAGACATCGAATCGGACATGATCGGCTCCCGTCAATGCATGGGTTTGCGGCTGTGCGTCGAGCCGCGTGTCGAGTTCCGTGCTGAGGCTCGCCCACGCGCGCTGCCGCAGCGCGACGAACGCCGGCGAGTGACGCAGCGCGGCGCCGCGCGGGCGCGGCAGATCGACGTCGATGATCTCTTTCACACGGCCGGGGCCGCGCCCGAGAACGGCGATGCGATCGGAGAGAAAGATCGCCTCGTCGATGCTGTGCGTGACGAACACGACGGTCGTGGCGCTTTGCTCCCAGATTGCGAGCAATTCCTGCTGAAGCAATTCGCGCGTCTGCGCGTCGAGCGCGCCGAACGGTTCGTCCATCAGCAGAATCTCGGGGCCATAAGCGAGCGCGCGCGCGATAGCGACGCGCTGGCGCATGCCGCCGGAAAGCTGATGCGGATAGTGATCCGCAAACTCCAGCAGGCCCACGAGGCGCAAAAAGCGCTCGGCCTCGCTGCGCCGCGCGGCGCGCTTCATGCCGCGAATTTCGAGTCCCGCTTCCACGTTCTTGCGCACCGTGCGCCACGGAAAGAGCGCGTAGCCCTGAAACACGAAGCCGAGCTTTTGCCGCACGGCGCTCACGGGGTCGCCGTCCACGCGGATATCGCCCGAGGTTGGCGGCGTGAGGCCGGCGAGCACGTTGAGGAAGGTCGACTTGCCGCAGCCGCTCGGGCCCAGAAGCGCCATGAATTCGCCCTCGCGCACGGCGAGATCGAAGCGCTTGAGGACCGTATGGTGCGTGTCCGTTTGGGCGTTGCCATAGGTGAGCGAGAGATCGCGCGCGACGATCTTCTCGCGTAGCGCAGCCGCCGTGCTCACGAGCGTGTTCCGTTCGGCAAGGTCGCCGCGCTGGCCTGGGCCTCGTGCTTCGCGAACTCATTGAAGTCGTTCGTGTAGACATCCTTGACGTTGACCTTGCCTTTCGGAATCTTGCCGGCCTGCTCGAGGATATCGATGTAGTACTGGATGGGCGGCTCCGTGACCACGAGGTCTTTCACGTAGGCATAGCGCTCCACGAGCCGAACGTCGATGCCGAGCCGCTCGGCCGTCAGCTTGCGCGCTTCGTCGGGATGCGCATTGACCCAGTTGCCCGCCATCGCGATGGCCGTGACGAAGTCGCGTACCGCCTGCGGGTGGGCGCGCGCGAACGCGCCGTTCACGCTATAGGGCGCCATGCCGCCAAGGCCGTGATCCTCGTCCCAGTCGCTCCACAGTTTGCGCAGTTGCGGATCGGCTTCGGCCGAGCCGGAAAAAGGCGGATGAATGATCGCGACGTCCACGTTCTTCGTGACGAGCGCCTGCTCGGACTGATTGTCGGGCACGACGAGCCAGTTCACCTTCGAGACATCCACGCCGTGCTGCGCCAGATACTTTTTGGTGACGAACTCCGCGCACGCGCCGAAGCTGTTGAACGCTACCGTTTTGCCCTCGAAGTCCTTCGGCCCGAGAATGTCCGAATCCTTGCGCACGAAATACTTCATGTGCGGCGCGTCGGGCAGCGTTTCGCCGCCTGCCGAGATGACCTTGATATCGGCGCCGCTGGCAATCGCGGAGATGACGAGCGGCACCATGCGCGTGCCGAAATCGATATCGCCGGTACCCACGAGTGGAACAATCTGCGGCGCCGAAATCTTGCCGACATATTTGGGCCGCGTGCTCGTGTGGTCGAAATAGCCGAGCTTGTCGGCGAGATAGACCAGGTCGAACGCGGGATTGTCGGGGTACTTGAAGTAGGTGATTGCTTGCTGCGCCGACGCGTGTTGGGTCGCGACAGACGCGTCTTGCGCCTGCTCCCCATGCGGTTTGCAACCACTTTGGAGTATCAGGGCTGCAGCGGCGCACGCGGCAAGCAGAACGGTTCCGGCGGAGCGCCGACGGAATTTCGGGGGGAACGCCTTCATGAGCGGAGACTCGGCAACGAGCAGGTAGGTAAGTGAATTGACGATGCTCGATGATTGTCGATCTGCAACGATTTCAGGCAAACCAACGAATTATGATTTGCTTAGTTGTTCGTATCGACATCCCGCTACTTCTGCGGTTGCTTCGAAATATCCGCTGCTGCTTTGGTCCGGCTTTTCGTGTTGATCGAGTGCGAAAAGGGGCGGGCTGCACGCCACGCCCCTTTCATACGCTCAAGGCAGCGAGATCGTCAGATTCGCCGATTGCGGCCCGAGCTTGATGAGTTGCGTATACGGCGCGAGCATGTGCACCGTGTTGTCGCGCAGCCAGGTGCTGAGCCCGAGCCACGCGAGCAGACCCACCAGCGCGAACACCGCGCCGATCGACCACAGCGGCACCTCGCGCTTGAGGCGGTGCGCAACCTGATCGGGCAGCGGCCAATGCGGCGCGAAGGCCGCGCGCTTGCCCTTGATATGCGCGATCTCGTCGCCCAGGCGCGCCGTGAGATAGGCGAGCTTTTCCGGCCCTTCGAGAATGTACTTGCCCTGGAAGCCGAGCAGCAGGCACATATGGAAGACCTCGAGCGACTGCAGCCGCGGTGCGCCCTGCGCGCGGCCTTCCTCGAGATACTGGAAGAACTTTTCGCCCGCAAGCTGCTCGCCGAACAGCGCGAGCTGCAAGGGGCGACGTTCCCACTCGGCGCGAATGCGGAACGACGACGCCAGCACCGATTCGTCGAGGGCGGCGCAGAACGCGAACTTGGCCGCGTACACGTCTTCGGCCGCGACGTTCAGCTTCTTCGCGCCGCGCTCGAAGTCGCCCAGGAACTGCTGCACGCGCGCGCCGAATTCGCTGGCGTCGCCAGGCTCGCGGCCGTTCTTCAACAGGAACAGCATGAAGAAGCCGTCGTAGAGCAGATCGAGCAGCGAGCGCACCTGGTAGGCGGGTTCGGTTGCGGGCGCGGGGTGATTCACGGCCGGTACCGCGTCGCCGAAAAGGGAAGGGGCATTGCTCATGACGTCACCGCGATGAGTTCGAGTTTGAGATCGTTGATGCCCGAGGGCGCGTAGACCATGGCCGACTGCGACTGAATCATGCGCTCATAGAGCGCACTGCGCGCCTCGAATGCGAAATAGCACGCGCCGGGCCGCACGGGAATGGCGGGCGGCACCTGGGGCGTGTAGACGAGCCGCACGCCCGGCATGGCCGAGAGCACGAGCTTGTCGACGTCGTCAGGCGCGCCGACCTTGAAGCGCGCCGGCACCGCCTCGACGAGATCGACGGCGGGCATGTCCGCCGAAACGGCGAGATAGAACGTGGTCTTGTCGTCGATCTTGCCCGAATCGAGCCGGCCGATATGGAACGACGGGCGCACTTCTTCGAGCGCAATGGCGAAGTATTGCGTGGAGATCACCGTTTCGAGCAGGTCGCGCAGAATCGTATCGAGGCGCGCAAAACCGGGGCCGGGATCGTCGTGGCGGTACGCGGGCAGGTCGGCCAGCGCGTAGCCCTTGGAGAACGTCATGAGCTGGCCCGCGAGGCGCAGCAGCTCGTGAAAGAGCCGCTCGGGGTGAAGCGCCGCATGCTGATAGAGATGCGCGAGCGTGGCGAACGCGCCGCTCGCCGTATGCAGCAGCCAGAACGAGGCGATGTCGCCCGAACGGAACTCGATGATGTTCTTGGTCGGCTCGCGATGAAAGCCATAGAGCGCATTGACCTTGGCCTGCAGCGCGTCGATGAGGCGGCGCAGCCGCTGGTGCAGGAGCGGCGACGCTTCGATGGCGAGACTCGGCGGCACGAAGCTTTCGTCGACCTCGAATCCCGACGTCGCGGTGCGCCGCACGCGCGCGACGGGCACCGAGAGCAACTGGTCGCGCGGCTCGCTGTGCGCGATCAGCTTGACGTTCGTTTTCAGGAACGTCACGTCGGCCTGTGCCGCGTCCGTGTAGTGATCGGCGACGCTCGCCTGCTCGCTCACGTAGCGCGTGACGAAGCCGTCGTTGCGATCCGGCGCGTAGTTCGTGCCGGTTTCGCGCATCTGGTGCAGCGCCAGGTAGAACGTGAATTCGTTGATGCCCTCGGGCAGCGTGTCGAGCGCCACGGGCGGTGGCAGGTCGTCGGCCTGCGGCGCGCTATAGAGCGTGCCGTCCGGAAACACGAGCGCAAGCTCGCCCATGCGCAGCATGTTGCTGCCCAGTGCGTCGTGGTCGAGCCGCGCGGTGCGCACGCCCCAGTTGTACGGCGCAATGGCCTGGATCGATTCGAAGAGGCGCGCTTCGTGGTAGGCGTCCTGCCGCTGGAAGTGCTGAGGCCTCAGGAACAGGCCTTCTCCCCAAAGCACTTTCGAGGAATAACTCATGTTAAATCGGCTATATGCGTGATTCGGCCCGTGCCGCTCGCGCCGGCGATCGGCGGACTGAAATTGTTAAATATCCCGCGTGCTCGTTACTCTGCCCGGTGCTTTGTCCTTTATTCACCCGCAAGTCACCGACGAAAGCAGATTCAGCTGCTGCGGCGGTAATCCCTGGTCCGGCGAGATCACCGTGCCGCTCGTGACGGTCATTGCGCAGTTATGCAGGCCGACCATTATGCCGGATTTCTCGGATTTCGCAGGATCGAAGGCGAACTTCCAACGCTGCATGGCCGGATCGCGGAATAGCGCGACGATGCCGAATGCCTGCGCCTCGCGCGAAACCTTTTCGGTGGCGTTATATCGCTGGCCGGGAATGAGTGTCACTTCACGCACGCCGAGCAGGTCGGCGCCCAGCGCACTCTTTTCCTTTGCCGGGTCGGTGAACGTATCGAACGACGCCTGCTGGAATGAGGTCGGGTCCTTCAGTACATAGAGCCGCACGACGAGCGCAAGCGGCTTGTGGTCGGTCGCCGCGTTGAGGTTTTGCGCCGCCAGTAGCGTGATACCGAGGTCGCGCGGGGGTTTCTGGCTGTCCGGCACGTCGGGCTTGCCGATGCCCGCGAGCCGCAAGGCCGCCGACGCCGCACTGCCGAGCGCCGGCACGGCCGCCGCGCAGCCGGCGAGTTGCGCCGTGACCATGAGGATCGATGCGAAACGAATAAGACGCGCATTCATTATTTGTTGGCCAGGCGCGAATGCCCGGGGTCCGTTAAGTGGTGATATGCGATCCGGATAATGCTATCCGCATAAAGGCGCATTTAACCCCGCGTGGCGCCGATAAGCGGTTGATTATGTGAAGCGGCAAACTTTTCCGGCTCGCTCGTGTTTTCAATTGCACGAGTGAGAAATTATTTCCTGTGTGAATTTCTTGTGGCAGTAAACCCCGCGTCAAAGAAGCGATTTAGTGTCGGCGCATTACATTAAGAAGTTGAATTATCAAAATTTGGGCTGTACTATACCCGCGCGCTAGAGCTAAAGCAAAACTCTAGTTCCCTCCCATCGAATTAATAATTACACGTTGGTGAAAGAATGATAAACCGGGTCATTTCAAGGCTCTCCGGGGTGGTGCTGGCATGCGGGGTAATCGCGGGCTGCGCTACGCAGGACCATAATCTCGCGGCATCGCCAGACGCATTCAACAAGGCGCTAGCCGACGCCGATACCGCGGCGAAGGGCGGCGATCAGGATCGCGCGATCGCGCTTTACCAGAAACTCGCCGCGGCGGATCCCACGCGCGAAGAGCCGTGGTCGCGCATCGCGCAGATCCAGTTCCAGCAGCAACACTATGGACAGGCCATCGTGGCGGCGCAGGAAGCGCTGCAGCGCGACCAGACCGACCGCGCCGCGAAGAGCGTGCTGGCCGTGGCCGGCCTGCGCGTCGCGACGCAGTCGCTCGGCGAACTGCGCCAGGATGCCTCGCTGCAGGGCGACGCGAAGTCCGATGCGCAGGCGCTCGCGAAGCAGTTGCGCGACACGCTCGGCGAGGATTCGCTGTTCCCGCCCGAGCAGGCTGAAAAGCCCGCGCCCAAAAAGCGCCGCATCGTGCGCCACGTGCAGAAGCCGGCGGCGAAGCCCGTTGAAACGGCCGAGGTCGCGCCGGCTGCACCGGCTGCGCCCGCCGCCCCCGCGGCTGCGGCTCCCGCGCCCGCTAAAGCGGCGCCCGCCAAAGCGGCGGCAAGCGGTGGTGCGTCCGATCCGTTCAGCGCACTGCGCTGAACCGCCCGGCGGTGAATTGCTGACAACAGGTCTTGAACGACTCGAACAGGGGAGCCCTCGATGGCCAAGAAAGAAAGTATTCAGAAGCGCTTGCAGAAAGTGCGGCCGCCGCGCGTCCAGTTGACGTACGAGGTCGAGCTCGGCGACGCCATTGAGGTGAAGGAGCTGCCGTTCGTAGTCGGCGTGATGGGCGATCTCGCGGGGCAGTCGGAAGTCGAACAGCCGCGGCTGCGCGACCGCAAGTTCGTCAATATCGACCGTGACAACTTCGACGACGTCATGAAGGGCATCGAGCCGCGCGCGGCCTTCCAGGTCGAGAACCGCTTGAGCGAGGCGGGCGGCAAGTTCGCCGTGGACTTGCGCTTCCGTTCGATGGCCGACTTCAATCCCGACGAAGTCGTCGCGCAGGTCGAGCCGCTGCGCCGTCTGCTCGAGGCGCGCTCGAAGCTCGCGGACCTGCGCAACAAGCTCGCCGGCAACGACAAGCTCGAAGACCTGCTGAGCGAGGTGCTGGCCAATACGCAGCAATTGCAGGCGCTCGCGGGCAACACGGGTGGCGCTGGCGAAGTGGATCGTGGCGAACGCAACGAATCCGGCGAAGGCAACGAGTAATAAGCGCGAGGGGAGATCGACATGAATCAGCAGACTGGCGCAGTTCGCGTACCGGTCCTGGGAGAAGCCCAGGCCGCGCCCTCGTTGCTCGACGAGATCGTCGAAAAGAGCAAGGTGGCCAAATCCGAATCCGAGCACGCGCGCGCGAAAGACCTCATCGGCGAGCTCGTGCATCAGGTGCTGGACGGCACCGTGATCGTCTCGAACAATCTGTCCGCGACGATCGATGCCCGCGTGGCCGAACTCGACCGCCTGATCTCGGCGCAGCTGAGCGCCGTGATGCACGCGCCGGAATTCCAGGGGCTGGAAGGCACCTGGCGCGGCCTCGAGTATCTGTGCAAAGAGAGCAATACCGGCTCGACCATCAAGATCAAGGCGCTGCACGCGCCCAAGCGCGACATCGTGCGCGACTTCAAGACCGCCGTCGAATTCGACCAGAGCGCGCTCTTCAAGAAGATCTACGAAGAAGAGTTCGGCACGTTCGGCGGTGCGCCCTTCGGTGCGCTGATCGGCGACTACGAAGTGACGCGCCAGCCCGAAGACATGTACTTCATCGAGCAGATGTCGCATGTCGCGGCGGCGGCGCATGCGCCGTTCGTCGCGTCGGCGTCGCCGGAACTGCTCGGGCTCGAGTCGTTCGCCGACCTCGGCAAGCCGCGCGATCTCGGCAAGGTGTTCGACACCGTCGAATACACGAAGTGGAAGTCGTTTCGCGACGCGGAAGATTCGCGCTACGTGGGTCTCACACTGCCGCGCTTTCTCGGCCGCCTGCCGTTCAATCCGAAGGACGGCGCGACGGCGGAAGGCTTCAATTTCGTCGAAGACGTGGACGGCACCGATCACGCCAAATACCTGTGGTGTAACGCCGCCTGGGCCTTCGCGGCGCGCCTGACCGCGGCGTTCGACGACTTCGGCTGGTGCGCGGCGATTCGCGGCGTGGAAGGCGGCGGACTCGTGGAAGACCTGCCCACGCACACGTTCAAGACCGACGACGGCGAGATCGCGCTGAAATGCCCGACCGAAATCGCCATCACCGACCGGCGCGAAAAGGAACTGAGCGACCTCGGCTTCATTCCGCTCGTCCATTGCAAGAACTCGGACTACGCTGCGTTCTTTGCCGCACAGTCAGTGCAAAAGCCCAAAAAATATAGTACCGACAACGCGAACGCGAACGCCGTGCTTTCGGCACAGCTGCAGTACATCTTCTCGGTGTCGCGCGTGGCGCACTATCTGAAGGCGATGATGCGCGACAAGATCGGCAGCTTCGCATCCGCGCAGAACGTCGAAGTGTTCCTGAATCGCTGGATTTCGCAGTACGTGCTGCTCGACGACAACGCCTCGCAGGAGCAAAAGGCGCAGTTTCCGTTGCGCGAGGCATCGATCCAGGTCAGCGAGATTCCGGGCAAGCCGGGTTCGTACCGGTCGGTCGCGTTCCTGCGGCCGCACTTCCAGCTCGACGAACTGTCGATTTCGCTGCGGCTCGTGGCGGATCTGCCGAAGCCGGCTAATTCGTAAAGCCGCGCAAGCGTGCGAATGAGTTGAGCCGGAGCGGTCCGCCGTTGATCCGCGGATCGTTCCGGGAAGCAACCCGAGGAATCGCCCTCGGGCCCGCGTTAGCAAACTACTGTAAACCACCACTCTGGGGAGTCGAGGCGTTATGAAGGACATCTATCTAAAATTCGGCAATCCGGCCATCAAGGGCGAGTCGCAGGACAAGGACCATGCCGGCTGGATCGAAATCGATTCGTGGAATCACTCGATTCTGCAGCCGCGTTCGGCAACGGCCTCGACGGCCGGCGGTCACACGGTCGAGCGCTGCGAGCATGCCGACATGCGCTTCCTGAAGGACATCGACGTGGTGAGCCCGCTGCTCTATCAGCACGCTTCGGGCGGCACGACCTTCGACGAAGTCACGATCGACTTCATGCGCTCGGACGGCGAGGGCAACCGCATCAAGTACCTCGAAATCAAGCTCAAGTACGTGATCATTTCCAGCATCACGCCGGAAGTGATCGGTGAAGGGCTGCCGACGGAGCAGTTCTCGCTGAAATATGCGGCCGTGCAGTGGAAGTACACGCAGCAGAAGATCGGCGGCAACCAGGGCGGCAATGCGCAAGGCGCATGGAGCCTCACGAAGAACGACAAGACCTACGCGGTCTGACGCGGCGTGCGCAGGCGGCGCGCGCGCGATCGCGTGCACTGCCTGCGCAAGTTTTCTTGTTGATCGACTCTATTTGAACCGATGAAGCGTTTCGAGCCAGGACTGCTCGACAAGCTCTTCGACGACGATCCGCATTCGCCGGCACCGGCGGCAGTGCGGCAGTTTTCGATCGAAGAGCTCAAGGGGACCGTTGCGCGCGATCTGGAGTCGATCCTGAACTCGCGCATCGCGTTCACCGAGCACGAACTCGCGATGTTGCCCGAGTGCCGCCGTTCGATCCTGACCTACGGGCTGAACGATTTCGCGGGCTTGAGTCTTGCGAGCCATTACGATCGCGCGTTCATCTGCAAGTCGATCCAGCAGGCGATCGAGCGGCACGAGCCGCGTTTGCAGCGCGTAACGGTTACGCTCGAACTGAACGAGCGCTCGACCAACGCACTGTACTTCGCGATTCAGGCGTTGCTGGTGGTGCATCCGGCGCAAGAGCCGGTGAGTTTCGACGCGATGCTGCAGCCTTCGACGCTGCAGTATTCGGTCTCGCGCGCACGCGCAAAAGCATGATGCGGCCGCGACCGGCGGCGCGCGACATGGCATGAAACAAAGGTAGTTTTGGGGGGCGGGAGCGTACCGATGGAAGAGCTGTTGCCGTATTACGAGCGCGAATTGTCGTTCCTGCGGCGTTATTCGCGCGAATTCGCACAGCGCTACCCGAAGATCGCGGCCCGCCTCGCGATGACGGGGGAGCACTGCGAAGACCCGCACGTCGAGCGGATGATCGAGTCGTTCGCGTTACTCGGCGCACGCATCAACAAGCGCCTCGACGACGATTATCCGGAGTTCACCGAGGCGCTGCTGGAGGTGCTGTACCCGCACTATCTGCGCCCGTTCCCCTCGTGCTCGATCGCCCAGTTCGGCGCTGCGGGCACGCTCGGCAATCTCACCGAGCCGGCCGTGATCGAACGCGGCACGGAACTGAAGTCGCGGCCGATCCGCGGCGTGCAATGCCGCTTTCGCACCGCCTATGATGTGACGCTCGCGCCGATCCGCATTTCGGAGGCGCGCTACGTGCCTGCGGCGATCGCACCGAGCGCGACCGTGCTCCCGCCGAATGCAACCGGCATCCTGTCGATCACGTTCGAATCGACGTCGCCGCAGTTCGACCTCTCGGTGTGGAGAAGCGGCGGGCTGCGCACTTACCTGCACGGCGAGCAGTCGTTCATCGCGGCGCTCGGCGACTGCCTGTTCGTGCACGCGATCGCCGCGTACGCCGAGCCCGAACGCAACGGCCGCTGGCGCGCGCTCTCCGTGCTGCCATTCGCGCAGGCCGGCTTCGACGTGGCCGACGCGCTGATCGACTATCCCGCGAAATCGCACCCCGCGTACCGCCTGCTCACGGAGTATTTCGCGTTTCCGGACAAGTTCGATTTCGTCGACTTCGACCTCGCGGCAATGACCGCCGCGGCCGGCCGCTGCCAGCGGCTCACGCTCCATATCGTGCTGAAGGACGTGCGCGGCGACTCGCACGTGGCGCGCTTGCTCGACGCGCTCGCGGCGCACCACCTGCGGCTCTTCTGCACGCCCGTGGTGAACCTCTTCAAGCAGCACGGCGAGCCGATTCGCCTCGATCATCAGGCGGTCTCGTATCCGGTGGTGGCAGAGGGGCGGCGCGCGTTCGCCTATGAGGTCTATTCGATCGACTCCGTGCAACTGGTACGGCAGCGCGCGCACGAAGAAACGGTCGTCGAGTTCCGGCCTTTCTATTCGCTGCGGCATGGCGAATCGATGCGCGCCGGCCACTACTGGTTCGCCCGGCGCGACGAAGCCGTCGCGCAAAAGAGCCCGGGCTACGAAACCGAAATCTCGATCGTCGACATCGACTTCGAAGTCGATACCGAGCAAAACGAAACATTGAGCCTCGAGCTGACCTGTACCAACCGCGATTTGCCCACGGCGCTCGCGACCGGACTCGAAGGCGGCGATCTGTTTCTGGAGGGCGGCGCGATTGCGAGCAGCATCGCGCTCCTGATGCGGCCGACGCCGTGCGTGCGTTTCGAGCGCCGCCAGGCCGCGCACTGGCGGCTCATTTCGCATCTCGCGCTCAACCACGTCTCGCTCGTGAACCACGGCGCCACCACGCTCAAGGAAATGCTCGCGCTCTATGACCTGCGGCGCACGGCGGTGTCGGCGCGGCACGTGGACGGCATTGTCGACGTCGAGCAGCGTGCCGCCGTGCAATGGCTGCCCGGCAAGCCATTCGCGACTTTCGTGCGCGGCATCGAGATCCGCCTGACCGTCGACGAGGATCACTTCGTCGGCACGAGCCTCGGAACGTTCGTACGCGTCATCGACGTGTTTTTCGGGCTTTACGTGCACATCAACAGCTTCGTGCAACTGGTCGTCGTCTCGCGGCGCACCGGCGAGGAGATCATGCGATGCAGTCCCCGCAGCGGCGAATCGATTCTGGCGTAATCGAGCGGCTGCTCGAGGAACCGCACCGCTTTGGTTTTTTCCAGGCGGTGCGCCTGCTCGAACGCTGGTTCGTCGACAAGGCCGGCGCGCGGCAGCGTGACGTGCTCCCACAGCGTATCGGCTTTCGCAACACGCTGTCGCTTGCATTTCCGGCCAGCGAAATCGCGGGCGCCGTGTCGTATGACGCGGCTGGCGCGCCACTGGCCGATGCCGGCCAACGCACGGCCGCGCTCGATGCGGGCGAACTCGAACGCGTGGATCTCACGCCCGCGTTCTTCGGGCTGCTGGGCGCGCAAGGCGCGCTGCCGCTGAACTATACCGAGCAGATCGTCGCGCGCGAACAGTTGCGGCGCGACCGCGCGGCGCGCGAGTTCTTCGACGTGTTCTCGAACCGCGCCACGGCGCTGTTCTATTCGGCGTGGAAGAAGTACCGGCTGCCGTTGCACTACGAGCTCGATCGCGACGAACGCTATCTGCCGCTGCTGCTCGCGCTTGCGGGCGTGGCCAACGATGCATCGCGCGAGAGCCTGCAGGACGGCGGCGGCGCGCTCTTCGACGAGGCGATCGCGGGTCATGCCGTGGCCGCGCGTCATCAACCGGTTTCCGCCGCGTATCTGCGCCAGACGCTCTCCGACTATTTCGGCGTGCCCGTGCAGGTCGAGCAGTTCGTGGGCAAGTGGTACGACGTGCCGCCCGACCAGCTTTCCATGCTCGGCCAGCGCAACGTGATGCTCGGTGCAACGGCGCTTGCGGGCGAGCGCGTCTGGCAGCGCGACATGCGTGCGCGCCTCGTGATCGGGCCGCTTTCGAAGACCGACTACGAGGCCTTCCTGCCGGGCGCGGAACACGCGCTCGCGCTCGAACGCATGCTCACGCTGCTCGCGCGCGTGACGCTCGAATACGAGGTGCTGCTGGTGCTGCGCCGCGAGGAAGTCGGGCCAAGCCGCCTGGGCGCCGGCGCGCGTCTGGGCTGGGATGCCTTCCTGTGCACGCACGAAGCCGACCGCGACCGCCGCGACGCGCGCTACGAACTGCACGTCATTCATTGAACACACGAGACCCGAGGCCGGACCGGACCACATGAGCACGCCCCTGAAAACCCTGATCGCGAAGCTGAACACGACTTGCCGGCTGGCTACCGAGCGTGCGGCCAGTGCGTGCCTGTCGCGCGGGCACTACGAAGTGGACCTCGAACATGTGCTGCTCGCGCTGCTCGAGGAACCGGCCAGCGACCTCGCATGCGTGCTGCGTGCGTCGCGCGTCGATGCGCATGCGCTGCGTGCGGATCTGGAGCGCGAACTGCAACGGCTCAAGACGGGCAATACGCGCACGCCGGTGTTCTCGCCGCATCTGATCGCGCTGTTCGAGCAGGCCTGGCTGATCGCGTCGCTCGACTCGCAGATCGGGCGCATCCGTTCCGGTCATCTGCTGCTCGCGCTGTTGAGCGCGCCCGATCTTGCGCAGTTCGCGCAGCGCATGTCGGCGCGTTTCGCCGAGGTTCCCGTCGGCGAACTCAAGCATCGTTTTGATGAAGTGACGCAAGGTTCGGTCGAGGTCGAGCCGGGGGAAAGCACGAGTGAAGTCGACAGTGAAGTTGCTAGCACAACGAGTGTAGCTCCTTCGAAAACGCCCGCGCTCGATACCTACACGGCCGACCTGACTCAGCGCGCGCGCGAAGGTCTTGTTGACCCTGTGATCGGACGCGAAGCGGAGATCCGCCAGGCCATCGACATCCTGATGCGCCGCCGCCAGAACAACCCGATCCTCACCGGCGAACCGGGCGTGGGCAAGACGGCCGTCGTGGAAGGGCTCGCACTACGCATCGCCGCGGGCGATGTGCCAGAGGCGCTGAGCGGCGTTGCGCTGCGCGTGCTGGACATGGGGCTGCTGCAGGCCGGCGCGAGCGTGAAGGGCGAGTTCGAGAACCGTCTGAAAAGCGTGATCGACGAGGTGAAAAAGAGTGCACAGCCCATTGTGCTCTTCATCGACGAGGCGCATACCATCATCGGCGCAGGCGGTCAGGCCGGCCAGAACGATGCGGCGAACCTGCTCAAACCCGCGCTCGCACGTGGCGAGCTGCGCACGATCGCCGCGACGACGTGGAGCGAGTACAAGCGCTACTTTGAGAAAGATGCGGCGCTGGCGCGGCGTTTTCAGGTGGTCAAGATCGAGGAACCCGACGAAACGCTTGCGGCGGCCATGCTGCGCGGCATGGTGGGGCTCATGGAGCGCCACTTCGACGTGCGCATTCTCGACGAGGCGATTACCGAAGCCGTGCGGCTTTCGCACCGGTATATCAGCGCGCGGCAACTGCCCGACAAGGCCGTGAGCGTGCTCGATACCGCGTGCGCCAGGGTGGCGCTCGCGCAGGGCGCGACGCCTGGTGCGATCGATGACGGCAAGAAGCGCATCGAACGTATCGAAGCGGAGATCGCCTCGCTCGAGCGGGAAACCGTGCATGGCGCCGAGCATGAGGAGCGCCTCGTGGCGCTGCGCGAGGCGCGCGACGCTGCCGCTCGCGAACTGGCGGAAAGCGAGGCGCGCCACGCCGAGGAGCGCGAACTCGTGGCGCAGATCACGAAGCTGCGCGGCCAGATCGATGCGGCGCGCGAAGACAGTACGTCATCCGAACGAATGCGCGAAGCCGATGCCGCGCGCGAATCGTTGCCGCCGCTCATCGCGCGCCTGCACGCGCTGCAACAGAACGCGCCGATGGTGCCGCTGCAGGTCGATGCGCACGTGGTGGCGGAAATCGTTGCTTCATGGACCGGTATTCCGCTTGGCCGCATGGTGAAGGATGAAATCCAGACCATGCTGAATCTTCATCCGCTGCTGGCCGAGCGCGTGATCGGCCAGGATCACGCGCTCGAAGCCATTGCGCAGCGCGTGCGGACGGCGGGCGCGAATCTCGAGGATCCCAACAAGCCGCGTGGCGTCTTCATGTTCGTGGGACCGTCCGGCGTGGGCAAGACGGAGACGGCGCTCGCATTGGCGGACATTCTCTACGGCGGCGAGCGCAAGCTCATCACCATCAACATGAGCGAGTATCAGGAGGCGCACAGCGTATCGGGCCTGAAGGGCTCGCCGCCCGGCTATGTGGGCTATGGCGAGGGTGGCGTGCTGACCGAGGCCGTGCGCCGCAATCCATATTCGGTCGTGCTGCTCGATGAAGTGGAAAAGGCCCATCCCGACGTGCTGGAAATGTTCTTCCAGGTTTTCGACAAAGGCACGATGGACGACGCCGAGGGGCGTGCGATCGACTTTCGCAATACGCTTATCATCCTTACGTCGAATGTGGGATCGACTGCTGTCATGCAGGCCTGCCTGAACAAGCCCGATGAAGAACTGCCCGACGCTGAGGCGCTGGCAGAGCTGCTGCGCCCGCAACTGTACAAGTCGTTCAAGCCCGCTTTCCTCGGCCGTATGAAAGTCGTGCCGTACTACCCGATTTCCGACGATGTGCTCGCGGAAATCATCGAGCTGAAGCTGGAACGCATTCGCCGCCGCGTCGAGGCGAACCACGGCGCTACGTTCGAATGGGACGAGTCGCTCGTCGATGCGGTGCTTGCGCGATGCACCGAAGTCGATTCGGGCGCGCGCAACGTCGATCACATTCTGAATGGCACGCTCTTGCCGGAACTCGCACAGCAGATTCTGGAGCGCATCGCGCAGGGCACGTCGCTCGCGCGCGTGAGCGTGCGCGCCGATGAGTCGGGCGAGTTCGAGTACGCGGTGCAATGACCATGACCATGTCCATGAAACGCGGCCGCCATGCTTCGCTCGAAGCCCGCCGCCTTAGCCCTTATGTACAACGCCATGTCGACTGACACGACCGCGCTGCTAGCGCCCATTAATGAAGCGTCGCCGTGCGGCGCCGACCTGCTGTTTTCGGCGGATTTCGACGCGATCCAGCATGCACGCCGTTTCGACGACCCGTCGCTCGACCAGGGCGAGTGGATCACCGAGATCAAGGAAGCCGACTGGCCTTTCGTGGTCGAGCGTTGCACGGCGCTGCTGCGCACGCAGACGAAGGACTTGCGGCTCGCCGTGTGGCTTACCGAGGCGCTCGCCATTCAAGAGGGCGTGCCGGGGCTCACGCAGGGCTATGCGCTCCTGACTGGACTTGTCGAGCAGTATTGGGAGCAGGTGCATCCGCTACCCGAAGGCGACGACACGGAATATCGACTTGGTAACGTCGCGTGGCTCGCGGGGCGCACGGCTGAATTGCTGCGCTCGGTGCCGCTCACGCAGTCGGGGGTGGCGTTTAGCGCGATCGACTGGGATGTCGCGATGCACGTCGCGCAGGCTGTCAAGCGCGATCCGGATCACGCGGACGATATCGCGCGCGGCAAGCCTTCGGTGGAGCAGATCGATGCCTCGAAGCGGGCCACGCCGGCAGCTTTCTATAGAACGCTGCTTGGGCAACTGAAGACCTTCGAAGCGGCTCTCGCAGCGCTCGACACGGTGCTCGAGGCTCGCGCAGGTGATGCCGCGCCTAGCTTCCGGCAAGCGCGGGAAGCCTGCGAGAGCGTGTATGGACTTGCAGAGCGGTTCGCGCGTGACGTGGGCGTGAACCTGAATGCGGAGGCTTTGGAGCCGGCCGTGCCGCCTGTCGCTTCGCCCGTGGCTGTCGAACGCGCAGAGCCGAGCTTCAAGACACCTTTGGCCGTTGAGGACACCATGGCGAATCCGATTCGAATGCCGGTCCGCACCTACGCGGGCATACAGAGCCGTGCCGAAGCCGTTGCGCAACTGCGCGCGGTAGCGGTCTTCTTTCGCGAGACCGAGCCGCATAGTCCTGCTGCCTATCTCGCAGACAAGGCGGCGGAATGGGCGGAGATGCCGCTGCACAAGTGGCTTTCGACCGTGGTGAAAGACGATGGCACGCTCGCGCAGATTCGCGAGATGCTGGGTGTGAAGACGGATGATGCGGGTTGAAGGTGTTGATTCATTCGTTTGTCGTTTTCGGAATTCGGCGGCGCTCAAGGGCGCTCCAGAAGTGACGGAGTCAATCAAATGGCGGAAGCGGACGTAATCGATCAAATACGCTCGGGCGTGCTCCAGAACAGCCGTCTGCTCAAGCTCGACACGCCCCTCGGCAGCGATATGCTGCTGGTCCAGCGTGTGGTCGGGAAAAGTCGCGTAGGGCGCGACTATGACTTCACGCTCGATGTCGCTTCGTTGAGCGATTCGATCGAACTGAAGAGCCTGATTGCGCAACCGGTTACGCTCTGGTTGCAGCAGACCGACAAGTCGTACCGGCCAATGAACGGCTATGTTCATACGGCGCGTCGACTCGGCTCGGATGGCGGGTTCACGAGCTATCAACTGGTTCTTTCGAGCTGGATGCATTTTTTGCGCTTTCGAAAAGACGCGAGAATTTTTCAGGAGAAAGCTGCGGACGCGATTATCGAAGCGATATTCGCAGAACATCCGCAAGCGGCTGGAGCGTATCGGTTCGAGATCGCCAAGCCGGCTCCAGTACGCTCGTTTTGCATGCAGTACGAGGACGACTACCACTTCGTACACCGGTTGATGGAATCGGAAGGCTGGTTTTGCGCGGTCGAGCAGACTTCGGATGGCAAGTCGCATACGCTTGTCATCACGGACGACGTTTACTCGCTGAAGCCGCTTTCGCCACAGCAAGTGGCGTTCTACCGTTCGAGCGTGGCGAGCGAAACGGATGCACTTGTGCAGTGGGTTGGCACGCGCGAGCTTCAAAGTACGAGCTATACGTTTAGTACCGTCGATTACAAGGCACCGCAAACGCCTAAAACGCAGAGCATTCCGACGAAGAGTGATCAAGGCGGATTGCCCGATCAGGCGGAGGTGTACGAGTACGGAGGTGCATATAGGTACGCTGACGGCAGCCGGGGCGAAGACATCAGCCGCTTTCGCATGGAGGAGTGGGAATCCCGAGCCAAACGATTCTTCGGTACGGGCAGTGTTCGCGGCATGGATGCCGGGCGATGGTTCGAGTTCACCAGCTATCCGGAATATGCAAACGAATCGGCTTCGAACTGCCAGTTTACGGTGATCGAGGCTCGGTGGTACATCGAGAACAATCTCGCGGTCGGCGGCAATGTACAACCGTATCCGTTCAGTTTGCAAAATGAACTGGAACGTGTTCGATCCGCGCATCAGGGCACGAGTAGCGGTGCGGCGAATCCCTATGCCGTAGCGTTGGCGGACGCGATAACGGGTGCCTCATCCAGCTCAGCGGCGAGCGCCGGCTTCTTTCTCGTTGAAATCGAAGCTCAGCGCCGGACTGTGCCCTTCCGCAGTCCGTTCGACCACAGGAAGCCGGTGCTTTCCACGCAGACTGCCACGGTCGTCGGTCCATCTGGCGAGGAGGTCTACACCGACAGCCTGAATCGCGTGAAAGTCCTGATGAACTGGGACCGTTCGAGCAACAGGGAAGATGCGTCGTGCTGGATGCGGGTTATGTCCACCCATGCAGGCAGCAATTTCGGCGGCGTGTATGTGCCGCGCATTGGTCAGGAAGTTGTGGTGACTTTCCTGGACGGCGATTGCGACCGGCCGCTCATCAGTGGGGCAGTGTTCAACGGGAACCAGACGCCGCAGTGGCATACGCAGGGCACGATGTCCGGGTACAAGTCGAAGGAGTACAAGGGCCAAGGGTTCAATCAACTTGTTTTCGATGACACCACGGGGCAGAACCGCTCGCAGCTTTTCAGTTCCAGCGCAAACTCGTATCTGCATCTGGGCCATCTGGTTGCTCAGCAGGACAATACCCGGGAGGCATTCCTAGGGACGGGCTTTGACCTCAAGACAGAGGCATACGGCGCGGTGCGCGCGACGAAGGGCCTGTACCTTTCGACCTTCACGCGCGGCGGGACGGCCAGCGAGCCACTCGATGTCAAGGAAGCCAATACCCACTTGACCGATTCAGCGGCCATCATGGAGGCCCGGTCCGATTCGGCGGCGGCTGTTCAGGCAGAGGGTCTAAGCGATGGACACGACGAACTTGCCGCGTTCGCGAACGCTACACAGCAGTCTCAAACCGGGAGTTCCGGAACAGGCGATAGCAGTGCAAATGGGTTTTCCGAACCCGTGATGGTATTGGGAAGCCCGAACGGCATCGGCCTGACATCGCTGAAATCGATTCATGTGACGTCGCCCGAACACGTGAATGTTGTGAGCGGCGGGAACAGCTACATTGCTGCAAGCAAGTCTTTCATCGCAAGCGTGGGCCAAAAGATCAGCCTGTTTGCACAAGGCGCAGGCATGAAGCTCTTTGCTGGCAAGGGCAAAATTCAGGTCATGGCGCTCGCGGACAATCTCGAACTCACCGCAGACAAGACGCTAAAGATCGCGTCCAGCTCGGACGCTGTCTCAGTGACCGCACAGAAGGAAATTACGCTTTCAGCGGGGGGCGCAACGATTCGTATTGCGGATGGCGCGATTCACATTCACGCGCCAGGGGCACTGGATTTCAAGGGTGCGAGCCACACGTTTGCTGGGCCCGAAGGCGACAATGCGGCGAACGTCGTTCCTGCATCCGCGTCGTGCGCGTCGCAATTTGCCAGCGCCGCGCAAAGTGGCGCGGCGCTGGTTACCTGATACGGCAGAACTGACGCGCTATTTAACTATGAACACATACGTCATTGCAGAGCCAAGCAACGGGGAACTCGATTTCGGAGACGCCCCCAACGCCTACCGCGTGGGCGAACTTGTGCCGCAGGCGAAGCCTGACCTCGAAGGGGTTGCTCCGGTGCTGATGCGGCTTGAGCACGCTGAACGGCAGCTTTCGCGTGTCATCGAAGTCGCCGAAATTGCCCATGGCAGTGGGCGTCCTCCGATGGTCTGCGCGATTATCGAGTCGGATATTCGGACAGATAGACTGCACGAGCATCTTGCCAACGCGCTGCTAATCACTCGTCCCGGCGGAAGTCACGCGGTGTTTCGATACTATGACCCGCGTGTTTTCGGCCACTTGCAATGGATTCTGGACTCGGTCCAATTGCAATCGCTATTGGGGCCCGTTTCCCGATGGAGGTGGCTCGACGAAGGCGGGCGCTGGCAGGAAGTGCTTGCAAGTGGTTATCGGCAGATCGACTTGACATTTTCGGACGAACAATTCAAGCAGCTTGAACGGCTGAGTCTGGTCCGGAAAGCACTGGAGACGGTAGCGGCGGCGGGTATGCAAGCAACGCCTGAGGTTGCGCGGCAACTTGACCGGATGCTACTCAAGGCGGAGCGCTACGGACTTCCCCTCGAAGACCAGATTCCTTTTGCGCTGCACGGGATGCTTGTCGCCCCTAACTTTGACCAGCATCCCCAGGTTCAGGCGGTTCTGGCGATGGTGAACGAGACGCCGTACACCGAGGCTGTCGTGAACTGGACCGATGAGATGTGGCTTCGGGTGGGCAAAGAGAGCGCCCGCTACCCTTACCAGTAACCGAAAAAGACAACTTGTTTTTAGGGGGTCGTATGGCTGAAGCCAGTATGCCGAGTGTCAGTGCTATTACGAAGTCTGCAGCAGCAGCAGGCGCTCCTGCGGCTCAATGCAACATGTGCCAGAAGAAAGGCTTGCCGATTCTGCCCGTCCGGTATTCGGCTGTGGGAACCCATGACATGCACGGCCTTGAGGGTGTCCCCGTAGTGAGCGGCAGTTTTGGGGCGCACGTCAAGAATATTGCCTCTCGCAACGCGCAGTACACGTTGCGCTCTATGCGCTATGGGTTCATCTACATCTTCTACCCGAAAAAGTCCGTGTGGAAGTGCTTTGCGGTAACCAGGGAAGGCAACTGCTACGAGTACCCCATTGAGGGCGGTCTCGACCGCTCGACCGAGAAGCCTTTTTCCTGTACACAGACAGGACACCCGGAACTGGCGCAATGCATCACGATCGAAAGCCCTGATAAGGCGGGCACCGTCTACATGGCGTTCAGTGATGTTGAATGGACGAAAGCGGTGCGCGATGCCTATGCACATGATTCTGACGGCTGCCGCAGCAAGCGTATGCAGGCTTTCAACGCGTCTGCATGGCACGCGAAGCCGGGCCATGCGCCACACGCTGCTTCGCATAAGGATGTTCATCAGCACGTCGCTGAATACAAGGGTGGGGCGGAAAAGGCGTTCTTTGCTTCGCCCTTTCCCTATAAAGACCGCTCCGGGGAAAAGGATGCGCTAAGTACGGCCATGGATCATATCGCCCCAGACAAGGGGGCGGTTTTTGCCCTATGGGACCCCATCGGTATCACACAGGAACTCAACATTGAAAATCACGCTGCCTATGGATTCATAGCAGCCGACCATGAGTGGGGTGAATGGTCTGCGAGCATGGTCCTGAACTTCAAGGAAGCAGTTGAAAAGGGCGCGGTTGAAGACGATCAACGAGCGGAGGATATGGCCGAAGGGCAGGTGGCGTCGGCGTTCGCGATCAGATCGCTATTCGATGGCGGCGCCCAGGCGGACAAGACGATCAACCAGATGCGAGCATCGGACGCGGCTGGACTTGGCAAGGTCAAGGAGGACGCGTGGGAGAAGTACAAGGAGTCCGTGAGTGACACGGCTGCGAAGGAATACCTGAACAAGATGCATGAGAACTACGACAAGGCACAGCAGCATGCATGGTTGCCGCTGTCGCAGGACTACACGGCTTGGCTCGGCTCTCCGAATCTGGCCCACGTCTTTCAGTACGACTACGATGAGAGCCACTATCCGAGCGGCATGGTCTATGAAAGCATATTTACCAGCTGCATTACGGGAGCCTGCGCGCGTCGGGAGTCTTACGATCTGATGACAGCCTGGCTCAAGGGCGAAGTCGATGACAAGCGCAATCTTGCGCTGCGGGCCTTGACACTGAATCAGAAACAGAATGGCGACAGGCTTCAGGCTGCAGGCAATTACCGGTACATTGAACTGCGGGAAACCTGCGCCAAAGCTATCGAAGCATGGTTTCAAGCGGCGCAGGTGACGATGGAGAAGACCTATCCATCGCTTTTCACGAACTTCTACAAGTCCGGCGCAAAGCTCATCTACGAGCTGGGCGCCCCCATTGCCAAAGTCGTAGCAGATGAAGTGGATAGTCTTGCCGCCAAAACCTTGATTCTTTCGATGAGTGCCCGCAGCGGCAAGGTTATCCTTCACCAACCGACAGAAGGTACCCCGGCGCAGAGAATCAAGTATCTCGCGCGCCAAATGTGGGAACTCACCCCAGCGGATAAGCGACCGAGCAAGAAAGAGTTCAATGCAGCATTTTACAAGCAGTTTACGACGAAAACACCGGAAGGCAAGGTGACGACGGTTCCGCAATACATTGTTGTGGACAAGGAGAACCTCCAGAGCACGGTCGCGACAAGTGCACAAAATGCTGCCCAGAAAATTATAAATCCGGCCAACAAGGTGATTCTTACAGACGAAGTCGTGGAAACGAAATTCATTCCGTCGTTCCGAAAAGTGATGGAAGGAGAACCCTCGGTAACAAGCATCGGTGCTGTTTTCGCGTTTGTTAATATCTTCCTGTCCTACAAGGACTATCAAAATTCGACGCACTTCAACAGTACGGAAACTCTCTCAAAATTCATCGCTTCTGGCGCGGCGTTTGTGGGTTCCATCGCAATGACGGCGAGTAAAGTACTCGAGAAACTTGAGAAGAACAAGGCTTTGATTCCGGCGAGGTTGAAGCCGTATGTCTCGGCGGAATGGATTAAAAGATCATCATTCTTGGGGCGAATGCTTGCGGCCCCAGCTGCGTTTATCGGCGCGTACTATGATTACCAGAATGCGAAGGAGCAATGGGAGGCCGGTCATATTGGGCTTGCTGTCGCTTACACCATATCGGCCGGGGTAGGGGTTGTCCTCGGCGTTCTTGCGTTGGCCAACATTGCCACAAGCTGGGTGCTTCCCCTTGGGCTACTGCTTTTGGCGGTAGGGCTGATAATCTACTTTCTGAAGGAGCGGGAATTGTTAGAATTTCTTGGCCGCAGCTACTTTGGCAAAAGCAAAGAAAAGTATCAGTCTCTTCAGGAAGAGCAACACGCGTACAACGCATTGTGAGGTTTGCATGGCATTCGACGGAAACATTTGGATTAAGCTTCGGCGGCCGCTATCCGACTGGGAGAAGAATCAACATCTCAAGGTGGATGCCCCAGCGAGCAAAGGTGCACGCCCGGGACACTCTGTGTTCGACATAAATGACATCTTTCTCGAGATGAGTGATGTGATGTTCCTCGAACGGGGCGTGATTACGTGGGGTGGGCCGTGGCTGTTAGCGGGAGCTTTCTTGCTCGTTCACTTCTGCATCTTTGCATTCACGACGCCGCCGCGCGGTGTACACGGCGGTGAGCTTGTATTCGCCTACGCCTTTGTCGCCTGTTTTTCAGTATTTTCCCTCGCACTTCTGGCGTTCATTCTTTGGTTGCTGCACCTCGAGAATTTTACGTGGACCCGAAGACCCGTGCGCTTTTACCGGCAAACCCGAATGGTCCACGCGTACCGTGGAGCGGGCTCCAGGGAAGTCATCTCCGTCGCATGGGAAAAGGCTCACTTCTTCATTGAGAAACGACCCCGCGACGCCATCGTGCGCGCAATACCATACGTCTTGCGCTGCCATGTTCTCGACGAACGCTCTAACGTCGTTCAATCGTTCTCCATCGGCCCGCGCCTATTGTCATTTGACGATGAGACCACTGAGGCGGGCGCGGCCACGATTGAGCGTCTCAGGGAGCGCCTTGAATTCATCCGCCGATATATGGAAGGCGGTCCTACAGCCGTTGTGGTTGACGAATTTCTGCCCACAACGACCTCTTTTGCTGCCGCTCGCTGGATCGCCACCTGCGATGACAAGATTCTGATTGATCAGGGAAATGGCGACATGGTCAAGAGGACGGCTCCATTGGGCTATCTCCAGTCTGTGTGTGCATGGCTCAGCTGGAAAACATGCAGGGAGCCGGTCTGGCCTGAGGCAATACAGGAGTCGCAGAAGCCCGGCACATTCGTGGCAAGCGCCACCAAAGTCGGATCAGAGAAAAATCTCAGGGAGCAGATATGACTCGCAAATTCATACTGAAAGACGACAAGACCGATCACAACGGCGTCGTGATGGAAGGCATCGAGGGGTCCTCGTTCTCCGGGAGACCGATGACCTATATCGGAGCGCCCGTCATGTGCCACACCTGCAACACCCAAGGTGTCATCGTGTCAGATGGAACTCCGCACACGCTGACGGTAATGGGGAAACAGGTCGCTCTCGAAGGCGACCTGTGTCAGTGCCACTGTCAACCCCAGCCGAAGCTCGTGGCATCGCAAACCACGGGAACGCTTTCCGCCTGAAGCGATTTGTGCTTGCGATGATCGGCCCGAGGACCGGCCCCCTACAACCCCGCCCGAAACTCAATCCGCCGATTCCTTGCCCGCCCATCACTCGTATCGTTCGACGCAATCGGCTGATCAGGACCCACACCCGTCGCCGTCATCTGTTGCGGCGAGATCCCCTTGCCGACGAGATAGCCCTTAACAGCATCGGCACGCGCCTGGCTCAGCGCAATATTCGAAGTGCGATTGCCCGCGTTGTCCGTATGCCCAATGATCGCCACCGTGCGCGTATTCATCTTCACAAGCACGGCCGCCATCTGATCGAGAATCGCGCGGCCTTGTGGCGTGAGCGTCGCGCTGCCCGTTTCGAACTCGATCGTGCGATTCGCGAGCGTCTGATCTAGCAGGCCCTGCTCGGATGCGCTCACACGCAACCCATTGCGAATCGTATAGGTCGGATTGAGCGCGGTGGCCATGTCGCTCGCGATCTGCTGGCGCGCGGCCTCGTTGCCCACCTCGCCGCGCACGTCTATTTGCGTGCCGTCGATCTTCAGCTGTCCTTTGTGGATCTGCTTGAGCTGCGCGTTGAGCAGCTTCTGCACGTTGTCCGACCAGTTGGGCGGCGTCGCAACGTCGCCCACTTCGATCTGATCCACGACGTTCGCCGCGCCATAGGTTTCGCGCAGGCGAGCGAGCACGGCCGCATGCGTGGCTTCGTCGGGTACCTTGCCGCCTGCCACGACCTGACCGGGCACCGTATCGACGGGCGCTGGCGTTGACGTGGCGGTCGAGCGAGGCACAGTGGCAGCAGTAGAGGCCGTCGGGTTCGCCGCAGGAAGCTCAGTCGTGCTGACCTGCGCGCCGCTGTTGTTCACGGGCGTGACGCGAGCAGGGCTCGCATCGTCAGCCCACGCGTTCGCGCCAGCGAACCCGAACACGCCAGCCGCGAGCGCCGCAACCACCGCAGTACGCACAGGAATCCGCGCCCGTTTATCCGCGCCGCGCATGCCCAGCCTCCCCAACGAACGCTTCCTGGAACGTATCGATCGCAAGACGCAGCGACAGTTGCGGCTGATCGAGGTAGCTGACGAGTTTGCTGATGCCATGGTCGCTTTGTGCGTGACCGTCGATCCATTCGGGATCGTCGATATCGATGTTGTGGGCGGCGTAGGTTTGCGGATCGACCACGCTGTGCAGGGTTCGGGCCGAGGCGCCGTTGAAGCCGACGATGAGCCGCTCGCGCTGCGCGATGGTGCCGATGAAGATAGCGAGCTCGAAGTCCGCCTTCGAAACGAACGGCGCGATCAGCTCCAGCCAGAATGCGGCCACGAGGCTGCGGTAGAACGGGTCGACCGGCAGCGGCAGCGTGAGGCCGCGCTCCAGATGCGAGGAGCCGCTCGTCATCACGGGCCGCAGCAGCGAGCCCAGCGCGAGCATCGCGCCGCGCAGGCGCACGGGGTGGCCGCTCGCGAGCAGCATCCGCTCGAGGCCTTCGAGCGTCTGGTGTTCGACGAAGTCGTTGAAGGTGCCGTCGTGCGGGTTGCCCACGCCGCCCACATCCACGGGCACCTGGGTTTCGCCGAGCGCGTGCAGCGCGCCCGCCGGTTCGCTCGTGCCAAGGAGCGGCTGCATCTGCTGCGCGGCGCGCGACCAAAGCCGCGCGAAGGCGAGCGGGCTGCGCGCGAGAAAGGCGAGCGGCTGCTCGACTTCGAGCGCGGTGGCGGCGAGAAACGGAAAGCGCCGCGACGACTGGTCCTGGCTCGCCACCATGTGCCCGGCGATCGCGAGTTTGCTCTGCGAGCCGAGAAACGCGAAGTGCATGGGCTGCGCTTCGGCATAGACGATCTTCCAGCGCGGGTCGTCGGCGAGCAGTTCCATCGCCTGTGCGATCCAGCGGTCCAGTGTCTGTAGCAACTGCGGATTGTGCGCACTCTTGACGAAGTCGCCGCGCGACGGAATCTTGCCGAAGTACGCGATCTGCGCCTGAACGGACTGCGTCATTGCGCGGTTCCTCCTGTCTGAGTGGGGGCCGCCGATGTTGTCACGGCAGCCACGGCGGCGGGCGACGCACTCGCGCCGGCCGCAGGGTTGGCAGCCGCACTGTTCATTGTCCCGACGCTTGCAATCGAAGAGGGCAGCTGCACGCCGCTCAAGCCTTGCTGCTGCGGCGCGTTACTGCTCGCAGCCGTGGGCTGCGAGGTGCTGACGATGCGCATGCTCACCGACACGGTCACGCTGCCTTGCGTCCACGAAAGGTCGAACGTGCCGTCCGGATGGCGCGTGCGCTGTGCCGAGTTGATGAGCTTCTCCAGGCCGTAACGTCCCGGCTCGTTGACGAACTGGATCGTGCGACCGTCGAATGTGGTGGCCGAGAGCGTCGCGCCCGGCGCGCCCTGCGGATTGGGCCAGACGAAGTTCGTCCACTGCGGCGGCGTGTTGCGGTAGCGCATTTGCTGGCCGTCGATCGCAATCGTGTACTCGGTCGTGCCGCTCGAAGGCTGCGGCAGGATCTGGAACACGGTCTGCGGTTCGGACGATCCTTGTCCCGCGCCCGCCGCGCCGCCCGCGAGCGGCGCCACCCAGCGCGCGAAGCCGTTCGTGAAGTCGGGCGTGAGCGTGAGGCCCATGTCGCCCCAGGTGCGTGCGGAGAGCGTGTCGCCGCGGCGCACGGCGAGCGGTCCGAGCGTCGTGCCGACGAACTTCGAGATCGCACCCTCCGGCCCGAACATCTGGGCGATTTCGCTTGCGCCGGCCTCGATCTTCGCGCTGCCCGCAAACGGGTACTTGTTCGCGAGCGAGGCCTGGAACGGTTGGTACACCTGTGCATTCCATACCTTGTTCACTTCCACGCTCGCGGGCTGGATCACCACGGCGTAGGCCTGCATGAGCGGGCGCACGAGCAGCGGACGCAGGGCCTTCTTCTGCGCGTCGGTCAAGCCGGTGAGCATCTGCTCGTCGACGAGCTTGAGCGAATCGGAAAGTTCGGAGCCGTTGCCGTCCAGCGTCTGTTGCATGAGCTGACGTGCGCCCGGTCCCGGGTCGCCCTGATTCTTGATGACGTTCAGACGCGTGCGCACCTTCGAGAGCGAATCCATGTAGCCGCCGAGCAGCGACGCGTTGTCGTGCGTCACGACCATGCGGCCCAGACCCGCGAATGCCTGGCCGATCGGACCCATCGAAGGCTCGACCGGATTGCCGTTGAGGTCGAGATTGGCCGTGGCAGTGTTGCCCGACATGCGCGAGAACCACTGCTTGACCCAGCCCGTCACGCCGCTTTCCGCGCGCTTGATGCTCACGCTCGCGAGCGACGGGTTGTCCCACGAAGTCTGGTCGTACGCGGTTTCGAGGATCTTGCGGATCGGCGAATCCTGCGGGTCGCCCAGGCGATTCATCGCATCGACGGCCTGGCCGAACGTGCCGAAGTCCTGCACGGCAATGCCCTGCATGAACTTCTGCCAGTTCTGCGCGTACTCGGTCTTGTACATCGACACCAGCGCCTTCTGGATCTGCTCGGGGCTGCCTTCGAGCGTGAGATCGTCTTGCGCGGAGGTGTTGAGCACCCAGTCCTTCGCTTGCAGTTCCTTCGTCGCGGCGTCGCGGATCGCGGGCTGCACGTACTGGAACCACGCCTCGCGCGTGAAGGTGCCGGAAATCGCATAACTGCCCGCAATCAGCGAGGTATTCGTATCGCCGACGATGCGCGCCACCGTCATGGGCGCGAAGCGCGTGGAGGCGCGCGCCTTGATCTCCTCGTACACGCGCTGACGCGCCGGCATGCCGCGCACCACGTGGCGCAGGTTTTCGCGCGTCTGGTCGACGAGTGCGAGGTTCGCGTCGATCATCGGCCAGTCGTCGTCGGATACGCGTGCGAGGTAGAACGTGATCATGCGCTCGGCGCTCTTGATCATCTCGTCGCGAGGCATGTTGCCGCGATTCGTTTCGAGCCAGCCGCGCCAGAAGCGCGCGATCTGGTCGGTCAGGTGCGCGGCCTCGACGTGACGCTTGTCGGAGAGCATCAGGTAGGTCTTGAGCGCGTTGTAGGCATCTTCGACGCTCGTGGGCGAGGCCGCGCTATAGAGGCCGCCCTGGCTGCTGCCCGCCATCGCCGTGTGCGCGGAGACGGGGATCGCACCCGAATCGGGCGTATGCGACATCGGCGCGAGCAGTTCGGGATGCGCGTCCACGTCCTTGAGGAACGAGGCGAGATTCTGCGAGACGGGCGTCAGCATGATCTGCCGTACGCCGCTGTAATACTCCTCGAGCAGATGCTGTTCGAGCCGGTCGCCCTGGTAGAGTCCGAGCGAAACGGCGAGCGGGCGGTCGCGGCGGAACTGCTCGAGCTGCTCGATGCGGTCTTCGAGAATGTCCATGGCCTGCAGGCGCGACTGCAGGTCGTTGCGGTTCTGCTGGAGGCGCTCGACGTTGTCGAGGTCGGCCTGCACGTTCGCCACGAGCTGCTGGTTGCCGATGGTCGACCACGTCCAGCCGCCCAGCGCGAGCGCGAGCACCGCGACGAAGCCGAAGAATGTGGCATAGCGCAGACGCGTCTTGGCGGGGCTCGCGAACTGCTTCACCGTTTGCCGGTCCGCGAAGATCACTTTCGAAAACAGATCGCGCAGGAAGAAGCCGTTTTTGGAAAACGCGCTATGCGGCTTGGGCAGACCTTCGGCGGAGAGCACGAAGCGGTTGGCAATGCGCTGCGCGGCGGCGCTGCTGGTTTCGCCTTCCTGCAGCGCGCTCGTGAAATAGAAGCCGCGGAAGATCGGCTTGTACTGGAACGGGTTGTTCTCGAACAGCGTGGCAAGGAACGCGCGCAACGCCGGCTTGATCGCCGAAAATTCGAGCGGGAAGCTCAGTTGCCCGGGCGAGAGCTGCTTGCCGCGGCTGAGCGACATCTGCGCGATGCTGATTTCCTTGAGGCCTTCGTAAAGCTCTTCGAAGCGCTCGTCGAACAGCGCGACGATATCGCGCTTCTCGTCCGGCTCGTAGGGCAGGGTGGCGCCCCACACGCGGTCGTACTCCTGGCGGTCGTTGCTGCTGAAGAATTCGGTGAAGCCGGTAATCAGGTCGGCCTTCGTGAACATCACGTACACGGGCGCGAACACTTCGAGCTTCTCGGTCAGTTCCTGCACGCGCTGGCGCAGGTTCTTCGCGAGGTTGATGGCGAACTCGGGGCGGTTGCCCGTGAGTTCCGCGATGCTCGCTGTGACGATGATGCCGTTGATCGGCGCTTTCGGACGATGGCGCTTGAGGAGGCCGAGAAAGCCGAGCCATTCGCTGCGGTCTTCCTCGTGGACCGAATAGCGGCCCGCCGTGTCGAGCAGGATGCCTTCGGTCGTGAAGAACCAGTCGCAGTTGCGCGTGCCGCCGATGCCGTGCACCACGGCGTCGTGCTTGTCGGCGAAAGGGAACTGCAGGCCGGAGTTCAGCACGGCGCTGCTCTTGCCGGCCGCCGGATTGCCGATGACGATGTACCACGGCAACTCATACAGCGCCGAGCCGCCCGAGAGCTGGCCGATCTTCGAGGTCTTGATGGTCTTGACGGCGTCGACGAGCCGCGTGCGCAGCGTGTCCAGCTCCGCCTGCCTGGCGGGCGCGGCTGCCGGCGCCGCGGCGTTGTCGGTCTGCGCCTGCTGCTCCAGCATGTCGCCGAGCTTGCGGTTCGCGCGCCGCACGCGCGCGCGGCGCCAGAGCCAGAACACGAGCCAGAGCACGAACAGCGCGCCCAGCACGGCGGCGGGCCAGACGGGGCTCATTTGCAGTGCATCGGCCGCGATGAACAATGCGGCCGCGAGCGCGATCACGCCGACGACAGAGAGCGTGCGCGTGTTTGTCAACACGTTGAAGAAGCGTTGCATAAGCCGTTCAGGTCCTGGTGCCTTGGGTGCTGTTTGTCGTGGTGTGCGGTGTCGTCACGCAGCAAGAGGTTTTGCCGCCCGGCAGAATGAATGAACGCCCCATAAACTCCCCATTTTTTTCCCGCTGCGCCTCATTTAACAATTGCTGGCGCGCGCCCCAGAACGAAGCCGGGTTTGTGATATTCGACGTGGCCCAGGTCCATCAATTTCCAGCGTCCGCCCCAGGTCAGGCCAACCTGCTCGGCCACCTGGCCGTATAACTGATAACCCCGCATCGCCCAGGGATCTTTTTCTGAAATGACGAGCTTGCCGTCACGCAGAAATGCGTTATCGGCCGCGAGTCCATATTGGTGATAGCTTTGGAAAGCTGCCGCGTTTGTCACATTACCGCCCAATTGTGCGAGCCGGTTTTGCCGCTCGGGGCTGCGGTAACCCTCCAGTAGTGCCATTTCATAACCGTATTGCTCGCGCATGATTTTGTAGACGAGCAATAGCCGCGTGCGGAAATCGGCGTCCAGCAGATTCCAGTCGCGGCTTGCGTCGTGCAGCGCGGGCCGCACCTGCTCGACCTCCTTCGTGGCGAATACCTCGGGAGGCAGCGGCGGCGGTGGAACCAGCTGCTCGCCGTTCAGCAAGGCAGCGATTTTTTCGTCCGGCACCCGGGGCGTGTCATCGTATTGAAATAACTGATGACCGCGCAATGTAATTGCAATGAGCGGCGGCGTCGCAAGAATACCTGCGGTAATGAAAATCAGCAAGCGCCGCCTGATGAGTATATTTTTCATATCGGCCATTCTCGAATGAGAAATTTTTGCCGACTTAAAGAACTGACTCCGGGCGTGAGTGGCGCTCGCTGAAGCGCGGCGCATAATCAAATTATGCAATTCGAATATTGTGCTGAAAAGCGCTGCACGTACGGCGGGCAGCAGCAATAGTGCGGCCAGTGGTACGGCAATGGCAAAATAGGCGACGAGAGCAATGGCGACCAAAAGCGAACCCGCGGAGTGGCAATTGTTTTTTGTAATGCTTGATTTTAGAATCAGCGCTGCCCGAAGTTGGGCCGCCCCGTATTATTGCGGTGAAACAGGCTCAATTCAATGAGCACAATGAGCACGATTCCAACGAGACAGTGAATGAGTGCGCCGGACAACTCTACCCCCAAGGCTGCCCCCAGCCTCCTCGCCGACACGCCTGCCAGCGTGCCGGGCGCACAGCCGGGCGGCTCGCGCATCCTCGCGAATCTCGAGGGCCGCGTCGTGCCGCCAGCCACGCCGCCTGGCACAGGCCGGCGCGCGCGCGCGCCGATGCTGATTGGCGCGCTGGTTCTGATCAGCGCTGCCGGTTTCGGCGCCTGGCACGTGGCCGAGCGTAGCGCGCCGGCGAACGCCGGGACGCAGGCGGCTGCCGGGACAGTGACCCCAACAGTTGCCCCCGCAGGCGCTGCGCCAGCCGTTGCAAACGCGGCGAGCGCGCCTGATACGGCGTCGGCTTCGCACGCCGCCACCATCGTGAGCGACGACGAAAGCGCCGACAACGCGAAGCCCGGACCCGACGCCGTTGCGTCCGCAACGGTACCCGACGACGGCCGGCTTTCGCGTGCGTTGGCCAATGGCGCGCGCGATGCCGGAGCGAGCGCGCCGGCAGGCGGCGCCGCGCCGCTGACGAGCGCGTCCGTAGACGCGAATCACAAGCATCCGGCCAAGGGCGCAGAATCCCGCCACGAAGCGAAAAGCGCCGCGCATGCAGGCAACGCGAGGACGGAAGCCCTGGCGAAGAAGCGGCACGATGGGCGTCCAGGCGGCCAGAAGGACGATTCCGATGTCGACCTGCTAGCCGTGCTCGTTGCCCGCACGAAGCCGGGCGATGGCAAGGACGCATCCGCACACTCGTCGAAGTCGGCAGCAAGCAAGCTCACGCTCGCGCAGCAAGTCAAGGCGTGCGGAGAACAGGGCTTTTTCGAAGATCAGCTTTGCCGCTGGCGCGTCTGCGACGGGCATTGGGGCAAGGATCCGGCGTGCCCCGCGGCGGCGCGCGCAAGCACGGAGCATTGAGGCGTCAGCGCGCCTCTCTCGAACGCACGCACGCGCACGTCATCAAGGGCGTTCGTTCGCCGTGTACTGTGAACACCCCGGCGAACACCCCGTTGCATCGCGAATCGTGGCCATCAGGTCTTCGGGGTGGACCATCAATTCGCGCACGAGACGCAGCATCGAATACTGATCGAGCACCGCATGCCAGCGTGGCGATTGCGTGAGGTGCTGCCAGACAGCAGCCAGTATTTCCGGATCTGCATGTTGCCCGTCCCACTGGGTGCTGGCGTATTCCAGGCTCGCCGGTGCGGACAACAACTGCATGCGGCTCGCGGCGTTGAGCATTCGCGAAGTGCCGTTGGCGGGCGCATCGCAGCAATAGAGTACGGCGTTCAGCAAGCCGGACTCGTCGATGCCTTGTGCGCGTAGCGAGGCGCCGTGCAGTCGTACCGGCCCCTGCTGGGTCTCGAACGTATAGACGACGTTTTCTTCGGCGTGCGCGAGCAGGCGCAACCCGCGCATGAGCCGCGGCAGGTCGGTCGTCGCGGACTCGACCGATGCCTTCGCTTCGACGAGCAGGCGCACGTTCCACACGGGCACGATATCGAAGGTCTTCGCGTGCAGCCGCTCCAGCAGGACCACGTCCCATTCCGTTTTGGCGCGCTCGTGCGTGCCCGGTATCGAGGCCGGAACGCGCATCGAACTCACGACACGATAAGCGTGCGAGTGCTCCTGCGCTGCGTTGAGACGTTGAGCCAGGGCTTCGAGTGCCTGTACGGCTAGCGCTTCGACAGCCGCGCCGCGCCGCTGCGACGCCCGGCCTTGCGCCACGGCCGCCGGCGTACCCGGCCGCGGACCATATGCATCGAGCAATGATACGTACTGCTGCACAAGTGGATCGGGCGCCAGGGCTTCGATCCGGCACAAGCGCGCAAGTGCCGGACTGTCCCGCAGATCCGCCAGCGCGGGCTCGAAGTCCGAGCCCTTCGCAAGCTCCGGCATGGCGAGGACGTTTAGCACCGTTTCGTGAAGTCCCGAGTAATGGGCCTCGTGGTGCGCCAGAGACGCGGACGCATGCAGCCGCGCAAGGGCTTCGCGCTGCCAGGCTTGCAGGGCGCGCTGCTGTTTGGCTGGATGCGCAATCGCATTGACGGCCGCATGGATCTGCCGGCGGTCCTGATCGGCTTGTGCCGAAAGCGACGCAAATTCGCGCACCTGCGGGGCGCGGTGCCGCAGCACCATCGCCTGAAAGGCGCGGTCTCCGGAATCGGCGTGCATGGCCTCGGTGATCATGGCCGCGAGCGCGTCGGTGAAACGCGGCTTCAGCGTCGCGTCCGGCGCTCGGCCATGCGCGATGGCTTCTCGCGCCTGTTCGATGACGCGTGCCAGCGCCGTCGCCGGATTGGCGTCTCCAGGCGGCAGCGCCGAAGCCGCGGCCTCTAGCGGCAAGCGATAACGGCGTGGGACGTCGCGAAGGATCTGTTCGAGCAGCAGAGCGGGTGAGGACATCGGCGGTTGTGCAGCATGCGCGTGCGGGGCGATGAGGAACATAGTCTCATAACCCCGCGCCCCGCTAGTGGCGGGTGTGTTGCGCACGTGCGGCGCGTGTCTTCGCTGCCTTTTTTGCCGCGGCGGAACGGCCCGCTGCGCCCTTGGTCTGCGCAGCCTTCTTCGCCGCCGCCGAGCGGCTTGCCGCCGGGCGGCGCGCAGCCGCGCTCTTCGCCTGCTTCGACACGGCTTGTGGCGACGCGCCCGCCCGGCTTTCGCCCTTGAGCACTTGCGTCGTCGTGCGCGAGCGTTTGGCCGTCGATTCCTTGCTCGCGCGGGCCGTTTTCGCGCCGTGGCCCGCCGCAGCATCCTTGGCGGCCTTCTTGCGCGTTGCTTCGCTGGTCTTGCCGGGCGCCGGCGGTTTCAGGTCCACACCGGCGCGCCGCGCCTTCGAAAGGCCGATCGCGACGGCCTGCTTCGCCGAACGCACGCCATGCCGGCCCTCGCGCACGCGATCGAATTCCTCTTTCACGAATTCGCCGGCCTGGGTGCTTGCGGATTTGCCCGCGCGCTTGTCTGCGCGCGCACGCTCGATCGTTTTCTTCTCGGGCATTTTGGCTCTCCTTGATGAGTGACCCACTCATCCCAGCAAGCACCGTTCCGCACAGGCGCGCGAAGACCACGCAAAGCCATCAGACCGCCACGAAAGCCGGGCGCGGATCGGCCGCGAGCATTTCGGCAACGAAGTCGAGAAACACGCGAGTCTTGTTCGGCAGGCGCCTGCCCGACGGATGCACGCCATGGACCGCCAACGGCGGCGGCGCAAAATCCTCCAGCACGCTGACGACCTCGCCGCTCGCCATCTCCGCGGCGAAAAGCCAGGCGGGCGCCTGAACCAGGCCCATATGGGCCAGGACGGCCGCGCGAATCTGCTCCGCGTCGCCGGTGCGGAAATTGCCGGACGGAACCTGCAGACCCGATCCTTCGACGTTCCCGAAACGCCATGGCCGCGGCTCGTGCAGGGGCGCGAAAACGACACAGGCATGCCGTTCGATTTCGTGTGGCCGTTCGGGGCGCCCGTGCTTTTCGAGGTATTGCGGCGTTGCGACGACAACGACCGGACTCGAGGCCAGATGCCTCGAAATCATCGAGGAGTCGGCAAGCGGTCCGATCTTGATCGAAAGATCGAAACCTTCCTCGACGAGATTGACGATTCGCTCCGTTGCGGAAAGGTCCACGGACACCTGCGGATAGCGGGAGAAAAACGCCGGCAGGTGCGGCACGACATACAGCCGCCCAAAGACTGGCGGCACGGTGACGCGGATCAGCCCGCCCGGAGACAGCTGGCCATGCCCGACGGAGGACTCGAGATCGGTGAAGTCGCCAATGATGCGCAAGCCCGCTTCGTAGACCGTTTGACCGGTCTCGGTGAGCGTCATGCTGCGCGAGGTGCGCCGCACCAGCTGAGCGCCAAGATAGCGCTCGAGCGACGCAAGCTGCTTGCTGACTGCAGGCTGACCCACGCCGATGTCGCGCGCCGCCGCGGCGAAACTCCCGCTTTCGACGATGCGAATGAAAAGCTTGAGCGCGTCGAGCCGGTCCATTGCTTCTTCTCCAAAACTTCCTGAGTGGAATGGATTCTATTCCATTTGGCCATCTTCCATGGTGTAAATGGAATCGATATCGTCATGCCCATCGACAACGCATTCACGCAACGACGGAGCCATGATGAGCATCGGACAACGCGCAAACCTGATCGAAGTGCGGCACAGCCTCAGCGATGACGACCGCGAGGCGGCGAAGGCCTCGATCGAGCGCACGCAACGGCATTTCAACGAATTCCATGGCACGATGCGCGAGGCGTACGACGCCATTACCGCGCAGACGCCGGTGGCGGAGGGCGTCGGCATGGAGCGCATGGCGAACGCGGACGTGCGAGGGTGGTGGATTCGGCCGCGCGCCGCGCCTGCCCATCGCGCGATCCTGTTCCTGCACGGCGGGGCCTTTGTGCTCGGGTCTGCCTGGGGGTATCGCGGGTTCGCGAGCCAGATCGCGGTGCGCGCCGGCGTGGACACGTTCGTGCTCGACTATCCGCTTGCGCCCGAGCATCCGTTTCCCGCGGCGCACGATGCCGTGCTCGCCGCGCTGCGATGGCTGGCGCACGGCGGCATACGCGAAGTCGCCCTGGTTGGCGACTCTGCAGGCGGGGGCCTTGCACTGGCGGCTCTGGGTGTCGAGGAGCGGCGAACGTTGAACGTCGCGAGCGTGGCCACTTTCTCGCCGTGGGTCGATCTGGGGTTGACGGGGCCGTCGTTCCACAGCGATGCGACCCGGGATGCCGTCCTGACGCGGCCTGTGCTCGCCAATGCCGCCGCGGCGTACCTTGGTGCCGCCGATCCCGCGGATGGACGCGCGTCGCCGCTGCATGCCATTCCCGGGCGCCTGCCGCCCATCGCGCTCCAGGTGGGCACGGACGAGCTGCTGTTGGACGACGCGCGCCGTTACGCGGCGGCCGCGGCGGAGCAGGGCAACGAGGTCCAGCTGGAAATCTACGAAGGACTGCACCACGTCTTCCAGCGCTCCCCCCACGAGTTGCCGGGCGCGCGCAATGCGCTGGATGAAGTCGCGCGATTCATCTCGCGGTACTGGACGCCTGACGCGTAGGCCTGCCTCAGCCCTGCTTGCGCACCTGCCCGATGGCGCGTTCACGCGCCGCCTGCGCCTGCTGCACGAGCCGGTAGGCGGCGTAGTACTTGTAGATATTGCGCACGTAGGTGGTCGTCTCGATCCCGATCTTCTCGCCAACCACGATCTCGACATTGTTGAACCACTTGTCGGGCGAGAGCCCCCGGGCGGCCGCTTCCTTGCGCATCTTCGCGATCCGGGCCGGACCCGCGTTGTAGCTCGCGAACGCGAACAGGGCGCGGTCCGAGTCGGAAAAGTGCGCATCCGGGAAGTAGCGGGACATCAGGCGGCCCAGGTATTTCGCGCCGGCGTGGATGTTCGATTCCGTCACGCGGATGTCACCGACGGCCAGCTCCTTGCCGGTCGCCGGCATGAGCTGCATGATGCCGATCGCGCCAACGTGGCTGCGGGCGCTCTGATCGAGCTGCGATTCCTGGAACCCTTGCGCGGCGAGCATCAAGGGATCGAAGTGATATTGCGTGCCGTACTTTTCGAACAGACCGACCGTTTGCTTGAAGCGCTTCAGTTCGGCATCCTCGGTATTGCTGGTGATCTGCTTGACGCGCTGCAGTTCCTGCTGCAAACGCACTTCCGCCACACTCTGCTTTTTCACGTAGCCAACGTAGAAGTCGGTGATGGCCTGCTGGAGTTTCGGACTCTGCTTGCGGATCGCCCAGCCGATATAGCCGGCGTCACGCACGGCCATGTCGTCGTGCACCACGATGCCCGGCAGCACCTGCGCCCAGAATTTCGCCTTCCAGTCGTCGACGACGAGAATCTGGACCAGCCCGACATTGAGCATCTCCATGGCGTCCTCGTCCTCGAGCGCATCGGGCAGCAAGACCAGCTTCATCGGCGGCTTGCCGTCTTTTTTGAAGCGCGCGTTCAGGGCGGTCAGACTCTCGAAGTAGCTGCTGCTCGCGCGCACGTGCACGGTCTTGCCGCTCAGGTCGTCGAGCTTGGTGAGCGCGGGCGACTTCGGACCGGTGACGACCAGCTCCCGGACCGGCGTACGGTCGCGCGGCGCGACGAAGTCGACCTGCTTGAGCCGTGTTTCGGTGGCGGTCAGATTGCCGGCGGCGATGTCTCCCTTCCCGGCCAGCAGAGCGGGAATGAGCTGGTCGCGCGTCGTCGGGATGATCACGAGCGTCAAGGGACGCTTGCCGAGACTGCTCCGGTACGTCTTGTTCAGGTAGCGCTCGAAGTCGCGCATGAGCCCGGCGGTCAGCCCGCGCTCATGACCGAGCTCGTTGAAATAGAGCGTCCTGCTGTATGGCACCAGCACGCGGATCAGCCTGCGGTCGAGCATGGCGTCGAAATCGCCGAACTTCGGCTGGATGGCCAGGTTGAGGCGGCGCGTGGTGGTGGGCGTGGGAGCCGCGGGGGGCAATGGAGCACTGGCTGGCGCAGCCGCCGCGGCCTGTGACGCCGCGGCTTGCGCAGGCGTTCCCTGGGCCGCGAGGCAGCCTGTCGGCCGGCCGGCAATAGTCATCCCGAAAGCCAGGATGATCAGCAACGTATGAACAATACGCATGATGGCAGGGCCGAGTGTTCCGCGCCTTCCCATCATGTCACATCCGCATAGGCTGGCTATGGGCCGATGGTCCTATAGAGAAAGTGAACAGCCGCTACTTCGCCGACGTCATGACGTCGCAGCCGCCGTGGGTGCCGGTGTTTTTCAGGGTGAGCGTAAGCCGGCTGCCCCGGTTCGCCGTGATGATCTGCCCGTAGCTCACCGTGGGAATGAACTGGATATCCGGCGCCACCGCGACAGGGGGATTCCTTGCGCCGTCGACGGTCAGGTCGAGCTCCACGGTGACCGAGTCGATTGCGACGCCCATATCCTGCTTGCGGTCGGCCTGTTCCTTCTTGAAGTTGCATAGGCCCGTGAGAACCTGCTCGAGAGCGGTCGGAATATCAACCGGCTTGCCCGGCGGGATCGGCGGCGTGTTGCAGCCGACGATCATGAATGGCAAAGCGCAAAGGACCACATATCGGCAGGCGCGCATCGGGTTCCCCTTTGATGAGCCAAAGGACGGCGTTGTCGAAGGGTGCCATGTGTGGATGCGCAGTCAATCGGACCTATGGCCTATGCGGAAGCTGCACGCCTAAAGTTCGTCTGCGCTTCCGCCGATATTAATTCTGTCCTCGCGGGTCCCGCATGAGCAGACCCTGTGCACGCCTGCCGTACGACTACCGCTGATGACTTCCCATTTAAAAGAAAAATGAGCGCGTTATGAAAAATGAATACATTTCAAGGGCCGGGGTTGCCGCTTGCGCGATTGGCATGACGCTTCTGGCGGGCTGTGCGTCTTTGCCCAATAGCGAACTCGCGGCTCAGAATCGCGAAAAACTGCATTCCATCGCGCTGCTGAAGATGAACGAGCCAGCGGCAGAGAACGTGTGGAATCTGGGCGGGGCAGCGGGGGCGTTTGGCCTGCTTGGCGGACTGGTGCAGGCTGGCATCAACAGCAGCCATTCGAAGACTTACACGCAGAAAATCGCCGAACAGAAGATCGAGTTCGCACCGCTGGCCAGCGATGGGATCGTCTCGCGCCTGACCACGGACGGGTATCAGGTCGTCACGCTGACCGACCAGAAGGTCAAGGTTTCGGCGGACGGCAAATCGGACGACTACTCCGAAGTTCATACGGACGCCGATGCCATCCTCAATGTGTGGTTTGCGTCGTTCGGCTATGTATCGCCGCCTGAATCCGTCGATTTCGTCCCATGGGTCGTCGTTCGCGCCCGCTTGCTGGATGCAAAAACGAAACAGGACATGTATTACAGGACCTACGCTTGCGGCTACGACATCAAGGCCAACAGCGTGCACATTGACAGCGATGTCGCGTACCGCTACGGAAGTTTCGGCAATCTGGAGGATCAGTTCGATCAGTCGGTGACGGGGCTCAAAGCGTGCGAGCAAGCCGTGGTGGCGATGATTGGACAGGATTTGGCGAAGACGCAGTGACGGGCCTTTTGACACGCGGAGCCAAATCGCGGCGGGCACGTTGCCGGTTCAGCGCATCGAACCGCTGTCGTTGCCCGCATTCGCCCGCTTCGCCTCGTGAATCACCCGGTCAGGCGCGCCCATAGCGTGCGTATGCGGCGCGCGCGCTCGTCGAACAGATACGACGCTGCGAGCGCGATCAGGCCCGACACGACCCCCGTCGCAATGTGTTCGAGAACATGAATGCGATAGTGACTCGTGTGCGCGTAGGCATCGCCGAGTATGGTCAGGCAGCCCACCAGCAGCGCGTTGCCATAGCGATTCGCGTACCACTTCGCTGCTGGCGTGAAGGTGAGCAGCACGGCCAGCGCGCCGGTGAACAGTCCCGTCTTGAATGCGATGGTCCAATGGGGCAGGCTCATGATGTTGCCCCAGCTCCCCGGCATGCAGGTCATGCACGCACTGGTTGGCTGCCAGAAGCGCTGAACGAATAGTTTCAGGCGGCGTTGCCATTCGCTTCCCATCACATACTCCCGGTGCAGGGTGTGCGGCCCCGCGGAAATCGTGCATCGCTTGCGCATTGTGCCGGGGCGCGCGCGCTGCGCTCCTGGCGCAAGCTACGCCGGGAGCGCGTTACGACGGTTCAATGCGCCATGGCGCCCGATGCCGGGTGATCCATGCCCATGGCGTCGTGCTTCATCGGCTTTTTCATCTGATCATGGCTCATCGCACCGCCTTTGCTCATTGTATCGTGCGACATGGCGCCTTTGCCCATGGTGTCCTTCTGCATCGAGTCCTTCGACATGGCGTCGTTCGACATCGCGCCGCTAGCCTGCGCGAATGCCCCCGCGCTCATGCTCAACAGGGCGGCCGAGATGGCGATGGCTGCGAATCGGATCGTGTTCATTTGCATTGCTCCTTGCTGGGTGGAAAAAACCGTTGCCCCTTTTGCGGGCGGAAGTGAAATGGAGCCGTCGCATGAAGTGGCGTATCAGGCGGCGGCAGGAAGACGTCACGAACCGCCGAACCAGTTGTAGCCCTGGTCGACCCAGTAGCCGCCTGGATACGTATTCGTGACGAAAATCTCGACGATGTGCTTCGGGTTCTTGTAGCCGAGCTTCGTCGGCATGCGCAGCTTCATCGGATAGCCGTATTTCGCCGGCAGGCGCTCGCCGTCGTAGTCGAAAGCGAGCAAGGTCTGCGGATGCAGCGCCGTGGCCATGTCGATGCTTTCGTAGTAGTTGTCGGCGCAGCGAAAGCCCACGTATTTCGCGGTGAGATCCGCATCGACCCGGCGCAGGAAATGCGCGAATGGCGTGCCGCCCCAGCGGCCTATCGCGCTCCAGCCTTCGACACAGATATGCCGCGTGATCTGCTCGGCGTGCGGCAGCGCGTACAACTCGGGCAGCGTCCAGACGCGCTGGCCCTTGACGAGCCCGCTGAGCCTGAGCCGATAGTCGCCGCCATCGACCACGGGCGCCTCGCTCTCGCTATAGAACGCGTTGAAGGGGAAGGGCCGCGTGATCTGGGCTTCGGTGTAGGTGGGTGCGAGCCGGGTTGGGTCGAACAGCCATGCCTGCACGCGATCGTTGAGCCGGGAAACGGCGCTGAGGAACGTGTTGACCGAGGCGTCGTCGGTGATCGTGCAGCCGGTCAGCAGCGAAAGACCGCCGAGCGTGAGCATGCGCTTGCCGAACAGGCGCCGTGACGGCATGTCGAGTTCGCGCCGTGCATCGGCAAGAATCGCCGCGCGGTCGATTGCGATGATCTTGCGGTCTTGCGTGTTCATCTGGAATCCTTATCGATATCGAAGGATAGTGACTCGAATGGCATCGGTCGGCCTGTTCAGCGTCCGCGCAGCATGGTGAGCAGCGAGCGCGGCACGAGCGCGACCATCGTCACGTGAACGAGCACGAACGCCGCAAGCACGGACATCGCGCAAAAGTGCACGACGCGCGCGCGGTCGTATCCGCCCATCAACTCGCGCAGCAGCGGAAACTGCACCGACTTCCAGATCGCAAGGCCCGACAGCACGAGGACGACGAGGTCGGCGATCGCAACGAGATAGGCGAGTTTCTGCACGGCGTTGTACTGGCTCAGGTCGGCGTGCGAGAGCCGGCCCGTGAGCGCGGCGCGCAGATCGTGCAGCACGGCGCGCGGGCTCAGCGGGAAGAACTTCGTGCGCCAGCGGCCGGTGGCGAGATTCATGGCGAGATAGAAGAGGCCGTTGAAAAACAGCAGCCACATTGCCGCGAAATGCCATTGCAGTGCGCCACCGAGCCAGCCGCCGAGGGTGACCGAGGTGGGAATGACGAAGCCCGCGAACACGGGAGATGCATCGTAAATGCGCCAGCCGGAGAACATCATGACGAGCGCCGCGAGCGCGTTGAGCCAATGCGTGACGCGCAGCCAGAGCGGCTGGATGGCGCGCGGGCGGCGCACGCTGGCGGCAAGTGCGGGCGATTCACCGATCGACGTGTGCATGGCGATTCCTGGTTAGCGCAGAGTTGACAGTGAATTCGCTGTGGCGCGCGTGCCGGTTACATCGCGTCGAGAATAAATTCGCGCGACCGGGGCGGCTAAAAATAAGTCGCCGAGGCTGTAACCCAACGGGCATGGCGAACGAACTACCCGCAACGGGCGCACGCTCGCGTTACGCGAAAGAGGCAGAAGGTGGGTTTGACCGGCACATGGGCGGCGATGACGGAAGGGGCGACGCCCGGCGCGCGCGCCGGGGCAGCGCATGCCGTTGCGGGGCGCGAAGCGTTCGGCTACGCTCACGCGAACGGACGCGAAAGCGGCGGCGTTCGTAATCAGTTTGAAAGCTCACCATTGCAAGACCCGGCGAGCACCATGCCCGCAAGCCCGTTAACCATTCGTCGCGACCATCCAGGACGACCTTTGCACTCCGCGGAAACCCGTCTCAAAGCGCTTTTCGTCAGCGGCCTGGAAGGCGACGCGCAAGCGTATCGCGACTTCCTCGAGGAACTCACGCGCCATTTGCGCGGCTACCTGCGCCGCCGCATCCCGCAGTTGCGCGACGACGTCGAGGACCTCGTGCAGGAGATCCTGCTGGCGGTTCACAACGCGCGTCACACATGGCGCCCCGACGAACCACTCACGGCCTGGGTGCACGCGATCGCCCGCTACAAGCTGATGGACTTTTTCCGCTCGCGCGCACGCCGCGACGTGCTCAACGACCCGCTCGAAGATCACACCGATCTCTTCGCCGCGCCCGACGACGAACCCGCGCAGGCGCGCCGCGATATCGGCAAGCTGCTCGAGCAATTGCCCGACAAGCAGCGCCTGCCGATCGTCCACGTGAAGCTCGAAGGGCTTTCGGTCGTGGAAACGGCGAAGCTCACGGGACTCTCCGAATCGGCGGTCAAAGTGGGCATTCATCGCGGGTTGAAGGCGCTTGCCGCGCGCATCAGGGGAGCGCGATGAAAACCGACGATCTGATCAACCTGCTCGCCGCCGGCGATGCGCGCGTGGACCGCAAGGCGGTGCTGCGCCGCTTCGCGCGGGCGCTGGCGCTCGGTTTTGCGGGCTCGGTCGTGCTGATGAGCGTGGTGTTCGGCGTGCGGCACGATCTCATGAGTGTCATGCACACGCCGATCTTCTGGGCGAAGGTCGCGTTCCCGTTGTGCGTCGCGGCCGCTGCCGCGCTCGCGGTCAGCCGCCTCGGGCGGCCGGGCCGGCGCGGCGGCTATGCGTGGGCGCTGGTGGCGCTGCCGTTCGTCGCCGTGCTGGCGGGCGCGTGGCTTGCGCTGGGCGACGCGGCGCCCGCGCAACGCATGCCGCTCGTGATGGGCCACACATGGCGCACGTGCCCGTTCAATATCGTGCTGCTTTCGGTGCCCACGTTTGCGGCCGTGTTCTGGGCCGTGCGCGGTCTCGCGCCCACCCGTCTGCGCGCGGCGGGCGCGGCAGCCGGGCTCTTTGCGAGCGCGCTCGCGACCATTGCGTATTGCCTGCATTGCCCGGAGATGAGCCCGGCGTTCTGGAGCGTCTGGTACGTGATCGGCATGTTGCTGCCCGCCGGCATTGGCGCGTGGCTGGGGCCGCGGCTGCTGCGCTGGTAACGGCGCGTGCCGGTCAACTGGCGTGAGCGCGCTTCACTGCTTCAGGAAGCGTTGCGCCAGGGCTTCGTACAGCGGCGGGGCGAATAGCCTGGAAACCTGGCTCGACACGAGCGCCGTCGCCATCAACGAGATCACGAGCGCATGCCCGTCGATCATTTCGATGACGATGACGAACGCCGTGATCGGGCTCTGCGTGACGGCGGCCAGATAACCGACCATGCCGAGCGCGATCAGCATCGGCAGCTGCATCTGCCCGAACACCATGTGCAGTACGTTGCCGATGCCGGCGCCGATCGCCAGCGACGGCGCAAAGAGGCCGCCCGGCGTGCCCGGCAGGTACGAGCCCACCATCGAGGCCATTTTCAGCACGGGATACGCGACGCCGAGCTGCGAATGGCCCTCGAGCATGCCACGCGCTTCCGCATAGCCGCTGCCGAATAGATTGCCGCCGCTCGCCACGCCGATTACGGCGATGAACAATCCGCACACGGCGCCGAACGCCACGGGCTGTTCCTTTCGGAGAACCAATAAACGGGCGGGCATCCATCGCTCGGTGTTGAGCAGCAGCCAGCAGAACACGCCGCCCGCGAGGCCGGTAATCACGCCGACCAGAATGACGGCGACCGCGAGCAGATCGGGCAGATGACTGCCGATGGCGATGGTGCCGAAGTAGACATAGTTGCCTTGGAGCGCGAGTGAGACGATGCCCGAAAAGATGATCGCCGCGATGATCACGCCACTCGTTCGCGCCTCGAAGCTGCGCGTGAGTTCCTCGATGGCGAAGACCACGCCCGCGAGCGGCGCGTTGAACGCGGCAGAAAGGCCGGCGGCGGAGCCCGCGAGCGCGAGCTTGTATTCGAGGCCGACGCCATACATGCTGCGCAGCCGCGCTGGATAGAAGCGCCGGAGGCTGTACATCAGCGCGGCGCCCACGTGGATGGTCGGCCCTTCGCGGCCGATCGTGAATCCGCCGACAATGGCGAGGAACGACAGGGCGATCTTGCCGATCAGGATGCGCAGCGTGAGCAGGCGCGGGCCGAATTTGCGCACGTCGTGCAGCGTTGCGATGACCTGCGGAATGCCGCTGCCCTCGGAACCCGGAAACCAGCGTCGCGTGGCCCAGACGCAGAATGCGCCGATCGCCGGCGTGATGACGAGTGGCAGCCACCGGTTGTGGCCTGTCATCTGCACAAAGAGCGAGTAACCGAAGTCGACGAGCCGCGCATACACGACCGCGACGAGCCCGGTCGCGATGGCGCCGAGCCAGAACACGCCGAAATACAGCCAGCGTCGCCGGCTGCGCAGGATCGTGCGGCTGTCTACAAGGTCGGAGACTCGCATGAAGCGGCTGGGCCAAACCCCTCGTTCCGAAGCGTTGCCGGTCGTGCCGCCGCCAGGGCGACATGACCGGTCTTCGGGAGAGTAGCACGCACGCGTTTTTTCGCGCCAGCCGGTTTCACCCACCCGCCTTAGCGCAGGCCCCCGCTGGCGACGATATGCTCGCCCGTCAACCACTTGGCGTCGTCCGATGCGAGGAATACGACGGCCGAGGCGATATCGTCCGGCTGGCCCAGGCGTCCGAGCGGCGTCTGGCTGACCGTATGGCTTTCGAAATCCGAGCCGATGACGCCGGCCGCGTGGGTGCCCTCTGTCTCGATCATGCCGGGATTGATCGCATTCACGCGGATCTTGCGCGGTCCCAGTTCGCGTGCGAGCACACCCGTGATCGCATCCACGGCGCCCTTCGTGCCGCTATAGACAGCCGTTGTCGGCGGCGTAACCGTCGTCGCGACCGAACTCACGTTGATGACGCTCGCACCCTCGCCAAGATGCTTCACGGCCGCCTGCGTGGTGAGCAGCACGCCGAGCACGTTCGTGTCGAACTGCTTGCGGTATTGCGCCTCCGTGAGCTCTTCGATCGGCGCGAACTCGTAGACGCCGGAGTTGTTGACGAGGATGTCGAGACGACCGTAAGTTTCGACAGCCGTGCCGATGATGCCTTGCGCGTTGGCCGCCTTCGACACGTCGCCGCCAACGGAAACCGCCTTGCCGCCGGCGGCCGTGATCGCGCTCACCACCGCGTCGGCGCCCGCCTTGCTGCTCGCGTAGTTCACGACCACCGAAGCGCCTTCGGCCGCGAGGGCCTTGGCGATCGCGGCGCCAATGCCTTTCGACGCGCCCGTGACGACCGCCACCTTGCCTGCAAGTTTGCCCATCATGTTCTCCTTACTGTGAGTCGCAGCATCGAATCGAACCGGCGTGTCGACTTGTACGAAGCGATCGGCCGGGGACGCGTACGAATCTAAAGGTCCGCGCCGCCGCGATAAAGCGGCCGGGCGCGAATTGACTGGCAGGATCAGCCGAACAATCGGGGCGCAGCAAAATGGAGTAAGCGGGCGCAGAAATTCCAGCGGCCTCGACCGCAAGGGCTTTTACCAGCGCTGGTGGACGTGCGGCGCAATATATTGTTCGTAAACGTCCCGCACGCGTTGCATCGCCGCGTCGGAGAGCGGCGCGAGGTTCGCCGCCGAGACGTTCGACGCCGCCTGGGCCGCGTTCTTGCTGCCCGGAATGATGACGGAGACGGCGTCCTCCATGAGTATCCAGCGCAGGGCGAGCTGTGCCATCGAGGCGTCCACGGGTACCAGGGCGCGCAGTTCATCGACCGCCTTCAAGGCGACGTCGTACGGCACGCCCGAGAACGTTTCGCCCACGTCGAATGCCTCGCCATGGCGATTGAACGCACGGTGGTCGTCTGCCGCAAAAACGGAATCGGCGGACAATTTGCCGGTGAGCATGCCGCTGGCAAGCGGCACTCGCGCAATGACCGCAACGTTTTTCCTGAGCGCCTCGCGGAAAAATAGCTCGGCAGGACGTTGACGGAACATGTTGTAGATGATCTGCACTGAAACCACATTCGGATATTCGATCGCCTTCAGCGCTTCCTCCACCTTTTCGACCGAAACGCCATAAAAGCGGATTTTGCCGGCGGCGACAAAGCTGTCCATCGCGTCGAACACCTCGGGGCGGTAATAGACCTCCGTCGGCGGGCAGTGCAGCTGCACGAGGTCGAGCGTGTCCACGCCCAGGTTCGCGAGACTCCGGTCGATGAAGCCTTCGAGTTCGCGCTTGTTCAGATAGGCGCTGGTCACGTGCGGGTCGAGCCGGCGTCCGAGCTTCGTCGCCACGATGGGGCGTTCGCCGCCGCGTTCGCGCAGCACGTCCCGGATGATGCGCTCCGAGCGGCCGTCGCCGTAGACGTCGGCGGTGTCGATGAACGTGACGCCGTGATCGAGCGCGGCGTTCAGCGCGGCTTTGGCGTCGTCTTCGCCAACGCTGCCCCACGAGCCGCCGATTGCCCATGCACCAAAACCGATTTCGGACACATTCCAGCCGGTCCGCCCAAATTTTCTCTTTGAAAGCGTCATTTGCGTGCTCCTCCTGGGGTTTGCGCAGTTGTCTCGCAGGCGTTGCAATAGCCTCTGCGCCCGTAGTGTAGCTGGCTGTTTGCCACGCTGCTGGCCGTGCTGTTGGTCAACGGCCACCTTTGCGTACCCGCGCGTTGGCTTCGAGCCAACGATTCCGGCCTGGATTCGACATCCATTCTCCGCCACGACAGGCCGTGGCGCGCCGCCGTGAAGCGCGGACCGCTGGCACGGCGGTTGCAGGACGTGGCGGCGGCCTGTGCCGCCGTAGTGGTTATCAAAGGCCCCACACTTCGAGCGAGGTAAGCATCATGTCTAACGTCAAGATTGAAAATCAGGAACCCGTACCGTTTTTCTCGCATTTCCTCGAAGGTCAGTTTTCGAGGAACCTCACGGCTGCGGAGATGCAGGCCATACGCGGCGGTGCCGTCGTGACGATGATGGCGCCGTCCGACCAGGAAGGCATGCCGGTCGGCGAATTGCCCGACTTCCTGGGCATGCTCCGGCACATGGGGTGGCCAATGGGACAGATGCCCGGCGCTCCCACCTCGCCGGTCACGACCATGGCGTATCCATCGGATAGCGAAAATGCGCATATTTAGTATTGCTGTACATCGTCAGGCAGCCATGCCTGGAGCGGCGTCGGGCGCGCGGCAGGGTGCCATCCCGCCGCGCGCCTTCAATAGAGGAGCGCAACCATGTCCGAACGGCACCCACGGGCCGTGGTACTGATCATCACCCACAGCAACGACAACGACAGTATCCCGCTGGTCATGAATGCTGTCGCGGCGCAGGGCGGCATCGCTCACCGCTTCGATACCAACCGCTTTCCCACCGATATTCGGCTCTCCAGCCACTACAGCGGTGAGGAGGAACGGCAGATTATCGCGTGCGAGGACTACGAGCTGGACCTGGGCACGGTGTCCGCCGTGTGGTACCGGCGGATCGCCATCGGGCAGTGCATTCCCGAGGCGATGGACCGGCAGCTCAGGCGAGCGGCAATCGATCAGTCGCGCGCCACGCTGCACGGCATGATTGCCAGCCTCGACGCATTTCATCTCGATCCCGTGCACCGTCTGCGCCGCGCGGATAACAAGCAGCTTCAGCTGAAGATTGCGAGAGACGTTGGGCTCACGATTCCACGCACCCTGATCACCAATGCGCCAGACGCGGTGCGCAGCTTTGCACGCGAATGCAGGCAGGGGATGATCATGAAGACGCTGTCATCGTTTGCCATCTACGAGCAGTGCGAGCAGAAAGTGGTCTTTACCAGCACGGTTCACGACAAAGACCTCGAGCGCCTCGATGACCTTCGTTATTGCCCGGCCATCTTTCAGGAGCAGATGCCCAAGGCGCTGGAACTCAGGACCACGATCGTGGGAAACCGCGTGTTCACCGCGTCGATCGATTCGCAGCGGTCCGAAAAAACGAGTGTCGACTGGCGCCGTGACGGCCTTGGACTGCTCGAAGAGTGGGAGCCGTACGCATTGCCGCCCGAGGTCGAGAACGGGCTGCTGAAACTCATGCATGCGCTGGGCCTCAACTACGGCGCCGCAGATTTCATCCTCACTCCCGACGGCCGTCACTGCTTCCTGGAGGTCAACCCGGTCGGCGAGTTCTTCTGGCTGGAAAAGCACCCGGGATTGCCGCTTTCGGGTGCGATTGCCGACCTGCTCGTTTCGAACAGGCGGGATGCGTGACAAGAGGACCGCGCCGACGCTCACGCGCGTGCCGTCACGGTCTCGACCTCAAACCGGTTTTTCGAGCGCTGCCTGGCCGTGCGGCGTCAGCGTCTGCTGCCCGTCCTTGTCGAAGCCGCTATAGGTCCAGTCCAGTTTTCCGGCAGTGGTGGCGACCGAGCGGGTCAGGCCGATGCCGTACTGGGTCAGATACGTTCGACGCGTCTTGTTCTGGACGATGCCGTCTTTCGTCTGCTCGCAGTCCAGGTCGATCGCCTTGCCGGTGAGCGCGGCATTGAACTGGGAAGCCGGGTAGTAGCGACTCGTATGACAGGTCCACGTCAGTGCCCGGAAGTTGACGATCTGGACCGTCGTGCCGAACTTGAACGTCGTGGTATAGGTTTCGTCCTCTTGCGGCGCCTTGAACGCGAACTGGTTGTTGTCGGCGTCGTGTGCGACGAAGGGAATGAACGCCGCCGTCTGCGCGTAGTTCGCCGTTTCCTCTTTCAGGCTGTAAATGTTGAGGTAGGAGAGGCTGAACGTTGCGGCGGCGGGCACACCATTCGCCGAGCTTTCATACACCTGCTGGACCATGCCCGTGTCTTGCGCGTTGATCAGCACGGTTTTGAAGTCGCGCTCGATTCCCGCCGTGCCGACATGGCCCGTCACCTTGCCGAGCACCGTCAAGACCTTGAAGGGCAGCACGTGCGTGCCCGCTGCCGGCATTTTTTCGCGAACGCTCGCGGGCAACGAGTCCACGCCAAAGTGCGCCGCGAGATAGCCGGGCTTGTCGTTGGCCATATCCTTGACCGGCACGAACTGGACGCATCCTGACAATAGCGCAGCGGATGTGAGGGAAGTGCCGACGAGCAGGCGGGTTATTCTGGTTCGCATCTTTTTCTTCGATTCTCTGTCAACGGATGGGTCGCCGGTCAAACGAGCATGGCTTGGCATGCATATCGGCGCGACGCGAGCGTTCTTTAATCGAAGATTGAAGCGAGCCGGGTGGCTGTCAGGTCCGGGGCGCGAGCTAGCGGACCTCTTCGCGCCCAAGTTGCTCGAGGTAGGGCCAGGGGTAGATGCCGCGTGCATGGCCGTCGCTGAACGCGAACTGCACGCCGTAGCCCATCGGCTCGATGCCGATCAACGTCACGTCCGCTGCGGCCGCGGGCGCGGCGCCGCCGAGCCGCATGCGCCGGCAGGCTGCGCACGGGCAGGCCGCGCGCAGGCGGGCGTGGTCCACACGATGTGTCTCGCCCGCCGGCCAGCGGAGCATGAGCGCTCGCGCGGCGGCGTCGTTGCGGACCTCGAGCGGCGTGTTCATGGCGCTGCACCCTCGATCTGGCCGATAGCGATGCGCACGGCCTTGCGCACCTCGGGATCACGGTCCTGCAGCGCGTTCTGCAGCGCCGGCAATGACGCGCGCGCGCCGAGTTCTCCAAGCGTGAGCGCCGCTTCCTTGCGCAAATTGCTGATCGAATGCGCGAGTAGCGTGGCGACGGCGGTGGCCGCTTGCGCATCGCGTAGCTGTCCGAGCGCGCGAGCCGCGCGCAGCCGGACTTGCCAGTAGGCGTCGTCGAGCGCTTCGACAAGCGGTGCGAGTGCCGTCGCGGCACGCAGCTTGCCAAGCGTCGTCGCGGCTTCTTCGCGCACTTGCCAGGCGTCGTCGCGCAACGCCGTGAGCAGCGCGTCGAGCGTGGCCTGATCGTCCGGTGACGCGAAGCCGAGCGCGCCAACGGCGGCGCGGCGGACCTCCGGGTGCGCGTCGCCGGCGCCGAGCGCGGCGAGCGCCTCCAGCGCGCGTTCCTCCTTCAGCCAGCCGAGCACGGCGACGGCCTCGAGCCGTACGTCGGCCTCAGGGTCCGCGAGCGCGTGCAGCGCGGGCTCGAAGGCATCCGCGAAGCGGAGTTCGCGCAGGCCGCGCAGCGCCGCTCGGCGCACGAACGGTTCGGGCCGCGCGGCCCACCGGCGCAGCACGTGGCCCGAAGACTGGGCTTTCAATTCCGAAAGACTTTGCGCCGCGGCTTCGCGCACGTCGTCGTCGGTGTCGAGCAGCGCCGCGCAGAGCGCTTCGACGACGACGTCGTCTTCCCACGAGGCCAGCACGGCGGCGGCTTCGCGGCGCACGTCTGGTGCGGGATCGTCGCGCAGCGTGGCTACGAACGCGGGCAGCAGCGTTTCGTCTTCGAGATCGGCGAGTTCGAAGAGCGCGATGCGGCGCACGGCGGCGTCGGCGTCGGCGAGGCGCGCGAGCAGGGCGCTCGCTTCGGCGCTCGGGTGCGGCGGGTTCGGCGAAATGGGAGCGGAAACGGTCATGGGAAAAGGCAGTTGTCTGGTGGGCGCTTGCGGGGCTACGCCGCTTCGCGCAGCAACGCGAGGCAGCGGCGCTTGATGTCGATGAAGCCGGCTTCGGTCGTGCTCTCGTCGCTGCGCGGCCGCGCGAGCGGCACCGCGATATCGGCAACGAGGCGCGCGGGTCGTTGCGAGAGCATCAGGATGCGATCGCCGAGAAACAGCGCTTCGTCGATGTCGTGCGTGACGAACACGACGGTCGTGCGGATCTGCGTCCAGATGTCGAGCAACAGCGTCTGCATCATGCGGCGCGTTTGGGCGTCGAGTGCGCCGAAGGGCTCGTCCATCAGCAGAATGCGCGGGCGGTTGATCAGCACGCGTGCGATTTCCACACGCTGCTGCATGCCGCCCGACAACTGCGCGGGGTAGTGCGACTCGAATCCCGCGAGGCCGACCAGCGCGAGCAGTTCGGCGGCTTCGCGGCGACGCTCGCTCGCTCCAACGCCCTTCATCTTCAGGCCGAAGGCCACGTTGTCGATCACACGCTTCCAGGGGAACAGCGTGTGCTGCTGGAACACGAGGCCGCGCTCGGGATGCGGGCATTCGACTGCGAGACCGTCCACGGCGATTTCGCCCTGCGTGGCCGCGACGTGCCCCGCAATGGCGCCGAGCAGCGTGGACTTTCCGCAGCCGGACGGCCCGAGCACGCACACGAACTCGCCGGGCGCGATATCGATGTCGAGTGAGTCGAGCGCGGCGAAGCGCGCGTGCGGCGGCCCGACCTCCACGGTCAGCGAACGCACGTCGATGCGCCCGGGCGCGCGGGACACCGGCGCCCTGGTGCGGGCTTCCGGGTGGATGGCGGCAGGCGTGTTCACTGGCGTGCTCCCCGCAGGCGGTACCACGGCGTCAGCGCCGCGCCGATGCGCTTGACGAGGAGGCTGCTGCCCATGCCGAGCACGCCGATCAGCGCCATGCCGACGACGATATCCGCGTAGTTCTGCAGCGTATACGATTCCCAGGTGAAATAGCCGATGCCGTACTGCCCGGCGATCATTTCCGCGGTCACGAGGCAGAACCAGGCGGTGCCCATGCCGATGGAAAGACCCGTGAAGATCGCAGGCGCGGCGCCCGGCAACACCACTTCCGTGTAGAGCGACAGCGAGCCGGTGCCGAGCCCGCGCGCGGTGGCGACGAGGCGGGGGTCGACGGCTTCCACGCCGTGGATCGTGTTCAGGAGGATCGGGAACAGCGCACCGATGAACGTGATGAACATCATGCTCAGTTCCGAAGAGGGAAACATCAGGATCGCGAGCGGAATCCACGCGACCGCCGGGATTGGCCGCAGCACTTCGAGCGGCGGCAGCAGCACATCTTCGAGCGCGCGATAGCGGCCGATCGCGAGCCCGAGCCCGACGCCGACCACGGCCGCCGCGCAGAAGCCGGCCAGTACGCGCGTCAGGCTCGCGGCGAGGTGCATCGGCAGCTTCGGCGAATGGAGCAGCGCCCAAAGCGCGGGAATGGCGTCGGCAGGCGACGGGACGTTCGCGAACGTGATGATGCCAAGCGAGAGCCGGTAATGAACGGCCAGTTGCCAGGTGGCCACGAACAGCATGATCGAGCCGGCGCGCCATGCGCGGCGGCGCATCGGTGCGCGGCGCGCTGCGCCTGCGGTTGGTGCCGGTTGCTGGACGGCCGGGCGTTGCCGGGCTGCGAGGTCAAGCGTAGCGGACATGCGGACTCCTCATAAATAGCCAGTGAGCGAGCGGACAGGGCGCGACGCGTTAGCGCGAAGCGAGGGCCTGCTGGGCGCCTGTTTTTGCGGCGGCATAGTCGACGACGGCGCCAGACGTGTGCTGTGCATAGACATCGGCGCCCGCTTTCTGCAGGAAGGCGGTGACGCCGCCATGCGCGTCACGCACGTACCACGCGTCCGAAGCGAAGAGCTTCTGCCCGCTGTCGTGGTCCTGCACATACACCGCGCGCACCTTGCTGCCGGACTGTTCGAGTTTCGCGAGCGCTGCGAATCCTTCTGCCGCGTTCGCATAGTTGCGCAGGTGTGTTTCGCTGGCGACCCACACCTGCGTGACTGCGAGGAAATCGCGGATGGGCTTGCCGGTCAGCGCGTCGTTAGCGGCGAGCGGTTGCCGCGCGTAGTTCTTGAGCGCGGCGTCATAGTCGAGCCCCGACTCCTTGAACGCCTCGCGGATGTAACGGTCGTCGATGAACGTGTTCGCATCGAGATTGACATCCGTCTTCTTGAGCAGCTTCAGCGTGTCGATCGCGGTCGCCACCGCCTGGCGGTACTCGGGCTTCCAGGTGAGATCGCGCGTTTGCAGGCCGAGCGGGCCATGATAGAGGTAGTCGACGGGCGCCTCGATGCCCGTCACCTTCTCGATCAGCAGGCTATATTTTTCGGGATCTTCCGCGATCAGGCGGTTCGCCTCGATCGCCGCGCGCAGATACGCGACCACCACTTCGGGGTACTTCTGTGCGTAGGCGGCATCGACGAGTGCGCCGTGAAAGGTGGGCGCATGGCTTTGCGCGCCGTCGTAGATCTTGCGGGCGATGCCGCGATACGGGAACAGATCGGCGAACGGCACGAAGTCGGCGTGGGCGTCGATCTTGCCCGCCTTGAGGGCGCTGCCGGCCACTTCCGGCGCTTGCGTGATGATGTTCACGTCGGTATCGGGGTTCCAGCCTTGCGCCTTGATCGCACGCAGCAGCATGCCATGCGACGTCGAGGCGAACGGCACCGAGATCGTCTTGCCCTTGAGGTCGGCGATCGAATGCAGCGGCGAGTTGACGGGCACGACGATGCCGTTGCCGCTGCCCTCGGTGCTGCCTTCGAGCACGGTGATGAAGAGGCTCTTTCGGCCCGCCTTCTGGAACGCCGCGCCATTGAGCGAGCCCGGGAAATCGGCCATGGCGCCGAAGTCGAGCTTGCCGGCCACCATTTCGTTCGTGAGCGGCGCGCCGGAAGTGAAATCTTTCCACTGCACGTCGTAGGTGACGTTCGCGTATTTGCCGGTGTGCGGCAGATACTTGTCGAGCAAATGCAGTTCGCGGATCAGGAGGCCGCCCGTCGCGCAGTTGATGGTGGTGTCCTGGGTGCCGATCGCGACGCGAATCGTCTCCGCGTGTACGGTGATCGCCGCGCTCAACAGCAGCGGTGCGGCGAGAAGGCGAAGAATCCGTTGGCGTGTTTTCATGGTTAGTTTGGCAGGCGATTCGGGAACCGTCGTGGGGTGGCAGCGGTTAGCGCAACAGGTACGGAATGTCGACCTTGACGGCGCCGGTCGGGCAGTCGCGTTCGCAGGGCATGCAATACCAGCATTCGTCGAATTGCATATAGGCCTTACCCTTGCTCACGTCGATCGCGAGCAGGTCGAGCGGGCACACGTCCACGCAGACCGTGCAGCCCTTGTCGGCGATGCAGCGGTCTTCGTCGATCGTGACGGGCGCACTGCTGCGCTGGAAGATTTCGTGCGGCGTATAGGACATATTCGAATTCCTCAGTGTTCGGTGGCGAGTTCCGCGGATTCGCGAATGCGCAACTGATCGTAGGCGCCTCGATCCGCTTGCGCGAGCGGGACGATGTACGGCTCGACCGCGCGCTTTTCGCTCGTCATCCTGCCGGATGCGTCCTTGCGCAGATGCGTGTGGCAGAACCATTCGGCGTCGTTGCGCTGCGGGTAGTCGACCCGGTGGTGATACAGACCCCAGCGGCTTTCGGTGCGGAACAGCGAGGCACGCGCCGCCATTTCCGCGCAGTCGCGAATGGCGCGCACCTCGGCGGCGCGCATCAACTCGTGCGCATTGTTGGCCTTGATCGACTCGATGTCTTCGGCGATCTCGTCGAAGCGCTGCAGGCCGATCTCCATCTTGCGCGTGACCTTGGGCGGCTGAAGATAGTCGTTCACCATGCGGCGCAGCTTGTATTCGACCTGTGCCGGCGCAAGTCCGTTTTCGCGCTCGAGCGGCGCGTAGATGCGCGCGCGTTCGGCGGCGATCTGGTTTTCGTCGAGGCTCGCGTGCTCGCGGCCTTCCACGTATTCGGCCGCATTGGCGCCCGCGAACCAGCCGTAGGTGAACGCGCCCAGCATGTAGTTATGGGGCACGGCCGCCATGTCGCCTGCTGCATAGAGTCCGGGCACGGTCGTCTCCGCGCGCGAGTTCACATAGACACCCGATGCGCTATGCCCGCTGCAAAAGCCGATCTCGGAGATATGCATCTCGACCATCTGCTGACGGTAGTCCGTGCCGCGTCCCGCGTGGAACCGGCCGCGGCTCGGACGCTCGTTGGTGTGCAGGATCTGCTCGATGGTCTGGATCGTTTCCTCGGCAAGATGGTCGAGCTTCAGGAACACGGGACCATTGCCGCTCTGCAGTTCCTGGTAGAACTCCCACATCATCTGGCCGCTCCAGTAATCGCATTCGATGAAGCGCTCGCCCTTGCCGTTCGCGGTGAAGCCGCCCAGCGGCCCGGTGACATAGGCACATGCCGGTCCGTTGTAGTCCTTAATGAGCGGATTGATTTGAAAGCATTCCAGATTCGCGAGGGCGGCGCCCGCGTGGTACGCCATGGCATAGCCGTCGCCGGCATTGGTCGGATTCTCGTAAGTGCCCATCAGGTAGCCGGAGGAGGGCAGGCCGAGGCGGCCAGCCGCGCCGCAGCAGAGGATCACGGCTTTGGCGCGCACCACGTGGAACTGCGCCGTGCGGCAGTCGAAGCCGAGCACGCCGCTTACGCGGCCCTGCGAGTCGGTCATGAGCCGCGTGGCGACGATGCGGTTCGTGATCTCGATGCGCGCGCGTTTGAGCTGCCGGTAGAGGATCTTTTTCACGTCGTGTCCTTCGGGCATGGGCAGCACGTAGGCGCCCATGTGATGGACCTTCTTCACGGCGTAGTCGCCGTTGCCGTCCTTCTCGAACTTCACGCCCCAGCGGTCGAGTTGCTCGATGGTCGTGAAACTGTGGCGCGCATACGCATAGACGGCCTCCTGGTCGACGATGCCGTCGTTGGCGACGGTGATCTCGCGGGTGTACTGCTCGGGTGTGGCGTGGCCGGGAATGATGGCGTTGTTCAGGCCGTCCATGCCCATCGAGATTGCGCCGCTGCGCTTGACGTTGGCTTTTTCGAGCAGAAGCACCTTGAGCGCCGGGTTGCGTTCCTTGGCCTTGATTGCCGCCATTGGGCCGGCCGTGCCGCCGCCGACGACCACGATGTCGTATTCGAGCACTTCGGTATTCATTGCGCTTTCCTTCCCCTTGCACGGGTTTTCTGGCGGTCGATGCGCAGCCGGTACTGGAAGGCGTCGCCGCGGAAATACAGGTATTCGTAGTCGATGGGATTGCCGGATGCGTCGTGCGTCAGGCGTTCGATCCGCAGCACCGGGCTGCCGTCTTCCACGCGCAGGGCGCGGGCGATGTCGTCGTCGGCGAGAATCGCGTCGATCGACACATCGGCATGGCCGAGCGGCACGCCGCAGTCGTTCTCGAGAATCAGAAAGATGTCGCGCGTAGCGAGGTCGGCGTTGGCGAGCCGCTTGCCGAGCGCTTCGGGCACCCACGTCAGTTCTAGCGACACCGGTTCGCGATTGAGCATGCGCACACGGTGGATTTCCGTGACCGGCGCGCCTTCCGGGAGATTGAGCCGCTGCGCGACGTGGCGATCGGCTTTGATGATCCTGAAGCTGCGCAACTGGTTGACGATCTCGTAGCCCATCGACGACATCGCTTCCGCGAAGCCTTGCAGCGAGGTCACGTTCTGGAATGCCTTGGGCCTGGAGACGAACGTGCCCTTGCCGTGCAGCCTGAAGACCAGGCCTTCCTTTTGCAGATCGCCCAGCGCCTGGCGCACGGTGATGCGGCTGACGCCGAACAGGGCGCATAGCTCGTGTTCGGAGGGCATCTGGCTGTGCGGCGCATAGGTGCCGTTCAGGATGCGCTCGCGCAGTGTGTCCTTGATCTGGACATAGAGCGGCTGGGGGGAAAGCGCCACCAGATTCGTTCGGGGCATGGTTGGCTTGTCATAACAAGATGGATGTGGAGTTTAGGCAGGGTTCCATCTGCGGCAAACTAACGAAATCTGATATGTATTTCTTTGGTGTTTGGGTTTGCTTTGTTGTGGTTTTTGATGCTATCGCGGAGGGGGTGGTTCTTGGCGCTTTTGGCCTTTTCTTGTTTTCGCGTCGGTATGCATGGGTTGCCCCTGTGCGGGGCGGCACCTACTTTTCTTTGTCCCCCAAGGGGACTTCCTTCGGGGCGCACGGCAAAGAAAAGTAGGCAAAAGAAAGCCGCTCAAACCGCCAGTGCCTGCCACCGTTCACATCTCGTCGTACATGGTGAATGGCTCCGGAGCGTCTGTCACCTCGCAGCTTCAAAGGTAGTGACAAGGCGCTCATCCTTCCGGCGGCGCTACGCGCGCCGAAGGGCATAACTTAAAACCATTGGGGCGCGTGCGTTTTCGCGAATGCTCGTTCGTACCATCCGGTTTCCCATACAGACCCAACCGCAGCGCGCGTAGCGAGCAGCGGGATGAATGAGCCCTTTGTCACTAACTTGGGTGGTGCGAGGCGACAGACGCTCCGGAGCCATTCACCATGTACGACGAGATGTGAACGGTGGCAGGCACTGGCGGTTTGAGCGGCTTTCTTTGCCTCCTTTCTTTGCCGCTGCAAAGAAAGGAGGTGCCGCCCCGCACAGGGGCAACGCCTGCATACCGACGCGAAAACAGGAAAAGGCCAAAACACTCAATTCACAGATGGTTTTCTACCAGCCCCCTCGAGCCAGAAGCAGGCTCGCCATCATGCAAGGGCAAATCACCAGCGCCGGACGCGTCCTCAATCTCCCCATTCAAAACCGCCCGCGCCCGCGCAACATCCATCGCACCTTCCCACCGTGCGACCACAATCGTAGCCACGCCATTACCGATCAGATTCGTCACAGCACGAGCCTCATTAAGAAACCGATCCACCCCCAACAACAGCACGAGCCCGGAAACCGGAATCTTGTGCATCGAAGCAAGCGTAGCAGCGAGCGCAACAAACCCCGCTCCGGCCACCCCGGCAGACCCCTTCGAAGTCAGCAGCAAAACGCTCAGCACGACAAGCTGATCGAGCAGCGAGAGATGAATGTTCATCGCCTGCGCGACGAAGAGGGCCGCCATCGTGAGATAGATCGCCGTGCCGTCCGCGTTGAACGTATACCCAGTCGGCAACACCATGCCGACAACCGGCCGCGAACAGCCGAGGTTCTCCATCTTGACGAGCATCTGCGGCAGCACGGCCTCGGTCGACGCCGTGCCGAACGTGATCAGGATTTCGTCCCGGATATAGCGGAGATACTTCCACAGCGAAAAGCCGCAAACGCGCATGACGAGCCCGAGCACGACCACGACGAAGACAATCGACGTCAAGTACAGACAAAGCATCAACTCGCCAAACGAAGCCAGCGTGCCGAGCCCGTACTTCGCGATGGTGAACGCCATGCCGCCAAACGCGCCCACGGGCGCAACATACATGACGATACGCACGACGCCGAACATGCCCTGCAAGAACATGTCGAGCATATCGACGAGCGGTGCGGTGCGCGGGCCGAGCTTCGCCAGCGCAATGGCGAACAGCACCGAGAAAAAGATGATCGGCAGAATCTCGCCGTTCGCAAACGCGCCGACGATGCTGTTCGGCACGATGCTCATGAGGAATCCGAGCGCCGTGTGATCGTGGGCCGCGTGCGCGTAGCTGGCGATCGCCGAGCTGTCGAGGTGCGCCGGATCGATGTTCATGCCGCTGCCCGGCTTGATCACGTTCACGACGACGAGGCCCACGAGAAGCGCGATGGTCGATGCCACTTCGAAGTAGAGCAGCGCCTTCACGCCTACGCGGCCCGCCTCGTGCAGATCATTCATGCGGGCAATGCCCACGACGACCGAGGCGAAGATGATCGGCGCGAGCGCCATGCGGATCAGCTTGATGAAGAGGTCGCCAAGCGGTTTGAGATCGGCCCCGATATCCGGATAGAAGTGCCCGACGAGAATGCCCGCCAGGATCCCGATCAAGACCTGTATGTAGAGCTTCGAAAGATACTTTTTGAGTTTCGAGGGCCGCATGTCTGTCTCCTGAGCATGGCGCCATCCAGGTGAACTTGGGCGACCGCCAACCGCCATGCGTGCAGCGGTTGTGTTTCCGGTCGCGCTTTTTTCTTCGCTGCGGCGTCAGGCCGCGAGCTTCTGCATTTCCGCAAACAGGTCGGCCTTGCCCTCGAAGCCGATGCCGGGCAGGTCGGGCATCGTGATGTAGCCGTTGTCGACCTTCACGCCGTCGGGGAAGCCGCCATAAGGCTGGAACAGGTCTGGGTACGACTCGTTGCCGCCGAGCCCGAGACCCGCGGCGATGTTGAGCGACATCTGATGGCCGCCGTGCGGAATGCAGCGGCTCGCGGACCAGCCGTGCTGATGCAGCATCTCCAGCGTGCGCAGATATTCGACGAGGCCGTAGCTCAACGCGCAGTCGAACTGCAGCCAGTCGCGGTCGGGACGCATGCCGCCGTAGCGGATGAGGTTGCGAGCGTCCTGCATCGAGAACAGATCCTCGCCGGTCGCCATCGGCTTGTCGTAGTAGTTGCGCAGCGTGGCCTGCAATTCGAAGTCGAGCGGGTCGCCCGGCTCCTCGTACCAGAACAGGTCGTATTGTGAGAGCGCTTTCGCGTACTGGATCGCGGTGTCCAGATCGAAACGGCCATTGGCGTCGACGGCCAGCTTTTGACCGTCGCCCAGCACGCTCAGGATCGAATCGATGCGGCGCAGGTCTTCGTCGAGCGACGCGCCGCCAATCTTCTTCTTCACGACCGTGTAGCCGCGGTCGATATAGCTGCGCATTTCGTCCTTGAGCTTGTTGTGGTCCTGGCCCGGGTAGTAGTAGCCGCCCGCCGCATACACGAAGATCTTGCGGTCGGGCTGGCCGTTGCCGTAGCGGTCGGCGAGCAGCTGGAAGAGCGGCTTGCCTTCGATCTTCGCCACGGCGTCCCACACCGCCATGTCGATCGTGCCGATCGCAACCGAGCGCTCGCCGTGGCCGCCCGGCTTTTCGTTGGTGAACATCGTCGCCCAGATCTTGTGCGGGTCGAGGTTGTCGCCCGCGTCGTTCACGAGCGAGGCGGGATCGGCTTCGAGAATGCGCGGGATGAAGCGCTCGCGCATCAGCGTGCCCTGGCCATAGCGGCCGTTCGAGTTGAAGCCATAGCCAATGACGGGCTTGCCGTCGCGGATCACGTCGGTGACCACGGCGACGAGGCTGAGCGTCATCTTGCTGAAGTCGATATAGGCGTTGCGGATCGAGGAACTGATCGGCACGGTTTTTTCGCGGATTTCAACGATTCTCACGGGTGTCTCCTGGTGGCGCGGCCAGCATGCGCGGTCGTTCTCGCGGTCGTTCGCGATGCGCTGGCTGTGGGAGACGCTAGGTTATGCGCCCGGATCGGCACTATGATTCACTTGTTTTCACATCTTTATTAACTCACGGTGAAGAATGACCTGACCTCCTACCTGGAGTTTTTCGTCCTGCTCGGACGTTACGGAAACCTTTCAAGCGTCGCGCGCGACATGGACATCACGCCGCCGGCGGCGACCAAACGGCTCGCGCAGCTCGAGGCGCGCCTGGGCGTGCGCCTGGTCAACCGGACCACCCGCAGCGTAAGCCTGACCGCTGAAGGCGAGACCTTTCTGCACTACGCGACGCGCATTCTTGCCGAAGTGAAGGAAATGGAAGACGTGGTGTCGTCGAGCCGTTCCGTCACGCGCGGCTTGCTGCGTGTGAACGCGACGCTCGGCTTTGGGCGCACGACGATCGCGCCGCTCGTTTCGGAGTTTGCGAGGCGGCATCCGCATGTCGAAGTGCAGCTCGATGTCACCGACCGGCCGATCGATCTCGTCGAAAGCGGCGTGGATCTGGCGATCCGTTTTGGCGAGCTGCCCGACAAGCGGCTCATTGCGCGGCGCATCATGACGAACCGCCGCTTGCTGTGTGCCTCGCCGCGCTATCTGGAGACGCAGGGCACGCCCGCAACGCTCGGCGATCTCGCCAATCATCAGTGCATCGTGCATCGGCAGAACGACAACGCTTACGGCATATGGCGCCTCGAGCGCGGCGGCGAGGCGCATTCGGTGAAGGTGCACGGCATGCTGTCGAGCAACGACGGCGATATCGTGCTCGGCTGGGCGCTCGACGGGCACGGCATTCTGCTGCGCTCGGAGTGGGACCTCGCGAAGTATCTGGAGAGCGGGCGCTTGCGCGTCGTGCTGCCCGAGTTCGTGCAGCCGCTGGCCGATTTGTTCGTGTACTACCCGAACAAGCGCAATCAATCGGCGCGTGCGCGAGCGTTCATCGATTTTCTGGCGGAGCGGTTCAATCGGCACGCTGCAGTGGCTGCGCCCGCGCAATCGGGCGCGTAAAGCCCTTGTTTGTCTACTCGCGCTGCAGACAATCCATCCGGCTGGAAAGCGAGCGGTGGTCATTACAGCCGGCCAATGTTTGCGGTAACGTGCGCGTTTGCAGAGGCTGGAATGACGCCACGAACAGGAGAGAGACAGATGACAAAGCGAGTGATAGTGACCGGCGGCAGCGGCCTGGCCGGCAAATGGGTGGTCGAGAACCTGGTCGCGCACGGCTACGAAGTGTTGAATCTGGACCGTGTGCCCATGCCGAAACGCACCGCGCGCACGCTGGTCACGGACATCACCGACGCGGGCCAGGTTTTCAATGCGATCGCCTCGACCACGGCGCCGGTGGAATTCGCCGACGACCTGGAGCCGAAACCGATCGACGCGATCGTTCATTTCGCGGCGATTCCTCGCATCATGTTGACGACCGATAACGAGGTCTACCGCATCAACGTGATGGGGACTTACAACATTCTCGACGCCGCTGCGAAGCTGGGGGTCCGCAAGGTGATCCTGGCCTCGAGCGAGACGACCTACGGCGTGGTGTTCGCCCACCGGCATCGCGATCCGGCGTACTTTCCGCTCGACGAGAACTATCCGGTGGATCCGATGGACAGCTACGCCACCTCGAAAGTGGTCAACGAAGTGACCGCCAAGGCATTCCAGGCGCGCACCGGGTCGGACATCTACTGTTTTCGCATCGGCAACGTGCTCGATCCCGAGGACTACGCGAAGTTTTCCACGTGGCTCAAGGACCCCGCGCTGCGCAAGCGCATTGCATGGAGCTATATCGACGGGCGCGACCTCGCCAACGCATGCCGCCTCGCCATCGAAACGGACGGCCTCGGCTTCGAGATCATGAACGTCGCGGCGGACGACGTGTCGTCCGACTTGCCGACCCAGACGCTGCTGGATCGCTACTATCCGGGCGTGCCGGTCAAGAAGGCCCTCGGCGAGTTCGAGACGCTGCTCAGCAACGAGAAGCTCAAGCGGCTGCTCGGCTGGCAGCAGCAGCACTACTGGCGCGACGAGGCAAAACGCTTCAATCCGTAAGCGCTGCAAACGCACGGGGTCAGTGTGTGCTGGCCCCGTTCACGACATCTACATTCCCGGCGTTATGCCGCCAGCTTGAGCGCTTGCGAGAAGTCCGCGATCAGGTCGTCGATATCCTCGATGCCCGCCGAAAGCCGCAGCATGCCGTCGGAGATGCCCATCGCCTTGCGCGTCTCGGCACCGGCTTCGAAAAAGATCGTCGGCGCGACAGGGATGATGAGCGTGCGCGTGTCGCCGAGGCCGGTCGCCTTGATCGGCAGTTCGAGCGCGTTGACGACGTCGATCATGCGCTCCGCGTTGAGCAGTTCGAACGCGAGCAGCCACGACGCGCCCTTGAAGAGCGCCTGGGCAACCTCGTATTGCGGATGGCTCTTCAAGCCCGGGTAGAACACCTTGCCGATGGCTTCGTGGCCTTCGAGAAACTGCGCGAGCGCGAGCGCATTGTCGCTGCTTTGCTTCACGCGCAGGGCGAGCGTTTCCGCGCCCATGGCGATGGCGTGCGCCTGCTCGGACGACAGCGATGCCCCCATGTCCCGCAGGCCCTTCTTGCGGATCTGCAGGAGCCCCTGATCTTTCGCCGCCGAACGCCGATAGTCGTCGGCGATGTTCGGATACGCGCTCCAGTCGAACAGGCCCGTATCGGTCACCGCGCCGCCGAGCGCGGCGCCATGGCCCGCGATGGTCTTCGTCAACGAGTTGATGACGAGGCTCGCGCCGACCGCCTTCGGCTGGAACAGGGCGGGCGAGGTAATCGTGTTGTCGACGACGTAGACGATGCCGCGCTCGCGGCACAGCTCGCCGATGCCTTGCAGGTCGGGAATCTGCGTGCCCGGGTTCGCGATGGTCTCGACGAACACCATGCGCGTGTTCGGCTGGATGGCGTTCTTCACGTTTTCGGCGTCGCAGGCGTCGACGGTTGTGACTTCCACGCCAAGCGTGCGCAACGTGCCGAACAGGCTGTTGGTGTTGCCGAACACATAGCGGCTCGACACGAGATGATCGCCCGCGCGCAGCAGCGTGAGGAAGGTCGCCGTGATCGCAGCCATGCCGGTGCTGAAGCAGACCGTGCCGGTGCCGCCTTCCAGGCTCGTGATCTTGCGCTCGAGCGCGGCCGTCGTGGGGGTGCCTTGCCGCGCGTAGTTGAAGCCGCCTTTTTTCGTGCCCTGAAACACGCCGATCAGGTCCTCGACGCGCTCGAAACCATATTGCACGGACGTATGAATCGGCTGGCGCACGCCGCCGTGCTCGGTGCCCGCGATCCTGTCGCCGTGAACGATGCCAGTGGTGAAGCCTTGCTTGCTCATGCTTACTCCGTTTCCCAAGTCGATTGCGTTTGGCACATTATCGCCTGTAACGCGCGTAGCCGGCAGCGGGGACGCACCGGGCCAATCCGGCGAGCGCTAACGCAGTTCGGACTCCGACGGTTCCAGCACGCTGCGCAGCTTGCCGAGTAGCCAGTTGACGAACGCGTTGTTGTGCCGATAGTGATTCCAGGTGGGAATCTGGCGGGCGCCCAGAATGCGTTTGAACTCATAGGATGTCGCGCCCAGCTCGATTTCCTCGTAGCCTTCGCGAATGCCGAATTCGACCGTGCGAATGAACATGGCGAAGTACAGGCCGTATTGCTGGCTCTTGTCGTAGTCGAGCCCGATATAGCGGTTGACGAGGTGCCGTCCCTTGCCGATCAGCTGGGTGAAGCCGATCAGCTCGTCGTCGAGAAAGTACAGCAGATAATGGCTCAGGCTGCGGGTATTGGCGAAATACTCCGGCGTGAGCTTCTCGAACTTCAACTCGGCTTTTTGCCAGGTGTTCAGATAGAGCGCATACACTCGGGCGACGAGGTGATCGGGCAGACCCGCGCATTCTTCATAGCGCAGCGCGGCGGCCTTTTTCAGCTTGCGCTTGAGCAGGTTCCTGCGGTCGCTCTTCATGGCCTGGTAGTAGTCCGGGCTGATCGACAGCACCGGCACGGGCAGGCCTTTGGCCGCCATGAAGCCGCGCAGCGGCAGGTCCTCGGCGAAACCCTTGTACGCGAGCAGGCTCCCTTTCTTCGCAAGCGCCGTGCTGATGGCCGCGAGCGTCTCCTGCGAGACTTCGCCCTGGATGCGGCCGGCATCGACGGTCGGGTGCCCGATGCAGGCCAGCTTGAAGCGGATCCAGCTCAGGCTGTGCTTCAGCCAGCCGCTGGGCAGCAGCGTGTTGAGCCGGAAATCCATCACGAAGTAGGGCGCCACGGTAACGAGCGCGCTGTCCCGGTACACGGCGAAATAACCGAAGCTGAAATCGTCCAGCCGGGCCGTCTGAAAGGCCTGGTAAAACTCCGCCCCCTCCGGCTCGTCGCGCAGAAACCCCTCTGGCGGAGCGGCCAGGTCCTCGATGTGCAGCATGGATTGCGGTCCCTTTTTTCTGTTTGCTTTGTCGACTGCCCAACGTCGGGCACCGATTGTCGGCGATCTTCGCTTCGTTGTCGATTGGCATCGCCGCGCTCGGGCAGGCCTCAGAGCTGCGAATCGAGCAGGGCGGCCGCGTGTTCGAGCAGCTTTTCCTGGAGCGAACGGCTGCGCCAGTCTTCGAGCGTGATGCGTTTGGCGAGGGCGGCGTCGGCATCGAAAATGGCCGTCTGCTGGCGCGCGAAATCGCGGTCGTAGATGTTGAGATTGGCCTCGTCGTTGAGCTTGAACGAGCGGCTGTCGAAGTTGGTCGAGCCGACCGACACCAGATATTCGTCGACGACGATCAGCTTGCAATGGAACATCGTCGGCTGATACTCGTACATCTCCACGCCCGCCGCGAGCAGGTCGCCCCAGCACGCGCGCGACGCCTCGCGCACCGTGTGGGTGTCGATGCGCTTGCCGGGCGTGATGATGCGCACCTTCACGCCGCGCTTCACCGCCTCGACGATCGCGTTGATCGTCAGCTTGTCCGGCACGAAGTACGCCGTCGACAAATGGATGGAGTGCGCGGCGGCGGTGATCGCCATGAGGTACATCAACTCCATGTCGTCGCTGCCGCCCGAGGGTGAACTGCTGAACATGTGCGCGAGGCCGTTGCCCGCGGCGTCGATCTCGGGAAAGTACTGCGGGCCGTGCAGCACGTTGCCCGTCGACTTGACCCAGTTGTCCATGAAGACCGCCTGCATCTGTCCGACCGCCGGGCCTTCGATGCGAAAGTGCGTGTCGCGCCAATGCTTTTCGTCCTGCGCGTGGCCGGTCCATTCGTCGGCGATACCCACGCCGCCGGTAAAGCCGATGCGTCCGTCGATCACGAGCAGCTTGCGGTGCGTGCGGTCGTTCATGCGGCCAAGACCCGTCCAGTGCGGCTTGTGATACAGCACGAGCTGGGCACCCGCCTCGCGCAGCATGCGTTGATAGCGCTTGTCCATCTTCGACGAACCCACCCAGTCGAGCAGCACATGCACGGCGACGCCCGCGCGCGCCTTGTCGGACAGCGCGCGGGCGATTTCTTCGCCAATCGCGCCGGACCAGTAAATGAAGGTTTCGAAGGTGATGGTGTGCTGCGCCGAGCGGATGCCCGCCAGCATCGACGGAAAGATTGCGTCGCCGTTCACGAGCACCTCGAAGCGGTTGCCTTCCACGACGGGCGGCCCGAGCAGCAGCCCCATCGAACGGATGAACTGCGGACTGTCGCTCGCGTAGAGCCGGTTGATCTTGTGCTCGATCTTCTTTTCGCCGCTCGTGAGGTTCGCGATCACCAGGATGACGACGAGCGTCACCGCGACCGTCACGACAATGAGGGCAATGGTCGACATGCGTGGGCCTCGCCTCGCGGATGGTAACGATGCCCTGCTGTAGCACATTGCATGCGCAAGCAGCGCCGGTCGATCAATCCGGCTCGTCGGCTCCGGCCATGTCGTCCAGATTCGCCTGCAATTTCATGATGACGCGGTGCAAGGTCTTGATTTCGTTGACGGTCACGCCATTGGAGAGCTGGTTGACCCAGGGGGCCTGAAGACGCATGGCCGCTTCGAAGGCTTGCCGGCCCTCGTCGGTCAAAACGACAAGCTGCGCGCGGCGATGGTGGGGGTTGGCCTCGAAGCGGACCAGACCGTCGTTGGCGAGGTCGTTCACGATCCGTTGCACGTTTTGCCGATTGGCCCCCAGATCGCGGGCGATCCAGGCCACTGGCTGCGGCCGCTCCGCGGCACGGATGGCGCCGAGCATTTGCCAGCGTGCGCTCGTGAGCCCGAGGCCCTCGACCAGGCGGTCGCCCGAGGTGAGCAGGCCGCTATTGAGCCGGAAGAGGTCGAGCATGATGCCCGACAGGAGTTCGCCGGCCGGTGTTCTCGCAGGTTCATGCATATGTCACCTTATTTTCAAATTGACATCATCATGTCAATTTACTATAAATTGGCCATGACCGGTTGACATCATGCTTTTAGACTCTGGAGTGCACCATGCTGCAATTGCGACCGCTTGATCCTTCTTTCCCGATCGAACGCCAACTTGCCATTGACGCCGAGCCCGTTGTGCTCGTGAATGTTTTCACACTGGATCTGGCCGATGAGGCGAAGTTTCTCGAGGCCTGGCAGGAAGACGCTGCGTTCATGACGCAGCAAGCCGGCTTTATTTCAACGCAACTCCATCGGGCGCTCGGAGAGCAGGCGGCTTATTTGAATTACGCGGTCTGGGAATCCACGGCGCATTTTCGGGCGGCGTTCTCTGCGCCGGCGTTCCGGTCGAGTCTGGGCGCTTACCCTTCCTCGGTGATCGCGTCGCCGCATATCTTCCAGAAAGTGGCCGTGCCGGGTATTTGCGAGAGCTAGCTTTATTTGCCGTCGTTGCGGCTTGATTTCAGGTCGCTATCTGATGCCGGCCCTTGGCCGCGTGGCGGCGAAGAGCGGGCAAAGCGTGGGAAAACAACGGCATGATCAATGGGTGGCGGCGGGCAGAACCGTTGAGATCACACCGGTCGCGCTGGCAACGAGCACGTAGTCGCCGGCTACGCCGACCCAATGGTAGCCGCGCGGGGGCGCTTTCAGGCCGTGCTGGTTCCAGTTTTCGACCACGAAAATCCGGTCACGGTACTCAGGCGGCAGGCGGTCGCCGCGCTGCCAGTCGCGATGCGGAATCGCACCCACCGGACGGTTGGCTCGTTCGATCGACGTGGGCGGCGGGTTGCCCGGACGGTGTTCAGGCTGCGATGCGAACGCGGTGCCTGTCGTGGCGAGCAGGGCGGCAATAATGAAGAGTGTCGTGACTTTCGCTTTCATGGTGAATGTTCCAAATGGCGTTCAAAAAAAGGAAGTGAGATGAAATTTACTTAGGACCGTTGATTACTCGCTAACGGATTCACTTCCACCGGATTCGCTGGCGCGACGCTCCTCATCGGCGACGCGGTTCGACGTACGCTTCTTGACGAGGGATTCGCCGTGCGGGGTAGTGCCTGGCGCTGGCAAGCGGGCCATGGCCATGAACGGCGCCATCATGAGGAGGCCGGCAATCGCGAACGTGGCGTTGAGTCGGTTGATGTACGTGTTCACGGTTTTCTCCCTGACAATGAAGTAAATGATGACTAAATTATCGATGGATTGACTCGAGGTTCGAGGGGAGCCCCGGGAAGACTGCGTCCGAATCCAAAGCTTGCATCAAGTTTACATTTCGTAAGATTTGCTTTCAAGCAATGGGAGCGAAGTTTTTGTGCGGCGTATCGCCTCACAAAATTGGAGCGCGAACACGGCGGCGGTGGCTGCCATAGCCGCAAGGCGAGCCGCGGCCGGGCGTGTCAGTCAGTGACGGCCAGCCTGCCTTGCACAGGCCAGCCGGGGAGCCGGCTCAGAGCGCGAGGACGCGAGCCTCGATACGCGCGAGACGTTTGACGTGGCGCGGCGCGGGTACGAGATCGGCGCCCGAAAACAGCACCGGGGCGCCGTGCTGCGCGTCGAGCGCTTTGTCCCCGCATTCGTACGCGACGATCACCTGCTCGCCAACGGGCGTGTTGAACAGTTCATGCCACGAGAACGTCACGAAGTAACCGTCGTGGCCGATGGCGAGGAAGACCATGCGCTTGAAGTCGCCGTCCACGTCGTTGCGCAGTTCGGCGTGCGCGAGCAGGTCCGTCAGTCGCACGCCGCGATAGGGCGCGACCGCCCGGATGAAGCGCTGCGTGGTGTAGCAGCGCAGGTCGAACGCCGGGCCCGTCACGGCCGGATATTGCCGGAGCGCCTCGAGCGAAAGGGACAGCGGACGCACGAGGCTGCCCGTGAGCTGGAGCGGGGCCCTTTGCCCGGCGGTGGGGTCGATCGGGGCGGGGGCGGTCGCGATTTCCATGCATGAGTCTCCGGGCCGGCAACGTAGCGTTCGCTATAGTCCCGCGTATATTACGCTCGCGACCGGCAGCGGTCAGTCTCGCCCGCAAGATGCCGGACATGCCGCGGCGCTTATGTCCCCCAGCGCGCGCGGCAACCGCTTGAAGTCAGGCGATCGCGCCCTCCCTGAGCCTGAACGCGGCCACGGTCTCGCGAAGCGCGTGCGCCTGCTCGGCCAGCGCATACGTCGCAGCCGATGCCTCCTCCACGAGCGCCGCGTTCTGCTGCGTGACCTCGTCCATTTGCGTGACGGCGATGTTCACCTGCTCGATGCCGGTCGACTGCTCGCGCGACGCCGTCGAAATATCCTGCACGGTGCCGGAAACGCGCTGCACGGCTTCGACGATCTCGTCGATGATGTGGCCGGCGTCGGCCACCTGGGACGATCCGCTTTCGACGTGTTCCTTCGACTGCTCGATGAGCGCCTTGATCTCGCGCGCCGCGCTCGCGCTGCGCTGCGCGAGCGTGCGGACTTCGCCCGCGACGACGGCGAAGCCGCGGCCTTGCTCGCCCGCGCGCGCCGCTTCGACGGCGGCGTTGAGCGCAAGGATGTTGGTCTGGAACGCGATGCCGTCGATCAAGCCGATGATCTCGCCGACCTTGCTCGAACTGTCCGCAATGGACTGCATCGTGCCGACCACGCCGCGCATCACCGTGCCGCCGCGCGCCGCGGTCTGCGCCGCCGTCCCCGCAAGCGAGCTGACGTGCTCCGCGTTCTGCGCGTTCATGCGTACGATCGACGTCAGCTCTTCCATGCTTGCGGCCGTTTCTTCGAGCGACGCCGCCTGCTCTTCGGTGCGCGAGGACAGATTCTGGTTGCCCGAGGCGATCTGCGCGCTCGCCGTTGCCACGCCTTCGGCATTGGCGCGGACCTCGCTCACCACACGGGCGAGGCTCGTCTGCATTTTCGCGAGCGCAGTGAGCAGCTCCGCGGTTTCGTCGTCGCCATGCGCATGCAGATCGGTCGACAGGTCGCCGTCGGCGACCTCGCGCGCAAAGTCCACGGCGCGGCCCAGCGGGCTCGTGACCGTGCGGCTGAACAGCACGCCGCCCGCCAGCGCGAGCAGGAACGCGACCACCATCAGCACCGCGCTCACGATGGTGGCGTGCGCGGCCTGCACCGCGGCCTGGGTGGCCACTTGCGCGTTGGTGGCGGCAATGGTCTGCGCGGCGCGGTCGAGCAACTGGGCTGGCGCGCGATCGACGCCGGCGACCACGGTATCGCCAGCAACGGGATCGGCGCCCGCCGCCTTGAACGCCTCGAAGCCCTTGCGATACCCCTGGCCCATCGCCTCGTGCGCCTCGGCGAACTGCGCGACGAGCGTGCGCGCTTCGCCTTCGGGCAGTTTCGTTTCGAGCGCGGCGGCGAGATCGTTCACGGTGCGCTCGCGCTTCTGAAACGCGCTCCAGTAACGATCGAGTTTTTGCGGGTCCTTGCCGCGCAGGAGTGTGTCTTTCCACTCCTGCACCTGCAGCTTGAACTCGACGAGCGTGGCCGACACCATGCGCTCGCTCGCGGCAGCGTCCTGCACGGTGGTGCGGTAAGTATCGATAGCCTCGTTGAGCGTGTGGATGCCGTAGAACGCACCCGCCGACATGAGGGTGAGCGACGCGGCGAAGGCGAGGGGAATCTTGCGGCTGAGTTTCATGGGAGTCGTATGGCTGTAAATGCAGGGGCGCATGACGCGCCGACCTCCTTATTACGGCTCGAGCCTGCTGTTCTTGAGTTTTCGCGCATTACGCCTGCTTTCGTCATACATATGCCGTTGTAAACACCTTGCGCGTGCAGCGCCGCGAGCTAGAGCCCGGCCTCCCCTTCAACCGCTTCGAAATGAAACTCGGCCGCGGAGTCCGGGTCTGGCGCCGGGGCACCGTCGCCCCTTGCGGCGCGATTCGCGGCATTTACGTCGCTTGCGAGAAACACGATGCCGCTTGTCACGCAGCCACCCAGCAGCCAGAACAGCGGATACCAGTAGAAGAACGGCATGCCGTCCCACATGGGATCGATCGTGTTCCAGGCGGGCACGGCGATGAGGGCCAGCCACGGCAAATACAACAGGGAAAGCCAGCGTCGCCGCGATTCTGGATTGTCTTTCAATCGAAATGATCAGGGTTGCGAAATAACTAGCTGTCCAACGTGACGAGATACGGTTGAGGCGAGGGACGGTGCAGCGACGGATGCAGCGACACCCAGCTCCTGGCACTTTCCAATGCCTCGATCTGACCGGTTTGCGAATTGCGCCGATACACGAGGCCGCTCCGGCCGCTGAGGTCGATGGCTTTCACCACGTCACCCGATGCAAGCCGGATGCGGGTTCCCGCCGTGAGGTACAAGCCCGCTTCGACCGCGCAATCGTCTCCGAGCGAAATGCCGACACCGGCGTTCGCGCCCAGCAGGCAACGTTTCCCGATCGTCACCTGATGCTTGCCGCCGCCGGAGGTCGTCCCCATGATCGACGCGCCGCCGCCCACGTCGGATAGCTCGCCCACCAATGCGCCGAGACTGATGCGGCCTTCCACCATGCACGGTCCGGTCGTGCCGGCATTAACGCCGATGAAGCCTTCCGCGGTCACCGTGGTGCCGCAAGCCAGGTGCGCCCCCAGCAGCACCCGGTCGGCATCGGCAATCCAGACGTCTTCGGGCATGACGTAATCGATCATGCGAGGCACCTTGAAGGTGCCGCGAACCTCGCACGGGACACCTTCGGCGCGACATGTGCGAAGCATATCGAGCGCCTGGCCTGGTTCGCATGGTCCGAGCGTTGTCCACGCGACATCGGTCATGAGATCGAGGAAGCCGGTCAGGTTGGCTTGTCGCGGCTGAATGAGGCGACGGCTGATCAGGTGCAAGCGCAAATAGACATCGTGGATGTCCGCAGGCGGGGCATCGAGACTGCCGATCGTGGTTCTCACCGCGACCGTTCGCACGCCCCGGCGCTCATCCCGTCGACCCGCCAGCGCGGCCCATTTGCCCAGTGATTCGCCAGGCTGCGGGCCGGTGAGCGCTGAAGTCGCCGATACCGCGGCATCGGCTCGCAGCGAAGCGAATGGATACCACGTGTCGAGGACCGTGTTGTTGCGGGAAACGGTAGCGAGGCCGAAGCCCACCGCGCCGGTGTTCAGATAGTGAGGTTCCATTGGCGGACTCAAGATGTTGACCCGCTAACAGAACACCCGGCGTTCCGGCCGTATTCCAGCTTGCCTGACGCGCAGACGCAGCCGTTTTTATTGCGTATGCATCGGCGTGTATTTGCCGCTGGGCTGGGCGCCCACTCTCACGCGCGGTTGATAGAATTGCGCAACGCGCAAGCCACCCCTCGACTCGAAGGAGCCAGTCTGCATGACACGGAACACGGATACCGAGTTTTTTCGCCTTCTCGCCAACAGCTATCGCCGCCTGTTGGGCGTTGCGCTCGTACCCGAAGGCATGAGCGACGCAGAGGGCGCGGCCTGGCTCTATGAGCACGCGCCGTTCGGCTTGCTTGCGCACGGCACGCAGGCGGACCCCGTGTTCATGTATGGCAATCGTCGCGCGCAAGCGATCTTCGGCTACGACTGGGACGAAATCACGGCGCTGCCTTCGCGTCTTTCCGCGCAGGCGCCCGAGCGTAGCGAGCGCCAGTCATTTCTCGATTCGGTGACACGCGAAGGCTTCGTGAAAGACTATCGCGGCATCCGCATCACGAAATCGGGGCAGCGCTTCTGGATCGAGCACGCGACCGTATGGCAACTGATCGACGAAGCCGGTGTGCTGCACGGGCAGGCCGCGATGATTCCACACGTCGCGCCGTGCTGACGCGGGCTTGCGCTCGCGAAGCCCGCCATCATTTCGCGTTCTGCGAACCCTTGCGGTTCGCTTGCGGCGCTGCCACGGCATAGCCCGCGAGGAAAACATCGATTGCCCGGTTCACAACCTCCAGCAATTTCGCGCGCGAGGCTTTGACCTCATAGCCAAGCGTCGCGATTTCGACCAGCTCGGCTTCGAGCAGCGCCAGCAGATGGTGCGCGGCGACGGCCGCGTCGCAGGGCCGAATCGTGCCCGCCTCGATCGCGCTCGCCAGAAAGTCGCGCACGTGCATCAAGCCCCGTTTCGGACCCGATTCGTACAAGGTCCGCCCCACGTTCGACCGGTCGACCTCCTGATAGCACAGCCGGCGCGTGGCCAGAAAAGAGGGCTGCAGCACGGCCGTCAGGTAGTGCACCCCAAACGCGACGAGCGACTCGCCCAGCGGCATATCGAGCGTCAGCTGACTGAACGCATGGCGGATTTCCGTCCCGGCGCGGCTCGTCATTGTTTCAGCAAATAACGCCTCTTTCGACTCGAAATAGCTATACAGCGTCGCCTTCGACGCACCCGAACGCGCCGCGATTTGCGTCATCGACGCCTGCTCGAAGCCGACGTCCCGGAACACTGCCAGCGCGGCTTCGATGATGGATTGACGCTTTTCTTCGGTCTTCTTTCTCATGGAGTCTCCCTTCCTCACTCGCTCTCAGGCCGGGACGCGAGCGCCCGCGCCAATACCCCGGCCCGTCACGGATTGAAACATTCGTTGCCGGGTAAGGCGATTGACAGCCATCGATCGTTCCATTATAAACCATACCGTTCAGTTTAGTTATGTGACCGGGAACATCCAATTCAGGGTTGGAAGCTGATGAGCGACGAGGCGTCAGTCTTTCCGGGCTGCAAGACTTCAACCGCTTAGTACTGCGAGTCAATGGCTTTGCGCCTGCCCATGTTCCGGCAAGGCGAGTCAACGCACGATTCGATGGGATATATGCCACAAGAGATTCACGCAAGAGAGAGGCGGAGCTGGAAGAGCCAACGCCTGGGCGCGGCGCTTTTCTGCTCGACCGCCATATTGATCGCCGGCTGTCAACGTCACGACGCCGGGATGCCCGCTAACCCCGCCAGCCAGAGCGTCGAAGTCGGCGTCAAGACGCTCGCACCGCAGCGCATCGTGATGACGGCCGAGCTTTCCGGCCGGCTTTCGTCCCTCAAGGTCTCGGATGTGCGGCCGCAAATCGGTGGCATCGTGCAGAAGCGGTTCTTCGTCGAGGGTTCGGACGTGAAGGCGGGGCAGGTGCTCTACCAGATCGATCCGGCCACCTACCAGGCGACTTACGATCAGGCGCGCGGCACGCTCGCCAAGGCGCAGGCAACGCTCGCTTCCGCAAAGACGAAAGCCGACCGCTACGCACAACTCGTGAAGATCAACGCGGTCAGCGCGCAGGACAACGACGATGCGATCGCGGCCGTTCGCGAGGACGAGGCCGACGTGATCGCGGATCGCGCATCGCTCGAGTCGGCGCGCATCAATCTCGGCTACACGCGGATCACGGCGCCCATTTCAGGCCGCATCGGCGCTTCGTCGGTGACGGAAGGCGCGCTCGTGACCTCGGAGCAGACCACGGCACTCGCCACCATTCAGGCATACGACGAAATGTACCTCGACGTCACGCGCTCGAGCGCCGACTGGCTGCGCTTGCGCAAGGCGTTCGCCTCGGGCCGGCTCAAGCGCTCGGGCACGGGCGCGGCGGTGCAGCTCGTGATGGAGGACGGCACAACGTACGCACACGCAGGCGTGCTGCAGTTTTCGGGCATCACCGTCGACGCGACGACGGGCTCGGTCACGCTGCGCATGGTCTTCCCGAACCCGGAAGGCGAACTGCTGCCCGGCATGTTCGTGCGCGCGCAGCTCGACGAGGGCGAGAGCACGAGCGCGCTGCTCGTGCCGCAGCTCGCGGTCACGCGCGCGTCGGACGGCGGCGCGAGCGTATGGGTCGTCGATGCGACGGGGCATGCGAAGCAGGTGGCCGTGCACGCGGACAGCGCCTATGCAGACCAGTGGATCGTCACGAGCGGACTGAAGGCCGGCGATCGCGTGATCGTGAGCGGGTTGCAGAAGGTGCAGGCTGGCGTGGCGGTACACGTGGCCGCGGATGCCGCCTCGGGCGTTGCTGTGACTTCAGCAGCAGCTTCAGCGGCGAAGTCGTAAGGAGGGCGCATGGCAGGTTTCTTCATCCAGCGCCCGATCCTCGCGTGGGTCGTTGCGATCGTCATCATGTTGATCGGCGGCGCGGCGACGACCACGCTGCCGATCGAGCAATATCCGACCATTGCGCCGCCTTCGGTGCAGGTCACGGCGACCTATCCGGGCGCCTCCGCCGACACCGTCGCAAAGACTGTCACCCAGGTGATCGAGCAGAAGCTTTCCGGCATCGATAACCTGCTGTACATGTCGTCGACGAGCAGCGGCGCGGGGCAGGCGACCATCAACCTGACGTTCCGGCCCGGCACGAATCCGGACATCGCGCAGGTGCAGGTCCAGAACAAGGTGACCCAGGCCACCGCCTCGCTGCCGGAGACGGTGCAGGAGCAGGGCGTGCAGGTCGCGAAGGCGTCGAGCGACTTTCTGATGATCGTCGCGCTGTCGTCGCCGGGCGGCACGCTCAATTCGATCGACCTCGGCAACGTCATCGCCACGCAGATCGAGGACCCGCTTACGCAGATCAACGGCGTGGGCGACGTCACGCTCTTTGGCGCGCAACATGCCATGCGGATCTGGCTCGATCCCGTGAAGCTGCGCAGCTTCGGCGTCACCGCGTCCGACGTGACGACGGCGGTCACCAACCAGAACGTGCAGCTTTCCGTGGGCGAACTCGGCGGCGCGCCTGCTACGGATTCCCAGGCGATCAACGCGACGATCTCGGCGTCGAGCCTGATGACGACGCCCGACCAGTTCGGCGACATTCTCCTGCGCGTGAATAGCGACGGCTCGAAGGTTCGGCTCAAGGACGTCGCACGCGTCGAGGTGGGCGGCGATTCATACGATACGTCCTCGCGGCTCGACGGCAAGCCGGCAGCCGCGCTGGCCGTCAAGCTCTCGACCGGCGCGAACGCCATGGCGGTCGCCAAAGCCGTGCGCGCGAAGCTCGCGGAACTGCAGCCGCAGTTGCCCAAGGACGTGGCGATCGCGTATCCGTACGACTCCACGCCGTTCGTGAAGATCTCGATCGAGGAGGTCATGAAGACGCTCTTCGAAGCGGTGATCCTCGTGTTCCTCGTGATGTATCTGTTCCTGCAGAACCTGCGTGCGACGCTGATTCCGACGATCGTCGTGCCGGTCGCGCTGCTCGGCACGCTGGGCGTGATGTCGGCGATCGGCTTTTCGATCAACGTGCTTTCGATGTTCGCCATGGTGCTCGCGATCGGCCTGCTCGTGGACGACGCGATCGTCGTCGTCGAGAACGTCGAGCGCATCATGGCCGAGGAAAAGCTCGACGCGAAGGCGGCCACGAAGAAGGCGATGAGCCAGATCACCGGCGCGCTCGTCGGCGTGACGACCGTGCTGACCGCCGTCTTCATCCCCATGGCCTTCTTTTTCGGCTCGACCGGCGCGATCTATCGCCAGTTCTCGGTCACCATCGTTTCGGCGATGGTGCTCTCGGTGCTGCTCGCCATGACGCTCACGCCCGCGCTCTGCGCGAGCCTGCTGAACCCGTCGGCCGTCGCGCACGCGCAGAGTCGCGGCTTGCTTGGCGCGTTCAATCGCTTCTTCACGAAGAGCAACGCGCGCTACAGCACCACGCTTGCGCGCGTGGTGGCGAGGCCCGCGCGCTGGATGCTCGGTTACGCACTCATCGCGGGCGTGGTCGGCATTCTGTACGTGACGCTGCCTTCGTCGTATCTGCCGGAAGAGGACCAGGGCTCGATCATGGTGTCGATTTCGGCGCCGGTCGGCACGCCTTCTTCGAAGACGCTGCAGACCGTGGCCGCCGTCGAACAGTACTTTCTGAAGCAGCCCGCGGTGACGCACGTGATGGCCGTGAACGGTTTCAGCTTCAACGGGCAGGGGCAGAACAATGCGCTCGCATTCGTGCAGTTGAAGGACTGGAGCCAGCGCGGCTCGAACGATAGCGCGCAGGCCGTGATCAATCGCGCAAATGCGGCCTTCGCGGGCAATCGCGATGCGCAGATCTTCGTGATGAACGAGCCCGCGATTCATGGTCTCGGCACGCAGAGCGGCCTCGACTTCGAGATCGAGGACCGTGCGGGTCAGGGACATGACAAGCTGATGAAGGCGCGCAACCAGTTCCTCGCGCTGGCCGCGAAGGACCCGTCGCTCGCCATGACGCGCTCGGCCGGCCTCGAAGATACGCCGCAGCTCTACGTCGATATCGACCGCGAAAAGGCCAGTGCACTCGGGCTGTCGATCGCCGATGTCGACACGACGATTTCCACCGCGTTCGGCTCCGCGTACGTGAACAACTACATCGATACGGGGCGGATCCAGAAGGTCTACGTGCAGGCGGACGCACCGTACCGGATGATGCCGGACGACATCGGGCAATGGTACGTGCGCGCGGATTCGTCGTCGTCGAGTACTTCGTCATCGTCGAGTTCGTCATCGAGTTCGACTTCGGGTTCGTCGTCGACATCGTCCACGACGACGACCGGCTACGACGGCCAGATGGTGCCGTTCTCGGCGTTCGCCACCACGCGCTGGACGTTTGGTCCGCCGCAGATCGAACGCTACAACCGCGAACTGTCGATGCAGATGAGCGCGCAGCCCGCACCCGGTGTGAGCACCGGCCAGGCGATGGCCGCCGTCGAAAATCTCGCGAAGCAGTTGCCCGCCGGATTCGGCATCGAGTGGACGGGGCAGTCGTATCAGGAAGTGCTCGCCGGTTCGCAGGCCACGTATCTGTATGCGATTTCGCTGATCGTGGTGTTCCTGTGCCTCGCGGGGCTGTACGAAAGCTGGTCGGTGCCGCTCGCGGTCATTCTCGTAGTGCCGATCGGCGTGCTTGGCGCACTGTTGGGCGCGCATTTGCGCGGGCTGTCGAACGACGTCTATTTCAAGGTCGGCCTGTTGACGACAATCGGCCTCGCAACGAAGAACGCGATTCTGATCGTCGAATTCGCCAAGGACCTCCAGGAGCAGGGACGCGGGCTCGTCGAGGCCACGCTCGAAGCGGCGCACCAGCGCTTGCGGCCGATCCTGATGACCTCGCTGGCGTTCGTGTTCGGCGTTTTGCCGCTCGTGATCAGCACCGGCGCGGGCTCGGCCGCGCGCCATGCGATCGGAACCGGCGTTGCCGGCGGGATGATCGCAGCGACGGCGCTCGCCATCTTCTTCGTGCCCGTGTTCTTCATCGTCGTGCGTCGGCTGTTCAAGGAACATGGCGACGGCGATGCCGCACAGCCCGCAAAGGACCAGCAATGAAACTGAAGCTCTTGACAGTGCTTTGTGCGGCAGCACTGAGTGCATGTTCTCTCGACCCAATTTATCAGCGGCCCGCTGCGCCGGTCGCCACCGCGTGGCCAACGGGCACCGCGTACGACGCGGGTGCATCGGCGGCTACGTCCCCCACGCCTGCCACGTCACCCGCGGCACCGAACGCCGCCGAGGTCGGCTGGCGCGACTACTTCAAGGACCCGCGCCTGCAGGAACTGATCGCGCTCGCGCTCGACCACAACCGGGACCTGCGGGTCGCGGCGCTGCAGGTGGCCGAGTACGAGGCGCAGTACCGCATGACGCGCGCCGAGCTGGCGCCGACGATCGACGCCGGCGGCTCGCTCACGAACACGCGCACCGATGGCGCGGTCAGCCACTCGAATACCGTGTCGGTCGGCACGACGTCGTGGGAAATCGACTTTTTCGGGCGCATCCGCAGCCTCAAGCGCCAGGCGCTCGAAAACTATCTGTCGACGCAGGCCTCGCGCACCAGCACGCAGCTTTCGCTCGTGGCCGATGTGGCGACCGACTATCTGCAATTGCTCTCCGACGAGACCTTGCTGAAGGTCTCGACCGACACCGTCGCGGCCGATCAGAGCACCTACGACCTCACGGTGAGCATGATGAAGATCGGCAGCGCGTCGCTGCAGGACGTGCGCGAGGCGCAGACCTCGCTGGCGAGCGCACGCGCGAGCGTGGCGTCATACACGCGCGCGGTCGCGCAGGACCGCAACAATCTGATTGCCGAAATCGGCTGCCCGTTGCCCGACGGCTTCGCCACCGGGCCCACGCTGCTCGAGAGCGACACCATGTTCGCCGACGTCGATGCGGGCATGCCGTCCGATCTGCTCGCGCGGCGGCCCGATATCGTCGAGGCGGAGCATACGCTCAAGGCGGCGAACGCGAACATCGGCGCCGCCCGCGCGGCGTTCTTTCCCAAGATCGAGCTGACGGCGAGCGCCGGCACGGCCAGCACGAGCCTCTCGCAGCTGTTCAAGGCGAGCACGGGCGCGTGGACGTTCGCGCCGACGATCACGATGCCGATCTTCGATTACGGCAGCAACAAGGCGTCGCTCGACGTGGCGAAGATCGAGAAGGATATCGACGTGGCCGACTACGAAAAGGCGATCCAGACGGCGTTCAAGGAAGTGTCGAACGCACTGGCGGGGCGCGCGACCTATGTCGATCAGGTCGCGGCGGACCGCGACTACGTGAAATCGGCGCAGGATTACTACGATCTCGCGCAGGCGCGCTACAAGACCGGCACCGACAGCTTCCTGACCGTGCTGACCGCGCAGCGCACGCTCTATACGGCACAGGAGCAACTCGTCAGCGACGAGCTGGCGAAGCTCTCGAATCAGGTCACGCTGTACAAGGTGCTGGGCGGCGGCTGGTCGGCGACGAGCGTGCACGAGCAGGCTGCCGCAAGCGAGCAGGCGCGTTCCTGAAGCTTGCAGCCCAAAATGCGGCCCAGGCGAGTCACCCGCTAGAATTGCAATGGTCGGCGCTGCGTTGTGCAGCGGCGCTTGCGACTTCCTTGCCATGACTCGATTCCATTCACGCGTGAAGACCGCTACCCTCGAACAACTGCGTGACGGGCAACTCGCCGGCGCACGACAGCTCAAGCTCGCCTGCGGCTTGACCGAATTTCCGCGCGAGATCTTCGACCTCGCCGACACCCTGGAGGTGCTCGACCTCTCGGGCAATGCGCTCACGTCGCTGCCGGACGACCTGCCGAGGCTGCGCCGTCTGCGCATTCTGTTCGCCTCGAACAATCCGTTCACCGAGTTGCCGCCCGTCCTCGGCGACTGCGAATCGCTGAGCATGGTCGGCTTCAAGGCGAACCGCATCCGCCGCGTTTCGGGGCGCGCGCTGCCGCCGCAATTGCGCTGGCTGATCCTGACCGATAACGACGTCGATGCGCTGCCGGCCGAAATCGGCGAGCGTCCGCATCTGCAGAAGCTGATGCTTGCCGGCAACCGGCTGCGGTCGTTGCCCGAGACGATGGCCGCTTGCAGCCGGCTCGAATTGCTGCGCATTTCGGCGAACCGGCTCGACGCCTTGCCCGGCTGGCTGTTGCGTCTGCCGCGGCTCGCGTGGCTCGCCTACGCCGGCAATCCGCTGAACGTGGCGCGTGAGCAGGTGGCGCTGGCCGATGCGCCGGTGCCCGATATCGACTGGCATACGCTCGCACTCGGACAAACGCTCGGCGAGGGCGCATCGGGCGTGACGCATCGCGCGACGCGTCTCTTGCGCGACGGCCATCCGGTGGAGGCGGTGGCCGTCAAGCTGTTCAAGGGCGCGGTGACGAGCGACGGTTTGCCGGAGCTGGAAATGGCGGCGTGTCTGCAGGCCGGTTCGCATCCGAACCTCATCCCGGTGCTCGGCAAGATCACGGGTCATCCGCTGGGCGAGCACGGCCTCGTGATGGAACTCATCCCTCCGTCGTTCGTCAATCTCGCCGGTCCTCCGAGCCTCGACTCGTGTACGCGGGACGTCTACGCGGCCGATGTTCTGTTCGACCGCCCGGTTGCATTGCAGATTGCACGAGGGATCGCATCGGCGGCGCGGCATCTGCACGGGCGCGGGATCATGCACGGCGATCTCTATGCGCACAACATCCTGCACGACGGCTCAGGGCACGTCTTGCTCGGCGACTTCGGCGCGGCGTCCTTTCACGATAGCGACGATCGTGCACAGTCGCAGGCGCTCGAGCGCATCGAGGTGCGTGCGTTTGGCTGCCTGCTGGAAGAACTCGCGCAGCGTTTGACCGGAGAGGCTCGCGATCGCGACACCGGGCTCGATGCGCTGATCGCAGACTGTTTCGCCGAGCAAGTCGAGATGCGGCCGTCGTTCGATGAAATCGTCGAGCGACTATCTGTCTGAAGCTATTCCCTTTTGCCATTGCCAGCGCAATATAAGCCTGTGGGAACCGTTGACGACGACGGAGGCTGACATGGCTCATTCCCTCAGGCTCGAACTGTTTTGCCGGTTGTTTCTGGGTCTCTTCATGGGATTCTTTTGCGTCACGGCCGCCCTCTTTGTGCGCTACAAGTGGGCGGCTCCGCTGCCGCCAGCAACCGTCGTGCAACTCAAAGGCGCGTCAGCGTCGCGCATCTCGCCAGCCTCGCCGAGAAGCGCCCCGGTAGTCCCATCCTCGTCCGCATCCCGATTCCAGTCGGCAACGCCCTCGATGAATCCAGGGGAATACACGCTCCTCGCTTCGTCGGCCTCGACTTTCGTCACATTCATTGCGGCTGCCGTGGCCAGCTTCCTGAACTGGAAGACGAACGGGCGAGGGCGGCGCGCAAGGAAACGCGGCACGCCTCGCGCGCGTCACTCGCACTAGCTCAAGACGTCGGAGGTATGTTCGCAAGGCGCTGAATAACCGCTTTGAAGGACAAGAATTCTGTCCTCTTTCCCACACTCATTCGTGCAACGAGCAACTACAGTTGAATCGTTGGGGATCAGTTGCACGTTGGACCCGCCATCGCCTGATTGCCGTCCCAGGGTGTGAACGCCATGAATAAATTCCTCAGCGCGCTATTGCTCGCTTCGGCGCCGTTCGTCGCGTGGGGCGAGACGCCATTGCTCCATTCACACAGCGCGATCGTGTACGACGTCGCGCGCCACGAAGTCCTGCTCGAAAAGAACGCCGACGAGGCCCAGCCGATCGCGTCGCTCACCAAGCTGATGACGGCGATGGTCGTGCTGGACAGCGCCCAGCCCTTGGGTGGCACGGTGACCGTCGACAACGACGACATCGATCGGCTCAAGCATACGGGGTCCCGCCTCCCTATCGGTGCGTCGCTCGAGCGCGGAGAGATGCTGCGTCTTGCGCTCATGGCGTCGGAGAACCGCGCTGCATCCGCGCTTTCGCATGCGTTCCCGGGAGGCCAGCCGGCGTTCATCCGGCTGATGAATGAAAAGGCGCGCGCGCTGCATATGGCCAATACGCACTTCGACGATCCAACCGGGCTCTCGCCCGAGAATCTCTCGACGGCGCGCGATGTCGTGAAGATGGCGGACGCCGCGGCGCGCTATCCGTTGATCAGCGAATACACGACGCTTCCCCGTTACGAAGAGGCGATCGGCACGAGGACGCGGTTCTATCACAACACCGACCCGATAGTGAGCTCAGCCGACTGGGACGTGCTGGTCGCAAAGACAGGCTATATCCGCGAGGCGGGGCGCTGCATCGTGGTCGATGCGAACATGCCGAACGGGCAGGTGATGATTGCGCTGCTCGGCTCGCGAACCTCGTGGGGACGCTCTGCCGATCTCGTCACGATACGGCGTTGGCTGAACGGCGAAGACACGCCAGTCGTCGAACCGCGCTATTACGCAAGCGCCCGTGCGCATCATCACTATTCGACGCTCGCGCGTTCGCACGGCGTCAGGGTGCGGCTCGCATCGTACCGGAGCGCCCCGACGTCCGGTGCGCACCGGCAGAGCGTCAAACACCACGCCGGCAAGCGGGCGCACCATACGCTGGTTGCCGCGATAGGCTAAACGGCATCCGCATCGATCGGCGTATAGATTGCGAGTTTCAGCGCCGGATCGTCGTTCGCCTGAAACGTCGCGTACTCATAGCGCTGCATACCGCGCTTCGTGTGCGCAAAGACCTTCTGGCCCGACGCGCCGCTGCGCACGTCGTGCGCACTCCACCACCTCGCGAACTCCTCGCTGCCTGAACGCAGGCGCTCGACCAGCTCGACGAACGCCGGGTCGCCCGCATGGAGATCGTGGCTCGTGCGAAACAGCGCGATCATGCGGCGGGCTTCATCGGGCCAGTTCGCGCCAAAGAGCCGCCGGGCCTCGGGTTCGATGAACATGTAGATCATGATGTTGCGGTCTTCCGCAGCGAGGCGATCGAAGCCAAGCAGATCGGAGGCGGCCTCGTTGCACGCAAGGATGTCCCAGCGCCGGCCGGTCACGTAAGCCGGCAGAGCGAGACTGGCGACGATGCGCGCAAGGGTCGGCGGGACGCTCTCAGGCGCGAAAGTGCGTGCCTCGCCACGCTGCGCGAGCGCGTGCAAATGGGCGGTTTCGGCCTTGTCGAGCCGCAATGCCTGGGCAAGCGCATCGAGCGTCGCATTCGAGGGGCTGACCGCGCGTCCCTGCTCGAGCCGGACATACCAGTCGACGCCGATGCCCGCGAGTTCCGCGACTTCTTCACGCCGCAAGCCGGGCGTGCGGCGGCGCCGTCCGCCGCCCAGGCCGACGTCGTCGGGGCTCAGCTTCTTGCGCCGGGAGCGCAGAAAATCGCCGAATTGGGTTTGTGTCGTGGCTGTCATCGCGTTCGCTTCGTGCAGGGTGGGACGGCGCAATCCTGGGATCGCAGCGGGCCTTGTTGCCCATTCTAAGCCTGCCAGAATCGGCTCGTTCCCCCTTCTGGAAGCGCCATGAAAGCTGCCATTCTGAAAACGCTCGACACGCCGCTCGCGATCGAACGGATACCGGATCCTTCCGCCGGCACCGGCGAGGTCATCGTGGACGTCGTTGCGGCGCCGGTGTTGTCCTATGCGCAGGAAGTGTTCAGCGGAGAACGCCGCTATCCCATCGCGCTGCCGATCGTGCCTGGCTGCGGCGCGATCGGCCGGGTTCGAACCATCGGCCCGGATGCGACGAAGCTGCAACCGGGCGATTGGGTGTTCTGCGATCCGACGGTGCGTGCGCGCGACGACGCACTCATGCCCGACATCGTGCTGCAGGGCTGGAGCGCGCGGGGCGAGGGCGGCCAGAAATTGCAGGGCTATTTTCATGACGGCCCGTTTGCGGAACGGGTAAGGGTGCCGACCGAGAACGCGGTGCGTATCGGCGACATCGATCCGGCCGAAGCCGCGCGCTGGTGCGCGCTCAATACGCTGCTCGTGCCTTATGGCGGACTGCTCGCGTCCGATCTGCGGGCCGGCGAAATCCTGCTCGTGAGCGGCGCGACCGGCAACTTCGGCAGCGCGTGCGTCGCGGTCGCGCTCGCCATGGGCGCGCGCTGCGTCGTTGCACCCGGACGCAACGTGCAGGCGCTCGAGAAGCTCGCGCGCAAATTCGGCGAGCGCGTGCGAACCGTGGCGCTTTCGGGCGACGAAGCAACGGACCGCAAACGCATGCAACGAGCGGCGCCTGGGCCGATCGACTGCGTGATGGACCTGATGCCGCCCTCGGTTCCGGCGACGACGGTGCGTGCCGCGGTGATGGCGGTCCGCCCATACGGGCGCGTGGTCCTGATGGGCGGTGTCGGCATGCTCGGCGGAGCCGGGCTCGAACTGCCTTATCCGTGGCTCATGCGCAATGACATCACGGTGCGGGGCAAGTGGATGTACCCCACGCACGCCGTGACGCTCATGTCAGGCTTGATTCGCGGCGCACTGCTCGATCTGGGCCATTTCGATGTGGTGACCTTCGCGCTCGACGATGCGAACGAGGCCGTCGCGCATGCGGCGGCGAACGGCGGCCCGTTCAGCATGACGGTGATCTGCCCGTAGCTTCGATTTATGCGCTCTGCGGCGACGACCGGCGTGAGCCGGTCCGTCGTGCCAACGAGGCAAACGCCGTGCGAGGCAAGTCTTCAGCAGCAAGCGCCCACAGCGAATACGCAACGCCGCGCTGGAACAACAAGCTCACCGCACTACGAAGCTCGCCTCTGCCCAGCGCATAGACCGAGTCAGTGACGGCCTTGGCGCCGTGCATCATGACACTGGCATGCCGGTAGCATCCCATCATGCAGGCGTTGCACGGTTCGCTCTGATCGGGCAGGTGGTCGAGGTCGAACACGGAGCCCATGGGCTCATGCCACGGTTCACAACGCCAGACATCGAGGTTCCAGTCGATATAGAAATACTTGCTGCCAGCGATACACGGAATGAGTTGCTGTTCGCCGCGCACGAACCGCGCGACCTCGTCGAGTGCAGCGCGCGGGTCCATCACACGAAAGCTCTTTTTGAGGCGCTCGATTTCGCTCAATGCTTCGAGTAGTTCGTCACGGCTGAGGTCGACGAGCTTCGAATTTTCGTCGTAAACCAGCGATGTGGAACCGAATGCGTCGCGCCTTGGGTAGGAAAACACCACGGAATCGAAGCCAAGCTGGCTGAGCGTTTCGGGAAGCGCTGCGTAGCGGACCAGATGGCTCACTGTCACCGTTGCGCAGACCGGGATGCCGAAGGCGTGCGCCTGGGCAATGCCCTCGCGGATACGCCCCGCAAGGCCGGGCAGGCCGCGATTGCGCTCGTGCTCGCTCATGTCCGCGCTATCGATCGAGATCAGGAGACGCTTGAGGCCGGCTTCAGCGAGCTGCTTGATGTGGCGGGGGAGGAACCAGCCGTTCGTGATCACGCCGCACTGGATGCCGGCTTGCGTGGCCGAGCCTACGAGCGATTCGATTTGCGGGTGCACCAGCGGCTCGCCGCCCTGGAGCGTCATGTAGCGGATCTTGCGTCTGCGCAGCATCGGCATGGCACGCGCGAACGCATCGGGATCGAGATAGCGGCGCGGGCCTGCCATTTTCTTCTCGCGGGAAAAGCCGCAGAAGTCGCATGCAGCGTTGCAAACATTAGTAACCGATACGTCACAGACTGCAGGCAGTGGATTGGGCGGGTCGATCGCGACATTGCTTACATTCGGCCGACTGCGCCACTTGATCGTCTGCTCTGTCCTGTCCATGGTGCTGATGCCCTCACGGTTTGCCGGCTCATTGCGCTCGAACCATCATAGGTTACGCCGCGCACGCGCGCCGCATCGGGTACGATTCTTATTCAAAAATAACTCAAACAAATCTTGTTTGACTCGCTAGTGAGAGTCGACTTCAATCCCCATACTTGAGGTGTCTCGCCGGAATTTCGGTTCCGGGCGAGTTTGCGAACGCTATGCACTGGCTGCAGAAGGAGAGGGAAATGGTTGACACCACAACCACCAGGCCGCGCGTCATCGGCTTCAATCACGTCGCGCTGGAAGTCGGCGACATCGAGGAAGCGCTGGCATTCTATGGCCGCATCTTCGACTTTCAGTTACGCGGCAAGAGCAGGACGATGGCGTTCATCGATCTTGGCGATCAGTTCATTGCGTTGCAGGCGGGACGCAAACAGCCCGCCGACGACGGCCGGCATGTCGGCCTCGTTGTCGACGACAAGGAGGCGGCGCGCGCCGCGCTCGCGGCGGCGGGCGTGAAACCGCTCGACGGTCCGTTTCTGGACTTTCGCGATCCCTGGGGCAATCGCATCGAGATCGTGGGCTACGACAACATCCAGTTCACGAAGGCGCCGAACGTCCTGCGCGGCATGGGCCTGACGCACCTGACCAAGAACGAAAGCGCGAAGAAAGAACTGGCCGAAAAAGGGATGGCGGCGAGTTGAAGTCCAGCTTTCGGTGATGGCTGATCGGCGGGACGGCTGCTTCGCTCAATTCGGTTGAGGTTGCGCTTGCTGCTCTTGTGGCGCCAGTTGTGGTTGCGGCAGCGGTTGCGGTACCGGTTGCAGCGGTGCTTGCGGTGCCAGTTGCGGCTGTGGCTGCAGCAGCGGCAGCGGAGGAGGTTGCGGCGCCGTGATCGGTTCGAGCCCGCTGTGCGTAATCGCGGCCGCCGCCTCGGGCGAGGACAGAAAGCGGATCAGCGCTGCTGCGCCGAGCGGGTTTCTCGCTGTGGTCGCAATACCGCCGGAGTACACCGTGTAACGTTGCACTTCCGCGGGCAGGCTGCCGACCACCGTTATCCCCTTCACCGGCAACAGTTCCACGACCTGTTGCAAGCCGATCTCCGCGTCGCCGTTCGCGACGACAGTGGCGACCCGTTCGGCGGAAACCATGCGGCTCCTGCTTTTCACGCGCCCGTCAAGGCCCAGGCGCGAAAACAGTTCGTTGGCGATATAGGCGCCACTGGCACTATCCGGATAGACAATCGACTTCGCTGCAAGCAGCGTGCGGCGCAAGGCGTCGACCGAGCTGATGTCCGGTTTCGGCGCGCCGTCGCGCACCACGAGGCCGATTGGCGAGCGTGCGAAGTCCACCTTGCTGCCAGGCACCACGTTGCCGGCGCGAACCTGGTCGTCGAGCGCGTTGCTGACCACGATCAGCACGTCGGCCCACTCGCCGCGCGCAAACCGCACGGGAATCGCATTCAGGGCATTGCCCGTTGCCGCCCCCCAGACGGTGGCCAGCGTATAGCCGCTCTCGTCCTCGAATTGCGGGCCCAGATCACGATACGCTGGCGCAAACCAGCCCGACATCATGACTTTCACCTGGTCAGCCAGACACACGCCGGGGCCCAGTAATGCGAACGCGATGCAGAGCGCGAGTGTGCGAACACTTAGCTTGTGGATAGTCACGGTTGCGCCCCATCTCGATCGGCTGATCCGGCACCACGGACATGTATCGCTCCCCATTTGCGAGCAAAGCGTGCAACGAAAGCGCGCGATGAAAACGCGCTATGAAAGCGCGTCGTGGATACGACCTTTTGCATCGTTTATACAACACGTTCGTTTGTGCACACACTGGTTTTCTTCGCCTCTGATAGTCTTTTCCCAGCGACAGTTCGGGCGGTTATCAAACTTGACGCGTGCGATCGTGAAATCGAAGACAGGGGGGCTTATCCATGTTGCATTGGCTTTCAAACTTGATTGCCCACAATGCCGCAACGCCGGAGAAGCAGGCTCAACGCGCGATGAGTGAGTTGCGCATGGCACTGTTCCAGGCCGAACAGCGGGTTCTGGATGCGCAACTGCAGGCCGAGTATTACCGCACGCGAATTGCGTTTTGCGAGGAGGTGCTGAAGGCCGGCATCGAACAGGTGTCGGACCTGCGCAAAGGGCAACGCGAAGCGGTTACGCACGACTTGCGTCCGAACCTGAAGCTCACGACTTCGCAATAGTCGGGCGCGGCAGAAGAAACTCCTCGGCAGGGATAGAAAGTAAAAGCATCACAATGTGATGTAATATCTATCCAGGGAGTTCGCCAGTCGATGCAAGGCCGAATCCGTGCGGCGATTTGGGGACAAGGCGTGCGGCCGCGCGGATCCGTGCGATGGCCCGGCATGGGCCGCCGCAGTTGCGGCTACGGCACCAAACTTGCTGAGTCGGTGTGTAGGGAACCCTACTGGTCGAACAACTAGACCCTACATCAGGAGACGATCATGGATAAACGTGAGTACAGCCACTCCCAGGAGATCGAACAGGACGACGTTGATCCGGAAAACGAACCGTTTCTGCATCCGTATCGTGCGTTATTGCACGAACCCACCGTCGTACTGGTTGGCAACCCAAGCGACCGCGCAGACGTCGCTACGTCGGCGATACTGGGCTACAACTGACAAGCAACGTTCGCTAGTTGATTGCCGGGTCAAATACTCGGTATTCCGAATTATCTGATTCGGCGATTCAACGGTTCGACGTTGGCGACAAGCGGCCGATGTGCGCCCAACCGGGCGCATCGCGCTCTTCTATCCGGTAGCCGGCAGAACGATCGACGCACCGCTAGACACGCGGTAGATCGTCGATGGATTTTTCGACGTTACCGTCCGGCACTTCCAGATCGATTCCATCGATTCCGTTGGGATGCGGCACCGGCTTGATCTTCGGGCCAAGAAATCGCATGCCGCCCAGCGTAAACACCGAATAAACCACGGCGCCCGAGCGGATGTCGCTGGTAACGGCCGCCACCTCGGAGATGGTGGGTGTCGAGAGCCAGTCGTGCGTCTGGGGGTCGATCAGCGCCCAGCGCACGTGCGTTACGCGGTCCGTTGAGGAACTGATGCGGACACCGTCGATACCATAGGTAGCCATAACCGTCACCCTCGAGACGAGAATCCTAATGGTAATCCGTTCGCTGCCCGGGTGGTAGCACGCCGGATCCTGTCCACGCGGCCGCGCTCACCACACTGCCTGGCTCGTGATTGCAAACTGCCTGAACTGGGTATCGACGTGCAACGGCGCGCCGTGCTCCGTCTTCTCGATGTGGTCGACGAGCGGCAGCCCCACGCCTTCGAGCCAGTCGGAGAGGCCCAGGTCGACGGGGGTATCGATGCGCACGAACATGCCCGCGTTGGAGGCGAGCCAATGGCTGATCAGCGCCTTGGCGCGGCAGGCGTCCGGCGAATCGGGGGCGATCACCGGGCCGATCACGTGCCCGTCGCCAAAGCGGCGGAAGAGGGCGAAGCCGATCAGGTCGCCGTCGCGGTCGAGCGCGATGCCGCTCGCCTGATCGAGCAGTTTCGGCAGCATGTCCGAGCGGTCGAGGCCGCTTGCGCGCGTCGCCAGCTCGATGAGGCGGGGCCGGTCGCTCGCGCCGATCGGGCGCAGCCGCTCGCCCGCGGGCAGCGAGACGAGCGGCGGCTGAAACGCCGCGCCCTGGTGCTGGTGAATGCGGCCGATGCGCGTAAAGCCGAGCCGCTCGACGAGCGGCCAGCCCGTGTCGCTCGCGTGGAGCAGCAGCGTGCGCGAGGCGAGCGCCTGCATCCAGTGCTCGATCATGGCCCGGCCAATGCCGCGGCGCTGATGACTGGGCTTGACGATCAGCATGCCGAGCGTCGCCGCGTTGGGACCGAACAACCAGGAGAACGCCGTGCCGACGAGCGAGCCGCTTTCGTCCACGGCCACGATGCCTTCGCCGATGCGGGCGGCGAAACGCCAGTCTTCGGGACGGTGCCGCCAGCGCACCGCCGTCGACAACGCATGCGCGGCGGGCAGATCGTCGGCAGTAAATGCGCGGTAGGTAATGACGCCGTTCAGGTTTGGGTCGGACACGCCGGCCTCCAGATTCTGTATACGCGTCCCGTGACTATCGCATTGCCCGCCGCGGCTGACTAGGACGATCTTCCTGTTTGGGCGCGCGCTCGGCCGGCGCCCGTGATGCAATGCAAAACGCGGAGTTGGACGGTCAATAACGCGTCGATTCTGCTGATTGCGCTTTTTTGTCGGCGAAATATGCGGTGGCAGTGGACCTACGATATTTCCCATCGAGACCAAGTCGAGGGAACCCAGTCATGGACCAGTTCGATCCCGCCGCAGTGGCTGCCTCAGCGGCTGAAAAAGCCGGCCATTTCATCGGCGGCGAGTGGGTCGCCGAGGGCGCGGCGCGCATCGGGGTCGCGCGGCCATCGGACGGCGTCGTCTATGCTTCGGCGCCGCTTGGCGATGCGCAACTGGTGGACCGCGCCGTGGACAACGCGAAGCGTGCGTTCCGCGCGAGCGGCTGGCCACGCATGGCGCCGCGCGAGCGCGCCCGCATCCTGCGCCGCTTCGCCGACCTGATCGCCGCCGACACCGCCACGCTCGCGCCGCTCGAAGCACTCGGCTCGACGCGCCCCGTGCGCGACGTGTGCGCGTGGGACGTGCCGTTCACGGCGGAAGGCATCCGCTTCTATGCCGAGTTCGCCGACAAGATCGGCGGCGAGGTCGTGGCCACCGATCACGGCCATCTGGGCATGACGATCGCCGAGCCTTATGGCGTGGTCGGCGCGATCGCGCCGTGGAATTTTCCGCTCGTAATGGCGTCGTGGAAGATCGCTCCTGCGCTCGCGGCGGGTAATGCCGTGGTGCTCAAGCCTTCGGAGATGACGCCGTTCTCCGTATTGCGTCTGGCCGAACTCGCGCTCGAAGCGGGCATTCCGCCGGGCATCTTCAACGTGGTGCAAGGCGACGGCGCGACGACCGGCGACGCACTCGTGCGCCACCCGGACATCGCGAAAGTCACGTTCACGGGATCGACGCGCGCGGGCTCGGCAATCATGGCGGCGTGCGCGCAAAGCGGCACCAAGCCGGTCACGCTGGAACTGGGCGGCAAGAGCCCGCAAATCGTGTTCGCGGACGCGCCGAAGCTCGACGAGGTCGCGCGCCGCATCGCCGGCGCGATTGCGGGCAACGCGGGGCAGGTGTGCGTGGCCGGTTCGCGCTTGCTGGTCGAGCGCGCGGTTGCGGACGAACTCGTTGCGCGCATCGAGCAGGCGTTCGCCGCGCTGCGCGCCGGCGCGACGTGGGCTTCGGGCACGACGCTGCCGCCCATCATTTCGCAAACCCAGGCCGCGCGCATCGAAGCCATCGTCGAGCGCAGCGTGGCCGAAGGCGCCACGCTCTACTGCGGCGGCCGCCGCGCCGATGCGCCCGTGCCCGGCGCGTTCTACCTGCCCACCATCCTCACCGGCGTGACGGCGCAAACCGAGGCGGTGCGCGCCGAGATCTTCGGCCCGGTGCTCACGGTGCAGACCTTCGACACCGAGGAAGAAGCGCTCGCGCTCGCCTCGCATCCCGAATACGGCCTTGCCGCCGGCGTGCACACCGCGGACATCGGCCGCGCGCTGCGACTCGTGCGCGCGCTGGAGGCGGGCACCGTGTGGGTCAACCGCTACGGCCGCAGCAACGACTTCATGATCCCGACGGGCGGCTACAAACGTTCGGGCATGGGCAAGGATCTCGGGCGCCAGGGTTACGAAGCGCATCTGCGTTTCAAGAGCGTGCTGATCGATACGGGAACCTGACGACATGCCGACTGCAACGCTGACGAATCACGCAGGAAAACGCACGGTCATGCGGCTATCACCCGCGCGACGGCGCCACCGCAGAATCTGCTGCGGCAGCCCCCGCAAACGCGTGGTTTATACCGTGCAGGCCCCACGATTCGACGCCAACCCCAAATTTTGTGCTGCTTAAATTTTCCACAGGGACGCACTTCCACTTGTTTTCGCCACTGAACCCGGAGCGGGTTCATCACACGAAAGGATTGCCATCATGATCGATTTCGAGCCGAAGTACATCACGTTCGACTGCTACGGCACGCTGACGAAGTTCCGCATGGCCGACATGGCGCGCGAGCTGTATGGCGACCGCCTCCAGGGTGCGGACCTCGAGAAGTTCGTCGCGTTCTTCGCGGGCTATCGCCGCGACGAGGTGCTCGGCGCATGGAAGCCGTACCGCGACGTGGTCGTCAATTCGGTGCGCCGCACCTGCAAGCGCATGAACGTCGAGTTCATCGAGGCCGAAGCCGAAAAGTTCTATACCGCCGTGCCGACCTGGGGGCCGCACCCGGACGTGCCCGAAGGCCTCTCGCGCCTCGCGAAGAAGTACAAGCTCGTGATCCTCTCGAACGCGTCGGACGACCAGATCCAGAGCAACGTCGACAAACTCGGCGCGCCGTTCCATCGCGTGTTCACGGCGCAGCAGGCGCAGTCGTACAAGCCGCGCATGCAGGGCTTCGAGTACATGTTCGACCAGCTGAACTGCAACCCCGGCGATGTGCTGCACGTTTCGTCGAGCCTGCGCTACGACCTCATGACGGCGCACGACATGGGCATCAAGCACAAGGCCTTCGTCAAGCGCGGCCACGAGCCGGGCACGCCGTACTACGAGTACTACGAAGTCGAGACGATCGGCGAACTCGCTTCGCAACTGGGTCTGTGAGAAGAGCGATAACCGAGGCCGCCCGATGAAGCTCGACTCCTACTGGCTCGATACCGCCCCTGGCGGTCTGCCCGCAAGCGAGGGACCGGTGGAGGGCCGCGCGGACGTCGCCGTGGTTGGCGGCGGCTTCACGGGGCTTTCCGCGGCGCTCGCGTTCGGCCGCCGCGGCGCGAGCGTCGCGGTGCTGGACGCGGGCCGCATGGGCGGCGGCGCATCGGGGCGCAACGGCGGCCAGTGCAATACCGGCGTGGCGCAGGACTATGCGGCGCTGCGCGGCCAACTGGGCGTCGAGCGCGCGCAGGCTTGCTACCGCGCTTACGCGGCGGCCGTCGATACGGTCGAGCGGCTGATTCGCGAAGAGGGCATCGACTGCGACTACCTCGCCTCGGGCAAGCTCAAGCTCGCGGCGAAGCCGCATCACCTCGAACACCTCGAACGCACGGCCGAGCTGATTCGTCGCGAGGTCGATCCGGACGTCGAGATCATCGGCCGCGAACAGATTCGCAGCGAGGTGGAATCGGACAGCTTTCATGGCGGACTGCTCCAGAAGCACGGCGGCCAGATGCACATGGGCCGCTTCGCGGTCGGGCTCGCGAACGCCGCGGTACGGCGCGGCGCACGGCTCTACGAGCACGCCGCCGTGACGTCCATCGCGAAAGAGAGCGGCAGCTATCGCGTGGAGTCGGCGCGCGGAACGTTGCGCGCGCAACAGGTATTGATCGCGACGGGCCCTTCGCGGCATGGGCCGTTTGCGTGGTATCGGCGCCGTCTTGCGCCGGTCGGCTCGTTCATCGTCGTGACGGAACCGCTGCCGCCCGCGCAGCTCATGCGGCTCCTGCCCAACCGTCGCTCGTACACGACGAGCCGCCTCATGCACAACTATTTCCGCGTGACGCCGGATTCGCGTCTGCTGTTCGGCGGCCGGGCGCGCTTCACGGCGTCGGAGCAGCCGTCCGATGCCAGGAGCGGGCGCATCCTGCAGCGCACTCTCGCGCAGCTCTTTCCGGCGCTCGCGAGCGTGGGCATCGATTACTGCTGGGGCGGGCTCGTCGATATCACCGCGGACCGCCTGCCGCGCGCGGGCCAGCACGAAGGCGTGTGGTTCTCGATGGGCTACAGCGGTCACGGCACGCAGATGTCGACGCACATGGGCCAGGTGATGGCCGAGGTGATGAGCGGCAACCCGTCCGCGAACCCGTGGCGCGATTTCGCATGGCCCGCCATTCCGGGCCACACGGGCAAGCCGTGGTTTTTGCTGCTGGTCGGCGCGTACTACCAGATCAAAGACGTTTTTTACTGACCCTGCTTTTCCACAACACACAGCCTCGATACGTCGAGCTGCGGCCCCCCACATCAGACGCGGAGAAGTTTCATGAGCACCGACAAATCGCTTGCAGACATCGCTCACCTGGGCGTGCGGCTCGATGAATTGACGAAGCGCGGCGCCTCGCGCCGCGACCTCCTTCGCGCGATGGTCGCGGGGGGCATGATGTCGATGACGGGCGCGGGCCTGCTCGCCGCGAGCGGCGCCGCCTTCGCGCAGGAAAAGCCGAAGCAGGGCGGCAAGATCCGTGTGGCGACGCAGTCGGCGTCCGCGTCCGACACGCTCGATCCCGCGAAGGAGTCGGTGTCCACCGACTATGTGCGCGCGAACATGCTGTACAACGGCCTGACCGAGTACGACTCGCACCTCGGCGCGCAAATGGCGCTCGCGCAGTCGCTCGAAACGAAGGACGCGACGGTGTGGGTCGTGAAGTTGCGCAGCGGCGTGCAGTTCCACGACGGCAAGACGCTCGCGCCCGCCGACGTGGTGTACTCGCTCATGCGCCACAAGGACGCCGCGGTGGGCTCGAAGGTCAAGACGCTCGCCGACCAGTTCCAGGACGTGAAGGCCACGGGCCCGAACGAAGTGACGATCACGCTCTCGGGGGCGAACGCCGACCTGCCCGTGATCCTCGCCGACTCGCACTTCATGATCCTCAAGGACGGCACGAACGACTTCAAGACGGCCGTGGGCACCGGCCCGTTCAAGCTCAAGGAGTTCTCGCCGGGCGTGCGCACGGTGGTCGTGCGCAACGAGCGCTACTGGAAGCCGGGCCTGCCGCATCTGGACGAGATCGAACTGGTCGGCATCGGCGACGAGTCGGCGCGCGTGAACGCGCTGCTCTCGGGCGACGTGCAGCTCATCAACCAGGTGAGCCCGCGCTCGACCTCGCGCATCAAGGGCACGGCGGGCTTCGCAGTGAAGGAGACGAAGACGGGCCAGTACACCGACCTCATCATGCGCGACGAAGGCGGTGTCACGGGCAACGCCGACTTCCGCCGCGGCATGATGCATCTGTTCGACCGTGAGCAGATCCGCAACGCCGTGTTCCTCGGCTATGGCGCGATCGGCAACGACCAGCCGATCGATCCGACCAACAAGTACTACTTTGCCGGCCTGCCGGAGCGCGCGTTCGATCCGCAGAAGGCGAAGTTCTACTTCCAGAAGGCAAAGCTCGGCAGCACGCCGCTGCAGATCTACGCCTCTCCGGCGGCGGACGGCTCGGTCGAAATGGCGATGCTGCTGCAGCAGGTCGCGCCGCAGGCGGGCCTGAACCTTCAGGTGGTGCGCACGCCCGGCGACGGCTACTGGTCGAACCACTGGATGAAGCACCCACTGACCTTCGGCAACATCAACGCGCGCCCGAGCGCCGATGTGATCTTCACGCAGTTCTTCAAGTCGGATGCGCCGTGGAACGAAGCGAACTGGAAGGACCCGAAGTTCGACCAGATGCTGCTGGCCGCGCGCGGCGAGCCGGACGAGGAGAAACGCAAGAAGATCTACGGCGACATGCAGGTGCTCGTGCACAGCGACGGCGGCATCGGCATTCCGCTGTTCCTCAGTTCGCTCGACGCGCACACGACGAAGCTCAAGGGCCTCGGTTCGATTCCGATTGCGGGGCTCATGGGTTTCAAGTTCGCCGAGAACGTCTGGCTCGAGGCGTAGTTCGAGGTGTGATGTGTGCGGCCGGTGTGCGCCTGGAGGTGCGCCCGGCCACCGATTCCCCGCTTCATGATGCTCAGGGAGGCGACATCCGATGAAAGCTCACGCGCAACGTCTCATTGCCGCGCGTCTCGGTCTCGCGCTGCTCACGTTGCTGATCGTCTCGGCAATCGTGTTCGGTCTCACGGGCCTGTTGCCCGGCGACGCCGCGCAGCAGGCCCTCGGCCAGGCGGCCACGCCTGAGCAGGTGGCCGCGCTGCGGCACCAGTTCGGCCTCGACCAGCCCGCGCTCACGCGCTATGTTCACTGGCTCCTGCAGGCCGTGACCGGCAACTTCGGTACTTCGGTGTCGAACAACCAGCCGGTCAGCGAGTTGATCGCCACGCGTCTGCCGAATTCGCTCGTGCTTGCCGGCCTCACCACGCTCGTTTCGGTACCACTGGCGCTGGCCATCGGCATCTTTTCCGCCGTGTTCCGCGGCTCGCTGCTCGACCGCGTGCTCAACGTGCTCACGCTCTCCGCCGTGGCCGTGCCCGAATTTCTGGTCGCCACCATCGCCGTGCTGATTTTCGCGGTGAAGCTGCGCTGGCTGCCCGCGCTCTCGTACCTCTCGGAGGTGGACTCGTTCGGCACGCTGCTGCGCATCTACGCGATGCCGGTCATGACGCTGTGCTGCGTGATTGTCGCGCAGATGGCGCGCATGACGCGCGCCGCCGTGCTCGACCAGCTGAGCGCGCCCTATGTGGAAATGGCGCGCCTGAAAGGAGCGTCGCCTGCTCGCATCGTGTTGCGCCACGTGCTGCCGAACACGATCGGCCCGATCGCCAATGCCGTCGCGCTGAGCCTCTCGTATCTCTTCGGCGGCGTGGTGATCGTGGAGTCGATCTTCAACTATCCGGGCCTCGCGAGCCTGATGGTCGACGCCGTGACGAACCGCGATCTCCCGCTCGTGCAGGGCTGCGTGATGGTGTTCTGCGCCGCGTATCTGGTGCTCGTGCTGATCGCGGACCTGTGTCAAATCGTATCCAACCCGAGGCTGCGTCAACGATGAACCGACCCGCCACATCCCATGCCGCGACCGTGCTCTACGCGACGAGCGAGAGCGAGGAGCGGCCCGCCGCCGACGTCGTCAAGGACGTACCGGGCGACGTGCCCACGCCGCCGCGCTCGCCGCTGCGCCGCCTCGTCGGGCGCCTCTCGGTGCTCGGCCTGATCGGCCTTGCGATCGTCGTGTTCTGGCTCGGCGTGGCCTTCATCGGGCCGCTCGTCGCGCCGTACAAGGGCGGCGCGATCACCTCCACGGAGATCTTCGGCTCGTATAGCGCGGCGCATCTGCTCGGCACCGACTTCCTCGGCCGCGACATGCTGAGCCGCGTGCTCTACGGCACGCAGTACACCGTGGGCCTCGCGCTCGCCGCCACGCTGCTCGCCAGCGGTATCGGCACATTCTTCGGACTGCTGGCTGCCGTCGCGCCGCGCTGGATCGACGAGGTGCTGAGCCGCGTGTTCGACGCGCTGATCTCCATTCCGAGCAAGGTGCTCGCGCTCGTCGTGATCGCGGCGTTCGGCTCGTCGGTGCCGATGCTCATCACCGTCGCGGCGCTCGCCTATATTCCGGGCGCGTTCCGTATCTCGCGCTCGCTGGCCGTGAACCTGATGACGCTCGAATACGTGCAGGTCGCCAGAGCGCGCGGCGAAGGGCTGTTCTATATCGCCCGCGTGGAAGTGCTGCCGAACATGATCCACCCCATGCTCGCCGACTTCGGCCTGCGCTTCGTGTTCATCGTGCTGCTGCTGAGCGGCCTCTCGTTCCTCGGCCTCGGCGTCCAGCCGCCGGACGCGGACTGGGGCTCGCTCGTGCGCGAGAACATCGGCGGCCTCTCGGAAGGCGCGCCCGCCGTGCTGATGCCGGCCGTCGCCATCGCGACGCTGACCGTGGGCGTGAACCTGCTGATCGACAGCCTGCGCCGTCACGGCGGCCGCGCGAATGGAGGCGGAAAATGAACATGATCGAAGTGACGGGCCTGCGCGTCGTCGCAGGCGCGGCGCCCGATCCGGTCGTCGAGATCGTCAAGGGCGTCGACTTCACGGTGAAGAAGGGCGAAGTGCTCGCGCTGATCGGCGAGTCCGGCTCGGGCAAGACCACCATCGCGCTCTCGCTGCTCGGCCATGCGCGCGACGGCTGCGCCATTGCGGGCGGCAGCGTGAAGATCGGCGGCACCGACGTGCTCGCGCTCGACGAACGCGGCCGTCGAGCGCTGCGCGCGCGCACCGTGGCTTATGTCGCGCAGAGCGCCTCGGCGGGCTTCAACCCGGCGCGCACGATCATGGATCAGGTGACCGAGCCTGCGCTGCTGCACAAGCTGATGTCGCCCGCGGCGGCGCGCGAGAAGGCGGTGAGCCTGTTCCGCGCGCTCGCGCTGCCTGCGCCGGAGACGATCGGCACGCGCTATCCGCACCAGGTGTCCGGCGGCCAGCTGCAGCGGCTGATGGCGGCGATGGCGCTCATCACCGACCCCGCCGTGGTCGTGTTCGACGAGCCCACCACGGCGCTCGACGTGACCACGCAGATCGAAGTGCTCGCAGCCTTCCGCAAGGTCGTGAAGGAGCTGGGCACGACGGCCGTGTATGTGTCGCACGATCTCGCGGTCGTAGCGCAGATGGCCGATCGTATCGTCGTCCTGAACAATGGCGCGGTGCGCGAGAACGGCACGACGCTGCAGGTGCTCGACGCCCCCGCCGACGACTACACGCGCGCGCTGCTGGCCGCGCGCCGCCACCCGAACCCCGGCCCCCCGGCCGTGCCGCCTGCCGCCGAAGTGCCGCTGCTCGAAGTGCGCGGCCTGACCGCGGGCTATGGCCGGGTCGATGCGAACGGTGTGCCCGCCGTGCGCGTGCTCGAGGACGTGAGCCTGCGCATCCCGCGCGGCAGTGCGCTGGGCGTGATAGGCGAATCGGGCTCGGGCAAGACGACGCTCGCGCGCGTGGTGGCGGGCTTGGTCGAGCGTGCGCGCGGCGAGGTGCTGCTCGACGGCGTGCCGCTGCCCGCGACGCTTTCGGCGCGCACGCCCGATCAGTACCGTCGCATCCAGATCGTGTTCCAGAACGCCGATACGGCGCTCAATCCGAGCCGCACGATTGCCGACATCCTCGCGCGGCCCATGTGCTTCTATCACGGCCTGCGCGGCGCGCGGGCGCAAAAGCGCATGCTCGAACTGCTGGATCTCGTGAAACTGCCCGCCTCGATTGCGAAGCGTCAGCCGGGCGGCCTCTCGGGCGGCCAGAAGCAGCGCGTGAACCTGGCCCGCGCCCTGGCGGCCGAGCCTGCGCTCATTCTGTGCGACGAGGTGACGTCCGCGCTCGATACCGTCGTTGGCGCGGCGATTCTCGACCTGCTCGCCGAACTGCGGCGCGAACTGGGCGTCTCGTACATGTTCATCAGCCACGATATTTCGACGGTGCGTGCGATTTGCGACGACGTCGTCGTGCTGTACGGCGGCCAGTGCGTCGAGGCGGGCCAGCGCGACGTGCTGGAGGCGCCGCCTTATCACCCATACACGGGTTTGCTCGTCGATTCGGTGCCGGCCCTGCAGCCGGGCTGGCTCGACGCACGGCGTGCCGTGGCGGGCGCGGCACTGCCGCCGCTCGGGGCGTCGGCCGAGGTGCGCGAACTGTGTGCGTTCCGGGCGCGCTGCCCGGTGCGTATCGATGGCGCGTGCAATGTCTCGGCGCCCGTGATGAAGCGCTTGCCCAGCGGGGCGCAGATCCTTTGCCATCACACGACGGCGGAACTGGAGCGCCTGCAGACCGCCCAGGCGGCGCAAGTCGCGCAGGCAACCCAATCCAACCAATCCAACAAGAGGGCGGCCGCATGAGCGCGCGCTTCGTGAGAGTGGCCGAAGCGGGCCGCCCGACCTTCGAGATCGAGATCGACGGCCGTGTGGCGCAGGCCGCCGACGGCGACACGCTGATGGTCGCGCTGCTCGCCACGCAGGACGCGTTGCGCGACTGCGAGTTCGACGACGGGCGCCGCGCCGGTTTCTGCCTGATGGGCGCATGCCAGGACTGCTGGGTGTGGACCGCGCAGGGCGAGCGGCTGCGCGCCTGCACGACGCCCGCGGCGCCGGGCATGTCGATCGTCACGCGCAATGCACTTGCCGGGGAGGGCGTATGGCCGCGCGCGCAGAACTGAAGGTCGTCGTGATCGGCGCGGGACCGGCGGGCGTGCGCGCGGCGCAGACGCTGGTCGCGGCGGGCCTGCGTCCCGTCGTCGTGGATGAAGGGCGGCGCGACGGCGGGCAGATTTATCGGCGTCAGCCCGAAGGCTTCAAGCGCAGCTATGAAACGCTCTATGGCACCGAGGCCGAACGCGCGGCGTCGCTGCATCGCGACTTCGACGCGCTGCGCGCGCAGATCGATTACTTGCCTGACACGCTCGTCTGGAACGTCGGGCCGAAGTCCGTGCATCTCGCGAGCGGCGCGCGCTACCACGAGCTGGCCTTCGACGCGCTGGTCGTCTGCAGCGGCGCGACCGACCGGCTCATGCCCGTGCCGGGCTGGCATCTGGCGGGCGCCTATAGCCTGGGCGGTGCGCAGGTCGCGCTGAAGTCGCAGGGCTGCGCCATCGGCGCGCGCACCGTCATGATGGGCACCGGCCCGCTGCTTTACCTCGTCGCCGCGCAGTACGTGAAAGCGGGCGCGACGGTGAGCGCGGTGCTCGATACGTCCACGCTCGGCCAGCGCGTGCGCGCGTTGCCCGATTTGCTGCAGGTGCCGGCCACGCTGCGCAAGGGCATGGCGCTCCTGCGCACGCTGCGCCGCGCGGGTGTGCCGATGCATCGGGGCGTGACGCCGCTCGCGATCGAAGGCTCGCCAGAGCATGGCGTCACGGCGGTGCGCGTGAAACTCGCGAACGGCGGCGAAACGCGCGTGGCGTGCGATGCCGTCGCGCTGGGCTATCACTTGCGCTCCGAAACGCAAATCGCGGATCTCGCGGGTTGCGCGTTCCGTTTCGATCAAGCCGCGCGGCAGTGGCTGCCCGAAGTCGACCAGGACGGCCGCAGCAGCGTGGCAGGCGTGTATCTGGCCGGGGACGGCGCCCGCGTGCGCGGCGCCGACGCGGCCGAGCGCGCGGGCCGTCTCGCCGCGCTGGCGGCGTTGCAGGATGCAGGCGCGGCCGCATCGAACGGAGCGCTCGCCGAAGCGGCAAGACTGCGCGTCGAACTGGCACGCTTCACGCGCTTCGCACAAGGATTGCGCCAGGCATTTCCATGGCCCGCGCATTTCGCGGCGACGCTGCCCGACGACACCGTCGTGTGCCGCTGCGAAGCCGTCACGGCAGGCGAATTGCGCCGCGTGGTGCGCGAGACGGGCGCCACGGAAGCGAATCGCGCGAAGGCGTTTTCACGCGTAGGGATGGGGCGCTGCCAGGGCCGCTTCTGCGCGCACGCCGGGGCCGAAGTCATCGCAGCCGAGGCGCGTGTGCCGCTGGAAGCCGTGGGACGGCTGCGCGGGCAGGCGCCGGTCAAGCCGCTGACGATGACGCTGAGCGCCGCGGGGAATGACATCGACGAAGCGCAGGGCGGCGCGGCGCCCGTCGCGCAAACGCAGCCCGGCGCATGCCGCACAAAGGAGTTCAGCGAATGACGGATCGCGCCGATGTGATCGTGATTGGAGGCGGCATCATCGGGACGTCCACGGCGTTCTTCCTGAGCCGCCGCAAGCGCTCAGTGATCCTGATCGAACGTGGGCTCACGGGTCAGCAGGCGAGCGGTGTGAACTTCGGCGGCGTGCGCCGCCAGGGGCGCGCGCTCTCGCAGCTTGCCATGTCCAATCGCGCGCTCGATATCTGGTATCGCGCGCAGTCGCTGCTCGGCGAGGATGTCGAGTTTCTGCCTTCGGGCCACACGCGCGTGTGCTACCACGCACACGACGCCGAATACTTTCATCGCTACGCCGCGCAGGCGCGCGCCTACGGGCTCGATCTCGAAGTGCTCGAAGGCGCCGCGATGGTCAAGCGCTTTCCGTTCCTGGGCCGCGAGGTGCTGGCCGCCTCCATCTCGCCGCGCGACGGCCACGCCAATCCGCGTCTGGCCGCACCGGCGTTCGGGCGTGCCGCCGCGCGGCTCGGCGCGAATCTCGTGGAGAACACCGAGATCGTGCGCGTGGAAAAGGAAGCGGGCGGTTTTCGCGTGGAGAGCGCGACGGGCGCCGTGTGGCGCGCCGAGCAACTGCTGATTTGCGCCGGTGCATGGGCGGGAGCGCTCTCCGCGCAATTCGGCGAACCGGTGCCGCTCGTGGCACGCGGCCCGCAAATGGCCGTGACCGAGCCCGTGCCGTACCGCTTCATGCATTCGATGGGCGTCTACACGTCGATCAAGGAGGAGAGCGTCTACTTCCGGCAGATTCCGCGCGGCAACCTCGTGCTGGGCGGCGGCGCCCCAGGGCCCGCCGACGCCGGCACGCGCCGCGCCGGCGTGCTGCCCGGCAACACCGTGCAGCAGATCGCACAGTTCCGCCGGCTGGTTCCCGCGCTCGCGCCGCTGCATGTGATCCGCGTGTGGAGCGGCGTGGAAAGCTACCTGCCGGATGCGGAGCCGGTGATCGGCCCGAGTTCGACGACGGAGGGCCTTTTCTATGCGTTCGGCTTCAGCGGCTCGGGCTTCCAGATCGGCCCGGGCGTGGGCGAAACGCTCGCGGAACTGCTCGACGCCGGCGCGACCGACATACCGCTCGAGCCGTTTTCGATCGCGCGCTTCGGTGGCGCGGCGCCCGCTGCAAGCGCGCACGCATCGACTGCCAGCGAGGCTTGATCATGCATGACGCGATTGCAGTCGTTGCCGCGCCAGTCACGCCGCTGCGCGACGCGCTGGCCTATATCGACGCGAATTTCGACAAGTCCGTGAGTCTCGCCGAACTGGCCGAGGTATCGGCGCTCAGCGTCTCGCGCTTCGCTACCGTGTTTCGTCAGCAGGTCGGCCTCTCGCCCTACAAGTACCTGTGCGAGGTGCGCGTGCGCCGCGCGCAGCTATTGCTGCTGGCGGGCGTGCCGGGCGCCGTGGTCGCGACACAGGTCGGCTTCTTCGACCAGAGCCATCTGGCGCGCCATTTCAAGCGCTTTTGCGGCGTGACGCCCAGCGCCTTCCTGCAGCAGGCGAGGGCGCTCGAAGCGGCTTGAGCGCCTTCTGTCCCGCGTCGCGCGTCACAGAATGACGTAGACCTTGCGCATCGTCTCGTCGACTTCCCACGTGCCTTGCGTGTTGGCCGCGAAGAAGAGCGTATCGCCGCCGCGAAAATGCACCGTCGCCTCGCCGTCGGGCGTGAAGCGGCCGCTGCCGCTCAGAATGTGCATGACCTCGGCTTCTTTCACCGAGCGCCGGTAGGTGCCGCTCGTGCATTCGAACAACCCGGTGTCGATGGACTCCGTGCCTGGAATGATCTTCTGCACGCCCGAAACGCGGATCGCCTGCGAGCCGGGTGCGCCCGCTGTGCCCCAGTCTTCGAGCGCCTGCACGTCGATGCTTTGCGTGATCTGCTGAACTTTCATCATTCGTTCGTTAACCTGAATAAAGGGAAGGCGCGCTTCAGCGCTTCTGAACGATGCGCTGCTCGATCTTGCCGAGCCGCACCACGGTCACGCCCGGGCGCAACTGGCGCAGCGAAGGCATCACGAGAATGCAGTCGTCGTAGGGCGTGACGACCGGCTCGCCGTCGGACCAGCCGATCACGGCGCCGGCCTTCGGGAACACTTCGAGGCCCCTGTAGTCGCCCGCGAAACGGAAGTCCATGCTCTTCGCCACCACGGGCTCCGTGACACGCACCACGCGCATTTCCGGCGGCAGCGGTTGCAGCCAGTCGGCTGGCAGATCCGCTTCGTCCACAACGCCAGCGATAAGCAGGAAGCGCGCCGTGACATCGCGCGCCACGGTCACGGCGCTCGCTTCCCAATGCTGGCCACACTCGATCAGGAGTGCGTTCTTCGCGCTGGCCGCGTCGCCGAAGCCTTCGTAATCGCGCATGCGGCGGCCTTCCGGGTGGCCTTCGTCGCAGATGACGGTGGCTGGCGCGCCAAGCCGCGCGGAAAGTTCGACGCCCTTGGCGAGCGGCCCGGCGACGATGAGCGGCATGCACTTCTCGTGCATCGAATGGAGGTCGAGCAGCAGATCGACGTCGTCGATCACGGGCCGCATCGCGCGGGCGCGGCGCAGTTCGCTCGATTCGCGCGCGAGATCGTCCAGCGCCTGCGCGGTCCACACGCGGTTGAAGTCCTGATCGACGAAACGCGCGGCGTCGGGGTGCGCGGGGTCGAAGCGGCGGTAGGCCTCCACGTTGGCGAACGCGAGCGTGAGCTTGCCGCGTCGTGGCCGCAGCCGCGCGCGCAGCAGCGCGTCGACGACGATCGCGCCACATACCTCGTTGCCGTGCGTGAGCGCGTTGATCATCACATGCGGGCCGGGCATGCCCGAGTCGAACGTATGCACATAGGGGATGCCCGTCTCGCTGTGCTCGTGCGTGGCGATGTCGGGGAACGCGACTTCGATCGGATAGGTGCTCATGCAAGCCCTCCCTGGCAGAGGTATTTGATGGAAAGGTAGTCGTCGAGCCCGTACTTCGAGCCTTCCCGGCCATAGCCCGATTCTTTCACGCCGCCGAACGGCGCGGCTTCGCTCGCGAGCGCGCCTTCGTTGATGCCGACGATGCCCGCTTCGAGCAGCCGCGCGACGCGATCGATGCGGCGCACGTCTTCGCTGTAAAAGTAGGCGGCGAGGCCATACGGCGTGTCGTTGGCGGCGCGGATCGCCTCGGCTTCGTTGTCGAAGCGGAACAGCGGTACAACGGGGCCGAAGGTTTCTTCGCAGCTTAGCTGCATGTCGGGCGTGGCGTCCGCGAGCACGGTCGGCGCGTACCAGTTCGCACCCAGTTCGGTGAGGCGCTTGCCGCCCGTGAGCACGCGTGCACCGCGACTCACGGCGTCGTCCACGTGGCGGGCGATCTTCTCGACCGCGCGCGCGTTGATCATCGGGCCGATCTGCGCAGCGGGGTCGGTCGCGGGCGCGACCTTCAACGCGGCCACGCGCGTGGCGAGCTTGTCGGCGAAGCGCTCGAATACGCCCGCTTGCACGTACACGCGATTGGGACACACGCAGGTCTGGCCGCCGTTGCGGAACTTCGCGGCCATGAGGCCTTCAACGGCGGCGTCGAGATCCGCGTCGTCGAACACGATGAACGGCGCGTTGCCGCCCAGTTCGAGCGAGAGCTTTTTCAACGTGCCCGCCGATTCCCTCGCGAGATGCTTGCCCACGGGCGTCGAGCCGGTGAAGGTGATCTTGCGCACGCGGGCGTCCGCGAGCCAGTCGGCGACGGCGCTCACGCCGCGCTCGCGCGACGCGCAAATGAGGTTCAGCACGCCGGGCGGCACACCCGCCTCGTGCGCGAGCATGACGAGTGCGAGTGCGGTGAGCGGCGTGTCCTCGGCGGGCTTGCCGACCACCGTGCAGCCCGCGGCGAGAGCGGGGGCGATCTTGCGCGCGATCATCGCGAGCGGGAAGTTCCAGGGCGTGATCGCCGCGACCACGCCAACGGGCTCCTTCACGGCGCTCATGCGTTTGCCGCGCTGCTGCAGCGGGATGAGATCGCCGTAGATGCGCGTGGCCTCGTCGGCGAACCAGGCGACATAGGACGCGCCATACATTGCTTCGCCGCGTCCCTCGTGCAGGGGCTTGCCTTGTTCGAGCGAGATCAATTGGCCGAGTTCGTCGGCGTTCGCGACGATCAGCGCATGCCAACGGCGCAGCACGGCGGCGCGTTCGGCGGGGAGCGTGTCGCGCCAGGCGGGGATTGCGCGGGCCGCGGCGTCGGTGGCGGCGCGTGCGTCGTTCGCATCGCTATCGGCGACCTCGGCGATCGTTTCGCCGGTCGCGGGATCGGTCACGGCGAAGCGCGTACCGGACGCGGAGGGCACCCATTGCCCGTCGATGAAGTTGTCGCTGCGAATCAGGGCGCTCAAGGGATAACGCGTAGTCATATGCCGGGTCCTTTCCGCACGTGCGAAAGAAGATGGATCGATGCCGGGAAGCGGGCGCGCACGACGGGCACGCCGAAGCCGCGAGGTTTCGGCGCGAAGCGTGCGCGAGAAAATGGAGGCGGGACGCAGGAGCGCGAGGCGCGTGCCTCGCGTGCGTCGCCCATGCTCAGGAATGCAGGTTCTGCGAGAACAGCGTTTCGAGCGGGTAGTGCGTCTTGACGAACGCCGTCTTGATGATCACGTAGCTGAAGTACTTCTCGATGCCGATATCGCGCTCCAGCAGCCCTTCGACGATGCTCTGATAGTGGCTCACGCTGCGCGCGACGAACTTCAGCAGATAGTCGTAGCCGCCGCTCGCGAGATGGCACTCGACCACCTCGTCCACCTCGCGAATCGCCTTCTCGAACTTGATGAAGTCCTCGCGGCGATGGTCGGCGAGCGTGACCTCGGTGAACACCATCTGCACGTCGCCCAGCTTTTCCAGCTGGATCTGCGCGCCGTAGCCGACGATGAACCCCGCCTTCTCCAGACGTTTTACGCGGATCAGGCAGGGGCTGGGCGACAGCCCGACTGCGTCGGCCAGTTCGACATTCGTGATGCGCCCCCGCTTCTGCAGCTGCGAGAGGATGCGCAGATCGATTCGGTCCAGCTTGCAGTCGTTGCTCATCGTGATGGGGGCGGCCCTGCATGTCGAAGTGTCGAGTGATGTTATCACGCGGCGACACGGGCGCTGACCCCATTCTTTGCCTTCAATGCGGCGCGCACTTCGGGCTGCGCGAGCACGTCGTCGAGCGTTTTTTCGAGGCGCTCGAACAGCAGGTCGAACTCGCTTTCGGTGTACGAAAGCGCGGGCGCGAAGCCGAGAATGCCGTCGCCGAACGCGCGGAACACGAGGCCGTTGCCATACGCGGCGGCGGCGATGCGATCGGGCAGGCCGAGCGAGGCGTCGAAGCGCTGTTTGCTCTCCTTGTCGGCGACGAGTTCGAGCGCGCCGAGCAGACCGCGGTGACGCGAGTCGCCCACGAGCGGATGCGCGAGCAGCGCGTCGAGCCCCTGAGCGAAGCGCGGCGCGCGCGCGACGCCGTTCGCGAGCAGGCCGCCTTCTTGATAGAGGCGCATGACTTCGAGGCCGATGGCCGCGCTCACCGGGTGCGCCGAATAGGTGTGGCCATGGCCGATCACGGCGGCGGCGTCGCCATCGGCAATGCCTTGATAAACGGCATCCGACATCAGCACGGCGCCCATCGGCGCGTAGCCTGCGGTGAGGCCCTTGGCCACCGTCATCAGATCCGGCTCGACGTCTTCGGCCTGGCACGCGAACAGCGGACCCGTGCGGCCAAAGCCCGTAATCACCTCGTCGGCGACGAACAGAATGTCGAGCTTGCGGCACGCTTCGCGCATGGCTTTCAGCCAGCCGACGGGCGGCACGATCACGCCGCCCGAACCCTGGATCGGCTCGCAGAAAAACGCGGCGACGTTGTCGGCGCCGAGCGCCGCGACCTTCGCTTCGAGCGCGGCGACCGAAGCGGCGATGAGCGCCGTGTCGTCCGCATGCTCGCTGCGATACGCATAGGGCGAGGGAATGTGATGCTGCGTGGCGAGCGGCAAGTCGAAGTTGCGATGGAACGCGGGCAACGCGGTCAGCCCCGCGCCGACTGCCGACGAGCCGTGATAGCCGCGCTCCTGCGCGATGACGTGCTTTTTCGCGGGGCGCCCAGTGGCGTTGTAGTAGTGCGTGATGAAGCGCAGCGCCGAATCCACCGCATCCGAGCCGCCCAGCGTGAAGTACACGTGTTGCAGCGAAGCGGGCGCGCGCTCCACGAGCAGCGCGGCCAGTTCGATGGCGGGCTCCGAGCCGAAGTGGAAATAACCCGTGGCGTAGGGCAGGCGCGCCATCTGGCGCGCCGCGGCTTCGACGATGCTCTGATGGCCGTAGCCCGTGTTGACGCACCAGAGGCCGGAGAACGCGTCGAGCAGTTCGTTGCCGGCGGCGTCGCGCAGGAACACGCCCTGGGCGGATTCGAGCACGGTCACGCCGCGCGCTTCGTGCGCGCGGTAGTTCACGACGGGATGGATCAGATGTTTGCGGTCGGCTTCAATGAGCGAGCGATTCGGCATGGTTCGGTTCCCGGCTGATAAGTCAGAGGAGTGCGCCGCCTGGCCGTTGATTGGGCGTTGGCTGGCCGTTGATTCACCGTTCCATGCTACCGGGCCGATACCGGTGCACGTTTCGCCAAATAATTCGTGAAATAGCGTGTTTGTGGCGTTTTGATCGGGGGGCGCAGCATATTGTGCTGCGCCCTCGGCGCGCTCACGCGCCTCAATAGCCGCGCGTGCGGTCGATGAGGCCCAGCATCGGCAAGCCGTCGCGGTGGCGGCGGATGTTCTCGAGCACGACATCGACGGCGGTTTCGGGCCGCGTGGCGCTGGCAATGTGCGGCGTGAGGCGCACACGCGGATGCGTCCAGAGCGGATGCTCCGGTGGCAGCGGCTCGGGGTCCGCGACATCGAGAATCGCGTTGCGCAGATGACCGCGATCGAGCGCGTCGAGCAGCGCTTGCTGGTCCAGTTGCGGCCCGCGCCCGACGTTGATGAAAGACGCGCCCTGCGGCAGCTTCGCGAAGAGCGAGGCGTCGAGCAGGCCGCGTGTCGCTTCGGTGAGCGGCAGCAGGCAGATGAGGATATCGGTGCGCGCGAGGAAGGCGTCGAGCGCCTCTGCGCCCGCGTAGCATTCCACGCCCGGCAAGGTGCGCGGCGAGCGGCTCCAGCCCGCACAGGCAAAGCCGAAGAGGCGCAGGCGTTCGAGCACCGCACTGCCCAGCATGCCGAGCCCCAGCACGCCAACGCTGCGCGAGGCGGCGGCGCGCACGGGCAGAGCACGCCACACGCGCTGCTGCTGTTGCAAGGCATAGTCGAACAGATCGCGATGGATGGTCAGGACCGACTGCGTCACGTACTCGACCATCCCCTCGACGATGCCCGGCTCGATCATGCGCACCACGGCAACGTGCTCCGGTACGCCGGAAAGATCGAACTGGTCGATGCCCGCGCCGACGGAGAAGATCACTTCGAGATTGGGCAGCGTGCGCGCGGGGTCCTCGGGCGGTTGCCACGCCGCGAGATAACGCACGGCGGCGGGGTCGCCGATATCGGGCCAAAGGCGGAACGGGATCTCGGGGGCCTTGTGCGCGAAAAGCTGCGCCCATTGCCTGCCGCGCTCGGGGTCGGCTTTGTAGAGGAGCGTCATGAGGCCGGTTTCCGCAATCAGCCTAGCGCCTGATTGACGATGGCGAATTGCAGCACGCCCGGATCGGGCACGGGCGCGCCATTGCGCGACATCTTCACGACCGTGTCGACATGCGCGAGGCCGATCGATTCGAGCCAGGGGCCGAGGCCGTGTTCGTCGGGTGTGTCGAGGCGCGTGAAGGCCCCCGTGTTGGCGGCGAGGCGGTTGGCGATCAGCGCTTTGGCGCGCTGCATGTGCAATCCGTCGTCGGCGACGACGGCCACCGGACCGATCGCATGGCCGCGGCCGAACGGGCGCAACAGCGCGAAGCCGAGCACCGTGTCGCCACGCACCAGCGCGACGCCCCGGGACACATCGAGCAGCGGCGGCAGGAGTGCAGTGCGGTCGAGCCCGCTCGCGCGCGATGCGAGTTCGATGAGGCGCGGCGTATCGCCCGGTTCTAGCGGCCGCAAACGCTCGCCCGGCGGCGGCTCGACAATGGGCGCCGAAAAGCGGTCGCTTTGGTGCTGATGCAGCAGCCCGATCTTCCTGAAGCCGAGCTTTTCGTAGAGCGGCTGGCCGGCCTCGGTGGCGTGCAGCACGGTCATGCGGGTTCCCAGCGCTTCGAGCAGGCGCTCCATCAGCATCCGGCCGATGCCGCGGCCTTGCTGGTCGGCCGAGACGATCACGAGCCCGAGCGTCGCGCCATGCTCGCCCCACGGCCAGCACAGCGCCGTGCCCACCACCGTTTCGCCTTCGCGAACCACGAAGCCGTGCCCGGCCGCGGCGGCGAAACGCCAGTCGTCGCTACGATGCGGCCAGCGGAATTGCAGGGAAAGCGCGTGGGCGCCCTCGATGTCGGAATCGGTGAAAGTCTCGCAGACGAGGCTCGAGGACGCAGGCTGGCCGGACACGGCGGGCTCCTTGATCGAAGTTCGATGGCTCACTTTGACAGGGCGCGCGCGCGAGGAATAGGACGATCCTGCTGTGCGGCCGATCGAATCCGGCTTTGTGTCGGCCTCTGGGCACGCTTGTGCGTCCGTCAATCAAGGTCCGCTGCCGCGGGCCGTCCGCACGGTCAGGTGGTTCTCCACCGAGGTGACGCCGCGCACCGAGCCCGCCGCGTCGCCGGCACGCGCGATCTGCGACTGGTGCGGTACCGACCCCGTCAGGGAGACGACGCCGCTATGCGCCGTCACGTGGATGCTGGCGAAATTCAGTCCCGTGGTGCGCGTGAAGGCCCGGCGGACGTCGCGCACCAACGCGCTGTCCGATCTGGCCGATTGTGCGGGCGCGCCTTCCTGAGCGGACGCCTCGCCGGGCGCGCTCGCGGCCGTTTGTGCATGTGCATAGCCCGCGCCACTCGCGATGGCCGCGAGGACCAGCGCGCGGGCGATCTGGTTTTTACCGTTAGTTTTCATCCTTCTTCCCTTTGCCAGGTGCTGCAGGTTCCCCAAGGTTCTGCGCCCGCCGCCGGACGGCATCGAAAACAAGCGGCGGATCAGTACGTTGTAGGTGAAATCTCCGGCGAGGAGAAGAAGGCTGCCAGGAGGCCGCCGACGACCCATGGCGCATGCGTGGACGGCGCCTCCTGGGTAGCGCTTACTTTCCTTGAAGCAGCAGGCCGAGCGGCGCGAGCGGGCCCACCGGCAGCAGGTCGAACGCGAGGATGCCGGCCTCGACGAGCGGCAGCGTATCCAGCGTGGCCGTCACGTCGTCGACCGAGCCCGAACTCATGAGAAACACCACGCCCGGCTTGTCCTGGCGAAACCAGTACTGCTCGATTTTGTCGTCCAGGTAGAGCTTGAGCGTGGCCGGCACTTCGTGCGGCATGATCTCGTCGCGCTGCGCGGGCGTGAGTTCCTTGACGATCGATCCAATGGCGAGAACCTTCATGACAACCTCCTTGATCCATGTTTGTTGCGACTTGCAACGCGATTGAGTGTATCGTTGGGGTCTCGTCGGCTGTACCGTCACAAACGACAACTTTAGAGGCATTTACGCCATGCGCATCGCTATCCTGGCTCTCGACGGCGTCTTCGATACCGGGCTCTCCGTCACGCTCGACGCGTTCTCGGTCGCAAACAAGCTTTCGGCCGCGACCATGGGCGGCGTGCCGCGTTTCGACGTCGCGCTCGTGGGGGTGAGAAAGCGGGTGCGCTCGGCTCACGGCCTCGCGGTGCCGGTGCGAACGGTCGCGCCGGACGCGAAGCCCGATTGGGTGATCGTGCCGGCATTGGTGACGTTGTCCGCGCAGGAGCTGATCCAGTCGTTCGAGCGGCGGGACGTCGAGGAGGGCATGGCGCGCTTGCTCGAATGGCAAACGGGGGGCGCGCGAGTCGGCGCTTCGTGCGTGGGGACGTTCCTCCTCGCGGAGGCGGGGCTGCTCGATCACCGCGAAGCCACGACCAACTGGTCGCTCGCGCCGTTCTTCCGGCAACGCTATCCACATGTTCAGTTGAACGAATCGCGCATGCTCGTGCCTTCGGATATCGGCGTGACGGCCGGCGCAGCGATGGGGCATCTCGATCTCGCGCTCTGGCTGATCCGCTCAGCGAGCCCCGAACTCGCATCGCTCGTGTCGCGCTATCTGCTCGCAGACATCCGCTCTTCGCAGGCGCCGTACATCATCCCGAATCATCTGGCGCAAGCCGATCCGCTCATTCAGCGCTTCGAACAATGGTCGAGAAAAAATCTCAAGTCGGGATTCTCGTTGCAGGACGCCGCGAAGGCGCTGGCCACGAGCTCGCGTTCCTTGCAGCGCCGCTGCCAGGAGGTGCTCGGCAAGTCGCCGCTGGCGTACTTTCAGGATTTGCGGGTCGAGCACGCGCAGTCGCTGCTGCGCAGCGGCAAGCTCGACCTGGAGAGGATCGCCGCCGAAGTCGGTTACGGCGACGGCGCGACGCTGCGCAGCCTGTTGCGGCAGCGCCTGGGCAGAGGGGTGCGGGAACTCCGTACCGACTTGTTGTGAACGAGCAGCCTCTTTATGGCGCGACGCCGAGCACCGTGAGATGCATCTCGCGGCGCTCGACAAAGCCCAGCGTGCGATAGATGGAAATGGCGCCGTGATTCGACGTCAGCACGTGCAGGAAGGGGGTCTCGCCGCGCGCGCTGATTGTCGCCATCAGTAGCTTCATGAGGGCCGCCGCGAGCCCTTGCCCCCTGAAGGCCGGGTCCACGCAGACGGCGCTGATTTCGGTATGGCCTTCGACCTTCATGCGCTCGCCGGCCATGGCGACGAGCTTGCCCTCCCGGCGCACGCCGAGGTAGCCGCCGAATTCGATGGTGCGCGGACCAAACGGGCCGGGCTGCGTTGCCGCAGCCAGCGCGAGCATTTCCGGCACGTCATGTTCCGTTAGGCGCACGTGCTCCAGCGCGGTGGGCGCAGGCGCTTCGCCTTGCCAGACCATTTGCAGCAGCGTGGCATGGCGGATCAGCGCGAAGCCGTCGGGTGGCTCCACGGCATCCAGCGTGGTCAGGGCAACGGGTGCGTGCTCCTCGATCAGGCCTCGCAAGGCATCGAACGATTCAGGCGTGGTGTCCGTCATCGCCGCGAAGGGGGCGACGGCGGGCGCATACCGCACTGCGCGATCGTTTCCGACAGCAAGATGGCGCTGGCGGCCGGTCAGCGCATGCCCTGGCACGTTGTCGAGCGCGGTTGTGCTCTCCGCAGGTTTCGTTGCCAGCACATCGAACATGATTCGCGCTCCAGTAGAGAATGTGAACGGTTTGCGAGGTTAGTCTAGACGAGGCGGGGTTCGGCGGGCCACGGCCGAACCCGCCAACTTTGGCGTCATTCGCGCCAATGCCTTTCGTCACGCACCGCTTGCCAGCGCTTCGAGCACGGTGTCCAGTTCGACATGCCCGCGAAGGATCTCGTCGGCGGGCTTCGAGAAACAGATCCAGCCCTCGTTGAATCCGTCCAGCATGCGCATCCGCGGCAAGGGATGCTTCATGCCTTGTGCCAGAAAGCGCGACTCCCATTCCTGCCGGTTCACCGCCACCGCGCGCACAGGTCTGCCAAGCACGCGGGCAAACGCAGAAGCGATGTCGTTCGCGCTCACGCGGCGCGGTCCCTCCAGCTCGACCACGCGCGTGCCGCTCCATGTTTGCTGGAGCAATTCGGCGGCGAGGCGGCCGACGTCCGCGGTCGCGACCATCGGCACGGCCTGGTCGAGCGGTTGCAGGTAGCTCTCGATCACGCCGATGTCGCGCGCGCTCGCGACATCCCACGCGGCGTTCTCCATGAACCAGCCGGGCCGCAGGAAAGTCACCGGCACAGGCAGCGCGGCCAACGCCTGCTCCATCAGCGAGAGTTGCGTGAGCAGATTGCTCTCTTGCGCCTGCGCGCCGATGGTCGACAGACACACGACCTTCGCGGGCCGTGCCTCGTGGATCGCGGTGTAAATGGCGTCGATGACCGCGCGCGACTCGGGGAAGCCCGGCGAGGGATCGAACTGCGGAGGCAGCAGGATGAACACGCCCTGCGCGCCGCTGAATGCAGCGGTCAGCGCGGCGGCGTCTTCCATGCTTGCCGTCGCCAGCTCGCATCCTTGCGCTTGCCACGACGCGGCGCGCGCGACGTCGCGCACGACTGCCCGCACCGGTTGCCCCGAGGCCAGCAGCGCACGGGCGAGTGCGCCGCCCACTTTTCCGGTAATGCCTGTAATTGCGTACACTTGAAACACTCCGCATGCGACCACGAATTCGTCGAAAATGCCGAACACGATGGCAGCGAGGTGCTGCCTGGTTCCGTTTCGGTGAGACGCATTCTGGACGCAGGGCGGCCGAAGCAAAATGCCGCGAAGGGCACTATATCAGTGACTCGGGCGCACGAATCGGATGGCCGGGCCATCATCGCCAAAGGCTGCCAGGGGCCGCCGTACCGGCCGCCATTGGAACGACGACATTGAGAACAACGACACTCGAGAATATTTCCGGCGCGATCAGCGTGTTTGCCGCCGTCGTCGACGCGGGGACCTTTGCCGCCGCGGCAGACGTGCTCGGCATGTCGCCGCCCGGCGTGAGCCGCGCGATTGCGAGGCTGGAGAAACGGCTCGATATCCGGCTCTTCAATCGCACGACGCGATCGATTTCACTCACCGAAGGCGGGCGCCGTTTCTACGAGCAGGTCGTCCCGCATCTCGCGGGGCTCGAGGAAGCGGCCATCGCGGCATCGGGGAGTGCGTCGGCGGTGCGCGGCAGGCTGCGCGTGAATCTGGACCCGGTGTGCTATCGGGCGATTCTCGGCGCGGATCTCGACCGGTTCATGGACGCTCATCCCGAACTCGAGATCGAGCTGATCGCAAGAGATAGTCTTGGCGACCTGGTGGCGGAGGGATTCGATGTCGCGATGCGATTCGGCAAGCCGCGCTCCTCGACGCTGGTCGCCCGCAAGCTGCTCGATACCGCCGTCGTGACGGTCGCGGCGCCGGCCTATCTCTCGCGCTGGGGCCGGCCGCTGCGCCCCGAAGATCTCGAAGGCCCCGCTCACCGGTGCCTCGAATTCCGCGACCCCGAGACATGCAAGCCTTATCCGTGGGAGTTTCATCGCAAGCGCAAGCACGTCGTGCTGGCGACGCATGGGCGGCTGACCGTGAATGATCCGGGCGCCTTGCTCAATGCGTGCCTGGCCGGTTCCGGCATTGCGCAAATGCTGCTGCTCGGCGCCGAGCCTCTGATTGCCGATGGCAGGCTGGTGAACCTGTTCCCCGACTGGCCCGACGAACGCTTCCCGCTATACGTCTACTATCCGTCGCGCCACTACACGCCCGCGAAGACGCGTGCATTCATCGACTTCATCGTCGCCTGGGCCGCGGTGCATTGATCGCGGCGACATCACAGCGGCACGCGTTGCCGGCATACGGTGAGCACGAGCTGCCGCAGCCAGCGATGGACGGGATCGGCCTCGATGCGGGGATGCCACATCTGCGACACCGTGATGTTTTCGGTCGTGACCGGCAACTCGAGCCGCGGCGATGAGCGGCGCGCCGAAGGCCTCGACGAAACCATCGTTGGCGCGAATCGTGAAGGTCCGCTGCAAGGTGGCGAGATCGGGCTCGGCGGCCGACGGCAGGAGGACGGCGCGTGCTTCGTGAACCGCGTTTCGCGTGCGCTCGCGCAGCGCCTGGGCGTGCAGCGTGAGCACCATGGCGCGGCCGGCGCGAACGAGGAGCGGGTCGCCGGTCGCCTCGCGAAGGCGGGTCAAGGTCCGGCTCATTGCCGAGGCGCTCAACCCCAGTCGACGCGCCGCGCCAACCACGCTGCCGTCGTCGAGCAATGCGTCGAGCGCAATGAGGAGATTCAGGCCGGGTTCAGACATGCCCGATGCTAGCACGGCACTTTTTGGCATGGCGTTGCGTGCAACTCATAGCTGCAAGCCATGCGTCTTCCGCCATGTGTGAGGCGCCACTATATTTCCCATATCGACTGAATACAGGGAAATAGCGATGCAGGAATCACCCCATCAAAAGACGGTCCTTCTCATCGGCGCGTCGCGCGGACTCGGCTTCGCCATGGTCGAGGCATACCTCGAGCGGGGCTGGCGCGTGATCGCCACCGGCAGGGCGGGTTCGATGGACCGGCTTGCACAGGCGGCGCAGGCCTCGCAAGTTGCGCTCGAAATCGACACGGTCGATATTACGGTGCCGGAGCAGGTCGCCGCACTCCACGATCGCCTTCAGGATCGCCGGGTGGACCTGCTCTTCGTGAACGCCGGCGTCACGAATGACCATCGTGAAACGATTGCAGATGTCTCAACCGATGAATTCGTTCGCGTGATGGTGACGAATGCGTTGAGTCCGATGCGCGTCGTCGAGGCATTTCAGGACCTCGTGCAGCCGGCCGGAACGATAGGTGTCATGTCGTCCGGGCAAGGCAGCGTCAGCAACAACACGAATGGCAATCACGAGGTCTACCGCGGCAGCAAGGCCGCGCTGAACATGTTCATGCGCAGCTATGCGGCGCGCCATCAGGACGACGCGAAAACCTTGCTGCTCATGGCACCCGGGTGGGTGCGCACGGACATGGGCGGCCCGCAAGCGCGCCTGGGCATCGAGGAGAGCATCCCCAACCTGGTCAGCACGATCGAAGCGTACGCAGGCCGCACCGGCCTGCATTACCTCGACTACCTCGGGAGGGTCGTTCCCTGGTGAGCCGTCTCGACAGGCTGGAGACGCGATTCGTGCTCAGTGCTTGCCCGGAAACGAGAACGTCGCACGCGCGCTGCCGTTGCCGGCGACGTTCACGCGCTGCGTCCTCGTGACCTCGTTATAGGTGGCGGTGATCGTATAGCGTCCGGCGGGCAGCCGCACGAGCATGTACGGACCGTGCGAACGCGTGTCGAGCACGGACGTGCCGCCGGCGTTCGATATCTGCACATGCACGTCGGCCACATAGCTCGAACCGGGGCCGGTAAACAGCATCGAGAGCGGCCACTGGCTGCGCGCGTGCCGCAGCGCGGAGGACTCGTCGCGGCCAACCCCGCCGGACACGAACGAGATGTCGCCTTGCTGCTCCGTTTGGGGCATGCCGGTTTGCGCGAGTGCGCCGCTTGCCAGAGCGAATGCGCACGTTGCAGCGAGCAGGGTCGAAGCGATTCGGGGAACCTTGCGTTGCCTTTCCATCGTGGCCACTCCTTACAGTGATGTCGATTTCGCGCACGCAGGCGCGGGCGCCGCCGCTTGCGCAGGCCTCGTAACAGATTAGCTTTTTTCGGCCCGCGACGCGCTCTGTGCGCTGCGCTCACAGGGCGCCGCTGGGCGTTCGCGGGCGTCATGCAAATCACATCGAATTTCGAATTTCCGTTGCGTTCGCAACAATCACATTACCGCTGTCTTACGATTACCTGTCGGTTTCGCGCCTTTCATGCGTGTTAGCTACCGCCAGCCGGGAAAATACTGAGATAAAAGTCCGTAAGGGTACTCAATAGTTTTTATATGATTATTTGGAGTTTTGCTACATCAACCGGCGAAGCCCAAGCGGATGCATAAAAGCAAACGTTTGCGCGCTGCGACTCAACCGGTTTCCCCGCAGGAAGTTTGCCGGCGCCTGACGCGGCCGGCCGCTCTGCCAGACCCTGTTTACCGGTCTGATCAGTACTCCATAACGTATTCGAACTCCCGGAGAGACATATGAGGATCACCCGTTGGCCCACCGCCGCCGTGCTGGTTGCGGTGGCCGCTACCGCCCATGCCGGCGACAGCAGCAACGACGTACCTTATCCGTTGCCGATGCCGTTGATGGCCGTCCCCCAGAACCTCGGCGCGCACGTTCGTGCCGACCTGTTGCTCAAGCGCATGACGCAGGACGAGAAGCTCCAGTTCATCCATTCCGAATACCAGATGAGCGCCGTGCCGGGCGGCGGCGCGGGCTATATTCAGGGCGTGCCGCGTCTGGGCATTCCCGACCTGAATATGGTTGATTCCGCAACGGGCTCAGGCAGCACGAGCCAGAAGAGCACGACCTTTCCGGCGACGATCGCGCTCGCGGCAAGCTGGGACCCGTACCTCGCGCGCGACTTCGGCGCCCGCATCGCCGACCAGTTGCGCGAGCAAGGATTCGGCATGGGGCTGGGCGGCGGCACGAACCTCGCTCGCGAACCGCGCGGCGGGCGCCTCTTCGAGTACCTCGGCGAAGACCCCGTGCTGGCGGGCGAAATGCTGGCGGCGCGCACCATCGGCACGCAAAGCCAGCAGGTGATCGCCACCATCAAGCACTACGTCGGCAACGAACAGGAAACGGGGCGCCAGGGCGGCAACAGCCAGATCGACGAGCGCACGCTGCGCGAACTCTATCTGCTGCCGTTCGAAATCGCGGCGAAGGAAGCGCGGCCGGGCAGCGTGATGTGCAGCTACAACCGCCTGAACGGCACCTACGCGTGCGAGAACACGCATGTGCTGACCGACGTGCTGAAGAAGGACTGGGGTTTCCAGGGGCAGGTGCAGTCGGACTGGGGCGCGACGCATAGCACGGCACCGGCGATCAACGCGGGTCTCGACGAGGAAGAGGACGTGGGCCCGACGGTCTACCTCACGCCCGACCTGGTCAAACAGGCGATCGCATCGAAGGCAGTTTCGCAGGACCGTCTGGACGACATGGTGCGGCGCAAGCTCTATGTGATGATCAGCACGGGCGTGCTGGACCATCCGGCGCAGGGCGGTGCCACGATCGACTTCGCGAAGTACAACGCGTTCACGCAGGCCGCAGAAGAACAATCCATCGTTCTCCTGAAGAACGACAGCAGCCAGCTGCCGCTTTCGGCACCGAGCCTGCACAAGATCGCGGTGATCGGCGCTCACGCCGATACGGCCGTGCTGAGTGGCGGCGGCTCGGGCAATACGCGCGATCCGGTCACGGGCAACTTCTCGGGCTGTGGCGGGCTCGCGTTCGCTTCGTCCACGGGCTGCGGCTGGTGGACCAACCCGTGGCTCAAGCTCAATACGCCTATCACCCAGGCGATCCAGCAGCTCGCGCCTTCGGCGCAGGTGAGCTTCGCGGGCAACACCGACCAGACGCAGCCGTTCCGCGCCTATACGCAGCAGGAGATCACCCAGGCCGCGACGCTCGCCAGCCAGTCCGATGTCGCGATCGTCGTCGTGGCGCAGCCTGCGGGTGAGGACTTCGGCGATCTGCAAAGCCTGAGCCTCGCGAACCCGTCGAATCAGGACCAGCTGGTCGAAGCCGTTGCGAAGGCCAACCCGCGCACGATCGTGATCATCGAGAGCGGCAATCCGGTACTGATGCCCTGGAAGGACCAGGTCTCGGCAATCGTCGAGGCGTGGTATCCGGGCGAGGGCGGCGGCAAGGCGATTGCGAACGTGCTGTTCGGTCAGGTGAACCCTTCGGGCAAGCTGCCGGTTACGTTCCCGGTGCACGATCAGGACACGCCGACGTGGGGGACGAACGGCGCTTTCGCGACCGATCCCGTGTATGCCGAGAAGCTGGACATGGGCTATCGCTGGTATGACGCGAACAACATCACGCCGCTCTACGAGTTCGGCTATGGCCTTTCGTATACGCACTTCAGCTATTCGGGACTGACGGTGAAGCAGGGCCCGGGGCATACGCTCACGGCCTCGTTCACGGTGCGCAACGATGGCCGCGTAGCCGGTGCGGAAACGGCACAGGTGTATCTGGGTGTGAGTTATGCCGGCGAGCCGCCGCGTCGTCTGGTTGGTTTTCAGAAGGTGTTCCTGAAGCCGGGTCAGTCGCAGCCGTTGCGCGTGACGATCACCGAACGTGCGCAGAGTGTTTGGGACACGACGCATAACGACTGGGCCTATGTGGCTGGCAGCGCGGTGTATGTGGGGGCTTCGTCGCGCGATATCCGCCTGCAGAGCCGGTAAGCAGGAGGCCGCGTTGGCGGCCTCAGTTTTCTATTCTCGAGAACGGCCGGCTCGCGAACGTTTGCGAGCCGGTTCAAAATCAAACTCGCCAGTCTTTCCGTATCTATCATTCGCGCGCGCAAGAACGCAAATGCCTGGTCCTGCAAACATAAATAACTTCCGCGGGTAATCCCCATTCATTCGGAATAAGGAAAGCGGGTAGACTTGGCCACCCGTCCGTGGGCCTTCCTCCGTTTGCGCGTCTTCCGGATACACGCCGTCACGCTTTACTGTGACTCTGTCTCGTAGTGCCGCGCGCACGCGACGCATGGAAGCTGAACCAAGAAGAATACTAAATCAGCCATGAGACTGATCACACGCGCAGTGAGCTGGCTTACCGAAGGCAACCGCCGCGGTCGAATCGTTGTGGTGCTCCTCCCTGTGTGGATGAGTGCCGTAGCGGCGGCCGTGCTCGCCCAGTACTCCCGTGCTGTCATGGCGTGGCCCGTTGCGGTGCTCGCATGCATCGGCATGCTATTACTGCTGCGCCTCTCCCGGCGCCTTGCCGCCCGATTGCATTTGAGCGAGGAGCGCTTGAGCCTCGGCTTCGAGGGCATCAATGCTGGACTATGGGACTGGGACCTCGTCAGCGACCGTGCCTACTATTCCCGCTATCTGTACCAGCAGCTCGGCTATGGCGACGGTGACCTCCCCATGGATACCCGCGCTTTCAATGCGCTCGTGCATCCCGCGGATCTGCTCCGCTTGCGCGAGACCATCATCAACCATCTGAAGCATGACAGCCTCTATGACGTCGAATACCGGCTGCGAATGGCCGATGGTCGATACCTGTGGTGCCGGGGACGCGGCAAGGCCATACGCGATGAGAGCGGCCGGGCGACGCGCATCGTCGGTTGCCTCTTCGATATCTCCGAACTCAAGCGGGCAGAAGCTGCAGCCGCGAAGGAAAAGAGCCTCACCGAAGCCACGCTCGCTTCGATCGACGACGGTGTGATCCGCATGGACAACCAGGCGAGCGTGACCTATTGCAACGCCGCCGCCGAGCGCATGCTCGGGCGTCCCTCGCGCGATATCTGCCAGAAGCCGTTGTTCGACGTCTGTGATCTCTACGACGAGCGCTCCGGCAATATCGTCACTGCGCAATGCCTGCGCAACCGGGCAGCAGCGGCCGACGACGACGCGCAGCGCAGACTCTCGGTGACGCGTCCGGATGGCTCGCTCCTGCCCGTGGCCTGCTCTGTGGCGACGATCCGCGACGACGAAGAGGAAATGCTGGGCACGGTGATGGTGCTTCGAGACGCGAGCACGGAGCGCAAGCATGCCGCCGAACTCGAATATCAGGCGACGCACGATCATCTGACGGGTTTGCTGAACCGACGCGAATTCGAGCGCCGGCTATCGGGCTTGCTCGAGAAGGCCGGGACACGCCCGCATGCGGTGATGTTCCTCGACCTCGATCAGTTCAAGGTCGTCAACGATACGTGCGGCCACGCGGCCGGCGACGAATTGATCCGCAGCGTGGGCGGCGCCTTGAAGCAACAACTGCGTGTCGCCCATATCCTCGCACGCCTGGGCGGTGACGAATTCGGCGTCGTGCTGCCGGAATGCTGCATCGACGACGCCCTGCGGGTCGCGGAGGATCTGCGGGAGGCCGTGACGGTCATCCGGCTACCCTGGGACCAGCGTTTGCTGACGACTGGCGTGAGCATCGGCGTGGTGGAGGTGGACGACACGCAAATCTCGACATGGGACATCATGAAGGCGGCCGACGTCGCCTGTTATATGGCCAAGGAAAAAGGCCGCAACCGCGTGCACCAGTACTGCCTGGAAGATCAGCTCCAGTCGACCACCCATACGCAGATGGAGTGGGTGGCCCGCGTGAAGGCGGCGCTCGAGCACGACCGTTTCCGCCTCTACGCGCAACAGATCAAGTCGCTCAAGGAGGGCGGTCCCGGCGAGGAAGTGCACGTCGAGTTGCTGCTGCGCATGGTCGACGAATCGGGTGATGTGATTCCTCCTGCGTATTTCATTGGCGCCGCCGAGCGCTTCAACCTGATGCCGCTCGTCGATCGATGGGTGATCGGCCGTGCTTTCGAAGCCATTGCGGCCGGCCATCTTGCGGCGAACGTCTGGTCGATCAACCTCTCCGGCGCATCGCTCGGCGACGAGGATCTGCTCGCGTACATCGTGCAGCAGCAGCAGCGCTGCGCAATCAGCTTCGAAAGCGTCTGCTTCGAGATCACGGAAACGGCCGTGATCACCAACCTCTCGAAGGCGATTGCCCTCATGGAGAGCCTGCGCGCACTCGGCTGCCGATTCGCGCTCGACGATTTCGGCTCCGGCATGTCCTCGTTCACTTACCTCAAGCGCTTGCCTGTGGATTATCTGAAGATCGACGGCAGCTTCGTGCGCGGGATTGCCAGCAGCGACCTCGATCGCACGATCGTCCAGTCCATTCACCAGGTGGCCCATGCCGCGGGCAAGGCGACCATCGCCGAGTTTGTGGAAAGCGAGGCGATCATCGGGCGCCTCAGCGGGATTGGCATCGACTACGCGCAAGGGTTTTGCGTCGGGTTGCCCCAGCCGCTTCCCGAAGGCGCTGTCGAGACCGTCGGCGCTTGATCGGCAACGACATGAGTGCGCCCGAATCCGATTGTGCTGAGGGCAGGGCGCAGCTGCCATTCCCCGATTTGGTGACAGAAGAGGCGACCCCACAGGCGTGGGTGCCGGTGGCTGCCGAAAATCGGCATAGCGGCCCCCAAAAATAAATATTCGAAAGTCGCTTGACGATATCCGGAATGACCCGCATAATTCGCCTCCTTCGCTGATCGCTGCGAACGAAAACGAAGCGATTAAGACGAATTGCTCTTTAAAAATTTACAGCCGATAAGTGTGGGCGCTTGATGCGGTGGCGACCTGATGTCGTTCTTCGGAGCGAAATCAGGAGCAGCAAAAGTATCAAGAGTCTCACACTAAAGTAAGTCAGGTTTTTGAAGCAATTCAGATTCCTGTCAGCTTTGAGTGAGCGACCGGTTCTTAACCGAACCGAAAACAGTAACAGGTATTGAACTGAAGAGTTTGATCCTGGCTCAGATTGAACGCTGGCGGCATGCCTTACACATGCAAGTCGA
>NZ_JBFRCB010000009.1:0-323433 GCF_040965375.1 Paraburkholderia sp. EG286A
CAGCTGTGTATAAGAGACAGGAAGGTGGCGCACGCCCCTTCGCGCGTCGGGCCGAGGGTGATGATCGCCGTCCGCCGCGCAGCCGCGAAGAAGGCGGCGCACACTCTTTCGCGCGCCGCCCCGAGGGCGATGACCGCCGCCCGCCTCGCAGCCGTGACGAAGGTGGCGAACGCCGCTTCGAACGACGCACCGAAGGCGATGACCGACGCCCCGCACGTGGCCGCGACGAAGGCGGTGCACGCCCCTTCACGCGCCGCCCCGAAGGCGACGACCGCCGCCCGCCCCGCAGCCGCGAGGAAGGTGGTGCACGCTCCTTCGCGCGCCGCCCCGAGGGTGATGACCGCCGTCCTCCGCGCAGCCGCGAGGAAGGTGGTGCACGCTCCTTCGCGCGCCGCCCCGAGGGTGATGACCGCCGTCCTCCGCGCAGCCGCGAGGAAGGTGGCGAACGTCGCTTCGAACGGCGCACCGAAGGCGATGATCGCCGTCCGCCGCGCAGCCACAGCGAAGGCAGCGAGGGACGCTTCGCCCGCCGCACGGACAGCGACGAGCGGCGCCCCGCACGCGCACACGACGAGGGCACGGAGCGCCGTTTCGCGCGCCCGGTGAAAGCCACCTCGCGCGATGACCGCGAAGGCGGCGGCCGCAAGACCGCCAGCCCGGTCAAATCAGCCGGGAAAGCCCCACGCCGCACCGAGGACGCCGACTCCGCACCGCGCCGCGCGCCGCGGGAAGAAGTCGACGGCGACAACACCCTGCGCCTGTCCAAGCGCATGTCCGAACTGGGCCTGTGCTCGCGCCGCGAAGCCGATGAATGGATCGAGAAAGGCTGGGTCTATGTGGACGGCGAAGTCGTCGACACGCTCGGCGCCAAGGTCACGCCGAATCAGCGCATCGAAGTCGATCCGGCCGCGCTCGCGGCGCAGGCTCGCCAGGTGACGATCCTGCTGCACAAGCCCGTGGGCTACGTGTCGGGCCAGGCCGAGGACGGCTATGAGCCCGCCGCTACGCTCGTCACCGGCGAGAATCATTGGGACGGCGACCACTCGGGTATCCGCTTCTCGGCGAAGCATCTGCGCACGCTCGCACCCGCCGGCCGGCTCGACATCGACTCGACCGGCCTGCTCGTGCTGACCCAGGACGGTCGCGTGGCCAAGCAGTTGATCGGCGAGAGCTCGGACATCGACAAGGAATACCTCGTGCGCGTCACCTACAACGACATCGAGACCGAAGTCGACCAGCACTTCCCGCCCGAGTCGCTCGCACAGCTGCGCCACGGCCTGTCGCTCGACGACGTGCCGCTCAAGCCCGCGCAGGTGAGCTGGCAAAACGGCGAGCAGTTGCGTTTCGTGCTGCGCGAAGGCAAGAAGCGCCAGATCCGCCGCATGTGCGAACTGGTCGGCCTCAAGGTCGTTGGCCTCAAGCGCGTGCGCATGGGCCGCGTGCTGCTCGGCGCGCTGCCGCAGGGCCAATGGCGCTATCTGGCCGCCGACGAAGCGTTCTAACGTCACATCGGGTCGCATCGGCGCCTGACGCCGCGCCAAATGAAAACGGGAGCCATCTGGCTCCCGTTTTTTCTTGATGCTTCGATCTTCAGTCGTCGCGGTTCGGGTCGAGTTCCGGAAACAGGACATCGGTGAAGCCGAACTTCGAGAAGTCGGTAATGCGCATGGGGTACAGCTTGCCGATCAGGTGATCGCATTCGTGCTGGACGACCCGAGCGTGAAAGCCCTCGGCCACCCGCTCGATGGGCGTGCCGTACTGATCGAAGCCGTCATAGCGGATCATCGAATAGCGGCTCACGGCGCCGCGCATGCCCGGCACCGACAGACAGCCCTCCCAGCCCTCTTCCATGTCGTGCGACAGCGGATGGATGACCGGGTTGATGAGCACCGTTTGCGGCACGGCCGGCGCCTCGGGATAGCGCTCGTTCTGCTCGAAACCGAAGATCACCACCTGCAGGTCGACGCCGATCTGCGGGGCGGCGAGTCCGGCGCCGTTGGCCGCGTGCATGGTGTCGAACATATCGGCGATGAGTTCGTGCAACTCGGGCGTGTCGAAGTGATCGACTGGCCTCGCTATGGCAAGCAGGCGCGGATCGCCCATTCTGAGAATTTCGCGAATCATGTCGTTTGCCCCTCCAGGAGCTTGCGCATTCCTTCTTCGTCGAGCACCGGCACGCCGAGTTCCTCGGCTTTCGCAAGCTTGCTGCCCGCGTCGGCGCCCGCCACCACATAGTCAGTCTTCTTCGACACCGAGCCGGCCACCTTCGCACCGGCTGCTTCCAGCATCTCCTTCGCCTCGTCGCGCGAGAGCGTGGGCAGCGTGCCGGTGAGTACCACCGTCTTGCCGGCCAGCACGCCCACCGGCGCCTTCGGCGCGGGCGGGCCTTCCGCCCATGTTACTTTGCCCGGCGCACGCAGTTGCTCGATCACTGTGCGGTTATGCTCTTCCGCAAAAAACTCGTGGATCGCGAGCGCGACGATCGGGCCCACATCGTTCACTTCGAGCAATTCTTCGACCGACGCGCTCATGATCGGATCGAGCGAGCCAAAGTGCTTCGCAAGATCCTTGGCCGTCGATTCGCCCACGTGCCGGATGCCGAGCGCGTAGATGAAGCGCGCGAGCGTCGTGGCCTTGGCCTTCTCGAGCGAGTCGAGCAGGTTCTGCGCCGACTTGTCCGCCATGCGCTCGAGCTGCGCGAGCGTGCCGAAGCCGAGATTGAACAGATCGGCGGGCGTGCGCACGAGGCTCTGGTCGACCAGCTGGTCGATGATCTTCTCGCCCAGGCCGTCGATATCGAGCGCGCGGCGCTGGGCGAAGTGCCAGAGCGCCTGCTTGCGCTGGGCCGGACAGAACAGGCCGCCCGTGCAGCGTGCGATTGCCTCGTCGGGCAGCCGCTCGATGCGCGATCCGCAGACCGGGCATTCGGTCGGCATCACGAATTCGTGGGCGTCGGCCGGACGGCGGTCCATGAGCGCGCTGACCACCTCGGGAATCACGTCGCCGGCGCGTCGCACGATCACCGTGTCGCCGATGCGGATGTCCTTGCGCCGCACCTCGTCTTCGTTGTGCAGCGTGGCGTTGGTCACGGTCGCGCCGCCGACGAACACCGGCTCGAGCCGCGCCACCGGCGTAATCGCGCCCGTGCGGCCGACCTGAACGTCGATGGCCAGCAGCTTCGTGAGCGCCTCCTGGGCCGGGAACTTGTGCGCGAGCGCAAAGCGTGGCGCACGCGAAACGAAGCCGAGCGCGTCCTGCTCGTCGCGGCGGTTCACCTTGTAGACCACGCCGTCGATGTCGTACGGCAGGCCGTCGCGCTTCTCGCCCACGGCGCGGAAGAATTCCAGCAGGCCTTGCGCGCCCTTCACGACCGCGCGCTCGGCATTGACCGGCAGGCCCAATTCCGCGTACCAGTCGAGCAGCTCGCTATGGGTGGCCGGCATCGGCTCGCCCTCGAGCACGCCAATGCCGTAGGCGAAAAACGACAGCGGCCGCTGCGCCGTGATTTTCGGATCGAGCTGGCGCAGGCTGCCCGCCGCCGCGTTGCGCGGGTTCGCGAATTCCTTGTGGCCGGCGTCGCGCTGACGCTGGTTCATGCGTTCGAAGTCGCGGCGGAACATCAGCACCTCGCCGCGCACGTCGAGCACCTTCGGCACACGCTTGCCCTTCAGGCGCAACGGCAGCGAGCGGATCGTGCGCACGTTCTCCGTGACGTTCTCGCCGGTCGCGCCGTCACCGCGCGTGGACGCCTGGACGAACACGCCGTCGACGTAGCGCAGCGAGATGGCGAGGCCGTCGAACTTGAGTTCGGCGGCGTATTCGACCTCGACGACGCCGGCGCCCTCGATCTTGCCGAGCGCGTCGGCCACGCGCTTGTCGAACGCGACGATGTCCTCGTCGGCAAAGCCGTTGTTGAGCGACAGCATCGGCACGTCGTGGACCACGGGCTCGAAGCCCCCGGCGACTTCGCCACCCACGCGCTGAGTGGGCGAATCGGGTGTGATGAGGTCGGGGTGCTCGGCCTCGATTCTCTGAAGTTCGCCGAACAGCTTGTCGTATTCCGCGTCGGGCAGCTCCGGCTGGTCGAGCACGTAGTAGGCGTGATTCGCACGCTCGAGTTCGGCGCGCAACCACACCGCGCGCTGCGCAGCGGTGGCTTCTTCGGGAGGACGGGCGGGAGTACGGACCATGCCTTGGGCAACTCGCTGTTGAAAATGATTTCGGACGTCAGATTATCTCAGGAAGCGGCACCTGTCGCATCGGCCGAGCGGCCATCTTCGTGCGCCGCCGAACGGGCCTCGCCAGCGTCCTGGCCGAACGGCGAACGCCGCCTCCGTCGCATTGACGCCCAGGTCCTGCAAGACGAACCCAAATGCACTGCAACACGCGTGCCGATACCCGCTACGCTGTACCGCCTGCGCGCAAAAAAAGCGCGGCGCCCTTAGGGCGTCGCGCCTTGTGTGTTGGCCGCCTGCAGGCCTGCGGCGTTACTGGCTGAACAGACGCCGCGTGGCCGGCGAGCCGGCCGGAATACCGGCCTGCTCCAGCTTCGCGTAGAGCGTCATGAGCTGCTTGTCGATCGACTGCAGCACCGATTCCGGCAGCGGCCGGCGCTGGTCGTCGACCACGCGCCCGCCAATGCGCTCGGCGAGCGATTTCGCGTAGTCGCACATCAGGCGGAACGGCAGGATGTCTTCGTCGGCCACGGGCACGTCGAGGATCAGCGTGATCAGCTCGCCGCCCTTGTACGTGAGGTCGTCGCGCAGGAAGTTGGTATCGCCGAACTGCAGCATGAAAACCGGGCTCTGCTTCGCGTCGAGCTTCACGAAGCGCGTGCCGTCGCGCGAAAGCAGCAGGCCGTCCTGCGCCGCCACCGCCTGCACGTAGTTTGCCGACCACGGCGCGCCATCCGACATCACGTTGACGGAAAGCTGTGCGTCGCATTGCGCCGCGAAGCCGTCCAGTTCGCGCGCCATGGCGACCGTTTCCATCATGTCCGGGAACTCGGGCGCGGCGTCGAGCGCGTCGGCGAACTGCTGCACGCCGGTCACGAATTCCGAGAATTCGAGTTCGTTGAGCGGGCCGTTGCGATTCGCGAGTTGCGCAGCCGCGCGCAGTTCTTCGTAGCGCACGCCGCTCTGGAGCAACTCCCAGCCGTCGCCCCCTTCGGGCTTGCCTTCGATGTGAACCGGCTTGCTGCCCGCGCGGCGCAGCCGCTGCGCAAACGGAATCACCCGCTCGCCCGCCACCGGCGCACCGAGCCGGATCGGCACGATGCAGTCGATGCGACGGTCGACCACGGCGGGCGGCGCCGAAGAGATCGTCGTGGCGGCCGGCATGACCGGCTCGATGCGCCCGGCTTCGTCGGCGTCGTCCTTCGCGGATTGCGGGGCAGCCGCACTTGCAGCCGGCGCCTTGTCAGCAGCCTTGTCGGCAGCCTCCTCCGCACCGGATTCGGCCTCCGGAAAGCCGTTGGGCGTCGTCGTTTCCGCCTGGATGTCGGCCGGCGTGTCGAGCGGCGCCGCGGTCCCGAAACCCGGCTCCACGCGCTCGGCTTCCGTGCCGCCCGCGAGCGACGGCTCACGGCGCGACGGCGCATGCGCCGGTTCGATGAACGGGCTCGGCTCCTGGAACTCGTCGCGCTGCGGCGCTTCGACCGCCTCTTCGGGCATCGGGCGCGGCATGCGCCGGCGCACCCTCGCGCCCTGCCACGCGTTGTACACCACCACGCCCCCGACGACCACGGCGCCCGCGCCGATCAACCCGAGAGTCAACTCATCCATGCATGCTCCATCAGCAATTCTTATTCGACGGCGCGCGCACTCTGTGCGCCGTTGCTCTGGCGAGCGCATTGCGCGCGGCGGCTGCCTCACCGATGGCGCCGCCGGCCGCGCATTGCGCGCCGTCCGTTAGACCGTATAAATCGATTAGACCGTATTTTGGGCGAAACCCGCCGCAGTTTCCATGTCGACCGCGACGATGCGCGAAACGCCCTGTTCCTGCATCGTCACGCCAATGAGCTGCTGCGCCATCTCCATGGCGATCTTGTTGTGCGAAATGAACAGGAACTGTGTTTTGTCCGACATCGCGCGAACAAGGTTCGCGAAACGCTCGGTGTTCGCGTCGTCGAGCGGCGCGTCCACTTCGTCGAGCAAACAGAACGGCGCCGGGTTGAGCTGGAACATCGCGAACACGAGCGCCGTGGCCGTGAGCGCTTTCTCGCCGCCGGAAAGCAGGTGAATCGTCGAATTCTTCTTGCCGGGCGGTTGCGCCATCACCTGCACGCCGGCGTCGAGAATCTCGTCGCCGGTCATGATGAGCTTCGCCTGACCGCCGCCGAACAGGCGCGGGAACAGCTCGCCGAAATGACGATTCACCTCGTCGAACGTGCCCTGCAGCAGCGTGCGCGTTTCCTGGTCGATCTTGCGAATCGCGTCTTCGAGCGTTTCGATTGCGCTCGTGAGGTCGGCCGACTGCGCGTCGAGGAAGGTCTTGCGCTCCTTCGCCGCGGCCAGTTCGTCGAGCGCGGCCATGTTCACGGGCCCAAGCGCCGTGATCGCGTTGTTGATGCGCGTGACCTCGCCTTGCAGATACGACGGCTTCATATCGGCCGTGAGCTTTTCCTGCAGCGCGGCCTCGTCGACGCCCGCGGCCTGCAGCTGCTCGACGAACTGCTCGCCGTTCAGGCGCGCGGCCTGCTCCTTCAACTGAAGCTCGGTGATGCGGTCGCGCAGCGGCTGCAGCGCGCGCTCCGCGGCGAGGCGCGTTTCGTCGGCGGCGCGCAGCTTCGCGCTCAGGTCGTCGAGTTCGGCGCGCGCGGCGCGCAGCGTGTCTTCCTTCTGCGCGCGAATTTCCAGCGCGTCCTGCAGGCCCGTGTGCGCGGTCTGCTCGTTGATCGTTTCCAGCTCGGCGCGCGCGTCTTCGAGCGATGCGGCCACGCGTTCGCTCTGATCGTGCGCGACCTGAATGTTGCGCTTCAACTCCTCGATGCGGTTCGCCATGTTGCGCGCGGCAAAGCGCGCGTCGGCCGCCGCGCGTTCGAGGTCGCGCGCCTCGTTGCGAGCCGCGCCGAGTTCCTCGTCGAGCGCCTCGAAGGCGAGCTGGTTGTCCTCGAAGCGGGCCTGCAACTCGGCGAGTTCCACGTCGTGGCGCTCGAAGTTCGCTTCCGACTCCGCGCGCAACGCGCGCTGCTCTTCGATCTGCGTGCGGATCTCGTCGAGCTCTTCGCGGATCTGCGTGCTGCGCGCCGTGTAGCGCTCATGCGCCTGGGTCAGCTTGAGCACGTCCATCTGCAGCGCGTGCACGCGCTGGGTCGCGCGCTCGGCCTGCTGGCGCACATCGGCGAGCACCTGGGCAGCCTGCGTGTGCGCCGCTTCCGCGCGCACGACAGCCGTGCGGGCGTCGTCGGCGAGCAGCGCCTGGGCGCGCACCTGGCGCTCGAGATTCTCGATTTCCTGCTGACGCGCGAGCATGCCGGCCTGCTCGGTGTCGGCGGCGTACAGCTGCACACCCACGCGCGTCACCATATGACCGGCCTTCACGACGAACGCACCACTGCCGGGCAGTTGCGCACGCTGGGCGAGCGCCTCGGCGAGGTCGCCCGCGACGTAAGTCGAGCCGAGCCATTCGGTGAGGACCGCGCGCAGGCCCGCATCGTCGATACGCACGAGCGAGAGCAGCGGCGTGAGACCCGCGGCCGCAGCGGGAGCCTGACCCGCGGCCGGCGGCGAATAGAACGCGAGCTTCGCGGGCGGCGCATCGCTCGCGAAGGCCTTCACCCAGTCCAGGTTCGACACCTCGAGCGCGGCGAGCCGCTCGCGCAGCACCGATTCGAGCGCCGTTTCCCAGCCCGCTTCGACGTGCAGCTTTTTCCACAGTCGCGGCAACGCGCCCAGTTCGTGACGTTCGAGCCACGGCTGGATCTTGCCTTCTGTCTGCACGTTTTCCTGCAACTGCTTGAGCGCAGCGAGACGGGCTTCGAACTGGTGGATCTGTGCGTTTTCCGCCTGCACGCGCTCGTGCGCGGCGCGGCGTTCAGCGTCGAGGCGCGGCACTGTTTCCTGCGCATCGGTAAGGCGCGCCTGCGCTTCGTTAAGGACTTCCTCCTGCTCGGCCAGCTGCATGCGCAGCTCTTCGAGCTGGGCTTCGTCGGGGGCGTCGAGGCCGCCTTCCTCCGACTTCAGACGCTCGTGGCGCTGCTGAAGCTGCTGGAGCATCTGGTCGGCGTTGCGTTGATGCGCGGCTTCGAGCTTGATGGCCTGCTCGGTGCGCGCGATGCCCGCGCGCTCGTCGTTCAGTTGCGCCTGCGCGTCGCGCCAGCGGTTTTCGAGCGCGGGCAGCGCTTCCTGCTTCGCCGCTGCATCTTCCTCGGCCAGCGCCGCCTTTTCCTCGGCGATCGCCAGCTGTTCTTCGGCGTCTTCGATATCGTCCTGCGCCTTCTGCGCCTGGACCTGCCATTGCTCGCGCTGCGCGGTGAGCGCGGCGATCTGCGCCTGCACGCGGTTGCGCGACTCGACGATGAACTTGATCTCGGCCTCGAGGCGGCTCACCTCGGCGTTCGCTTCGTAAAGCGCGCCCTGCGCGCCCTGCATGGCGTCGCTCGCCGAGTAGTGGGCCACGCGCAGCGTTTCGAGCTGCGCTTCCACTTCGCGCAGCTGCGCGGTATGGCGCTCCAGGTCGATCTGCGCCTGCTCGATCGCGCGCTGCTGGCGTTGCTGCTCGCCCGCTGCCTCGTTCTTGCGCAGGAGCCACAGAAGGCGCTGCTTTTCCTCGCCCTCGGACTGCAGCTCGCGGTATTTCGTGGCAACGACCGCCTGGCCCTCGAGCTTTTCGAGGTTGCTGGACAGCTCGCGCACGATGTCCTCGACACGCGTGAGGTTCTCGCGCGTGTCGTGCAGGCGGTTCTCGGTCTCGCGGCGGCGTTCCTTGTATTTCGACACGCCCGCGGCTTCTTCGAGGAACACGCGCAGCTCTTCGGGCTTCGCCTCGATGATCCGCGCGATCATGCCCTGCCCGATGATCGCGTAGGCGCGCGGGCCTAGGCCCGTGCCGAGGAAAATGTCCTGGATATCGCGCCGGCGCGCCGGCAGGTTGTTGATGTAGTAGCTCGACGTGCCGTCGCGCGTGAGCACGCGCTTCACGGCGATTTCGGCATACTGGCCCCACTGCCCGGCGGCGCGGCCATCGGCGTTGTCGAACACCAGTTCGACGCTCGCGCGGCTGCCCGGCTTGCGCGCGGTGGAACCGTTGAAGATGACGTCCTGCATCGACTCGCCGCGCAGCTCGGACGCCCGGGATTCACCCAGCACCCAGCGCACCGCGTCGATGATGTTGGATTTCCCACAGCCGTTTGGCCCGACCACCCCGACGAGTTGGCCCGGAACCTGGAAATGCGTGGGATCGACGAAGGATTTGAAGCCAGCGAGTTTAATCGAGGTCAGACGCACGGCGATATCGCTGTTTGAATAGTGGTGAACGGGACCGCCCGTGCCGTACCTCGCTTGCCGCCGCGCATCCGCAACCAATCGCGCGACGGCGGAGTGCACACTGGGCAGCCGCCACGGCTCGCCGTACGAACGCGCATGCGCGCGTGCGGCCGGCGGGAATCAGCGGCAATCATACCATCGCACGCGCGCCATTCCGCGCGCGGGAAGGCCCTGGGCCCGTGCCGCCGCCTGCGCTGCCATCGCCGTTGCCGTTGCCGTTGCCGCCGCCGTTGCCATCGTCGCCGCCGGGGCCATTGCCGTCGGCGTCGTCCGCGTCATCGGTGCGGCTCGCGTCGGCGTGGGTCATGACGCTCGCATCGGCGCTCGCGTGCGCGCCGCGCTTGCGCGCGTCCTGCGCCCGGTGCACCCAGCTCGACAGCAGGGAAGCCAGCACGATGCACGCGCCGCCCGCCCATTCGCGCGGGCCCGGCGTCTCGCCGGCGAAGAGCCACGACGTGAGCGCCGTCACGACGATCTCGAACAGCATGATGATGGAGGCGCGGTTCGCCGGCACGCGGGCGAGCCCGTACTGAACGAGCATGTTGTTGCTGCCGAGCACGATGCCGAGCGCGAGCACGAGCAGCACGACACGCGCGAGATGCTCACCCGCCGGTGCAACCGACATCGGCTCGAAACAGGAGGTCAGCAAGCCGAACAGCGCCGCGCCCGCGAAGATCACGGCGGTGCGCATCTCGGGCTTCATGTGCGGCAGCACGCGGCTCGTCTTCACCACCAGCACGTTGCTCATCGCGAAACCCATGCCGCCGATGAGACCCGCCCATTCGGCCGCGTTGGCCGGCAGCGGCACGCCGAGCCGCGGCGACCAGAGCATCAGCACCGCACCGAGCAGCGAAAGCGCCGCAAGCGCGCCGCCCGCCCAGTTCAGGCGCTCATGCAGGATGAAGTGCGCGAAGATCGCCGTCCACGCCGGGGTCAGATAAAAGAGCAGCAGCACGCGCATTACTTCGCCGTGGATCGCGCCCCACACGAAACCGACGTTGGTCACGCCCGCGGCAAGTCCGAGCATCGGCAGCACCCAGTGCCAGCGCACGCTCGCGAGCGAGCGCCAGCGCAGCACCAGCACGAAGAGACAGCCGGCCGCGCTCGTTGCCGCGCTCGAGGCCGTACCGGTGAGCCCGGCGGCCGCCAGCATGCGAAGCGGATACCAGACAAAACCCCAGACGGACGCGCCAATCATGATGGCGAGCGTCGGCCACGCGGCGCGCAAGCCCGTGCTGTGGCTCATGGCTCGCGCTTCCCGTGGCCCGGCCGCGGGTTCGCGGCACGTGCGCCGCGGTTCGAAACGTCGTTCGAGAATTTCATGCTTTTCCTTTATTTCGTCGCCCGGCAGGCACCGGCGGCGCCGGGGCGGGATCCGGCCGGCGCCCGCAGCAGCAGCGGCGCCACGCTATAATCGACCGCTTGCAGCCGCAAGGCCGCGCCGCGCATCCGTGTTGTTTCGCCCAGCGCGGCGCAACCGGCTCGCCGGCCCGCAGTGGCCACTCTCATCCTGCGCGCCACGCCATCCGTCTTTCGCTCACGCCTGTCCAGCCCCAAGTGAATCCGCTACTCGACACCCTTCAGTCCTATCCCTTCGAAAAGCTGCGCGTGCTCTTCAAGGACGTCACGCCGAACGCCGGCCTGCGCCACATCAGCTTCGGGATCGGCGAGCCGAAACACCCGACGCCGGCGCTGATCCGCGACGCCATCGTCGCGTCGCTCGACGGCCTCTCGTCGTACCCGGCCACGGCGGGCACCCCGGCACTGCGCGAGTCGATCGCGAACTGGGTAAAGGCGCGCTACGGGCTGCCGGCCATCGATGCGAACACGGAAATCCTGCCCGTGTCCGGCTCGCGCGAGGCGCTGTTCGCGCTCGCGCAGGCCGTGATCGACCCGACGGCGGGCGTGAAAGACCCGGCAAAGCGGGCGATCGTACTCTGCCCGAACCCTTTCTACCAGATCTACGAAGGCGCCGCGCTGCTGGGCGGCGGCGAGCCGTACTTCGTGAACAGCGATCCGGCCCGCAACTTCGCCTGCGACTATTCGCAGGTTCCCGAAGAAGTCTGGGCGCGCACGCAGCTGCTGTACGTGTGCTCGCCGGGCAATCCCACGGGTGCCGTGATCACGCTCGACGACTGGCGAGAGCTGTTCGCGCTTTCCGACCGCTACGGCTTCGTGATCGCCTCGGACGAGTGCTACTCGGAGATCTACTTCGACGAAGCCACGCCGCCGCTCGGCGGTCTCGAAGCGGCACACAAGCTGGGCCGCGGCTTCGAGCGCCTCGTCATGCTGTCGAGCCTTTCGAAGCGCTCGAATGCGCCGGGCATGCGCTCGGGGTTCGTCGCCGGGGACGCCGCCATTCTCAAGCAGTTCCTGCTGTACCGCACCTATCACGGCGCGGCCCTGTCGCCGGTCTGGCAATCCGCCAGCATCGCGGCCTGGGGCGACGAGGCGCACGTGCGCGAAAACCGCGCGAAGTACGTGAAGAAGTTCTCGACCGTCACACCCATGCTCGCCGACGTGCTCGACGTGAAATTGCCCGACGCCGCGTTCTACCTCTGGGCCAACGTCGCGCGCACCGGCCTCACGGACACCGCGTTCGCCCAGCGTCTCTACGCCGACTATAATGTGACGGTTCTGCCCGGCTCGTTCCTCGCGCGCGAGGCGCACGGCACGAATCCGGGTAAAGACTTCGTGCGCATGGCGCTCGTCGCCGACGTCGAGGAGTGCATCGAGGGCGCGCAGCGCATCGTCGAGTTCTGCCGCTCGCTCAAACCGTAAAGCCTTTTTCGTGCGCGCCGGGGTCCCGCACCTCGCGGCGCGCAACACCGCTTTCAACCATCAATCTCACGAAATCACCACCATGTCGCAACAACTTCAGCAGATCATCGACACCGCCTGGGAAAACCGCGCCGACTTCTCGCCCAAGTCGGCTCCGAACGACGTGCGCGAAGCCGTCGCCCACGTCATCGCCGAGCTGGACAAAGGCGCGCTGCGCTGCGCCGAGAAGAAGGACGGCGACTGGGTCGTCAACCAATGGGTGAAGAAGGCCGTGCTGCTGTCGTTCCGCCTGGAAGACAACGCACCGATGCCCGCCGGCGGCTACAGCCAGTTCTACGACAAGGTGCCCTCGAAGTTCGCCAATTACACGGCCGAAGATTTCGCCGCGGGCGGCTTCCGCGTCGTGCCGCCGGCCATCGCGCGCCGCGGCTCGTTCATCGCGAAGAACGTCGTGCTGATGCCGTCGTACACCAACATCGGCGCGTATGTCGATGAAGGCACGATGGTCGATACGTGGGCCACGGTCGGTTCGTGCGCGCAGATCGGCAAGAACGTGCACCTCTCGGGCGGCGTCGGCATCGGCGGCGTGCTGGAGCCGCTGCAGGCCAACCCGGTCATCATCGAAGACAACTGCTTCATCGGCGCGCGCTCGGAAGTCGTGGAAGGCGTGATCGTCGAAGAGAACTCGGTCATCTCGATGGGCGTGTACCTCGGCCAGTCGACCAAGATTTACGACCGCGAAACCGGCGAAGTCTCGTACGGCCGCATCCCGGCGGGCTCGGTCGTGGTCGCGGGCAACCTGCCCTCGAAGGACGGCTCGCACAGCCTGTACTGCGCCGTGATCGTCAAGAAGGTCGACGCCAAGACGCGCGCCAAGGTCGGCCTGAACGAGCTGCTGCGAGGCGACTGATGGCGAAATCCGCCAAGACCGTCGTCTACGGCATTCCGAACTGCGACACCGTGAAGAAGGCCCGTGTGTGGCTCGAAGAGCACGGCGTCGAGTTCGAGTTTCACGACTTCAAGAAAGCGGGCGTCTCGAATGCGCTCGTCCAGGACTGGCTCAAGGACGTGTCGCTCGATCAGCTCATCAACAAGCGCGGCACGACCTGGCGCGGCCTGTCGGACGTGCACAAGGCCGAAGCCGACACGACCGCCGGCGCGATCGCGCTGATGATCCACAAGCCGTCGATCATCAAGCGGCCCGTCGTCGTGGTGAACGGCCGCGTGAAGACGCTCGGGTTTTCCGCCGACCAGTATGCGGAGCTGTTCGCTTGAGCGCCGCATGAGACCGGTGCGCCTGAACTGCTGCATGGCAGGTCGGGCACACGGTCATGACAAGTTGTTGCCGGCCCCTGCTCCATCAGCAGTGCCGGCATTTTTATTGAAAGTGGTCTTTTTATGTCCGCCACCCTCGCCCTTACCGAAGCCCTGATCGCGCGCGCGTCCGTCACGCCCGACGACCAGCACTGCCAGCGCATCATGACCGAACGCCTTGGCGCGCTCGGCTTCGCGTGCGAAACGATCGAATCCAACGGCGTGACCAACCTGTGGGCCGTCAAGCGCGGCACCGCCGGTGCGCAAGGCCCGCTGCTCGCCTTCGCGGGCCACACCGACGTCGTGCCCACCGGCCCCATCGAGCAATGGAGTTCGCCGCCGTTCCAGCCCTCGCATCGCGACGGCATTCTCTATGGCCGCGGCGCCGCCGACATGAAGACCTCGCTCGCGGCCTTCGTGGTGGCGAGCGAAGAGTTCGTGGCGGCGCATCCGCAGCATCGCGGCGCCATCGCGTTTCTCATCACGAGCGATGAAGAAGGCCCGGCCACCGACGGCACCGTGAAGGTCGTCGAGGCGCTGCAGGCGCGCGGCGAGAAAATGGATTACTGCATCGTGGGCGAACCGACTTCGACGCATACGCTCGGCGACTGCGTGAAGAACGGCCGCCGTGGCTCGATGTCGGGCAAGCTCGTCGTGAGGGGTGTGCAGGGGCATATCGCCTATCCGCATCTCGCGAAGAACCCGGTGCATCTGCTGGCGCCCGCGCTCGCCGAACTCGTCGCCGAAAAGTGGGACGACGGCAACGAGTACTTCCCGCCCACCACGTGGCAGGTGTCGAATATGCACAGCGGCACCGGCGCGAGCAACGTGATTCCGGGCCACGCCGACGTGATGTTCAATTTCCGCTTCTCGACCGCGAGCACGGTGGAAGGCCTGCAAAAGCGCGTACACGCGATCCTCGACAAGCACGGCCTCGAATACGACCTGCACTGGAGCGTAAGCGGCCTGCCCTTCCTCACGCCGCGCGGCGCGCTCTCGAATGCGCTCGAAAAAGCGATCCACGACGAAACCGGCGTGAGCGCCGAACTTTCGACCACGGGCGGCACGTCCGATGGCCGCTTCATCGCCCGCATGTGCGAGCAGGTGGTGGAGTTCGGTCCGCCGAACGCCAGCATCCACAAGATCGATGAGCATATCGAAGTGAAATTCATCGATCCGCTCAAGAACGTCTATCGCCGCGTGCTCGAACAACTGATCGCCTGACCGGCCCACCGAACACGCTCTGGAGTCCAGAACATGACCCATCCGCTCGCCGCTACCTTCGCCACCGTTCGCGACCTGCTGCGCTACGGTGTCTCGCGCTTTTCGGCCGCGCAACTCGCGTTCGGCCACGGCTCGAACAACGCCTACGACGAAGCCGCGTACCTGATCCTGCACACGCTGCATTTGCCGCTCGACCTGCTCGACCCGTTTCTCGACGCGCGCCTCACGAGCGAGGAAATCGACAAGGTGCTCGGCGTGATCGAGCGCCGCGCGACCGATCGCGTCCCCGCGGCCTATATCACGCAGGAAGCGTGGATGCACGGCCTGCGCTTCTACGTCGATGAGCGCGTCATCGTGCCGCGCTCGTTCATCGGCGAACTGCTCGCAGACGGCCTGCAGCCCTACGTGGAAGATCCCGAACAGGTCACCGCGGTGCTGGAGCTGTGCACCGGCTCGGCGAGCCTTGCGATTCTCGCGGCGCACGCGTTTCCGAACGCCGACATCGACGCCGTCGATCTGTCCGCGCCCGCCCTCGAAGTCGCGCGGCGCAACGTGCACGAACACGCTCTCGACGAGCGCATTGCCCTCTTCGAAGGCGACCTGTACGCGCCGCTGCCCGAGCGCCGCTACGACGTGATCATCACGAACCCGCCCTACGTGAATGCCGACTCGATGCAGGCGCTGCCGCCCGAGTACCGCCACGAGCCGGAAATGGCGCTCGCGGGCGGCGCGGACGGCATGGACATCGTGCGCCGCATCGTCAAGGAAGCACGCAACTGGCTCACCGACGACGGTGTGCTGGTGATCGAGATCGGCAACGAGCGCGAGAACGTGGAAGCGGCGTTCGGCGGCCTCGATCTCGTCTGGCTCTCGACGAGCGCCGGCGACGACCAGGTCTTCCTGATTCAGGCCTGCGACCTGCCGGTCTGACTGTCTTGTGCGACCGAGCCGCGGCGCCCGAGCGCCGTGTCTCGCCGCGTGCAGGACCGGGACGATCACCGTCATCGCAGCGGGTTCGGTAAGATTGAGCCCTCCGGCTGTGCGCTTCCCGGCGCGGGCCGGTCCTGCGTCCGGCTGAAGGAGCGTCCCACGCATCTATGCGATTCGACTGGTCACACCTCGGTACGCTGCTCGCGCTCATCCATCTGCTTGGACTGATCGCAGCGTGCCACGCCATCCTCAACACGCGCACCTCGCAAGGCGCGATTGCCTGGGCCGTCTCGCTCGCGACGATGCCCTACCTCACGCTCGTCCCGTATCTCTTTCTCGGCCGCAGCAAGTTCGCGGGCTATGCGGACGCGCGGCGCCTGCGCAACGAAACCTTGCGCTCGCGCGCCCACGCGCCCGACTGGGACAAGCTCGTCTCCGCGGGCGAATGGCCCGCCGACGAGCTGGGCGTACGCGTGATCCGCACGTTCGCGCGCCTGGGCGGGATGCCGCTCGTGCCGGGCAACGCCGTGCGCACGCTCGTGAACGGCGAAGCGACCTTCTCCGCCATCTTCGATGCGATCGAGCAGGCCCGGCACTACGTGATCGTGCAGTTCTTCATCGTGCGCGCCGACGCGCTCGGCGACATGCTCAAGGACGTGCTGCTCGACTGCAGCAAACGCGGCGTGCGCGTGTACTTCCTGTACGACAGCATCGGCTCGTTCGACCTGCCCGCCAGCTACGTGCACGAGTTGCAGGACTCCGGCGTGGAAGTGCACCCGTTCTCCACGAAGCGCCACTTCGTGAATCGCTTCCAGCTCAACTTCCGCAACCACCGCAAGATCGTCGTGGTAGACGGCCAGCACGCGTTCGTGGGCGGCCACAACGTGGGTATCGAATATCTGGGCGCGAACGCGCGGCTTTCTCCGTGGCGCGACACGCATATCGAGCTGCGCGGACCGGCGGTCGCCAACGTGCAGTTCGCCTTCACCGAGGACTGGTACTGGGCCACCCAGCAGCTGCCCGGCTGCGAGCCGCCCGCGGTCGTGCCGCAGGACGGTGACGACATGTATTGCCTCGTCCTGCCCACGGGGCCGGCGGACCGCCAGGAGACCTGCTCGCTTTTCTTCGTCGAGGCGATCAACGCCGCGAAAAAACGCCTGTGGATCACGACGCCCTACCTCGTGCCCGACGAGGCCGTGTTTTCGGCCCTGCGCCTCGCAGCGCTGCGCGGCGTGGACGTGCGCATCATGATCCCGAGCCGGCGCGACCATTACGTGGTCTTCGAGGCGTCGATGCTGTACGCCTTCGATGCGGTGCGCGCGGGCATCCGCATCTTTCGCTACAAGCCGGGTTTCCTGCACCAGAAGGTCGTGCTGATCGACGACGTGGCTGCCGCCATCGGCAGCGCGAATCTGGACAACCGCTCGTTTCGCCTGAACTTCGAGATCATGGTGCTGACCGTGCATCGCGGCTTCGCGGCCGAAGTCGAAGCGATGCTGCTGCGCGATTTCAGCGAGACGTTCGAGATCGATCGCAGCGAGTACCGCGACGCGCCCGCGTGGCGCAAGATCACGATGCATCTCGCGCGGCTCTTCGCGCCGATTCTCTAGCGCACCGGTGCCGCCCGGCTGCGTTCAGAGCTGCTTTTCGATGTCCGCCGCAATGGCCTCGGGTTTCGTCATCGGCGCATAGCGCTTCACCACGTCGCCGTTGCGATCGACCAGAAACTTCGTGAAATTCCACTTGATGGCGCCGAGCCCGAGCAGCCCCGGCGCCTCGCCCGTGAGCCAGCGATACAACGGATGCGCGTTCGCCCCTTTCACGTCGATCTTTTCGAACATCGGGAACGTGACCCCGAAGTTCTTCTCGCAGAAGCTGCCGATCTGCGCGGCGTCGCCGGGTTCCTGCTTGCCGAACTGGTTGCACGGAAAGCCGAGCACCGCGAGCCCGCGCGCCGCGTACTGGTCGTAGAGCGTTTGCAGACCCGCGTACTGCGGCGTGAAACCGCATTCGCTCGCGGTGTTGACGATCAGGAGCACCTTGCCCGTATAGCGCTCGAGGCTCACCGGCTCGCCGCCGCCGAGCGGTTGCGCCGAAAACGAATAGATCGATGTCATCTGGCTCTCCCGTGGAAAAGCGCCAGTCTACGTGAGAAAACGCGCAATTAGCACTCGACCAGACGGCTAGCCGTCCGGCCAATGTCGGCCGGAGCACGCCCAGGCTGCGCGCCCCGGTCTGCGCGCCCCGGTCTGCGCGCCCCGGTTTAAAATACCGCCTTCTTTGGTTTTCTTCCCGCCGGCGCCGTCGTGATCCGCTTCAACCAATTCAGTCTTGCCCGCGGCACCAAGCCGCTTTTCGAACAGGCCTCGTTCACGCTGAACCCGGGCGAAAAGGTCGGTCTCATCGGCGCGAACGGCGCGGGCAAATCGACCCTGTTCGCCGTGCTGCGCGGCGAACTGCACGCGGACGCCGGCGACTTCTCGCTGCCGCCGTCCTGGCGCATCGCGCACGTCGCGCAGGAAACTCCGGCGGTCGACCGCACCGCGCTCGACTACGCGCTGGACGGCGACGCCGCGCTGCGCGACATCGAGGCCCGCATCGCCGCGGCCTCGGCGGCGCACGACGGCGCGGCCGAAGCCGAAGCGCACGGCGCCTTCGCCGACGCCGATGGCTACACCGCCCCCGCGCGAGCGGAAGCGCTGCTGCTCGGCCTGGGCTTCACGCTCGAGCAGACGCGCCAGAGCGTCTCGAGCTTCTCGGGCGGCTGGCGCATGCGCCTGAACCTCGCGCAGGCGCTCATGTGCCGCTCCGACCTGCTGCTGCTCGACGAGCCCACGAACCACCTGGATCTGGACGCGATCGTCTGGCTCGAAGACTGGCTGCACCGCTATCCCGGCACGCTCGTCGTGATCTCGCACGACCGCGAATTCCTCGACTCGATCTGCAACGTCACGCTGCATCTCGAGAACCAGCAGATCAAGCGTTACGGCGGCAATTACTCGCAGTTCGAGATCCTGCGCGCGCAACAACTGGCGCTCCAGCAAAGCGCGTATGAAAAGCAGCAGCGCACCGTCGCCCATCTGCAGAGCTTCATCGACCGCTTCAAGGCCAAGGCCACCAAGGCGCGCCAGGCCCAAAGCCGCGTGAAGGCGCTGGAAAAGATGGAGCTGATCGCACCGGCGCACGCCAGCTCGCCGTTCACGTTCGAATTCCGCACGCCCGACTCCGCGCCCAACCCCATGCTCGTGATGGAAGACGTGCGCTGTGGCTATCGGGCGGAAGACGGCAGCGAAACGCCCATCGTCGAGCGCGTCACGCTCTCGATCCAGAACGGCCAGCGCATCGGCCTGCTCGGTGCGAACGGCCAGGGCAAGTCCACGCTCATCAAGACGCTCGCGGGCACGCTCGCGGCGCTCTCCGGTGAGCTGGGCACGGGCAAGGGCCTGCAAATCGGCTATTTCGCGCAGCACCAGCTCGAAACGCTGCGCCCGGACGACTCGCCGCTCCAGCATCTCGCCCGTCTCGCGCCCGACACGCGCGAGCAGGAGCTGCGCGACTTCCTCGGCGGTTTCAACTTCCCAGGCGAAATGGCCACGGCGTCCATCGCGCCGTTCTCGGGCGGCGAGAAGGCGCGCCTCGCGCTCGCGCTCATCATCTGGCAAAAGCCCAACCTGCTGCTGCTCGACGAGCCGACCAACCACCTCGACCTCGAAACGCGCCATGCGCTGACCATGGCGCTCGCGCAGTTCGAAGGCACGCTGATCCTCGTGTCGCACGACCGGCATTTGCTGCGCGCCACGACCGATCAGTTCATGCTGGTGGCGAAGCACCGTCTGCAGCCGTTCGACGGCGACCTCGACGACTACCGCGACTGGCTGCTGCAACACGCGGCCGAGCAACGCGCGGCGCTCAAGGAGGCCGCTTCCGGCACGGCCGATGCGCCAAACGGCGCAACTGCCGCCGATGGCGTCAATCGCAAGGAGCAGCGCCGCCAGGAAGCCGGGCAGCGCCAGAAGGTTGCGCACCTGAAGAAGCCGTTACAGGCGAAAATCGGCAAGATCGAAAAGGAAATGGATGCGCTCAACAGCGAAAAGAGCACGCTCGACGCCTTCGTCGCCGACCCGGCGAGCTACGAGCCTCAGCAGAAGAGCCGCCTGACCGATGCGATTCGCCGCCAGGCCGAAGTCGCCGCGCGCCTCGAAACGCTCGAAGCCGAATGGCTCGATGCGCACGAGGAACTCGAGCAGATCGGCTAAGCGCAGCGCTGAGTCACCATCGCGCCATTTGGCGCTTTCGCCAGGTATTTTCGCCAGGGAGCCACGAGTGTCGTCACCCGCCGCATTGCAGGGCCTTCGCGTACTGGATCTGACCCGCCTTCTGCCCGGGCCCGTGGCCACCTTGCGGCTCGCGGAAATGGGCGCCGATGTCCTGAAAATCGAGCCGCCCGGCGCCGGCGACGCGGCGCGCGTGATGATGCAGAGTGCGGTGGACGAAGTGGCCGCGCGCCCCGGTGCGTTCTATCGCCTCGTCAATCGCGGCAAGCGCGAAACGCGCGTCGATCTGAAGACCGAGAGCGGCCGCTCGGTGTTGCTCGCGCTCGCGCGCGACGCCGACGTGCTCGTCGAAAGTTTCCGGCCCGGTGTGATGGACCGCCTCGGCGTAGGCTACGAAGCATTGCGCAAGGTCAATCCGAAACTCGTCTACTGCGCAATCACGGGCTACGGCACGACCGGCCCGTTCGCCGGCCATCCGGGCCACGACATCAACTATGTCGCGTATTCGGGCGTACTCGACCAGTTGGCCACGCGCGACGGCGTGCCGGTGCTGCCCAACTTCCAGATCGCCGACCTGCTTGGCGGCGCGCTCAGCGCGGTCACGCAGATTCTCGCGGCGCTCTGGCATGTGGCGCGCGGCGGCGAGGGTCGATTCGTCGATGTTTCGATGGCGCACGCGAGTTACGCGCACAACGTGGTCGCCCAGGTCGCGCTGGCCAACGACGACGCCGCGGCGCTGCAACCGGGCGGCGGGCTGCTCAACGGCGGCGTGCCCTGCTACAACCTCTATCGCACGCAGGACGGACGGTGGCTCGCCGTCGGCGCGCTCGAACTGAAGTTCTGGCAGACGCTGTGCCAGGCCATTGGCCGCGACGACTGGGCCGAGCGCCACTGGAGTCTCGGCCAGGCGATCGGCGGTGCCGATGCCGCCGCGCTCACGCGCGAGCTGGCAGCCATCATCGAGTCGGAGTCGCTGCAGACCTGGATCGACCGTCTGGAGGCGATCGACACCTGTGTTTCGCCCGTCCTCACGCCAGGCGAGGCGTCGCGCCATCCCCTCTTCAATGCCGAAGTGCTGCAGGCCATGATGGACGAAATGGCCGCGAGACAAGCGCAGCAGGCGGCGCCCGGCATGCAGCCGGCGCCTTTTCAGCCGGGCGGTCAGCCGCCGGGCACGCATGCCGTCCAACCTGCCCGGCCGATCCAACCCGGCCAGCCTGCGCAACCTGGCCAGGGCGCCGAAACATCGGGCGCGCCTGGCGGCAAAAAGCCCTTCACTTACGGGCCCTGGGGCTAGTCCTCGCCGTATCCCGCATCGTCCGTGGGCACAATGAAAAATGGGCGCTGCGCAGCGCCCATTTTTGCTTAGCGTCGCGGCAGCGTTTGCCGCGGCGACCGTTCGTCGTCGTACATCACGTATTTGCGGCCTTCCACGTGGTGCGCAATCGTGCTGCGCACTTCGGCCGCCGTCACGTCTTCCGCCACGACGCGGCGCGAAATGCGCCCGTCGCCGTCGATCCACTCGACGATGCGGCACGTGCTGCCCCAGGGTTGCATGAGCGGCTCGGACACCCGGCAGCCGCGCACGACGATCGAACGACCGTCGAAGGACGTATCAGTCTGTTTCAAGTCGCTATCCTTTCCGCTCGACACGGGTTGAACACCGCGCCAAGGATAGGGAAATCGCAGTCTGAAATGGTTACAGCCGGAACCAGGGTTGTTACTAATCATTACGCGCCAGTACACGCCATCGGCACGTGCGCGACGGGCTCAATCCAGCTCGCGTATCCGGTCGATCGCTTCTTCGAGGCGCTCCACGGCAATCACCTGTAAACCTTCGATCGGCTGTTTCGGCGCATTGGCGCGGGGAATCAGGGCGCATGAAAAACCGAGCTTCGCCGCTTCCTTCAGACGATCCTGGCCGCGCGGCGAGGGTCGGATCTCACCCGCGAGGCCGACTTCGCCAAAAACGATCAGACCCTTGGGCAACGCCTTGTTACGCATCGAAGAATGAATGGCGAGCAGCACAGCGAGATCGGCGGCCGGCTCCGTGATCTTCACGCCGCCTACGGCGTTGAGGAACACATCCTGATCGAAGCACGCGATGCCGGCATGGCGATGCAGCACCGCCAGCAGCATGGCAAGCCGGTTTTGTTCGAGACCGACGGCGAGGCGCCGCGGATTCGGCACGTGCGCCGTGTCGACGAGAGCCTGCACTTCGACGAGCAGCGGCCGCGAGCCTTCCTGGGTCACGAGCACGCAGGAGCCCGGCACGCTCTGCTCGTGCTGCGAGAGGAAGAGCGCCGACGGATTGGCCACGCCGCGCAGGCCTTTCTCGGTCATCGCGAACACGCCCAGCTCGTTGACCGCGCCGAAGCGGTTCTTGAACGCGCGCACCAGCCGGAACGACGAATGCGTGTCGCCCTCGAAATACAGCACGGTGTCGACGATGTGCTCGAGCACCCGCGGCCCCGCGAGGTTGCCCTCCTTCGTCACGTGGCCGACCATGATGATCGCCGTGCCCGACTGCTTCGCGATGCGCGTGAGCTGCGCCGCGCACTCGCGCACCTGCGCGACCGAGCCGGGCGCGGAAGTCAGCGCTTCGGAGTAGATCGTCTGGATCGAGTCGATGACCGCGACGTCGGGCTTCTCGGCCTCGATCGTCGCCTGGATCTTTTCGAGCTGGATCTCGGCAAGCAGCTGCAGCTCGCTCGCCATGGAGCCGGGGTCGAGCAGCGCCAGTCGTTGCGCGCGCAACGCGATCTGCGCCGCCGATTCTTCACCGCTTACATAGAGCGCGCGACGCTCAGCCGCGATTTGCGCGAGCGACTGCAGCAGCAGCGTCGATTTGCCGATCCCGGGGTCGCCGCCGATCAGCACCACGCCGCCCGCCACGAGGCCGCCGCCCAGCACGCGATCGAACTCGCCTACGCCGGTCGTGAAGCGCGGCACGTCGGACGCCTCGATATCGGCGAGACGCCGCACCGGGGCGCTCTTCGCGAGCGACTGGAAGCGGTGGCTGCTCGCCGTTTCGGCAACGCCTTCCACGAGCGTGTTCCACGCGCCGCACGCGGGGCACTGGCCCTGCCACTTGGGCGCCTGCCCGCCGCATTCGGTGCACGTATACAGTGTCTTGACCTTCGCCATGCTCTTTGCCATGGCGTTATTCGGCCCGCACGGGAACACGCGGCGCAACGGCGCACATCAGCTCGTAGCCGATCGTGCCGCAGGCTTTCGCGACGTCGTCGATCGGCAGATTGTTGCCCCACAGTTCCACGCGCGCGCCCACGCCCGCGGTGTGCACCGGCGTGAGGTCGACGGTGAGCATGTCCATCGAGACGCGGCCCACCACATGCGTGAGCACGCCGTCGACGATCACGGGCGTGCCTTCGGGCGCGACGCGCGGATAGCCGTCGGCATAACCGCACGCCACCACGCCGATGCGCATGGGCTTGCGCGCCGTGAAGATCGAGCCGTAGCCAACGGTCTGCCCTTCGGCCACATGCTGCGTGGCGATCAGTTCGGACGCGAGCGTCATGGCCGGCTGCAGACCGGTGCCTTCGAGCGCCGAGGCGAAGCCCGATGGCGACGCGCCATAAAGAATGATGCCGGGGCGCACCCAGTCGAAGTGCGTCGACGGATGCCAGAGCGTGGCCGCCGAATTGGCGAGGCTGCGCGCGCCGGCAATGCCTTGCGCGCCGCGCTCGAACGTCTCCATCTGCTCGCCGACGCCGCGCGGCGTGTCGGCGTCGGAGAAGTGCGTCATCAGCGTGATCTGGCCGATGCCCGCGCAGGCGCGCGCACGCTCCCATGCGGCACGGTACTTCTCCGGCGTGTAGCCGAGCCGGTTCATGCCGCTGTTCATCTTGAGCTGGATGTTGACCGGCTTCGACAGACGCGCCATTTCGAGCATGCGCATCTGCTCGTCGCTGTGCACGACGGTCGTAAGGCTATAGCGGTCGATCACGTCGATGTCGGTCGGCCGGAAAAAACCTTCGAGCAGGAGGATCGGCCCGGCCCAGCCGAGTTCGCGCAGCTTCACGGCCTCCTCGAGGTCGAGCAGGCCGAAACCGTCGGTTGCGCGCAGGCCGGGGAACGCGCGCGCAAGCCCGTGCCCGTAGGCGTTGGCCTTCACCACGGCCCAGATTTTCGACTTTGGCGCGTACTTGCGGACGACGGCGAGGTTATTGGCGAGAGCGGCGGTGTGAATCGTTGCTGAGAGGGGGCGCGGCATGGGAGATTTTTTCGCAAAGACGCTTTCGAATCAGGAGCTTACAGGGTGTTTTCAGCACCCCGCAGGCCCGCCTGACGGGCGCTCAAGGATTGTGCTAGTCCGAATGCACCTATTTTCGTGATATAAAGCCCTGCGCACAACCCATTTCGAACGTAATAAGCCCGGATGCCTCCCACCCGTCCGGGGCGGACGGACCGCAGCGAGGAAAGCATCGCATCAGATGAAAAAAGGCTTTTACACCATCATGGCCGCGCAGTTTTTTTCGTCGTTGGCCGACAATGCGCTCCTCATCGCTGCAATTGCACTGCTGAAAGACCTCAACGCCCCGAACTGGATGACGCCGCTGCTCAAGCTGTTCTTCGTCCTCTCCTACGTCGTTCTTGCCGCCTTCGTCGGCGCCTTCGCAGATTCCCGCCCCAAGGGCCGCGTGATGTTCATCACGAACACGATCAAGGTCGTGGGCTGCGCGATGATGCTGGCAGGCACCCACCCCTTGTTGGCCTATGGCGTAGTGGGTTTCGGCGCTGCGGCTTATTCGCCCGCCAAGTACGGCATCCTGACCGAACTGCTGCCGCCTGAGCGCCTCGTCGCCGCCAACGGCTGGATCGAGGGCACGACAGTCGGCTCGATCATTCTCGGCACCGTACTCGGCGGCGCTTTGATCAGCCCCCACATCGCCTCGCATGTGCTGCGCCATACGCCCGCCGCGATCAGCACGCCCGCCGAAGCCGCGATGGTCGTCATCATGGTGATTTACGTAATCGCCGCCCTCTTCAATCTGCGCATTCCCGACACCGGCGCACGCTACCCGCGCCAGCAGCACGGTGTCATTCGCCTCATCACCGACTTCGCCGACTGCTTCAACACGCTCTGGAGCGACAAGCTCGGGCAAATCTCGCTCGCGGTCACGACACTGTTCTGGGGCGCGGGCGCGACGCTGCAGTTCATCGTGCTGAAATGGGCAGAAGTCTCGCTCGGCATGTCGCTTTCCGAAGGCGCGGTGCTGCAGGCCGTGGTGGCCGTCGGCGTGGCGGCCGGCGCCATGATCGCTGCCGCGCGCGTGCCGCTCAAGAAGTCGCTCTCGGTGCTGCCGGTCGGCATCATCATGGGTCTTGCGGTCATGCTGATGGCGTTCTACACGCGCCATCTCTTTCCGCCGCATTGGGGCTTGCATATCGGCCACATGCGCATTCCCGGCTACCTGATTTTCGCGTACCTCTTCCTCATGGTCGTGGGCGGCCTGTCGGGCTTCTTCGTCGTGCCGATGAACGCGCTGCTCCAGCACCGCGGCCACGTGCTGCTCTCCGCCGGCCACTCGATCGCCGTGCAGAACTTCAACGAGAACCTCTCGGTGCTCGTGATGCTGTGCCTCTATGCCGTGCTCGTCTGGCTCGACGTCCCGGTGACCATCGTGATCGTGCTGTTCGGCACCTTCGTCTGTCTGATGATGTGGCTCGTGATGCGCCGCCACCAGGCGAATCAACGCTCGTTCGACTCGGTCGCCCTGATCGGCGAAAATCACAGGCATTGACGGGCGTGCCTGTGCGCACACCATCCGGCCGCCACGTCTGCTGAATCGATCCTTCCTCCCTGCGCACGCGCGGCACGTCTTGTCGACCCGGCCGCGCGCGACGCGCACCTGACGCTGCCATGACTTCACCGATTTCCAACGTTCTCACGATCGCCGGCTCCGACTCGGGCGGCGGTGCGGGCATTCAGGCCGACCTCAAGGCGTTCTCCGCGCTCGGCGCGTACGGCGCGAGCGTCATCACGGCGCTCACCGCGCAGAACACGCGCGGCGTCACCGCGATCCACGCGCCCGACGCGGGTTTCGTCACGGCGCAGCTCGACGCCGTGTTCGACGACATCCGCATCGATGCCGTGAAGATCGGCATGCTCGCCAACGCGCAGATCGTGCGCGCCGTCGCCGACGCGCTGCGCCGCCATCGGCCGCCGCGCGTCGTGCTCGACACCGTGATGATCTCGAAGAGCAATCACGCCCTGCTCGCGCCCGAAGCCGTCGCTGCGCTGCGCGACGAGCTGCTGCCGCTAGCGGGCGTCGTCACGCCGAATCTGCCGGAAGCCGCCGCGTTGCTCGGTGTGCCGCCCGCCGCAGACGAAGCCGCGATGGTCGAGCAAGGCGAAGCGCTGCGCGCGCTCGGTGCGCAGGCGGTGCTGATGAAAGGCGGGCATCTGGGCAGCGCGGACAGCCCCGACTGGCTCATCGAGGCCGGCGGCACACTGCGCCTGGGCGGCCCGCGCGTGCCAGTCACGAATACGCACGGCACGGGCTGCACGCTTTCGTCTGCGATTGCCGCACTGTGGCCGCAGCGCGGCGCGCTCGCCCCGGCCGTTGGCGAAGCCAAGCAGTATCTGACGGCGGCGCTGGAAGCCAGTGATCGGCTCGACGTCGGTCATGGCGTCGGCCCCGTGCATCATTTCTGGCGCTGGTGGTGAGCGTGCTTGCTCGCGCTCATTGACGTGCAAATGTCGCGGCGCGAGCAGGCCAGTCGTCGGGAACGATGAAGCCGCGCGACTGTTCGCGGTAGCCGCCTGCGCTGTCGACCGTGAATGCCGCGATCAGTACGGGGTCGTCTGGCCGGGCCAGCGCGTCGAGTAACGCGTTGGGGTCGACGGTGGGCGCAGCCGCCAGCCTGCGCGGCGCGAGCCACGCGAGCCTCGGCAGCACGCTCCAGCCATCGGCCGCCTGTTGCCCGGCGAACGCCGGCCAGTCCGAGCGCGTCACCCACCAGCCGCGTCCATGATCGGCGGCCAGTTCAGGGGCGTCTTCCACGCGTGACGGCGCCGCCTCTCCCGCCCGGTAGAAAAGCCAGCCCTTCACGAACATCTGCGCAAGCCACTGGCCTTCGTAGCCCAGCGAGGCGAATGCTTCGTGCGCGCTCAACCGCAGTTGACGGTCGCGCAGGTGCGTAAGTTTCAGATCGAAGCGATCGCGCAGATTCGGCCCGACGAATTCGGCAAGCGAGGCACGTGCGTCACCGCCGGGTCCTGCGTGCAGGTAGCACTTCACCGCCAGCTCCCAATGCAGACGTTCTCCGGCGCGCGTGCGCACGAGAAAATCGCATTCGCCGAGCGTGAGCCCGGCACGCCGCAGCGGCACGTTCTGCGCGACGAGCCGCGCCGCCGGTCCATGCGCGAGAAACCATCCCAGCAGGTTTTCGGCATAGCGGCCAAGGCGATGCGTCGGCGCGGCCAGAAGCGCTTCGTGCAGACGCGCCGGATCGCGATCGAGTTGCGCGAGCCAGTCGCGCGTGGCGTGCGCTTCGTCGGCATCGGCGCACCATTGCGCCAGCGGCGCTAGCGGTGGTTGCGCACGCAACAGATCGGCGCTGAAGAGCAGCCACGCGAGGTCGCGCACGGCCGGATCGGCGAGGCGATCGAGTCCGTCGCGGTTCGCGCCTGTACCGGGCACGTGTTGAGACCCAGCCTCATCTTGCGGCCCGCCGTCGCCCCCGGCACCTTGGGCGCCGGAACCGTCCGCGGGCCGCGCGGCGTTCATTGCTCGCCGCCGGACGCCGCGCGCCAGGTGTCGCGCGCGAGACAAAGGTCGGTCCAGGCCTTCGCCTTGTCGTGCAGGCTGCGCAGCAGATAAGCGGGGTGATAGGTGACGATGACGGGCACGCCCTCGTACTCGTGGACGCGTCCGCGCAGCGACGCGATGCTGCCGTCGGTCTTGAGCAGGCTCTGCGCCGCGAATCGCCCGAGCGCGACGATGATCTTCGGCTTCACGAGCGCCACCTGACGCTGCAGATACGGCTCGCAGCGCGCGACCTCTTCGGGCTCCGGATTGCGGTTGCCAGGCGGGCGGCACTTGATGACGTTCGCGATATAGACGTTCTCTCCACGGGCGAGCGAGAGCGCGCGCAGCATGTTGTCGAGCAGCTTGCCTGCCTGGCCGACGAAGGGCTCGCCCTGGCGGTCCTCGTTCTCACCGGGCGCCTCGCCGATCAGCATCCAGTCGGCCTCGCGATCGCCTACGCCGAACACGGTGTTGGTGCGCTTTTCGCACAGGCGGCAGCGCGTGCACGAGGCCACGCGTTCGGCGAGCGCGTCCCAGTCGAGCGTCGCGACATCGTTGCGCGGTGCGCCGCCAGCCCGATCCGGCTCGGCGTCGTGTGGCAGAACCGGCTGGGCCACAGTGTCGAACCAGGCGAAATCTTCGTCGGTGAGGGGCGGCGGTTCGTCGGACGAATGCGGTGCGAGCGTCGATGGCGAAGCGGCGCGCGCAACGGGTTGCGACGGTTGCGAGCGCTCCTCGGCGGCCGGTCGTGCTTCGGCCGGCTGCGGCGCAGCGACCGGACGCGTGGTTTGCACGACCGGCACCGCAGACGCCAACTGCGCTTCGGCTTCGGCGCGCGTCACCGCGGACGACGGCGCAACGGCCTCACCTTCGCGACCCGCTTCGAGCGGCGCGGCACCCCGCGCCCCTTTACGCACCCAGCGCGGCGCGAGCCCAAGCTCCTCCAGCGCGATCTCATCGAGCGACATCCGCGCCCTCCCCTGCAAAAGAAAAACGCATCACGAGTGCGTCCTCGCGGCTGTGATGCCGGGCCGGATAGTAGTTCTTGCGGCGGCCGATCGTGACGAAACCGAACTGTTCGTAAAGCCGGATTGCCCGGTGATTCGACGGCCGGACTTCGAGCAGCAGGCCTTCGAGACCCTGCATGCGCGCGATGCGCACCGCCTCGCGCAGCATGGCGAGCCCCGCGCCCGCCCCCTGCGCCTGAGGCGCGACGCACAGATTCAGCAGATGCATCTCGTCGACCACGGGCATCAACACGCAATAGCCGATCAGCGTGCCGGTGACGTGACGCATGCACAGCCCGTAGTAGCCGTTGCGCAGCGAGTCCTCGAAGTTGCCGCGCGACCACGGAAACTCGTACGCGGAGCGCTCGATGATCGCGACTTCGTCCAGGTCGCTCTCGGTCATCGGCGACAGGTAGCGGTCGGTCATGAGCACGCCGCTCATTGCGCGCCCTCGCCGCCTGCGCCACCGTGGGCGGCGGCCTTCGCGGCAAGCCGCTCGGCCGTGGTCTGCGCGACCTTGTTGCGCACGTATTCGGGCGCGGCCTGGTCGGCGGGTTGCGTGCGGCCCGCGCGATACGCGCGCAGCGCCGCGTGCGCCAGCGGCAACGCGTGCGGGAGCGCCTCGGCGTCGATCGTGCGCGCGGCGGCAGCCGCCGTCAGGCGCGCGCCGAACGCGGCGGCGGCGTTGCCCGCCAGCGTGAACGGTGCGTCGGGCGCGGCAATGTGCTCCGGCGAGTCGAGCGATGCGGCCTGCAGCGTGCGCCAGTCGCCGGCTGCGGCGTCCCACGCGTAGTCGGCCCAGTAGGCTTCGTCCATGCGCGCGTCGAGCGCAGCCAGCACGCGGGTCGCGGCGGGATCGCGCAGCCGCGCGCTCTCCGCACACACGAGCAGCGTGCCCACGGGCACCACCGGGATATCGAGGCCGAACGCGAGCCCCTGGGCCACGCCCGTCGCCGTGCGCAGCCCCGTGAAGGAGCCCGGACCCGCGCCGAACGCGATCGCATCGCAGTCGGCGAGCGTGAGGCCGGCTTCGTCGAACAATTCGCCGATGGCCGGCAGGAGCCGCGTGCTGGAGACGGCGCCCGTGGCTTCGTGGCGCACCCAGACGCTGACTTCCGAGCGCGACGCGGTAGCGGCCTCGCCGCCTGTAGAGGGAGAACGATCTGCGTCGCCAGGGGCGACGCGAAGCAGCGCGACCGAGCAATATTCGGTCGAAGTATCGAGGGCAAGCAGCACGGTTTCGGTCATGAGCGCTATTGTAATGCCCCGCCCCCCGCGCGGGCCCAGGGCTCTCGCCAACTGGCGGATGCGCAGGCGTCAAGGCCGCTTTTGACTCATCCATGCCCGGCGCGAGTGGAGGAATCGCTCCAGCTTTTCCGGGGTCTGCGCTGCTACCATCGGCGCGCTGACCTGAACCACTATGCGGAGGAAACAACCATGAGCGACTTGAACACACAGTTCGCCCAAGCCCAGCAAGACGTGCAGCAACTGCCGGAGCGTCCTGGCAATCTGACGCTGCTGCGCCTCTATGCACTCTTCAAGCAGGCCACCGAAGGCGACGTGCACGGCGACAAGCCCGGCTTCACCGATATCGTCGGCAAGTACAAGTACGAGGCATGGGCCGCGCTGCAAGGCACCGCGCAGGAAACGGCCAGGCAGCAATACGTCGAACTCGTCGAATCGCTCAAGAGCGGCGCCACGAGCTGAACCCGCGCAACTGACACGGCGCGCGTGACGGAGGCGGGCCGCCCCGCCTTCTGCTGCGTCACGCCGCCGCACCCGTCCCCGCGCGGTGCGTCGCTCTGGCGCGCCGCAACAAAACAAGCTATACTTCGCGCTGCGTTGCGCTCCGGTCGCCCGTTCGATCAGCACAACGCCTCGTAGCGTTAAGCTCCAATCCAGTTTAGAACCTGTCCCCCCTGCCATGGCCCTGTTTTTCGGGCCGTCAATATCAGGCTGGCGGCTGGCCAATCCCGGCCTGAGCCGCACCCAAAACAGCTTCTAACGAAAAATCCGCCATTGTGGGCGGATTGCCCCCGTTTTTCGATTTGCTCGCAAAATCCGACGACTTGGGTATGCCGATTGGCGCCGACGTTCTATTTCCTGTGTAACAAGGATTTTCATGACTTCGAGCAATACCCAAAGCCCCCTGGACGCCATCGCCGATCAGGCCCTCGGTCTTTCCGCCGCCGCCGACGCTTCCGCTGAAGCCCCCGCGCAGGCCGCCGATGCGACCGACGGTTCGGAGTTCGCGTCGCTCGGTCTGTCGCCGGAGATCGTCTCCGCGCTGATCGCAGCGGGCTACAAGGCCCCGACGCCCGTGCAGGAACGCGCCATTCCTGCCGCCATCGCCGGCCGCGACCTGCTGGTCTCGAGCCCGACCGGTTCGGGCAAGACCGCAGCCTTCATGCTGCCCGCCATCGAGCGCTTCGCGCAGATCCAGAAGGCCCAGGCCGCCCAGCCGCGCGAGCCGCGCCCGCAAGGCGCGAACGGCCAGCAAGGCGATCGCCGCCAGCGCCGTCCGCAACCGGTGGCACGCCCCGGTCTGCTCGTCCTCACGCCTACGCGTGAGCTGGCGATGCAGGTGACCACGGCCGCTTCGACGTACGGCAAGCACCTGCGCCGTCTGCGCACGGTCAGCATTCTCGGCGGCGTGGCGTACGGCCAGCAGCTGATGCTGCTCGCGAAGAACCCCGAGATTCTCGTGGCGACCCCGGGCCGTCTGCTCGATCACCTCGAGCGCGGCCGCATCGACCTGTCCGAACTCAAGATGCTCGTGCTCGACGAAGCCGACCGCATGCTCGACATGGGCTTCATCGACGACATCGACACGATCGTCGCCGCGACGCCCGAAACGCGTCAGACGATGCTGTTTTCGGCCACGCTCGACGGCAAGATCGCGTCGATCACCGGCCGCCTGCTGAAGGACCCGGAGCGTATCGAGATCGTGCGCAAGGTCGAAGCGAACTCGAACATCGCGCAGACCGTGCACTACGTGGACGACCGCGATCACAAGGATCGTCTGCTCGACCACCTGCTGCGTGACGAGAGCCTCGACCAGGCCGTCGTGTTCACGGCCACCAAGATGGACGCCGACCAGCTCGCCGGCAAGCTCGCCGACGCCGGCTTCGAAAGCGCCGCGCTGCACGGCGACCTGCCGCAAGGCGCGCGTAACCGCACGATCCGTGCGCTGCGCGAGCGTCGCGTGCGCGTGCTCGTCGCGACCGACGTCGCGGCGCGCGGTATCGACATCCCCGGCATCACGCACGTGTTCAACTACGACCTGCCGAAGTTCGCCGAAGACTACGTGCACCGTATCGGCCGTACCGGCCGCGCTGGCCGCTCGGGCACCGCGGTGAGCCTCGTGCATCATGCCGAGCAAGGCGCCCTCAAGCGCATCGAGCGCTTCGTGCGCTCGCCGCTGCCCGTGAATGTCGTGGAAGGCTTCGAGCCGCGCAAGGCGCCGCCGGCCAACCGTGGCTTCGGCGGCCGCGGCCGTCCGGGTGGTGGTAACGGCGGTGGCCGTCGCTTCGGCAACGGTAACGGCAAGCCGGGTGGCTACGGCGCCCGTGGCGGCAACGGCGGCAACGGTGGCGATCGCAACAGCAACAGCTGGGGCAACAAGCCGGAAGGCTCGCGCGGCGGCTACGGTGCCCGTGAAGGCGGCTATAACTCGGGTTCGCGTGAAGGCGGCTTCGGCGGCGGCTCGCGCGGCGGCGAAGGCAACCGTGGCGGCGGCTACGGCCAGCAACGCGAAGGCTACGGCCGCTCGCGCGAAGGCGGTGGCGGTTACGGCGCGCGCCGTAGCGACGGCCCGCGTGGCGCACGTCGCGACAGCTAAATCGCCCTAAACGGCGCGCGGCGCGGCCTTCGAGCCGCCCCGCCGCCGCAGCGAAATACCCAGGACCGGTGCTCAGGCACCGGTCTTTTTTTATCTCCGCGCAGATTTCACGATACGAGAAATTTTTTTGCTTCGTAAAAAATCGTGCTGCGTGGCACAAAGGGACCCATTGCAAGATGGAAAATAACGTTTCACATCTCAAAATAAACCACATAACTTGTTGATTTTTTTCAAATAAAAAACCTCGAAAAAGCTCATTGCCCGCCTGTTGCCGGTCGATCGATTTGCCTAGACTCTTATATAAGAGTTCGCGAAACGAAACGCCCAACCCAGAACCCCGGCGCCTGCGTTTCGCGAGATTCAGCGGTTCAGCAGTTTCGTTTCAGCGATCCACTCATCAGGCAAACGAAGGAGCCCACCATGTCGACTCGTCAACAGCAAGCTCAGCAACTCCAACAGCAATGGGAAACCGATCCGCGCTGGAAGGGCATCAAGCGCAACTACACGGCTGAAGACGTGGTGCGGCTGCGCGGCTCGCTCCAGCCGGAGCACACGCTCGCGAAGCACGGCGCCGAAAAGCTCTGGAAAGGCGTGAACACCGAGCCGTTCATCAACGCACTGGGCGCGCTCACGGGCAACCAGGCCATGCAGCAGGTGAAGGCCGGCCTCAAGGCGATCTATCTCTCGGGCTGGCAGGTCGCGGGCGACGCCAACCTCGCCGGCGAAATGTACCCGGACCAGTCGCTCTACCCGGCCAACTCGGTGCCGCAGGTGGTCAAGCGCATCAACAACACGCTCACGCGCGCCGACCAGATCCAGTGGTCCGAAGGCAAGAACCCCGGCGACGAAGGCTACGTCGATTACTTCCAGCCGATCGTGGCCGACGCGGAAGCCGGCTTCGGCGGCGTGCTGAACGCGTTCGAACTGATGAAGGCGATGATCGAAGCGGGCGCCGCGGGCGTGCACTTCGAAGACCAGCTCGCCTCGGTGAAGAAGTGCGGCCACATGGGCGGCAAGGTGCTCGTGCCGACGCGCGAGAACGTCGCCAAGCTCACGGCCGCGCGTCTGGCCGCCGACGTCTGCGGCGTGCCGACCGTGCTGCTCGCCCGCACCGACGCGGAAGCCGCCGACCTCGTGACCTCGGACATCGACGACAACGACCGCCCGTTTCTCACCGGCGAGCGCACCGTGGAAGGCTTCTTCCGCACGAAGAACGGCCTCGACCAGGCGATCTCGCGCGGTCTCGCCTATGCGCCGTACGCCGACATGATCTGGTGCGAGACGGGCAAGCCGGATCTGGAATTCGCGAAGAAGTTCGCCGAAGCGATCCACAAGCAGTTCCCGGGCAAGCTGCTCTCGTACAACTGCTCGCCGTCGTTCAACTGGAAGAAGAACCTCGACGACGCGACGATCGCGCGGTTCCAGCGCGAGCTCGGTGCGATGGGCTACAAATTCCAGTTCATCACGCTCGCGGGCTTCCACTCGCTCAACTACTCGATGTTCAACCTCGCGCACGGCTACGCGCGCCAGAACATGAGCGCTTTCGTGGAACTGCAGCAGGCCGAATTCGCCGCCGCCGAGAAGGGCTTCACCGCCGTGAAGCATCAGCGCGAAGTGGGCACCGGCTACTTCGACGCCGTGACGCAGACGGTCGAGCGCGAGGCTTCGACCACGGCGCTGCACGGTTCGACGGAAGACGAGCAGTTCTTCGACAAGAAGGTGGCGTAAGACCACCGGCAGCATCGGCGGCGCCAGCCGCCGCGCTCGAACGGGCAGCCGGCACGCGTACCTTGGCGGGGCGCGCCGGCCGCCTGCCGACGCGGCCCAGGCGCTTGCCGCAGGACGTTCAGGGAGGAAGCGGCAAAGGACACAGGCCGCGCGTGCTGGACAGAATCCGGCCCGCGGCTCGCCCAGCCAACGCAGCGGGCGAGCATGGCCTCGTGCTTCATCGCGAATCCACGCGAACACGCCTGCTAGCGATACACGATCACCGGAATCTTCGTATGGGTGAGCACGCGCTGCGTCTCGCTGCCGATCAGCAGGCTGCCGAGCCCGCGACGCCCGTGCGAGGCCATGAAGATGACGTCGCAGCCGCCCGCTTCGGCGGCTTCGATGATGCCGAGATACGGCGAAGGATGCACGCTCGTGCGGCTGTCGCAGATCACGCCTGCGTTGCGCGCCGCCGCCTCGATTTCGTCCAGATGCACGCGCGCCTCTCGCTCACTGCGCGTCTGGAAGTCGCCGGGCGGCTCGATCACCACGTCGGCGTAAGGCGAGTACGGATATTGCGGCAGGCACGCGTAGGCCGTCACGCGCGCGCCCACGGTACGGGCGAGGTCGATCGCGCCGTCGATCGCCTTTTTCGACAGTTCGGAACCGTCCGTCGGAACGAGGATGTGCTTGAACATGGCGCCCTCCGTGGTCTATCGGATTACGGGCAAGGCTAGGGTCAAAGTCAAGAATGAAGCCGCGGGGCAACGACTCGGCGGACGTCTCGCGCAAGCAAGCGCCTGGGCCCTCAGGTCGATTGTAGTGCGCGAAAAATCAGTGCAAGCCGTGCGTGCGGGTCATTCCGGATATCGGAAACACGCACGGCGCCCCTATCCCCAGTAACCGGGTTGACCGTAGGTATGCTTGAGATAGTCGAGAAAGAGGCGTACGCGCAGCGGCAAATGGCGGCGCTGCGGAAACACGGCGTGAATGCCGATGGGCGGAGCGGCGAACGCGTCGAGCACGGTCACGAGCCGGCCCGCCGCGATGTCCTCGCCGACTTCCCACCACGAGCGCCACGCCAGACCGTGGCCTGCGAGACACCACTCATGCAGCACGGCGCCGTCCGAGCATTCCATCGTGCCCGCCACGCGGATCGACACCACCTTGCCGTCCTGCTGGAACGCCCAGCCGCGCTGCTGGTTCAGACTCGCGCCGAAGGCGAGGCAGTTATGGCGCGCGAGGTCGGCGGGCGTTTCCGGCTCGCCGCGGCGCGACAGATACGCGGGCGCCGCCACGCACACGCGGCGGTTCTCGCCGAGCTTGAGCGACACGAGAGACGAATCGGGCAATTCGCCGAGGCGCACGGCGCAGTCGAAGCCTTCGTTGACGAGATCGACGAGCCGGTCCGAAAGATCGAGCGCGATGCTCACGTCCGGATGCGCAACCGTGAAATCGGGCACGAGCGGCGCGACATGGCGACGCCCGAAGCCCGCCGGCGCGGACACGCGCAGGTGCCCGCTCGCCTTCACGCCGCCCTCGGACACACTCGCCTCGGCGTTCTGCATGTCGTGAATGATGCGCTGGCAGTCCTCGAGGAACGCCGATCCTTCGAACGTGAGCGTGATGCGCCGCGTGGTGCGCACGAGCAGCTTCACGCCGAGGCGCTCTTCGAGCGCGTCGATGCGCCGGCCGATGATCGCGGGCGCCACCCCCTCGGCCTGGGCGGCGGCGGAAAGGCTGCCCTTGGCAGCCACGGTGACGAAGGTCTCGATCTGCTTGAAGCGGTCCATCGGTCGATGCTGCGCGCACTGGGCGACAGAAACAGTGGAAAAGAGAAGACAGGTCGACAGATTAGGTGGGTAAAAGTAAAAGATCAAGTGATCAATCTCGCCTTTTTCAGTGATACGACTCATGAATACAATCGACCTCGACCTCTGAAGATGGAGTGCAAGGCTATGTCGGCCACAACGACACCCTCAACGACACGATTTCCCAAGGCAGTGATCTTCGACGCGTACGGCACGCTGTTCGACGTGCATTCGGTCGTCGCCGCCGCCGAGCAGATGTTCCCCGGACAGGGCGAAGCGCTCTCGCAGCTGTGGCGCCTCAAGCAGATCGAGTACACGCAGCTGCGCACGCTCTCCGACCCGGCCGGCGCGCGCTATCGCCCGTTCTGGGACATCACGCTCGACGCGCTGCGCTACGCCGCGCGCCGCCTGAACCTGTCGCTCACGGGCGCGGGCGAAAAGCGTCTCATGGACGAATACGCCTGCCTGTCGGCGTTCCCCGACGTGCTGCCCGTGCTGCGCCGCCTGCGTGAGCCACGCGAAGACGGCACGCGCATGGGCCTTGCGATCCTCTCGAACGGCAACCCGCAGATGCTCGACATCGCGGTGAAGAGCGCCGGCATGAGCGGCCTCTTCGACCACGTGCTGTCGGTCGATGCCGTGCGCGCCTACAAACCTGCCGCCGCCGCATATTCGCTCGGCACGGGTGCCTTCGACGCCGCGCCACGCGAGCTGGTGTTCGTGTCGTCGAACGGCTGGGACGCCGCCGGCGCCGGCTGGTTCGGCTACACCACGTTCTGGATCAACCGCCAGCGCCTACCCGCCGAAGAGCTCGGCGTGGCGCCGCATGGCACTGGCAGCGGCATGGCAGAACTCGCCGCCTTTCTCGAAACCGCCGCGCCCGAACGACAAGGCCGCCCTCGCCCCAGCCCGGGCGCGTGACGGACACGCCGCTCGCCGCAGCCACAACAACCACACATTCACAAACTGACCGACCAAGGAGCAAGCAAATGGCGAACACATTGCAGCTGCCGCAAGGCATGCAGATCACGGCTGACATCCAGCCCGGCTTCGAAACGATCCTCACGCCCGAAGCGCTCGAACTCGTCGCGAAGCTGCACCGCGCGTTCGAGCCGCGCCGCCAGGAACTGCTGAAGGCACGCGTCGAGCGCACGAAGCGCCTCGACGCCGGCGAGCGCCCCGACTTTCTTGCCGACACCAAATCGATCCGCGAAGGCGACTGGAAGATCGCGCCGCTGCCGAAGGATCTCGAATGCCGCCGCGTGGAAATCACGGGCCCGGTCGAGCGCAAGATGATCATCAACGCGCTGAACTCGGGCGCGGATGCGTACATGACCGACTTCGAGGACTCGAACGCGCCGAACTGGGAAAACCAGATCGTCGGCCAGCTCAACCTCAAGGACGCGGTGCGCCGCACGATCTCGCTCGAACAGAACGGCAAGACCTACCAGCTCAACGACAAGACCGCCACGCTGATCGTGCGTCCGCGCGGCTGGCACCTCGACGAGAAGCACGTGACGGTGGACGGTCAGCGTGTGTCGGGCGGCATCTTCGACTTCGCGCTCTACCTCTTCCACAACGCGAAGGAACTGATCGCGCGCGGCAGCGGCCCGTACTTCTATCTGCCGAAGATGGAAAGCCACCTCGAGGCGCGTCTGTGGAACGACGTCTTCGTCGCGGCGCAGGAAGGCGTGGGCATTCCGCGCGGCACGATCCGCGCGACGGTGCTGGTCGAGACGATCCTCGCGGCGTTCGAGATGGACGAAATCCTCTATGAACTGCGTGAACACAGCTCGGGTCTGAACGCCGGCCGCTGGGACTACATCTTCTCGGCGATCAAGAAGTTCAAGAACGACAAGGACTTCTGTCTTGCCGACCGCGCGCAGATCACGATGACGGTGCCGTTCATGCGCGCCTACGCGCTCGAACTGCTCAAGACCTGCCACAAGCGCAACGCACCGGCGATCGGCGGCATGAGCGCGCTCATCCCGATCAAGAACGACGCGGCCGCCAACGACAAGGCCATGGGCGGCGTGCGTTCGGACAAGGCGCGTGACGCCACCGACGGCTACGACGGCGGCTGGGTGGCGCACCCGGGCCTCGTGCCCATCGCGATGGAAGAGTTCGTGAAGGTGCTCGGCGACAAGCCGAACCAGATCAGCAAGCAGCGCGCGGACGTGAATGTCGCGGGCAAGGATCTGCTCGACTTCCGTCCGGAAGCGCCGATCACCGAAACGGGCCTGCGCAACAACATCAACGTGGGCATCCACTACCTCGGTTCGTGGCTCGCGGGCAATGGCTGCGTGCCGATCCACAACCTGATGGAAGACGCCGCGACCGCCGAAATCTCGCGCTCGCAGGTGTGGCAGTGGATCCGCTCGCCCAAGGGCAAGCTCGAAGACGGCCGCAAGGTCACGGCCGAACTCGTGCGCGAACTGATCCCGCAGGAGCTGGACAAGGTGAAGGCGTCGGTCGGCGGCGACACGAAGCCGTACGAGCGTGCCGCGCAGATCTTCGAGCAGATGTCGACGTCGGAAAACTTCGTCGAGTTCCTGACGCTGCCGCTGTACGAAGAGATCTAATCGCTCGGCACGTCTAACGAATCGCCGATGAAAAAGGCCCGGCGGGTGTGAGCCCGCCGGGCCTTCGTGTTTTCATGCGCCGCGTCTTGAGAGCGATCAGCGCGTGCGCCGATGCGCGACCCAGTCGCCGCCTGCGATCTCGGGGCGCCCGGCAATGGCGGCGGACGCCACCGGATAGTAGAGGCAAGCGATGCGTTCGCCCTGCACCTCGATATCCACTTCCTGCGAAACGAACAGATTGTCGACGCCCGGATACACCTGCTCGATTTCGTCGAGCACGGCGAGGAGCGCGTCGTCGATTTCGTAGACGTCGCCGACGACCGTCGATTTCGCACCCGCCGACCCGGCCACCATTCCAGGGTAGCTGCCGAAGTCGAAGAGCCGGCCGGCGAGCGTGGTGAGACCGAGGTGCCGCGGGCGCGCGATCGCGTTGCGATCCGCCGCGAGGTTGATGTCGTTGATCTCGCCCGCGCGCAGCGTGCCGTAGACGAACACGTATTTCATGGCTTTTCTCTCCTTCAGGGCGGCTCGCGCCACACGAGCACGCTGTCGATTCGCCCACATTATGCCCGGCCATAAATGCGTGCGGCCCAAGCCTTCGCGCGCGAGACGTCTACAATGAATGCGCTTATCGCCAAAGTCGTCGCCAAACCCGCCGCCCTGCCCGTCATGCCCGAGGACCTGCCCAACTCCGCATCCAGCGGCGCTCGCAACGCGGCGCTGCCGCGCGCCGAACTCGTCGATATCCCGCCCGAGTTCGCGCCGACACCCACGCATCCCATCCGCGTGCGCTCGCGGCCCATGCCGGCCGGTGTGTGCATCGCGCAGCACACGCACGCGTGGGCGCAACTCGCCTACTCGTCGCGCGGCGTGCTGCGTATGGCGACGCCGGGCACGACGTGGATGGTGCCGCCCTCGCGCGCGATCTGGGTGCCGCCTCACATCACACACGAAGTGGCGATCGTCGAGGACGCGTTCCTGCGCACGCTCTACGTAGACGAATCGGTGATTCCGCCCGGCCTCGGCGCGTGCCGCGTGGTCGAGGTCTCGGGCCTCCTGCGCGAGACAATCGCGGCCCTCGACGAGCGCGGCATTCCCACCGCGCGCGAGCGCCTGCTCGGCGCGCTGGCGCTCGACGAGATCACGCGCTCGGCGCCGCTGCCGCTCGCCGTGCCGATGCCCGAGGAAAAGCGCCTGCGCGCGCTGTGCGAAGCGCTGATCGCCGACCCGGCGGGACCCGGCTCGCTCGAATACTGGGCTGCTCACGTGGGCGCGAGCACGCGCACGATCGCACGGCTCTTTCGTCAGGAACTCGGGGTGAGCTTTTCGCAATGGCGTCAGCAGGCGATCCTCGCGCGCGCGATCCCGCTGCTCAATCAGGGACGCCCGATGGCCGTCGTGGCGCAGGAACTCGGCTACCAGAGCCAGAGTGCGTTTTCGGCGATGTTTCGCCGCGCCTTCGGCGAGAGCCCGCGCGCCTTCATCGCGCGCGGCACAGGCGATCGCGACTACGACGAACCGGAAGATTCCGTGGCCGCCGGGCGTGACGACCACGTGGGTTGAGCGAGTGACTGGCCAGCGTCAGACGAGCCGCGTCATGTGGCGAATCGAGCCGAGGCGAGCAAGCCTCGGACCCGCCACGCGATACCCCATGCGCAGATAAAGACGCGCCGCCGGATTGTCGACGAACACGCGCAGCTGCAACTCGCGCAGGCCGCGCTCGCGGGCCCACTGGTGCGAGATGTCGAGCAGGAACGTACCGGCGCCATTGCCGCGATACCCCTGGGCGATCTGCACGTCGCGAATGTGCAGCGAGTCGCCCTCCTGCGTCACGCGCAGCACGCCAATCGGCTCGCCGTCGAGTTCGAGGATGAAATTCTCCGACTCGCGATAGCTCGCCAGAAAGAGATCACCGCGCCAGACAAGGTGATGCCGCAGATAGTAGCCACCCATGTTGTTGCGCGTGAGCGTCTCCGCGAACTCGAAATCGTCCATGGTGGCGCGGCGCAGCTGAAACGGCGATGGGATGTCGTTCGGTGCGAACATGTCGGCAAGCGAGGAAACCAGGTTTCGACAACGCTACGATAACGCGCGGCCGCCGGCAATCGCAGATTGTCCGTACGGCCAACGAAATGAAGGATGCGGATGGACGCGGGAGAAACGTCTGTGGAAAAAGAAAAAGCCCGTTGGACGTATCCAACGGGCTTCGTTCTGGCGGAGCGGACGGGACTCGAACCCGCGACCCCCGGCGTGACAGGCCGGTATTCTAACCGACTGAACTACCGCTCCAGCTTGCTGCTCACCGGCGGGCGTCGGTCGATTCCCGCTGGCGGCGTCGCCACACTGCTCGCAGTACTACTGCTTTGGCGCCGCATTTTGATTTGGCGTCCCCTAGGGGATTCGAACCCCTGTACTCACCGTGAAAGGGTGATGTCCTAGGCCTCTAGACGAAGGGGACAACACGGGTATAAGCGCAGGCTTACACCTTTGAACTGCAGCGGTTCGCAGTTGCCGAAGCAACGTCGGAACGGCTTTGAATCTGGCGGAGCGGACGGGACTCGAACCCGCGACCCCCGGCGTGACAGGCCGGTATTCTAACCGACTGAACTACCGCTCCAGCTTGCTGCTCACACCGGCGGGCGTCGGTCGATTCCCGCTGGCGGCGTCGCCACACTACACTTTGGCGCCGCATTTTGATTTGGCGTCCCCTAGGGGATTCGAACCCCTGTACTCACCGTGAAAGGGTGATGTCCTAGGCCTCTAGACGAAGGGGACAACACGGGCTTGCGCCTGTAATCGTCACTTTAACTAAAAAGCCCGCTCACAGTTTCTGAACGGGCTCGATCTGGCGGAGCGGACGGGACTCGAACCCGCGACCCCCGGCGTGACAGGCCGGTATTCTAACCGACTGAACTACCGCTCCAGTTCGACACAGTCAGATGGATGTCGGTTGATTTCCACCTGATGCCTCGCCAATCTCATTGACGACGCTCATGTCTGGCGTCCCCTAGGGGATTCGAACCCCTGTACTCACCGTGAAAGGGTGATGTCCTAGGCCTCTAGACGAAGGGGACATGATCTTTTCAGATAATGCCTTTACCGCACTCTACTGCTTACTGCGTGTTCTGTTGGTGGAGGTAAGCGGGATCGAACCGCTGACCTCTTGCATGCCATGCAAGCGCTCTCCCAGCTGAGCTATACCCCCTTGCAGAACAGAAGCGAGATTTTAAACATCAATTTCGCTTTCGTCAAGAGCTTTTGAATCGTTTTTTGAAGCGCTTCGAGGTTTCCTTGAAACATCGTTGCCCGATTCTGCGGCTCTTTGCGTGAGATTTACTGCTCATTTGCCGCTTATTGGCGACTCTCTCGCGCTCCGTATTCAACGGAGCCCGAATACTACAAGAACTGCCGCCCGGGCGCTAGGGTCCGGGCGAAAAATTCTTCAAAAAATTTAATTTCCAGCCGAAATGCCCTTCTCGAGGCGGCTCACCACTGCATCGCGACCGAACAGCACGAGCACCGCATCGACCGACGGCGTGTGCGTCGTCCCCGCCACGAGCAAGCGGGCCGGCATCGCGAGCTGCGGCATCTTGAGCTTGTGGGTGGCGAGCGTGGCCTTCAGCGCGGCCGAGACACCCGCCTTCGTCCACTCCGCGCCCTTGAGCGCGACGGCGAGATCGGCGAGCGCGGGGCGCACGGCGTCCGTGATGTGCTGCGCCAGCGCTTCGGCTTCCGGCTGCGGCTCGCGATAGAACATCATCGCGCTCTCGGCGATCTCCTTGATCGTGTTCGCACGGTCCTTGAAAAGCGCGACGACGCCTTCGAGCGATGGCCCCCTGGCGAGCGCCGCGTCGTCCACGCCGAGCGCGGCAAAGAACGGCTTCGAAAGCTCGGCGAGGCGCGCGTTGTCCACTTCCTTCAGGTAGTGGTTGTTGAGCCAGTTGAGCTTGTTGTGGTCGTACTGCGCGGGCGACTTGCCGAGATGCTCGAGATCGAACCACTCCACGAACTGCTCGCACGTGAATACTTCGGCGTCGCCATGCGACCAGCCCAGACGCGCGAGATAGTTGAGCACCGCTTCCGGCAGATAGCCAGCGTCGCGATAGCCCATCACGCTCATCGCGCCGTGGCGCTTGCTCATCTTTTCACCCTGCTCGTTGAGCACGGTAGGCAGGTGCGCGTAGACCGGCGGCTCGCCGCCGAGCGCGCGCAGGATGTTGATCTGGCGCGGCGTGTTGTTCACGTGGTCGTCGCCGCGAATCACGTGCGTGATCTTCATATCGAGGTCGTCCACGACCACGCAGAAGTTGTAGGTCGGCGTGCCGTCCGGGCGCGCGATCACGAGGTCGTCGAGCTCTTCGTTCGAGATCTCCACGCGGCCCTTGACGGCGTCCTCCCATGCCACCACGCCCGTGAGCGGGTTGCGAAAACGCAGCACCGGCTCCACGCCCGCCGGCGGCGTGGGCAGCACCTTGCCCGGCTCCGGGCGCCACGTGCCGTCATAGCGCGGCTTCTCGCCGGCGGCGCGCTGGCGCTCGCGCAACGCGTCGAGCTCTTCGGTCGACATGTAGCATGGGTACACGAGGCCCTGCTCCTGCATATCCTTGAGCACTTCGCGATACCGGTCCATGCGCTGCATCTGGTAGAACGGACCTTCGTCGAAATTCAGGCCGAGCCACTCCATGCCTTCGAGGATCGCATCGACCGATTCCGACGTCGAACGCTCGAGGTCGGTGTCTTCGATCCGCAGCACGAAGACACCCTTGTTGTGGCGTGCGAACGCCCACGGGTAAAGCGCGGAACGGATGTTGCCGAGGTGGATGAAGCCGGTCGGGCTCGGCGCGAAGCGGGTACGGACAACAGAGGTAGTCATGGGCGATTACTCGAAGACGATGCCATCCGGAGCGCGGCGCTGGCGATACAGGCAGCGACGGCGGCGGACGGCCGGGGTTCGCGGCGCGTTCGGCCCGCGCGGCTAGCGCGGGAACGCCGGGGCGCGCGCAGCCTCGCGCACACGAACGGGAATCCGGAAAATTAGAGACGGGATTATACCCGCCATGCACCGCTTCGGCCTGCGGGCGAGGCCCGCAGCGCGTGTGCGGACGCCCCGTTTCTCACCTGCAAACGTCCGCGCGCCCGCAAGCCGCCGAGCACGTTGTCATCTGCCGTCACATCGTGGACACATCGCGTTACATGCACGCCTGCTAAACCGGCCGCGCTTTGCCTTATGATGTCGGCGCGCCGCCACCACGATGCGGCGTCGCGCGCGCAAACACAGATACTCGGCCGCCCGCGCGAGCAGACCGGGGTACCGCGTCGTTCCTTGCCGGACACGCCCGCGGACCGCATGGAGAACCTTCTTGAAGCAGTCATCGCCCTCGTTGAGCCGCCGGCACTTTTCGCTTGCGGCCGCCTCCTCCGTCCTTGCCGCGTGCACGACCGCGGGCACGCAGACCGCCAGCGTCCCGCCGCCCGTCACCACCGCGCCCCCGCCGCCCGTCGCCAGGCCGGCGCACCCGGTTCGCGTGGGCCTCGCGCTCGGCGGTGGCGCGGCGCGTGGCTTCGCGCATATCGGCGTGATCAAGGCGCTCGAGGCGCGCAACGTGCAGGTCGACTTCGTGGTCGGCACGAGCGCAGGCTCGGTCGTCGCGGCGCTTTACGCCTCGGGCATGAACGGCTTCGCGCTCAACAAGCTCGCGCTGACGATGGACGAAGCCTCGATCAGCGACTGGGCAATGCCGTTTCGCACGCGCGGCCTCCTGCAGGGCGTGGCGCTCCAGAACTATCTGAACACCACACTGCACGACCGGCCCATCGAGAAGATGGCGAAGCCGCTCGGCGTCGTCTCGACCGACCTGCGCACGGGCCAGCCCATCCTGTTCCAGCGCGGCAACACGGGCATTGCCGTGCGCGCGTCGTGCAGCATTCCGTCGATTTTCGAGCCCGTGAAGATCGCGGGACATGAATACGTGGACGGCGGCCTCGTGAGCCCGGTGCCGGCCTCGTTCGCGCGCAAGATGGGCGCCGACTTCGTGATCGCCGTGGACATCTCGGCGCGCCCGGAGACGGCCTCGACGCTGAGCCAGTTCGACGTGCTGATGCAGACCTTCACGATCATGGGCCAGACGATCAAGACCTACGAACTCGACAAGTACGCCGATGTCGTGATCCGCCCGAACCTCAACGCGATGTCGTCCAGCGACTTCACGCAGCGCAACGCGGCGATTCTCGCGGGCGAGGAAGCCGCTGCGCGCATCATGCCGGAGCTCGAGCGCAAGCTCGCCGCAGCGCGCCTGACGGCTTGATCGCTTGATCTGAGCGCCCCTTCGGCGGGCGCAGGGGCGCAGAAAACGCAAAAAGCCTGCTTCGCAAGAAGCAGGCTTTTTTGTTCGCTACAAAACCCCGATCAGTTGCCGCCGTTGCCGTCGAACTGAGCGCTCACGCGCTTGAGGTTTTGCTGCTGGTCCGGCGTGAACGACGTTTCGACGCGGCGCGCACCCGTGAAGCGCTTTTCCCAGTAGCCGTCGTCGAGGTCGTCGACACGGATCGTGCTGCCGGTGGACGGCGAATGCACGAACTTGTTGTCGCCGATGTAGATGCCGACGTGCGAGAACGTGCGGCGCATCGTGTTGAAGAACACGAGGTCGCCCGGCTTCAGGTTGCTCATGCTGACCTTCTCGCCCACGCGGCTCATTTCCTCGGCGCGGCGCGGCAGCGACATGCCGAGCGTGTCCTGGAACACGTAGCGCACGAAGCCGCTGCAGTCGAGGCCGGAGTCGGGCGTGTTGCCGCCCCAGCGGTAACGCACGCCGATCATATTGAGTGCGCCGACAACGACGTCGCCGGCTTTGCCGGCCATGCCGGACAGGAATGCCTTGGCGCCGCCTTCGGTCGGGGCCGGAGCCGCCGCCGGGGTCGCCTGGTTGGCATTCTGGAGGGCGTTCTGAACTGCGGGGATGGACTGCGGATTCGCCGAATTGCTCGGCGAAAATGAGGCATTCTGGTTAAAGCTGCTTACTTCGTCGGCGAACGCGCCGGGAGCTGCGGCCATCAGTACGCCGATGAACATCCCGGCGACGACGCGCGTGCAAGCCTGGGTCAGGTATCGGTGCTGCATTGGTCGGTAGAAATTGCCCGTAAATCAGGGAGTTAGTAGAAAAGTTTGGACGATACTAGCCAGTAAGTATTTGTGTGTCAAAACAAATAGAAAAATTCAATCGCGACATTCACCTCATTGGTGAATTTCACCGAAATTCACTCTAAAGTTCCGCCAAAGCCTAGCGATCGAATGCAGCCTTCAACAATTTTCGGGTGTAAGGATGGGCCGGTCTGTCGAAGATATTCGCGACCTCTCCTGCCTCGACGATCGCCCCGTCCTGCATCACCACCACCCTGTGCGCCATCGCGCCGATCACCTCCAGGTCGTGGCTGATGAACACGTAGCCCAGGTTGTACTTGCGTTGCAATTCCGTCAACAATCTCAACACCTGTTGCTGGATCGACACGTCGAGCGCACTGGTCGGTTCGTCGAGCACGATCACACGCGGCTCCAGCACCAGCGTGCGCGCAATGGCGATACGCTGGCGCTGGCCGCCCGAAAACTCGTGCGGGTATCGTTGCAAGGCGGTGCGATCGAGGCCCACTTCACGCAGCACGCCGACGACGCGCTTGCGCCGCTCCTCGCTGGAGAGATCGGGCCGATGCAGCGCGAGCCCCTCCCCCACGATGCGCTCGATGGTCTGGCGCGGAGAAAGCGAACTGAACGGGTCCTGAAAGACAACCTGCAAATGCGAGCGCAACGACAGCCTGTCGCGGCCCTTGTAGCTCGCGATCGGCCGCCCCTGGAACTCGACGACACCGCCTGCCGTTCGCTGCAATCCCAACATCGCCATCGCCAGCGTCGTTTTTCCCGATCCTGACTCGCCGACGATGCCGAGCGTCTCGCCCTGGCGCACCGCAATGTTCGCGTCGTTCACGGCGCGATAGCGCCCCTTTTGCCACCAGCCGCGAAACCCCGGCAGCTTCGTTGCGAAGTCGACGATCACGTCCTTCGCCTGCAGGAGAACCGGCGCGATCGGCAGGACGGGCAGCACGTGGCGCTCGGGCCGGCTCGCGATGAGCCGTTGCGTATACGGGTGTTGCGGCGCCTCGAAGATCTGCTCGACGCTGCCCGACTCCACGAGCCTGCCCTTCTCCATCACGGCCACGCGCTGCGCGAAGCGGCGCACGAGGTTCAGGTCGTGCGTGATGAGCAGCACCGACATGCCGCGCCGCGCCGCCTCCTCGCGCTGCAGTTCGAGCAGCAGATCGACGATCTGGCCGCGGATCGTCACGTCGAGCGCCGTGGTCGGCTCGTCGGCGAGCAACAGGCGCGGACGGCACGCGAGCGCCATCGCGATCATCACCCGCTGGCGCTGGCCGCCCGAAAGCTGATGCGGATAACTCGACACGCGCCGCCGCGCATCGGTGATGCCCGTGCGCTCGAGCAAGCCCACCGCCTGCTCGTAGGCCGCGCTCTTCGAGACGCCGTCGTGCAGCACGATGGTTTCCGCGATCTGCTCGCCGATCGTGTAGAGCGGATTGAGCGCCGTCATCGGCTCCTGGAAGATCATCGCGACGTCGTTGCCGCGCAGGCCGCGCATCGCGCGCTCGCTCTTTGCGAGCAGATCGTCGCCGTCGAGGCGGATGGTTCCGCTGATCTGCGCGTCCTGCAGGAGGCGCAGCACCGCGAGCGCGGTGACGGTCTTGCCCGAGCCCGACTCGCCGACGAGCGCCACGCGCTCGCCGCGCCCGATCGCGAGCGTGACGTCGTCAACGGCAAGCGTCTCGTCAAAGCGCACGCTCAGGTGTTCGATCGAGAGGAGCGGCGCGGCGGCGTCCTGTGGCACGGCGCTCACTGGTTGCCTCCGGCCTTCATGGCGTCGGAAATGCGCGTGTCGAGCGCGTTGCGTAGCGCGTCGCCGATGAACGTGAGCAGCAGCAGCGTCGCCACGAGCACCCCGAAGGTCGAGAGCGCGATCCACCATGCGTCGAGATTGCGCTTGCCCTGCGCGAGCAGCTCGCCGAGGCTCGGCGTCGGTGCGGGCACGCCAAGGCCCAGGAAGTCGAGGCTCGTGAGCGCGAGAATCGCGCCGCTCATGCGAAACGGCAGGAACGTGATGACCGGCGTGAGGCTGTTGGGCAGCACGTGATGCCAGATGATCTGCCAGTTCGACAGGCCCATAGCGCGCGCGGCGAGCACATAGTCCTGGTTGCGGTTGCGCAGGAATTCGGCGCGCACATAGTCGGATAGTCCGATCCAGCCAAACAGCGAAAGCAGCACGATCAACAGCACGAAGCCCGGCTCGAAGATCGCTGCAAAAATGATCAGCAGATAAAGCTCGGGGAGCGAACTCCAGATCTCGATGAGACGCTGCCCGAAGATATCGACCTTGCCGCCGAAATACCCTTGCACCGCGCCCGCCAGCACGCCGAGCAGCGTGCCGATAGCGGTCAGCACGAGCGCGAACTCCACCGACACGCGAAAGCCATAGAGCAGGCGGGCAAACAGGTCGCGGCCGCTCTCGTCGGTGCCGAGCCAGTTCTGGCGCGACGGCGGCGCCGGGTTCGGCACTTTCGCGAAGTAGTTGAGCGTGTCGTAGTAGTACGGGTTCGGCGGATAGATCGCGAAGTTGCCCGGCGCGTCGAAGCGGTGCCGAATGTATGGATCGAGGTAGTCGGCAGGCGTCGGAAAATCGCCGCCGAACGTGGTTTCCGGATAGTCCTTGAACAACGGGAAATACAGGTGCCCGTCGTAGTGCACGACGAGCGGCTTGTCGTTGCACCAGAGCGGACCCGCGAGACTCGCCGCGAACGCGACGAGAAACACGATCAGGCTCCAGTAGCCAAGACGCTGCTGCCTGAAGCGCAGCCACACGCGGCGGGCCGGTGTGGGGGACTTGAAGGCGTGCACGCTCTCGGTACGCAGTTCGGGCTCGGCGCCAGCGCGGACTCGGTTCAACTCAGCGCTCCAGTTGTTCGAATTGGATGCGGGGATCGACCCACACGTAGCACAGATCGGAGATCAGTTTGGTTAGCAGTCCGATCAACGTGAAGAGGTACAGCGTGCCGAGCACGACCGGATAATCGCGCCGCACGACGGATTCGTACGAAAGCAGCCCGAGCCCGTCGAGCGAGAACAGCGTTTCGATCAGCAGGCTGCCGGTGAAGAACGCGCCGATGAACGCCGCCGGGAAGCCCACCACGAGCGGCAGCAGCGCGTTGCGAAAGACGTGCTTCCAGAGCACGGTGCGCTCCGAGAGGCCTTTCGCACGCGCGGTCAGCACGTATTGGCGGCGGATCTCTTCGAGAAAGGCGTTCTTGGTCAGCATGGTCGTGACGGCGAAACTGCCCACGACCGAGGCCGTCACGGGCAGCGTGATGTGCCAGAGATAGTCGAGAATCTTGCCGCCGAGCGAGAGCGTCTCCCAGTTGTCAGAGGTGAGATTGCGCAGCGGGAAGAGCTGCAGGAACGAGCCGCCGCCGAACAGCACGAGCAGCAGCACGCCCAGCACGAAGCCCGGAATCGCATAACCGACGAGCACGACGAGACTCGTCACGAGGTCGAACCGGGAGCCGTTGCGCACCGCCTTCGCGATGCCCAACGGCACCGATATCAGATACGTGAGAAAGAAGGTCCAGAGGCCGATGCTGATCGAAACCGGCAGCTTGGAAATAATCAGCGACCACACGCTCTGGTGATGGAAATAGCTCTGTCCGAGATCGAAGCGCGCAAAGCGCCCGAGCATCAGGAAATAGCGTTGCAGCGGCGGCTTGTCGAAGCCGTAAAGCTGCTTGAGCTGCGCGATCTGCTGCGCGTCCACGCCCGAATGCGCGCGCATGCCGAACGGCATGCCCTGCTCCGCGCCCCGCCGCAATTCGCGCACCGCCTGTTCGACGGGGCCGCCGGGCACGAACTGGATCACGCCGAAGGTCAGCGTGAGCACGCCGAGCAGCGTCGGGATCATCAGCAGCAGGCGCTTGACGATGTAGCTCCACATGATTCGTTGCTCCCGTCGTGTCCGTTGTCAATGACCGGCCGCTTGGGGCTCGGGCTGCGGCTTGAACCACCACGTCGAGATGATCCAGTCGTTCGCCCCATAGTACAGCGGCAATTTCGCCGGATACGCCAGCGTGTTCTTGAACGCCACCCGGTGCGTCGCGCTGTACCACTGCGGCACCACATAGTAGCCGTGCATCAGCACCCGGTCGAGCGCATGCGTGGCGTCGAGCAATTGCTGGAGCGTCTGCGCCTGCGTGAGCGCCTTGAGGATCGCATCGACGGCCGGCGACTTCAGGCCGAGCAGATTGCCCGAGCCCGGCTCGTCGGCGGCCTTGCTGCCGAAGCGGTCGACCTGTTCCGCGCCCGGCACCTGGACGTCGGGGAACTTGATGGTCGTCATGTCGAAGTCGAAGGCATCGAGCCGCTTCTGGTAGAGCGCGAAATCGACCGAGCGATAGTTCACCTGGATGCCAAGGCGCCTGAGCGCCTGCGTGTACTGCGCCATGATCGGCGCCCACTGCGCCGAAGCGCTCGTATCGTCGAGCACCTCGAACGTGAACGGTTCGCCCTTCTCGTTGCGCAGCGCGCCGTCGCGATAGGTCCAGCCGGCCTCGGCGAGCAGCGCGCGCGCCTTGAGCAGATTCGCGCGCAGCGAGCCCGGCGGGGTCGTATCGGGCTGCAAGGGCGGCGGCCCGAACACGGCGGGATCGAGCGACTTGCGCCACGGCTCGAGCAAGGCAAGCTCGCCAGGCGATGGCAGACCCTTCGCCTGCAGCTGCGTGTTCGCGAACCAGCTGTCGATGCGGCGGTACTGGCTATAGAACAGCATGCGGTTGAGCCACGGGAAGTCGAGCGCGAGATCGAGGGCGCGGCGCACGCGCACGTCCTGGAACACGGGCTTGCGCAGATTCATGACGAAGCCCTGCATGCCCGTGCCGTTGTGCTGCGGAAATTCTTTCTTGATCAGCTCGCCGCTGTCGAAGCGCTTGCCGACATCGCGCCGCACCCAGTTGCGCGCGACGTATTCGACGAGCGCGTCGTACTCGCCCGCCTTGAAGGCCTCGAGGCGCGCCACGTCGTCCGAATAGAGCTTGTAGGTAATGCGCTCGAAGTTGTTGGTGCCCACGCGCACCGGCAGGTCCTTGCCCCAGTAGTTGGGGTCAAGTTTGTAAGTGATCGTGCGGCCGTTCGAGTAGCGATCGATCATGTACGGGCCGCTGCCGATCGGTTGCTCGAACGCGAGCTGATCGAAGGCGATGCGGCTGCCGTCCGGGCGCAAGCCCCACTTGTGCGAGAACACCGGCATGCCGCCCGCGATGAGCGGCAGCTCGCGGTTGTTGCTGCGGAACTCGAAGCGGATCGTCGCGGGATCGACCACCACCGCGCGCGTGATCTCGCTGAAATACGCCTGCATGGAGGGCGCGGCCTGGTGGCTCTTGAGCGTGTCGAGCGAGAACTTCACGTCTTCGGCTGTCACCGGATCGCCGTTCGAGAAGCGCGCCTTCGGGTTGATGTGGAACGTCACCGAAAGCGCGTCGGGCGCGATGCGGATGTCGTCGGCGAGCAAACCATAGGCCGACGCCACTTCGTCGAGGCTCCCCGTCGTGAGGCTCTCGAACAGCATGCCGAGCCCCGGCGCCGCGTTGCCGCGCAGCGTGAACGGGTTGAACTTGTCGAAGCTCGTGAGTCGGTCGGGATTGGCGAGGACGAGCGTACCGCCCTTGGGCGCATCCGGATTCACGTAGTCGAAGTGCGCGAAGCCTTGCGGATATTTGGGCTCGCCGTACTGCGCGATGGCGTAGACCGCGTGCGCGCACGGCATGGCCAGCAGGCCGCATGCGAGCGCCAGCCCCATCGCCGCCAGCCTTTTGGCAAGTGCGAGCCGAGCCGCAGGAACGGTTGCCCCAAGCGCGCCAAGCGCCGTCCTGCCTCGCGTTCCTGTCGTCATAGATCGGTAATTGTCCAGGCTGCCTTGTCAGTTGTGAGAGAATTCTACCCAAACCACGCGGCGCCGCCCCCACTGGCGCTGGCGCATTGACCTGATTTAGGAGAATTCATGGGCTTCCTCGCTGGCAAACGCATCCTGTTGACCGGCCTGCTGTCGAACCGTTCGATCGCGTACGGCATCGCGCAGGCATGCAAGCGCGAAGGCGCGGAACTGGCGTTCACGTACGTCGGCGACCGCTTCAAGGACCGTATCACCGAGTTCGCGCAGGAATTCGGCAGCGACCTCGTGTTCCCCTGCGATGTGGCCGACGACGCACAAATCGAAGCGCTCTTCACGAACCTCAAGCAGCACTGGGATACGCTCGACGGCCTCGTCCACTCGATCGGCTTCGCGCCGCGCGAAGCGATCGCGGGTGACTTCCTCGACGGCATGACGCGCGAGAACTTCCGCATCGCGCACGATATTTCGGCATACAGCTTCCCGGCGCTCGCCAAGGCCGCCAAGCCGATGCTCGCCCAGAACGCTTCGCTGCTGACGCTGACCTATCTCGGCGCGGAGCGCGCGATTCCGAACTACAACACCATGGGCGTCGCGAAAGCCGCACTCGAAGCGAGCGTGCGTTATCTCGCGGTGGCGCTCGGGGCGCAAGGCGTGCGCGTGAACGGCATTTCCGCCGGTCCGATCAAGACGCTCGCGGCAAGCGGCATCAAGGGCTTTGGCAAGATTCTCGACTTCGTCGAGCAGAACGCCCCGCTGCAGCGTAACGTGACCATCGAGCAGGTCGGCAACTCCGCCGCGTTCCTGCTCTCCGATCTGGCTGCCGGCGTGACCGCCGAGATCATGCACGTCGACTCGGGCTTCAACGCCGTGGTTGGCGGCATGGCCGGCCTCGAGTAAGCCTCTCTTCGCGGCGTCGTTGCGCGCACAACGGCAAGAATGCAAAAGCCGCCCACTGGGCGGCTTTTCTTTTGGCGCGACGCCTGGTGTGCGATGCGCACCGTGTCACGCGCATCACGCCGGCAACGAGCCTCGCGGCTTAGTGCCAATGTCCCGGAGGACCACCGTGGTCGCGGTCGTAGTGGCCGCGGCCCGGACCGCCATAGCCGCCGTGGTGGCGATACCAGTCGTCGCGCCCCCAGTAGCGGCGGCCATCCCAGTAACGATCGCCGTGCCAGCCGATGACGATGGCCGGCGGCGCCGCATAAACAGGCGCCGGCTGATAGACGACCGGCGGAGGCGGCGGCGCGTAGACCGGTTGCGGAGCGACATAGACCGGGGCCGGAATACCGATGTTGACACCAACGCTCACGCCAGCCATAGCAGCACTCGATGCGCCGATAGCCACGCCCCCGAGCAGCATTGCAACAACACGTGGGAACTTCATGGACTCACCTTTCGGGTTTGATGTTTTGTTGAAGCCAATATAACGCACGGCTTTCGCCCGCGTATTTCAAACTTGTAATAACTGATGCACAAACCTGGCCTGCGTTCGATGTCGTTACGTCTCGTTACACTGGGCGGCGGATGGCCAACAGCGCCGGGGAGAATAGCATCGCTTGCGCCGGTGTGCAGGAGACTCCGCACGACTCGCGAAGCCTGTTCCATTTATCGGCGCCTCAATGCAAAACCTTTGTCCGCGAGTGCGCCACCACATTTTACCTGGCATTCCTGAGGACACTTGCAGCACCTATTCCCTCCCTTCGAACGACGACTCATTGCTTCCTCAGATGGAGCAATTTACGCTCCGGAAAAACAAAAACCCCGCAAGCCGAGACTTGCGGGGTTTCGCCGCCATTACTGGCGGAGACGGAGGGATTCGAACCCTCGATCCAGGTTTTGGCCCAGATGCTCCCTTAGCAGGGGAGTGCCTTCGACCTCTCGGCCACGTCTCCCGAAAACTTCGTTCGCGCCAGGGAGGCAACGCAACGAAGCCAAGATAATAGCGGGTTAGCGCCTTCCGGTCAATTCATACGACGCTTTTTTGCAAAGTTTTTTCTGCAAGCGCACAACCAACGTCATGCGCGGCATCGCGAAGCGGAATTGAGCGGAAAAACCGCGTCACACCCTCGTCACACAAACAAAACGCTGCACAAAAACAGCGCGATTTACGCGTGCTCGAGGTCGAACGCCTTGTGCAGCGCGCGCACCGCCAGTTCCATGTACTTCTCGTCGATCAGCACCGAGATCTTGATTTCCGAGGTCGAGATCATCTGGATGTTGATGCCCTCTTCCGAGAGCGTGCGGAACATCTTGCTCGCCACGCCCACGTGCGAGCGCATGCCCACGCCGACCACCGAAACCTTCGACACCTTCGCGTCGCCGAGCACCTTCTCCGCGCTCACGTGGCCCTTCACCTGGTTGTTCAGGACGTCGATCGCGCGCTGGTAGTCGCCGCGCGGCACCGTGAACGTGAAGTCGGTCTTGCCGTCCACGCTCTGGTTCTGGATGATCATGTCGACGTCGATGTTCGCGTCCGCCACCGGGCCGAGGATCTGATACGCGATGCCGGGCTTGTCGGGCACGCCCATCACGATGATGCGGGCCTCGTCGCGCTGGAACGCGATACCCGAGATGACTGCTTTTTCCATGGTCTCGTCTTCTTCAAAAGTAATCAGGGTGCCCGAGGACATTTCCTCGTCGAGGTTCATCATCGGGTCGGTCAGGCTGGAGAGCACGCGCGTCTTCACCTGATACTTGCCCGCGAATTCAACCGAGCGGATCTGCAGCACTTTCGAGCCGAGGCTGGCCATTTCCAGCATCTCTTCGAACGTAATGCGGTCGAGACGGCGTGCGTCGTCGACCACACGCGGGTCGGTCGTGTAGACGCCGTCGACGTCCGTATAGATCAGGCATTCGTCGGCCTTAAGCGCCGCTGCGACTGCAACCGCCGACGTATCCGAGCCGCCGCGGCCGAGCGTGGTGATGTGGCCTTCCGGGTCGATGCCCTGGAAGCCCGTGATCACGACCACCTTGCCGTCGTCGAGATCGGCCAGCACGCGCTCGCCGTCGATGTCGTTGATGCGGGCCTTGGTAAACGAGCTGTCGGTTTTGACCGGCACTTGCCAGCCGGTGTAGCTGATGGCGTCGACGCCTGCTTCCTGCAGGGCGATCGACAGGAGGCCGACGCTCACCTGCTCACCGGTCGACGCAATCATGTCGAGCTCGCGCGGGCTGGGCTGCGGCGAAATTTCTTTCGCGAGACCGAGCAGACGATTGGTTTCGCCGGACATCGCCGAGGGCACGACGACCATCTTGTGGCCGGCCTTGTGCCATTTGGCGACGCGCTTGGCGACGTTCTTGATGCGCTCGACCGAGCCCATCGAGGTGCCGCCGTATTTGTGTACGATGAGTGCCATTGTCGTTCTGAACTGGAGATGTTACCGCGCTGGCGCACTGAAGAACCGGGCCGCCCGGACGCCTTGGGGCCACGGCGGCGGCTTCAGCGCGTGCAGCACGCGCGGGGTTTTGCCTCAGGGGCGCGAAGGCCGGCGCATCGTATAGACGCGCGCTGGTGCCTTGCACTCGCGCCCTGCCCGCATGCCGCTACGACGTCCCTGCAACCGTCGGATACCGCTCGAAGGAAAAATCGCGCCTTCACGAGACACGCCGCTTTTGACGGCGTCCGCGAACGCGAAAAAGCGGGCTGGACAAACGACTTACACTACCCGATTGACGCCCAAATTACAAGACAGAACACGCTTGCGGATGCCGAAAAAGGCTTGCGCCGCAAGGATTTGCGGGGGAACGATCACCCTTCCATTGGAGGACTGGACGGTGTCTTCGCATGCGCATTCAAGCGATCAGCAGATCCTCGCGCCATTCGATGCGACGCCAGGCCGCGCCAGGTTCGCCGCGTGTCGCACCGAACGCCGACCGGTTCACGCCGATACGGGGCACGAACAGCAAAGTCTCGCCCACATAGAGCAACGGCACGTCGCGCTCCCATGCAGGCACGCCGCGCGTCTGGAACAGGTTCTTGAGCGTGCGGCTCACGTTCGCGGCTTCGTCGCGCAGGCGCTCGCCGCCGCTGCGCTCGCGCGCGACGAGCGGCGCGCTCGCGAGCACGCGCTCCGGAACGGCGTCGGCATCGTCGGGAGCGGCGGGCGCGAAGACGTAGGTCCCGCGCCATGCCGGCAGCCGCCAGACTTCCTCGCCGCGCCAGGTCAACGACACGGGCGCGCGCGCATGAGCGGCGCCCTCGCCTGCGCGTTCGTCGCGCGCGCGCACGGCTTCCCACGAGACGATGCCGCGATACACGCGCAAGCGGTGTCCGGCGTGATCGACGCGCAATGCGTGACCGCTCACATCATCGCGCGCAATCTCGCGCAACTGCCGCAACATATCCGCAAGCCGCGCCGTCGATGCCGCCGGCAGGCCAAGCGCGCGCATCCAGTAACGCAGCACATTGAGCGCGCGCGCATCGTCGAGCGCGAGCAGCGCGGTGTGTGAGAGCGCGCGATCGCCCTCGCGTCCAGCGTCGCGCAAATCGATGCGCGCGAGATCGTCGAGCAGACGCTGCGAAGAAGCCGCATGCGCCGCCGTGCGCGCGAGCGCATCGCGATAACCGGGAAAATGGGCCGAGAGCGCCGGCATCACGTCGTGACGCAAGGCGTTGCGCGCGTAGCGCGTGTCGTCGTTCGATTCGTCGTCGATCCAGTGCAGGCCGTGCGCGCGGGCATAGCGCTCCAGTTGCGTGCGCAACAGCGCGAGCAGCGGCCGCATGCGCGCCACGCCATTCACGCTCGCCCGTGCGGGCGCCATCGCCGCGAGCCCCGCGAGCCCGGCGCCGCGCAGCAACTGCAGCAGCACCGTCTCCGCCTGATCGTCCGCATGCTGCGCGAGCCAGAGCGCCTGCACGCCGTGCGCCGCGCACATCGCGTCGAGCGCGCGGTAGCGCGCGTCGCGGGCAGCCGCCTCGACGCCGGCCGCGTCGTCGCGCGCCAGCTCTACGCGCCTCGCGTCGAACGTCACGCCATACGCGTGCGCAGTCGCCTCGCAGTGGGCAAGCCATGCGTCGGCATTCGGGCTCAGGCCGTGATGCACATGCAGTGCGACGAGACGCTGCGCTCCGGCCGCCCGCACCGCGGCGTCCAGCAGCACGGACGAGTCGAGCCCGCCGCTATACGCGATCGCGATGCGTGCGTCGTCGGCAAGCGTGGAAAGCACAACGCCGAGCGCATCGAGAACGATGCGCCCGGCGTCGGATTCGGGATGGTCGGTCACAGCAGGACCGCAGACGTCGAGGAGCGTTGGCGTCGCGCGCCTTACGCGCCCGGCGTCGTTTCCTTGAACTTGCCGTAGGCCATCAGGCGCTCGAAACGGCGCTGCTTCAGGTCGGCGATGCTCATGCCCTGGAACTGGCGCAGCGAGTCCGCAAGCGCACGGCGCAGCAGCGCGGCCATGCCCTTCGGGTCGCGATGCGCGCCGCCGAGCGGCTCGTTCACGATCTTGTCGATGAGGCCCAGCGCCTTCAGACGGTGCGCCGTCAGGCCCAGCGCTTCAGCGGCTTCCGGCGCCTTCGCGGCGCTCTTCCAGAGAATCGACGCGCAGCCTTCCGGCGAAATCACCGAGTAGGTCGAGAACTGCAGCATCATGACGGTATCGGCCACGGCCACGGCGAGCGCGCCGCCCGAACCGCCTTCGCCGATGATCGTCGTGATGACCGGCGTCTTGAGTTCGGCCATCACGTAGAGATTGCGGCCGATGGCTTCCGACTGGCCGCGCTCTTCCGCGCCGATGCCCGGGTACGCACCCGGCGTGTCGACGAACGTGAAGATGGGCAGGCCAAACTTCTCGGCGAGGCGCATCAGGCGTTCGGCCTTGCGATAGCCTTCCGGGCGCGGCATGCCGAAGTTGCGCGCGGCGCGCTCCTTCGTGTCACGGCCCTTCTGATGGCCGATCACCATGCAGGCCTGGCCATTGAAGCGCGCGAGGCCGCCGACGACGGAAAGGTCGTCCGCGAACGAGCGGTCGCCATGGAGTTCGTGAAAATCGGTAAACAACTCGTGCACGTAGTCGAGCGTGTACGGACGCTGCGGATGACGCGCGATCTGCGAAACCTGCCACGGGCTCAGGTTCGCATAGAGGTCCTTCGTGAGCTGCTGGCTCTTCTTCGACAGCCGCTCGATTTCTTCCGAAATATCGACGGCCGAATCGTCCTGAACGAAGCGCAGTTCTTCGATCTTCGCTTCCAGTTCAGCGATCGGCTGTTCGAAATCCAGAAACGTGGTCTTCATGTGTGGGAATCCTTCACTTTGCGGCAGCGCGTATTCTAACCGCGCCAGCCCGCGCCGAAATCGGCTCAGAACTATCGATTTCTTCGATCGATAGCATTTTTCTTAGTCACTGACGACTGCCCCGGGCCTCACGACGGCTCGAGGCTGCGCCACATATACCAGGTCGCGACGGTACGCCACGGCTCCCAGTTGGCCGCGACTTCGCGCGCTTCGCTGCGCGTGACCGGCTCGCCACTGAAATAGTTGACGCTGATCGCGCGGATCAGGCCCAGATCGTCGAGCGGCAGCACATTCGGGCGCGCGAGATTGAAGATCAGGAACATTTCGGCGGTCCAGCGGCCAATGCCGCGAATCGCCGTGAGCTCCGCGATCACGTCTTCGTCGTCCATCGACGTCCACTTGCCGACGTGCAACGCACCCGAAACGAAATGCTGCGCGAGATCGAGGATGTATTCCGTCTTGCGTTTCGAGAGGCCGCACGCGGCCAGCTTTTCGTGACCGAGTTTGAGGAATTGCTGCGGCACGAGCTTTGGGCATGCGGCTTCCACACGCTGCCAAAGCGCCTGCGCCGCCGCCGTCGAAATCTGCTGGCCGACCACCGAGCGCGCGAGCGTGACGAACGGATCGTCGCGGCTCAACAAATGCACGGGGCCGAACTTCGGAATCAGCTTCTTGAGAATACGGTCGCGCTTGACGAGGTCCGCGCAGGCCTTGTCCCAATAGTCGGGACGCTGCACTTCGAACTCGAGATCGCCCAGCGCGTTCGCCGCGGGCTCCACGGCTTCGAGTGCCGCCGGACCATTGGAGAGCGCAGCCTCGATGGCCGCGCCGTCGAGCACTTCGTGCGAGCCGGACGCGCCGTTGGTTTTCCCACGCGCCGTCTTCGCAGCCGCCTTTGTCGCTGCCTTGCCGCCCGCTCCATTGAGCGCACGCTTTGCACCTGCGGGTGCGCCCGCAGTTCCGCCCGTTAGCGACGCAGACCGCCTGGTCTGCGTCTTCGTGGCCGTTGCCATCCTGCCTCCTGCCTCGCGAATCGATCAGTGGAAACTGGACAGCCCGCTTACACGCGGCGCCACTCGGTCAACCCGCCCGGTTTGTCTTCGAGCGCGACACCGGATTCGAGCAGTTCGGCCCGAATCCGGTCCGCCTCCGCATATTGCTTCGCCTGCTTGGCCGCCGTGCGCGCCGCGATCTTTGCTTCGATCGCTGCCACGTCGAGCGCGCCTGCATCTTGTGCGCCCGCGGCCTGTTGCAGGAACACGCGCGGCTCGCGCACGAGCAGCCCGATCACACGTGCGAGGCGCTGCAGCTGACGCGCGAGCATGGCGTCGCGCGTGCGGTTCACCTCGCTCGCGAGTTCGAACAGCACGGCGATCGCCACCGGCGTGTTGAAATCGTCGTTCATTGCCGCACGAAAACGTTGCGCGTACGGCTCGTTCCAGTCAAGCTCGCCCGCGTCCGGCGCCACGTCCTTCAACGCGGTGTAAAGACGCGTGAGCGCGTTGCGCGCGTCGTCGAGATGCGCGTCGCTGTGATTCAGCGGCGAGCGGTAATGCGCGCGCGCCATGAAGAAGCGCACCACTTCGGCATCGTACTTCGCCAGCACTTCGCGGATCGTGAAGAAGTTGCCGAGCGATTTCGACATCTTCTCGTTGTCGATATTCACGAAGCCGTTATGCATCCATGTATTGACGAACGTCTTGCCGGTCGCGCCTTCGCTCTGTGCGATCTCGTTCTCGTGGTGCGGAAACTGCAGGTCCTGGCCGCCGCCATGAATGTCGAAGTGCTCGCCGAGCAACGTGCAGCCCATGGCCGAGCATTCGATATGCCAGCCCGGACGCCCGCGTCCATACTTCGAGTCCCAGCTCGTGTCGGCCGGCTCTTGCGGTTTTGCCTGTTTCCACAACACGAAGTCAAGCGGATCCTGCTTGGCATCGTTCGTCGCCACACGCTCGCCCGCGCGCAGGTCTTCGATCGACTTGCCCGAGAGCGCGCCATAGTTCGCGAACTTGCGCACCGCGTAGTTCACGTCGCCGTCCGCACCCTGGTACGCGTAGCCGTTGCGCTCGAGCTTGCCGATCATGTCGAGCATCTGCGGGATGTACTGCGTCGCGCGCGGCTCATGATCGGGACGCTCGATGCCGAGCGCGTCCGCGTCTTCGTGGAGCGCTGCGATGAAGCGGTCGGTGAGCTGCTTGATCGTCTCGCCGTTTTCTACCGCACGACGAATGATCTTGTCGTCAATATCGGTAATGTTGCGCACATAGGTCACGTTGTAGCCGATCGCGCGCAGCCAGCGTTGCACGATATCGAACACCACCATCACACGCGCATGCCCGACATGACAATAGTCGTACACCGTCATCCCGCAGACGTACATACGCACGACGCCGGGCTCGAGTGGCACGAAATTTTGCTTGTCACGCGCGAGCGTGTTGTAGATGCGCAGTGATTCCATAAAGGCGATGGATACGTGGGTCGAAAGAAATCCGCGGCGGCGCCGACCGCAGCCAGCGGGTGATGCCCGCATTGCTCAGGCTGCTGTCTGTCGGCGTCCGGACTGCAACCAGGTTGCTATCGGGGCGGAGACGACCACGAGTGGCGTTGGAAAGCCCGGCGACTCGCGCAGCGCGCCCGGAATGCGAATGAAACGGGCGAGGGACAAAGCGCGCGACGAAAACGCACAGACCTTTTGTTAGAATGGCTCGGAGTATAACACCGCGACCTCACCCTATGAAACCTTCCAGCGGCCGCGCGCCCCGTGCTGCGACCCTTGCCGCGTCGGCTCTCTCGAGCGTCGCGATCGTGCTGTGCAGTGTCAGCATCGCGCATGCCGCGCCCCCGGCGACCTCCGACGCGACGCCCGGCGCCGACGCCGCGATCAGCCAGCACGACTGGGCTGGCGCGCTCAGCCAGCTCGACGCGCGCATCAAGACGAACCCGCGCGACGTGCAGGCGAAGTTCAAGCGTGCGACCATTCTCGCGCGCCTGAACCGCGACGACGACGCGATCGAGGCGTTCACCGAACTCACGCAGCTCTACCCCGAATTGCCCGAGCCTTACAACAATCTCGCGGCGCTTTACGCGAAGCATGGCCGCTACGACGAGGCGCGCGTCGCGCTCGAAACCGCGGTCAAGGCGAACCCGTCGTACGGACTCGCGTGGGAAAATCTCGGCGACCTGTACCTGCGTCTGGCCGACGCGTCATACCGCCGCGCGCAAACGCTTGGCCATGCAAGCGCCACCACGCAGCAGCGCCAGGCCGACATCGCGAAGATCATCTCGCCGCCGCCCGCGCAAAAGAAGTCGGCCGCCGCAGCGGCTGAAGGCGCATCGGCCGCGAGCCCGTCGGCCATCGTGCCCGCGCTCAGCAACCCCGCGTACCAGTTCGGCGGCTCGACGGGGTCGCTCGCGATGCCGCCTTTCGTGGCGCCGTCGAACTAACATCTGGCGCGCAGCGTGCGCGCCCCGACACGTTTTTCCCGCACTTCCGAGGATACTCATGAAATGGTTGATGTTGGCGCTCGGCAGCGCCGCCCTGATCGCGAACGCACCCGCCTTTGCGCAAAACGGCCAGCCGGCCGCCGCGCATCCGCAAGTGCTCTTCAAGACCAGTGAAGGCGACATTCGCGTCGAGCTCTATCCGGAGAAAGCGCCGAAGACCGTCGACAATTTCCTGCAGTACGTGAAGGCTGGCCAGTACAACGGCACCATCTTTCATCGCGTGATTCGCGGTTTCATGATCCAGGGCGGCGGCTACACGCAAAGCTTCGTCGAGAAGCCCACGCGCGCGCCGATCGCGCTCGAGAGCAAGAACGGCCTGAAGAATCTCACGGGCACGATCGCGATGGCGCGCACGAGCGACCCGAATTCGGCCACCGCGCAGTTCTTCATCAACACGGTCGACAACGCCGGCCTCGACTATCCGAACCCGGACGGCAACGGCTATGCCGTGTTCGGCAAGGTCACGCAAGGCATGGACGTCGTGAAGAAGATCGAAGCGGCGCCCACCACCTCGCGCGGCCCGATGGCCGACGTGCCGCAAAAGGAAATCGTGATCGAGTCGGCGACCGTCGTCGGCAAATAAGCACGCCGGCAACACGCCAGTTAATCATCGACTAACCGGGCGGCAGCGCCGCCCTCACCCGTCGCACGTCGCGGCGCCGGCACACGCGTTGGGCAACACGCCCCGCCTCTTGCCGATGCAGCGACGTTCATTCCCCCAGCCACAGGCAAAGGAACCCATCATGGTCGAACTGCACACGAACCACGGCGTCATCAAGCTCGAACTGAACGCCGAGAAGGCCCCGAAGACGGTCGCCAACTTCCTCAACTACGTGAAGAACGGCCACTATGACGGCACGGTGTTTCACCGTGTCATCGACGGGTTCATGATCCAGGGCGGCGGCTTCGACGCCGGCATGAAGCAGAAGCCGACCGAAGCGCCGATCGAAAACGAAGCGAACAACGGCCTGAAGAACGAGCGCGGCTCGATCGCCATGGCGCGCACCAACGACCCGCATTCGGCGTCGGCACAGTTCTTCATCAACGTCGCCGACAACGACTTCCTGAACCACTCGTCGCCGACGCCGCAAGGCTGGGGCTACGCCGTGTTCGGCAAGGTCGTGGAAGGCCTCGAAGTGGTCGACAAGATCAAGAAGGTCAAGACGGGCTCGAAGGGCTTCCATCAGGACGTGCCGGTCGACGACGTCGTGATCGAGAAGGCTGTCGTCGCCGAATAAGCTTCATACAACTCTCACGCCCCCCCTTCATCGATGCTGCAGGAAAAGGCTTTACGACACGCTGCCGCGGGCGTGCCCGGCGAGGGCAAGCGCCCGCACGCGGCTCGTCCGTTTCTGTTCATTTCCGATGTGCATCTGAATGAAGGGATTCCGCGCACGGTCGCCGCGTTCGAGCGCTTCATCCGGGTCACGGCCGATCAGGCCGACTCGGTGTTCATACTCGGCGACCTCTTCGAATACTGGATCGGTGACGACATGCTCACCGATGCGTTCCCCGCGCGCATGGCTGCGCTGATGCATACGCTCTCCGAGCGCGGCATCGCGCTCTACATCATGCACGGCAACCGCGACTTTCTGATGGGCAAGCGCTTCATGAAAGCCGCGGGCGCGATCTGGCTGCCCGACCCCATCGCGATCACCGCGTTCGGCACGCGCCTCGCCCTCGCGCACGGCGACGCGATGTGCACCGACGATCACGGCTATCAGCTCTTTCGCAAGCTCGCGCGCAACCGGCTCGTGCAGTTGCTGTTTCTGGCGTGGCCGTTTCGCTGGCGGCGGGCGATCGCCGAGCGGGCGCGCCGCGCGAGCGAGAACAAACGCAGCGGCCCGCGTCTGCCGAAGTACGACGTCACCGTCAAAGGTGTCGCGGCGCTTTTCAAGCGCGCGCGGGCGAACACCATCGTGCACGGCCACACGCACCGGCCGGCGCGCCACCAGGAGCCCGGCGGCACGCGTTGGGTCTTGCCCGACTGGGATCTCGATCACGGCAAGCCGCGCGGCGGCTATCTGCGCGTGGATGCCGAAGGCTTCAGGGTGCTGCCGCTGGACTGAGGCGCGACGCTTTTACTTTTAGCCCCGCGCTTTTGGCGCCTCGCTTTTAGCACCCGCCTCGCGCCACGCCTCAAACGCGCGCAGGCGCCTTCTCTTCTTCGCGGCTCGACGCTTCGGCTTGCGGCCCGCCGCATTCCAGCCCCTCGGATAGACGCCGCAATTCGGCGAGCGCCGCATCGGCGCCGTGCAGCGCCTCGAGTCGCGCGCCGAGCCGCTCGAGCGCGACGACGATCGCATCGACGCGCTGCGTCTGCGTAGCCGCGTGGTCGATCAGGCCGTGGATCGCGAGCGAAACCGGGTCGTCGGCATTGGGCGTGATGCCATAGGCGCAAAAGCCCTCGCGCGCCGACGCCGGCCTGGCCTGCACCGGCGCGGTCTTCGCGGGCGCGACGACACGCGCGGGGTTGCCCACCGCCGTCGCGCCTTCCGGCACCGGCTTCACGACCACGGCGTTCGAGCCGATTTTCGCCCCGGCGCCCACCGTGAAGCCGCCGAGCACCTTTGCGCCCGCACCGACGATCACGCCCGGACCCAGCGTCGGGTGGCGCTTCGCGCCCCGCGTGAGCGACGTGCCGCCGAGCGTCACGCCCTGGTAGATCGTGCAGTCGTCGCCCACCTCGGCCGTCTCGCCGATCACGACGCCCATGCCGTGATCGATGAACACGCGCCTGCCGATGGTCGCGCCCGGATGGATCTCGATGCCCGTCAGGAAACGCGCGACTTGCGAAACGTAGCGCGCGAGCCAGCGGCGCCTGGCGAGCCAGCACGCATGCGCGAAGCGATGCAGCACGAGCGCGTGCAGACCCGGATAACAGGTCAGGACCTCCCATGCACTGCGGGCGGCGGGATCGCGCTCGCGGATCGTGGCAATGTCTTCGCGAAGTCTCTTGAACATGGCAGTCACGCTAAAAACGGGTGAAACATGGGGAATGGCGGCCGCGCGACGCCGCAGCGTACGCGCAAGCGGCGCAACGGCTATTGCAGCCGCGCGCATTTGCTTATGAATTTTTCGCCGGTTTTCAGCCGATTGTAGGCGCAAAGCCGATTCGAGGTCGGAAGCCCCCGTCGGCGGCAAGGTTGGAGCCGGCGCGCACGCAGCCGCGCCGGCGCAGAGGATCAGCGGTTCTCGCCCTTGCCGTCGCCTTTGCCCTTGAGCAGGAGGATGTGCTTGGCGATACCGCGCACGATATTGACCTCCTCGCGCTCGAGCCCCGAGCGGGCGAACAGCCGGCGCAGCCGCGACATCAGCTTCTTCGGGTTGGCGGGGTCGAGAAACTCGAGCGCGATGAGCGCGTTCTCGAGGTGCACGTACATGCGCTCGATGTCGTCGCTCGTCGCGAGCGGCGACCCGGCCGCAGGCTGGGCGGCGCCGCCCGCTCCGCCCGCCGCTGGCAGTGCGGCGGCTGGCGCGCTCTCCCCGAGGTACGCGAGGCGCAGCTCGTAGGCGAGCACCTGGACCGCCTGGGCAAGATTGAGCGAGCTATAGGCGGGATTGGCCGGAATATGCGCAAGCGCGCTACAGCGCTCGACGTCGTCGTTCGACAGGCCCGTGCGCTCGTTGCCAAACACGAGTGCGATGTCGCCGCCGTGCACCGCCTGGCGGCAGGCGTCCTGCACCGCCTGGCGCGGCGCCGCAGGCGGCGGACCGTACTCGCGCGTGCGCGCCGTGAGCGCGAGCGACCATTGCACGCCCGCCAGCGCGTCGGCGAGCGTCGGCACGATGTGGGCGGCCGCGAGCACGTCGTCGGCGCCGCTCGCCATGGCCACGGCTTCCGGGTCGCAGTGGACCTGCGGCACGCGCGGGGCCACCAGCACGAGGCGCGAGAATCCCATGGTCTTCAGCGCGCGCGCGGCCGCGCCGACGTTGCCGGGGTGGCTCGGCTCGACGAGCACGAAGCGGGTAGACGTGAAGCCGCCGCGCAGCGGCTCGTGGGCGTCGCCGGAAGCCGGCGCCGTAGCGTGGGAAGTTGCGTGGGAATCAGGTGAATCGGGGTGCGCCAAGATGGTTCTCTAACCGCGAAAAGGATATTGAAATGTCTATGTTAGCGCGCCCGGCGCCGCGGCGATGCGCGCTCATGCACGTCCTGCCGCGCATGGCCGCCGTGCGCCACGGTTGCCTGGGCGGGCGCGCTGACCGAACGTCCTATCCATAGAAATCCCGATATCCTGCCCGGGGGAAGCCATGGAAACGCCGATACTCGGGTAAAATGGCGGTTTCGCGCGCGTCGGGCGAATCGTGCAGCCGTTTTGCTGCCCGCCAGGCGCCCGGCAAGTCGCTGGCCAACAGCGCCGCCGCGCCCCGCTCTTATCCAATTCGTCTCCGTTGACGGGACAGGTTCCGCAGGTCCGCTCGAGGCCCGCGCCCTGTCCAATCGTTAGACGCTTTTATCTTTTGCACCACCGGCGCGCATCCAGCCTTCGCGAGCGCCGGACAACAAGGATCCTGGCTCATGCATCCCATGCTCAACATCGCTGTCAAGGCCGCGCGCCGCGCCGGACAGATCATCAACCGCGCGTCGCTCGACCTCGATCTCGTGCAGGTCGCGAAGAAGCAGCACAACGATTTCGTCACGGAAGTCGACAAGGCGGCCGAAGCCGCCATCATCGAAACGCTCAAGACCGCCTACCCCGACCACGCCATCCTCGCCGAGGAATCGGGCCAGTCGGAGAACGAGTCCGAGTACCAGTGGATCATCGATCCGCTCGACGGCACCACCAACTTCATCCACGGCTTCCAGTACTACTGCGTCTCGATCGCGCTCGCACACAAGGGCCTCGTCACGCAGGCCGTGGTCTACGACCCGACGCGCAACGACCTCTTCACCGCCTCGCGCGGCCGCGGCGCGTTCCTGAACGACCGCCGCATCCGCGTGGGCCGCCGCGACCGTCTCGCCGACGGCCTGATCGGCACCGGCTTCCCGTTCCGCGAAAAGGACGGCCTCGACAGCTACTGCGAGCTGTTCGCCGCAATGACCAACGCATGCGCGGGCCTGCGCCGCCCGGGCGCGGCCGCGCTCGATCTGGCCAACGTCGCCGCCGGCCGCATGGACGGTTTCTTCGAGCAGGGCCTCAACCCGTGGGACGTCGCCGCGGGCGGCCTGCTCGTGACGGAAGCCGGCGGCCTGATCGGCAACTACACGGGCGACTCGGACTTCCTGCACGTGGGCGAAGTCGTTGCGGGCAACCCGAAGATCTACGCGCAGATGGTGCCGATCCTCTCGAAGTACACGCGCGTGCCGAAGGCGGCGTAAGCGCCATCGCGCGTCGCGGTGCACGCCTTGTTCCACCGCGACGCGTGCAGAGCGCGCGCCAGGTGACGCCTGGCCCACGCATGCGCAGCGAGCGGCTTCGGCCGCTTTTTTGTTTCGCCCGTCGCCCGGCTGCAAGAGGACCACGCACGCATCCGATGAAAAAAGGCTTCTACACGATCATCGCCGCGCAGTTCGTGTCGTCGCTCGCCGACAACGCGCTCCTCATCGCGGCGATTGCGCTGCTCACGGTGATTGCTTCGCCCGCCTGGGTGACCCCGCTGCTACAGATCTTCTTCACGATCTCCTACGTACTGCTCGCGCCTTTCGTGGGTGCGTTCGCCGACGCCCTGCAAAAGCGCCACGTGATGTTCGTCTCGAACGCGCTCAAGGCGTGTGGCTGCCTGCTGATGATCGCGGGCGTGCATCCGATGATCGCGTACGGCGTGGTCGGCTTCGGCGCGGCGGCTTATTCGCCGGCAAAGTACGGAATCCTGACGGAATTGCTGCCGGCCGAAAAGCTCATCGCCGCCAATGCGTGGCTCGAGTCGGCCACGGTGCTTTCCACCATCGTCGGCACGATGATGGGCGGCGCACTCGTTTCGACTTACGCCGACCGCTTCGTCACGCGTCATCCGTGGCCGGCGATCCATTCGGCCGCCGACCTCGCGATGCTCGCCGTCATGATCACGTACGTGTTCGCCGCGATCATCAACATCGGCATTCCCGACACGGGCGCGCGCTATGAGAACCGGCTCAGGGAGCCGGCTCGCCTCATGGGCGATTTCACGCATAGCTTCAACGTGCTCTGGACGGACAAGCTCGCGCAGATCGCACTCTGGGTCACGACCCTGATGTGGGGCGCTGCAGTCACGCTGCAGCTGCTCGTGCTCAAGTGGGCCGACGCGAATCTCGGACTCTCACTCTCGAAAGCCGCCGTGATGCAGGGCGTGACGGGACTCGGCATCGCGCTCGGCGCGGGCGCGGCCGCCGCATGGGTGTCGCTGCGCGCCTCGCTGCGCGTGCTGCCCGTGGGCGTGCTGTGCGGCGCGGTGGCGATCGGCATGGCGTTCTACAGCAAAGGCCTCTTTCCGCAAGGCGTTGGCGTGCGCTTCGGCACGTTCATCGTGCCCTTCTATCTGCTTTTCGCGTACCCGCTGATGGTGCTGCTCGGCGTGCTCGCCGGTTTTTTCATCGTGCCGATGAACGCCCTGCTCCAGCATCGCGGCGCGACGCTGCTTTCGGCGGGTCACTCGATCGCGGTGCAGAATTTCAACCAGAATCTCGCGGTGCTGCTCATGCTCGGCGCGTATGCGCTGCTGCTCACCGCGAAGATCCCCGTGCAGTGGATCATCGTCGTGTTCGGCCTGTTCGTTTCGACGATGATCTGGCTCGCCATGCGGCACAGTGCGGCAAACGCGCGCACCGTGGACCTGCAGGCGCTGGTCGACGAATGACGGAAGCACTGGTGACGGCGTTAGCCGAAAGGCTGGCTTTACATGCAATCGGCGCGCGTTAAACTCACGCCCTGAACCCCTAGCAAGACACCGAGGATGGCTACACACACCGCAAGCGCTGCCGACATCGCGCAACACACTCCCATGATGCAGCAATACCTGCGCATCAAGGCCGACCATCCGGGCACGCTCGTGTTCTACCGCATGGGCGACTTCTACGAGCTCTTCTTCGAAGACGCCGAGAAGGCCGCGCGCCTGCTCGACCTCACGCTCACGCAGCGCGGGGCCTCGGCGGGCAATCCGATCAAGATGGCGGGCGTGCCGCATCACGCCGTCGAGCAATATCTCGCGAAGCTCGTGAAGCTGGGCGAGTCGGTGGCGATCTGCGAACAGATCGGCGACCCGGCCACCTCCAAGGGTCCGGTCGAGCGCAAGGTCGTGCGCGTGGTGACGCCCGGCACGCTGACCGACGCCGCGCTCCTTTCCGACAAGAACGACGTCTACCTGATGGCCGTTTGCCCCGGCCACAACCGGCGCGGCGCGACCGTCAACGTGGGCCTCGCGTGGCTCAATCTCGCGAGCGGCGCGCTGCGCCTCGCGGAAGTCGCGCCGGAACAGGTCGCCACGGCGTTCGAGCGCATTCGGCCCGCGGAAATTCTCGTCGCGGAAATGCCGGCGGAAACCGCCGCCTGGGCGCCGCCGTCCGGATCTGGCGCGCTCACCCGCGTGCCTGCCTGGCACTTCGACGTCGGCTCGGGCAAGCAACGCCTGTGCGACCAGCTCGACGTGGCGAGCCTCGACGGCTTCGGCGCGCAAACGCTCACGAGCGCGTGCGGCGCGGCGGGCGCGCTGCTGCTCTACGCGGCGGCCACGCAGGGGCAGCAACTGCGCCACGTGCGCAGCCTGAAGGTCGAAGCCGAATCGGAATACATCGGGCTCGATCCGGCCACGCGCCGCAATCTCGAGCTCACGGAAACGCTGCGCGGCACCGAATCGCCCACGCTCTGCTCGCTGCTCGACACGTGCAGCACGGCCATGGGCAGCCGCTTGCTGCGTCACTGGCTCCATCACCCGCCGCGCGAAGCCGCGATCGCGCAAATGCGCCAGCAGGCCATCGGCGCGTTGCTCGAGGCGCCGCCGCAAGCGAGCGTCGATACGTTGCGCGGCGCCTTGCGCCAGATCGCCGACGTCGAGCGCATCACCGGGCGCCTCGCGCTGCTTTCGGCGCGCCCGCGCGATCTGTCGAGCCTGCGCGACACCTTTGCGGCACTGCCCGCGCTGCGCGAACAGGTCGCCGCCGCCAGCGGCGCGGCCACGTCGCTCGCGCACATTGCCGAGGCGCTCGAACCGCCCGCCGAGTGCGCGGCGCTCCTGCAGCGCGCGGTCGCGCCGGAACCGGCGGCGATGGTGCGCGACGGCGGCGTGATCGCACGCGGCTACGACGCGGATCTCGACGAACTGCGCGACATCTCCGAGAACTGCGGTCAGTTCCTGCTCGACCTCGAAACGCGCGAACGCACGCGTACCGGCATCGGCAATCTGCGCGTCGAGTACAACAAGGTGCACGGCTTCTATATCGAAGTCACACGCGGCCAGACCGACAAGGTGCCCGACGACTATCGCCGTCGCCAGACGCTCAAGAACGCCGAGCGCTACATCACGCCGGAACTGAAGACGTTCGAGGACAAGGCGCTGTCGGCGCAGGAACGCGCGCTTTCGCGCGAAAAGGCGCTCTACGACGCGCTGCTGCAGTCGCTGCTGCCGTTCATTCCCGATTGCCAGCGCGTGGCCGCCGCACTCGCGGAACTCGACCTGCTGGCCGCGTTCGCGGAACGCGCGCGCGCGCTCGACTGGAATGCGCCCACGTTTACGCAGGCACCCGGCATCGAGATCGAGCAAGGTCGCCATCCCGTGGTCGAAGCGCAGGTCGAGCAGTTCATCGCCAACGACTGCCTGCTTTCGGCCGAGCGCAAGCTGCTGCTCATCACCGGCCCGAACATGGGCGGTAAATCGACCTTCATGCGGCAGACCGCGCTGATCGCCTTGCTCGCTTACGTGGGCAGCTACGTGCCGGCAAAGCGCGCGAGCTTCGGGCCGATCGACCGCATCTTCACGCGCATCGGCGCCGCCGACGACCTCGCGGGCGGCCGCTCGACCTTCATGGTCGAGATGACCGAAGCCGCGGCCATTCTCAACGACGCTACGCCGCAAAGCCTCGTGCTCATGGACGAGATCGGGCGCGGCACGTCGACGTTCGACGGCCTCGCGCTCGCGTGGGCCATCGCGCGACATCTGCTCGCGCACAACGGTTGCCACACGCTCTTCGCCACCCACTACTTCGAGCTCACGCAACTGCCGGCCGAATTTGCGCAGGCGGCGAACGTGCATCTTTCGGCCGTCGAGCATGGCCACGGCATCGTCTTCCTGCATGCGGTGCAGGAAGGCCCGGCGAACCAGAGCTACGGCCTGCAGGTCGCGCAGCTCGCGGGCGTGCCTGCCGCCGTGATCCGCGCCGCGCGCAAGCATCTCGTGCATCTGGAGCAGCAATCGGCGGGGCAGCCCACGCCGCAACTCGACCTGTTCGCCGCGCCCGCCGCCGAGTATGAGGACGATGCACCCATCGTCGAAGATCGCGCCGCGCCGGTCGAGGAAGATCGTGGCGCGTCGCTCGTCGCACAGCGGCTGCGCGAACTCGATCCGAACGAACTGCGCCCGCGCGACGCGCTCGACCTGTTGTACGAACTGCATGAGCTGGCCACGGCGCCGGACGCCAATCGCTGAGCGTCGCCTCGCGACGCCGCCGCGGCCACCGCAACCGGCGGGCCGCGGCGGTCCCCGCGCGCGCTATCTGAAAATGATGCGCCGTGCGTCGTGCACGTTGATGCTGGCTGCTTCGCTGGGTTCGCCGCTCGCGGCGTTCGCGCAGGCGCCGCGCTATGCCTTCGCGGTCGTGGCGAACGCGCTCACCTCGCAGTCCGAGGAGGCGTCGGCGCAGCGACTCATCGACGCCATCGGGCGCGATCCGCAAATCGCGTTCACGGTCTACGACGGCAATCTCAAAGGCGCACACGAAACCTGTGCCGACCATCTTTACGAGCAGCGTCACGACCTGCTCGATGCGTCACGTGCGCCAATCGTGTTCGTGCCCGGCGAACGCGACTGGGTCACCTGCGGCATGAACGGCTCGGGCGCCTACGATCCCACTGAACGACTCGACTTCCTGCGCCAGAACTTCTTCTCCGATCCCAACGCGCTCGGGCAAACCCCCTTGACGCTCACGCGCGAGAGCGAAGTCTCGCGCTTCCGGCCGTACCGGGAAAACGTGCGCTGGCAACTTGGCGACACCGTGTTCATCGGGCTGAACGTGCCGGACGGCAACAATCACTATCTCAATGCGGGCGGACGCAACGGCGAGTTCGAAGACCGCGTGATCGCCAACGGCTTCTGGCTCGAACACGCGGCCGAGTATGCGAAGCGCCGCAACGCGCGCGCGATCGTCATCTTCATGCAAGGCAACGCGATGCCCGAGCATTACGAGCGTCCCGACCGCTTCGCGTGGCTGCGCTTTCACCGCGCACCGCGCGACGGCTATCTCGAGTTGCGCCGCAGCCTCGTGAAGCTCGCCGAGATTTTCCGTGGCCAGATCATCGTCGTGAATGCCGACGACTCGAAGCTCGCACATGGCTTCACGATCGATCAGCCGCTGCGTAACGACAAGGGCGCAAGGATAGAAAACGTTACGCGCATCGCATTCTCACTGCACGATCCGCTCACGCAATGGCTACAGGTGGACGCCGACATGGCGCGCCGTACGCCGCTGCGCGTGAGCGTGCGCGATGTGCCGAAGCACCTGCCGCTGTTGCCCGCGCAGCCTTCGCCGTACACGCCCGGCGCGGGATCGTCGCCCGCGATGCCGGAAATGCCCGAAGTATCGTCGATGCCGGACGTGACCGAGATTCCCGGCATGCCGCAATCGCCCGATGTCGCGCCCGCGACGCCTGGCGCATCGGGAACCGCCGTGCCGCCCGGCTTGCCGCCGGCCGGCAACGGCGTGCTGATGCCAGCGTGGCCCACCCAGGGTGGCCCGAATGGACTAAATGGTCGGAACGATGCGAACGGCCAGAACGGCCAGGAGGGTGGAAACGGCAGCGGCAATGGCCAGCCGCCTGGTCAGCTGCAGCCGCCCGGCGCACCGGCGTCAGGCGGCTTCGCGCATTGAGCGGCGCTTAGTGCAGGGTGGGTTTCGAGGCGCCTTCGTCGCCGTCGTCTTCTTCGTCTTCGTCAATGATTTCGAGGCCGTCCGCGCCATGCGCGTGCTCATGCTCGATTTCGTCTTCGGTGGCGGTGCGCACTTCCTTGACCGTCAGCGCGAAACGCAGCGCCATGCCCGCCAGCGGATGGTTGCCGTCGAGCACGACCTTGTCTTCGGCAACATCCGTGACCGTATAGATGAGCGTGTCGAGATCTTCATCGCCTTCTTCGGGCGTGCCTTCGAACTGCATGCCGACTTCGAGCGGCTCGGGAAAGCGGTTGCGCGGCTCGATCTTCACGAGCTCGGGATCGTACTCCCCGAAAGCGTCCTGCGGCTCAAGCTGGATCTGGGTCTCGAAGCCCGGCTCCTGCCCGTCCAGCACTTCCTCGATCTTGGGGAACGTGCCATCATAGCCGCCGTGCAGATAGACCATCGGCTCGTCGCTTTCCTCAATCAGATTGCCCTGCGCATCCGATAGCTTGTAAGCGACCGACACGACGGTGTCCTTTGCAATTTTCATTCGTTCCTCCAGATTACAGACCACATTATACGATGCCGAAGCGGTCCCCAGACCACCCGGTGGACGCGCGCAAGCGGCGCGCCTCCCTCCCCCTGGCATGCCCCGCGCCCGATGTTGCCACGCCGCTTCTGGGCGGCCTGACGCCGGCGCAGTTCATGCGCAAATACTGGCAGAAAAAGCCGCTGTTGATCCGCCAGGCGATTCCCGACATCGAAGCGCCGCTCTCGCGCGAAGCCCTCTTCGCGCTCGCAGACAGCGACGATGTCGAGTCGCGTCTCATCACACATTTTCGCCGCCGCTGGGCGCTCGAGCACGGCCCGTTCTCGCAGGACGACCTGCCGACGCCGAAGACCCGCCAGTGGACGCTCCTCGTGCAGGGTGCCGACCTGCACGACGACCGCGCGCGCGCCCTGCTCGAGCGCTTTCGCTTCGCGCCCGACGCGCGGCTCGACGACCTCATGATCTCGTACGCATCGGACGGCGGCGGTGTCGGCCCGCACTTCGATTCGTATGATGTCTTCCTGTTACAGGTGCACGGCAAGCGCCGCTGGCGCATCGGCGCCCAGCGCGATCTCTCCCTGCAGGAAGGCCTGCCGCTGAAGATTCTCGCGAACTTCGAGCCTGAAGAAGAGTGGGTGCTGGAGCCGGGCGACATGCTGTACCTGCCGCCGCACATCGCCCACGATGGCATCGCCGAAGGCGAATGCATGACTTGCTCGATCGGCTTTCGTTCTCCTTCCACGAACGAATTGACGAGCCAGTTTCTTTACTGGCTCGCCGAGCGCGGCGCCGATGACGGCAACGGCAAGCCCACGCTGTACCGCGACCCCGACCAGCCGGCCGTGGCGCATCCCGCGCAGCTTCCTCCGGCACTCGTAGAGCGTGTCGGCGGCGTGCTTGCTAAAGTGCGCTGGAGCGACGCCGACGTCTCCTCGTTCGTGGGCTCGTGGCTGTCCGAACCGAAAGCCAATGTGGTGTTCGACGCCCCCGAAAAACCGCTCGACGAAGCCCGTTTCGTTGCGCAAGCGGCAAAAAACGGGATAACACTCGACCGCAGGACGATCCTGCTTTACGATTCGCGGTCGTATTACCTGAATGGGGAACAGTACTTGCTCAAAGAGGCAAGAAAGTGGCTGCCGGCACTGGCCGACAGGCGCTCTATGGACGGGAAACGCTTTGTAACACTCTCACACGATTCGTGTGTGACAGCGTTGCTACACGAGTGGTATCGTGCGGGCTGGATTCGGACCGGGGTGCTTGCCTAAGCGCTTCGGACTGTTATACCGTACTAAAATAGTGCTTGTATGAGAAAGACAACGTATTGTCCCCGGATTTGTCGACGGTCGATACGAAAGTGCCTATAATTTCCGGCCAGGCCGTAGGGAAGATTCACGCTCTTGCAGTGCGTCTCCACCAGCGGCTCAGGTCGGTGTTGGGGCACATTTACCGGTATTATTTTGCGCTGTTGCTTACCTTTAACCATAAAAGGACGTGATCATGAAGAAATCCCTCCTCGTAGCATCCCTGCTGGCAGCTGTTGCACTTGCTGCGTGCAACAAGAGCAGCGACCAAGCTGCTGCGCCGGCTAGCGATGCTGCTGCTGCTTCGGCACCGGCTGCTGCTGCTTCGGATTCGGCAGCTGCTGCTTCGGGCGCTGCTGCTGCTGCGAGCGACGCTGCTGCTTCGGCTACCGCCGCTGCTTCGGACGCTGGCGCTGCTGCTTCGGACGCAGGCGCTTCGGCTCCGGCTGCTGCTTCGGGCGCAAGCCAGTAAGTTGCGTTCGCGCGACGCTCGCCCGGGGCCTCGGTCCCGGCGGGCATCGCAGCGAATCGCCGTACGGTCTGCTGCTTGCGTCAAACGCGCTTCAGACATACGGCGGGCAAGCAAAAAAGCCACGAACTCACGTTCGTGGCTTTTTTGTTATGCGGTGCGCATGAAACTCAATGCGCTTCGCCAGGCTCCCCCGCCTGCCCGTTCTTCTCTTCGAAGAACGCCTGCACCACTTCGATCTCCCGGGTCCGCTTGAACGGCGGCAGGCTTTGCCAGATGCGTCGTCCATACGGCTTGTCGACGAGACGGGTGTCGCAAATCATCAACACGCCGCGGTCGGTTTCCGCGCGGATCAGTCGCCCCGCGCCCTGCTTGAGCGTGATCACCGCCTGCGGGAGCTGGTGGACCGCGAACGGGCTCAGACCTTTCTTCGCCAGCGCGTCGAGGCGCGCCGCCAGCACTGGATCGTCGGGCGGCGCGAACGGCAGCTTGTCGATAACCACGAGCGAGAGCGCATCGCCGCGCACATCCACCCCCTCCCAGAAGCTCTGGCTGCCCACGAGGATCGCATTGCCATAGGCGCGGAAACGCTCGAGCAGCTCCGTGCGGCTCGCGTCGCCCTGCACGAGCAGCGGCGTGTTCCAGCCGCGCGCCTCGATCGTGTCGCGCAGCTTCTGGGCAATGCGATCGACGGCACGCAGCGTCGTGCATAGCATGAAGACACCGCCGCCCGACGCCTCGATCGCCGGCAGCGCCGCATCGAACACGGCGTCGGTGAACTGCGGCGACGACGGCTGCGGCATGTTGCGCGGCACGTAAAGCAGCCCTTGCGTGGGATAGTCGAACGGGCTCGGCAGCGTCATCGAACGGCGCGAACTCAGGCCCATTTGCGCCGCGTAGTGCGTGAAGTCGCCACGCACCGAAAGCGTCGCCGACGTGAAGACCCAGGTGCGCGGCACGCCGGCGCGCTGCTTGGCGAAGATCGGCGCCACGGAAAGCGGGGTTTCGTGCAATTGCACCGTGTGCGAGAACACCTCGACCCAGCGGACTTTCTCGTCCGCGTCGGCCGGCGCGTGCGCGTTGTCGTCCTGCCCGTCCGCGTCGGCCTTTAGTGTTTCGCGCGCTGGCGCGGCGCCCTGCGGCGCGGTCCAGCCCGCGAGGATGCCCTGCAGCTCGCGCGCGCGGCGCAGGCACGCGCCGATCGATTCAGCGCGCTCGGCCTGCCCCGCGAGTGCCGTGGCAAGCGTGCCCAGTTCGGTCTGCAGCGCGTCGAGCGCATCGAAGAGCGGGTGATCCTCGGGCAACTGCGTGATCGACAACCGCAGCGAATCTTCCTTGAACGCGAGCCGCACGTCGCGTGCAGCGCGTTCCAGCGCCGCGCCGAGCTTGACCCACTCCACCGCGTCGCGCGCGTGGCTCAGGCCTTCGGCCACGCAATCGCGCGCGAGCTCGAGGAACTGCGCCGTCGAGAGCGTTTCGCCGAAAAAGAGCGTTGCCGTTTCGGGCAGCTGGTGTGCTTCGTCGAAGATGATCGTATTCGCGCTCGGCAGCAGTTCGGCCATGCCGGTGTCGCGCAGCATGATGTCGGCGAAGAACAGATGGTGATTGACCACCACGATATCGGCCTGCTGCGCCTCGCGGCGCGCCTGCATCACGAAGCAGTCCTTGTAATGCGGGCACTCCTGGCCAAGACAGTTATCGCGCGTCGACGTGACCATCGACCAGACGGCCGCCGTCTCGGGCACGCTCGCAAGCTCGGCCTTGTCGCCCGAGCGCGTGATCTTCGCGAAGCGCACGATCTCCTGCAGATACGCGGTTTCCTGGCGCGACGGCAGCCGACCATTGTCGGCCGTGCGCTGCAGGTAGTAGTGGCACAGATAGTTGGCGCGCCCCTTGAGCATCGCCACGCTCACGGGCACCGCCAGGGCGTCGCGCACGGTGGGGATGTCGCGCGCGAAGAGCTGGTCCTGCAAATGCTTCGTGCCCGTCGAGACGACCACCTTGCCGCCCCACAGCATGGCCGGCACGAGGTACGCATAGGTCTTGCCCGTGCCCGTACCCGCCTCGACGATCAGCGTGTTGTCGCCGTTCTCGGCCGCGGCGCGCGCCGCTTCCCCGGCGGCGGGCTGCGCCGGCGCACCACGCTCGACCCGCCGCGCCGGGCGCGACTGGAGTTCGAACGCCGCGGGATCGGGCAGGGATTGCGCGGCGGCTTCCATTGCGGCCGCGACCGCGCGCGCCATTTCGATCTGGGCAGCGCGTGGGCGATAGCCGTCGATCTCGCGGGCGAGCAAGCCGTCGGCCGCGAAGAGCTCCTCGAGCTCGGCGGCGCGGCGTGCGCTCAACATGGGTGCAGCGGCTGTTTGCGCCGCGCGCGCGTCGGCCTCCGGCGCGCCGCCTTCGCGCGCGGGCCGGGAACGGGAAACGGTCGTTGAATTCAAGGCAAGCGGTTCCTGCTCGGTCCGGAACGGCGCAACGCGCCGACTGCCGCGCCCCGGCGCCTGCCAGGACCCGGAATCAGGCGTGCCCGTCCGAAGTCTTCGTTGAATCGGGGTCCAGCTGCAGTTGCAGCAGGAGGATGTTGTCCTTGACCTTGAGCTTGCGCTTCTTCAGCCTCTGCAGTTCGAGATCGTCATAGTCCGGGGTGTCGGACATCCTGTCTATCAGGCGGTCCAGATCGCCATGTTCCGATTCCAGTTGCAGAATGCGGTCACGAAGGACCTCGGTCTTGACTTCACGATGCTCGCGCATGCTCGCCTCCTCGACATATGCGGCGCGCGCTTGCGAAGGACGACGCGCCTGAGGTTGCAGTCCGGCTGAAAAAGCGTGCTACTCGTGCTACTGGTCCTGCTGTTGTTCCTGCTGCTGCTTTTCCTGTTGCTTCTGCTGTTCTTCTTGTTGCTGCTTTTGTTGCGCCTTGTCGGCCGCCTGTTTCTGACGCTCTGCGACATCGGCCTTGTGCTTCACCGCGTCTTCCTGCTTCTGCTGGTAGCGCTGGGCCTTGTCGGCGCGTTCCTGAGCCTTTTGTTCGCCCTGGCGGTGCGCTTCGTCGAGCTGGTGCTGGTAGTTCGCCTGCTTCTGGTCGTACGCCGCCTGGTTCGCGTTGCGCTGCGATTGCTCGCCCTGGCGCTGTGCCTGGGCCAGCGCATGCTGCCGCTGCTTTTCCTGATACGCCTGCTCGTTCGCCGCACGCTGCGGCGCTTCGGCCTGGCGCTGCGCCTGATCGAGCGCGTGTTGCTGCTGCTTCTGTTCGTACGCCTGTGCGCTGGCAGCTTCGTTGGCGGCGCGCTGCGGCGCATTGGCTTCGTCCTGCGCGCGTTGCAAGGCGGCCTGCTGGTCGCGCTGCTGCGCATGCGCGGCACGTTTTTCGTCGTCGAGCGCCAGTTGCTCGCGGCGGATATCGGCCTGCACGACACGCATCTTGTCGCGCGCCTTGCCGATGCAATGATTCACGAAGAACGTGCTGTAGCAGTCGTGCTGCGCGACTGCAAACTGATAGTCGTTCTCCGCGGTACGACGGTCCAGCACCTGTTGCCGCGCGTCGAAATCGTTCTGCTGCGACGAGGGCGTGCCGGCGATCCCAGCCGCGTCGGACGCCGCGAGCGGCGCGTTGCCCGAAGGCGCCGGCTGCACCGGCGCAGCTGCCGCACCTTGCTGCTGCAGCGGCCCTGTCACCCCGACCGCCTGCGCGAGGGCCGGAACGCTTGCACCGAGGCTCAACGCGACGGCACAAATTGCCCCAAGAGCGGGGAACCGCCGCGTGACGCCATGAGGCGTGCGAAACCGGGCAAGGGGCAAATCAGGGGAGAAGCGGGAGGTCGTCAACGTCTTCTGTGGGCAGCGGAACATGAGGGAAATTCTAACACCCCCCGGGTTGAGCGCTCGGCCATTTATGGCAAAATGCCCCGCTCCACCGGCCGGCGGACGCACCCGGCAACGTGCCGTTTTGCACACCGGGCGCCCCGGGCGCTCGAGCCCGCACCGGCCGCCGGACCGCAAACCCGGACCGCAATCCGATCCTCGCAGGAATATCCAGACCCTATGACGGAAACCGTAGCACTCAAGATCGTCCAGCGTATCGCCACTGAACTGAGCGTGCAGCCGCGCCAGGTCGCAGCCGCCGTGCAGCTTCTCGACGAAGGCTCGACCGTTCCGTTCATCGCCCGTTACCGCAAGGAAGTCACGGGCAATCTCGACGATACGCAACTGCGTACGCTCGAAGAGCGCCTGCTTTATCTGCGCGAACTCGAAGACCGCCGCGCTGCGATCCTCGCCAGCATCGAGGAACAAGGCAAGCTCACCGACGAATTGCGCAGCGCCATCGAAGCGGCCGACAGCAAGCAGGTTCTCGAAGACCTCTATCTGCCCTACAAGCCCAAGCGCCGCACGCGCGCGCAGATCGCGCGTGAAGCCGGCCTGCAGCCGCTCGCCGACGCTCTGCTCGCGAACCCGCTGCTCGACCCGCAAACGGAAGCCGCACAGTACGTCGACGCCGAAAAGGGTGTCGCCGACGTCAAGGCCGCGCTCGACGGCGCGCGCGACATCCTTTCCGAGCAGTTCGGCGAAACGGCCGAGCTGCTGGGCAAGCTGCGCGACTGGCTGCACAACCAGGGCGTGGTGATGTCAAGCGTGGTCGAGGGCAAGGAGAACGAGGAAGGCGAGAAGTTCCGCGACTACTACGACTATTCCGAGACCATCAAGACCGTGCCGTCGCACCGCGCGCTCGCGCTGTTCCGCGGCCGCAACGCCGGTGTGCTGATGGTCAAGCTCGGCCTCGGCGGCGAGCTGGACACGCAGGTACCGCATCCGGGCGAAGCGATGATCGCGCGCCACTTCGGCATCGCGAACCAGAATCGCCCGGCCGACAAATGGCTCTCCGATGTCTGCCGCTGGTGCTGGCGCGTGAAGGTGCAGCCGCATATCGAAAACGAGTTGCTCACCAACCTGCGCGAGCAGGCGGAAAACGAAGCGATCCGCGTGTTCGCGCGCAACCTCAAGGATCTGCTGCTTGCCGCGCCGGCCGGCCCCAAGGCCGTGATCGGCCTCGATCCGGGCCTGCGCACGGGCGTGAAGGTCGCCGTGGTCGACCGCACGGGCAAGCTGCTCGCCACCGACACGATCTACCCGCACGAGCCGCGCCGCGACTGGGACGGCTCGCTCGCGAAGCTCGCGCGCATCGCCGCGCAGACGCAGGCGGAACTCATCAGCATCGGCAACGGCACGGCCTCGCGTGAAACCGACAAGCTCGCGAGCGAGCTGATCTCGAAGCATCCCGAACTGAAGCTGCAGAAGATCGTGGTTTCCGAAGCCGGCGCATCGGTTTATTCGGCGTCCGAACTGGCTGCGAAGGAATTCCCCGAGCTCGACGTGTCGCTGCGCGGCGCCGTTTCCATCGCGCGCCGTCTGCAGGACCCGCTCGCCGAACTCGTGAAGATCGAGCCGAAAGCGATCGGCGTGGGCCAGTACCAGCACGACGTGAACCAGCGCGAACTCGCGCGTTCACTCGACGCCGTGGTCGAAGACTGCGTGAACGCCGTGGGCGTCGATGCGAACACGGCCTCCGTTGCCCTGCTCGCCCGCGTGTCGGGCCTGAACTCGACGCTCGCGCGCAATATCGTCGATTTCCGCGATGCGAACGGCCCGTTCCCTTCGCGCGAGCATCTGAAGAAGGTGCCGCGTCTGGGCGACAAGACCTTCGAGCAGGCCGCCGGCTTCCTGCGCATCAACGGCGGCGACAACCCGCTCGATCGCTCGTCGGTACACCCGGAAGCGTACCCCGTCGTCGAGCGCATGCTCGCGAAGATCAAGCGTACGATCGGCGACGTGCTCGGCAGCCGCGAAGCGCTCTCGGGCCTCGCGCCCACCGAGTTCGTGGATGAACGTTTCGGTCTGCCGACGGTGCGCGACATCCTGAGCGAGCTGGAAAAGCCGGGCCGCGATCCGCGCCCCGAGTTCAAGACGGCGACGTTCCGCGACGGCGTCGAGAAAGTCTCCGACCTCGTGCCGGGCATGCTGCTCGAAGGCGTCGTGACGAACGTGGCCGCGTTCGGCGCATTCATCGACGTGGGCGTGCATCAGGACGGGCTCGTGCACGTCTCGGCCATGTCGACGAAGTTCATCAAGGACCCGCATGAAGTCGTCAAGGCCGGCCAGGTCGTGAAGGTGAAGGTGCTCGACGTCGACGTGAAGCGTCAGCGCATCGCGCTCACGATGCGTCTGGACGACGACCCCTTGAGCGCCGGCGCGTCGCGCAGCGGCGGCAGCGCGGGCCATTCGGGCAACCGCGACAATCGCGGCGGCGGTCGTGACAACCGCGGCGGTCAGCGTTCGCGCGATGCGGAACCGGCAGGCGCGATGGCGGCGGCGTTCGCGAAACTCAAGCAGCGCTGATGTCCGCATGACGCAGCGTGGGCCGCAGCGGCTCGCGTTGCGTGCGCAACAAAAAGGCACCCGAGGGTGCCTTTTTTACGGGTCGAAACGACGCGATCAGATCTCGATCTTCGTCCCGAGTTCGACCACGCGGTTCGCAGGAATGCTGAAGAAGTCGGTGGGCTTCGCAGCGTTCTGATGCATCCACGCGAACACGCGTTCGCGGAAGATCGACATGCCCGGCAACTGCGTCGGTACGACCGTCTCACGCGCGAGGAAGAACGACGTGTCCATCATCTCGAACGTCATGTTGTGGGTTCGCGAAATCTCGTCGAGCACCGCCTGCACGTCGGGCGTTTCGTTGAAGCCGTAATCGGCCTTCACGAGATAGAGCCCGCCGCCGATATCCTTCACCGTCACGCGCTCGGCGTCCGCCACATACGGAATGTCGCGAATCACGAACGTGAGGAAGATCGTGCGTTCGTGCAGCACCTTGTTGTGCTTGAGGTTGTGCAGCAGGCTCACCGGCACGAGCGACTCGCTGCCCGTGAGATAGATCGCCGTGCCCGAAACGCGATGCGGCGGATGCGCGAGCAGCCCCTGCAGGAAGGGCATGAGCGGAATACCGTCGGCGGCCGTGCGGTCCTTCACGATCATGCGGCCCTTGAACCAGGTCATCAGCAGGAAGAACAGCAGCGCGCCGATGCCGAGCGGCAGCCAGCCACCCTCCTCGACCTTCAGCAGGTTCGCGCCGAAGAAGCCCAGATCGACGGCCAGCAGCACCGCGATGATGCAGGTGACGAGCGCCTTGTTCCACTTCCACACCTTCGTCATCACGACGGCGACGAGCACCGTGGTGATCACCATCGTGGCGGTCACGGCGATACCGTATGCGGCCGCCAGGTTGTCCGAACTCTTGAAGGCGACCACGATGCACAGAATGATGAAGAGCAGCATCCAGTTCACGACCGGCACGTAGATCTGGCCGATGGCGAGGTCCGACGTGTGGAGCACCTTCATGCGCGGCACATAGCCAAGCAGAATGGCCTGGCTCGTAAGCGAATACGCACCCGAGATCACGGCCTGCGAAGCGATCACGGTCGCCACCGTGGAAAGCACGACGAGCGGCAGCAAGGCCCATTCCGGCGCGAGCAGGAAGAACGGATTTTCGATCGCGTGATGGTCCTGCATCAGCAGCGCGCCCTGCCCGAAGTAGTTGAGCACGAGCGAGGGCATCACGAGCGCGTACCAGGCGAAGCGAATCGGCTTCGCGCCGAAGTGGCCCATGTCGGCGTAGAGCGCTTCCGCACCGGTCAGCACCAGCACGACCGAGCCGAGCACCACGTAGGCCTGCAGCATGTGCGCGCCCATGAAACTGACCGCGTAATACGGGCTGAGCGCCGCGATGACGCCGGGCGCCTGGACGATGCGCGAGACGCCGAGCACGCCGATGGTGATGAACCAGAGCACCATGATTGGGCCGAACAGGCGGCCGACCAGCGCGGTGCCGTGCCGCTGGATCCAGAACAGCAGGATCAGGATCACCATCGTGAGCGGCAGCACCAGATGCGTGAGCTTGGGCGCGGCGATTTCGAGGCCTTCCACCGCCGACATGACCGAGATGGCCGGCGTGATCACGGCATCGCCGTAGAACATGCATGCGCCGAAGATCCCCAATGCCGTGAGGAGCGCAGCCGACCTGCTCTTGCGGTTGAACGAGCGCATGGCAAGCGCCATGAGCGCGAGCACGCCGCCTTCGCCGTTGTTGTCGGCGCGCATCACAAAAAGGACATATTTGACGCTCACGACGATCACGATCGCCCAGAACAGCAGCGAAATGACGCCGAGAATGGACGTGTCGTTGAGCGGAATGCCGTGCGATGGGCTGAAGGCCTCTTTCAGCGAATACAGCGGGCTTGTGCCGATGTCGCCGAACACCACGCCGATGGCCGCTACGGCGAGAGTAGGTAGCGGCTGCTTGGCCACGTGTGTGCTAGTTGTCATATACGCGGTAATCCGTTGCGAGGCGGAAAAAACGAGCGCTATTCTAAACCGGGCTGCGGCGGAAACCGAGCGGTCGTCGCGGCACTGCGACATCCGCCGATCCCCGCGCAGTTTAGCACCGGCCCCAGATGCCGTCTGCCCGCCTGCGCCGCCGCCGGCGAATCAGTGGGCGACGCACAAAAAAAACGGAGCCATGAAGGCTCCGTCACTGGATCTGGCCGCCGCGGGTATGGGAACCCTGGCGGCGGCACGATCCCTGCATTACTTCTGCGCGTCTTGCGCTCGCTGCAGACCACGCTTGATCCACGCACTGAGATTGTGCGGGCGCACCGTATCCCACTCCTCGAACGGCTGGTGGATCCACGGATTGGTCGGCAGATGCTGGACGAAATAGTCCGGCGTCACCTTCGAGCAGCCCTTGTACCAGAGCACCGCCGAACGCACGCCGGTCACGGCCGGGTAGCGCTCCTTGAGGTGCTCCTGCACGCGTGCGAGCGTGACGCCCGAGTCGACGAGATCGTCGACGAGCAGCACGTTGCCTTCCAGGTGACCGCGCGTCATCGTGATGTACTGCGCGATGTCGAGCTCGCCCTGCTCCGTGCCGGCGGCTTCGCGATACGAGCTGGTTGCGAGGATGGCCAGCGGCAGGTCATAAATGCGCGAGAGCTGGTCGCCCACGCGCAGACCGCCGCGTGCGAGGCACAGGATCTGGTCGAACTTCCAGCGCGACTCGTGCACCTTGAGCGCGAGCAGTTCGATCAGCCGGTGATACTCGTCCCAGCCGACCCACAGGTTCTTTTCGTCGTTGCGCGGGTCCATCATTTGAATCATTTTTGCTTCTGCCTTCTTACCACTTAGACCTTGAACGGATGACGCAGCAGGATCGTTTCGTCGCGATCCGGGCCGGTCGAAACCATGTCGATCGGCACACCGGCGACTTCCTGCACGCGCGTGAGATACGCCTGCGCGCTCTTCGGCAGCGCGTCGAACTGCGTGATGCCGATGGTGCTTTCGTTCCAGCCTTCGAACGTCTCGTAGACCGGCTCACATGCGGCCACTTGCGAGGCGCCGCGCGGGAGGATGTCCACGTCCTTGCCGTCCACCTTGTAGCCGACGCAGAGCTTCACTTCGTCGAGACCGTCGAGCACGTCGAGCTTCGTGATGCACAGACCCGTCACGCCGTTGATCTGGATCGAGCGGCGCAGCGCGGCGGCGTCGAGCCAGCCGGTGCGGCGCGGACGGCCGGTGACCGAACCGAATTCCTTGCCGACCTTGGCGAGCGTGAGGCCCACTTCTTCCTGGCGATCGGCGTTGTCGGCGTCGTACAGTTCGCTCGGGAACGGGCCCGAACCGACGCGCGTGCAGTACGCCTTGGTGATGCCGAGCACGTAGTTGAGCTTTTGCGGACCCACGCCCGCGCCAGCGGACGCCGCGCCCGCGACGCAGTTGCTCGACGTGACGAACGGATAGGTGCCGTGGTCGATGTCGAGCAGCGTGCCTTGCGCGCCTTCGAACAGGAGGTTGCCGCCTTCGTGGTTCACGTCATACAGACGACGCGAAACGTCCGTGACCATCGGCTTCAGACGATCGGCGTACGAGAGCATCGTGTCGAGCGTTTGCTGATAATCGACAGCCGGCGCACCCAGGTACTGCGTCAGCACGAAGTTGTGGTAGTCGAGGTTCTCGCGCAGGCGCTCGGCGAAAGTTTCCGGCTCGAACAGGTCCTGCACGCGCAGGCCGCGGCGTGCCACCTTGTCTTCGTAGGCCGGACCGATGCCGCGACCCGTCGTACCGATCTTCGCGGCGCCGCGCTTGGCTTCGCGCGCCTGGTCGATGGCGATGTGGTACGGCAGGATGAGCGTGGTGGCTTCGGAGATGAACAGACGCTTCTGGACGTCGATGCCCGCATCTTCGAGCTCGCCGATTTCCTTGAACAGGGCCTCGGGCGAAAGCACCACGCCGTTGCCGATGTAGCAGGCGGTGCCGGCACGCATGATGCCCGACGGGATCAGTCGGAGAATGGTCTTCTTGCCGCCGATGATGAGCGTATGGCCGGCGTTGTGACCGCCCTGGAAACGCACCACGCCTTGCGCGTGGTCCGTCAGCCAGTCGACGATCTTGCCCTTGCCCTCATCGCCCCATTGGGTGCCCACGACGACGACATTGCGCCCCGGGGTTACATTCACTGCGCTGGCAGACATGGTGTTTCGTTAGCTGGTTAAAAACGTATTCTACCTGGGTTCAGCGGCAAGGCCGCCTTTTTTTCCCGAAATTCGCGGAATTTCCTTTTGCACTCAACGGCATGCGCGATCCGAAGCGTGCTTTGGCACGCTTGCGCGGAGGCTTGCTGGGCGGCGCGAATGGCCGCCCGAATGCGGTATCAGGCGTGCTTTTCGACGACCCAGACGCCGTCGCGCTCGACCAGCACGCGGTCGCAGGCGAACTCGTCCATGTCATGCTCGTGGCCCGGCAGCGCCTGGATCACGACCTCGCCTGCATCGCGCAGCGCGGCGACCGCGGTGCGCAACGCGTCGTCGTGGCGCCACGGCGCGAGAATCGCGCTGCTGCGCGCTTCGACCGGCGAAATACGCGCCACTTCGCGCAAATCGAGCGAGAAGCCCGTTGCCGCGCGGGCACGCCCGTAAGCCAGGCCCACCTTATCGTAACGGCCGCCGCGGGCCACGGCGTTCGGCACGCCGTCGACGTAGGCCGAGAACATCACACCGCTGTGGTACGCGTAGCCGCCGAGATCCGCGAGGTCGATCATCAACTCCGCACCCTTGATCTCGCGCACGAGGAACGCGAGGTCGTCGAGCGCACGGGCAATGCCCGGCAGCGCCGGCAGACGCGTGCGCGCCTCGTCGATCACGCTCGCGTCGCCGTAGAGCGACGGCAGCGCGCGCAAGGCGTCGCGCGTGGCGGCTCCGAGGTTTTGCGTGAGTTCCGCGAGACGCGGCACGTCCTTGCCAGCGAGCGCTTCATACAAAGCATCGCCGAGCGCCGCCGCAGCGGGATCCGCTTCGAAGATCGCCGCGAGCACACCGGCGTGCGAAAGGTCGAGACGCACCTTCGCGAGGCCCGCGAGGCGCAGCGCATCGAGCATCAGTTGCTGGATTTCGAGGTCCGCTTCGAGGCCCGCGTGACCGTAGATTTCCGCGCCGGTCTGGATCTGTTCGCGCGTGGCGTGCAGACCGCGCGGCAGCGTGTGCAGCACGTTGCCCGCGTAGCACAGGCGCGTCACACCCTGGCGGTTCAGCAGGTGCGCGTCGATGCGCGCGACCTGCGGCGTCATGTCGGCGCGCAGGCCGAGCGTGCGGCCCGAGAGCTGATCGACGAGCTTGAACGTGCGCAGGTTCAGGTCGCGGCCGCTGCCCACGAGCAGCGACTCGAGATACTCGAGCAACGGCGGCATGACCATTTCGTAGCCATAGGCGCGAAAACGGTCCAGCAGGCGGCGGCGCAGCTCTTCGATCTTGCGCGCTTCGGACGGCAGCACGTCCGCAATATTCTCGGGGAGTAACCAGGTCGACATCGGTTGAGTCCTACCACAATGAGGGCCGCGCGCGGCCAAACGCCACGCGGCCCGATATTTCGGAATCCGTCAAAAACGCCAATCGCACACCGCCTCTGAGGGCGACTGCGGCACGAGGCCGTCAGGTCGCCAGCATCAGCAGGACGAGGCCGAGCCCCATCACGATGAGCCCGCCGATCCTGATGTGATGCGGCGGCCGTTCCGCGATTTTACGGAATGTGTCGCGCCACGCCGTCGGAAAGACGAACGGGAACATGCCCTCGATAATCAGCATCAGCGCGATCGCGAGCAAGAGGGAGCCAGCTATGTCCATGCGAAGAAATACGCCGCGCAGAGCGCGGCGCGTGTGTCTCGTTTTGTCTAGTGTTTGCGCGGGGTGGCGGAAGCGGGAGCGTTATCCCCGCTATTCGCGCCGCCGTTCGGACCACGCATGAAGCGGAAGAAGTCGCTCGACGAATCGACCACGATGACATCGCCAGGCCGGAAGCTCTCGCGGTACGCGAGCATGCTCTGATAGAACCGGTAGAAGTCCGGGTCGCGCCCGAACGCCTCGGCGGCAATCGCGGCGGCCCGGCCGTCACCTTCGCCCTTGATCGCTTGCGCCTGAGCATAGGCATCGGCCAGCACGCCCTGCTGCTTGCGCTCCGCGTCGTCCTTGATCTGCTGCGCTTCGGCCACGCCCTTCTCGCGAATCTCGGCAGCGGCCTGCTCGCGCGCGGCGCTCATGCGCTTGAAGACCGTCTGCGCCAGCTCCGGCGGGTAATCGACGCGCGTGAGCTCGATCGCGATCACGTCGATGCCGAGCGGCGCCGCGGTTTGCCTCAGCGCGTCGCGCGCGCCGTTGGCGATGGCTTCCTGCTGCGCGAGCGCCTCGCTGAGCGTGACCTTCGAGATCGCGTCGCCGAGCGCGTCGCGCGACAGCGAAGCGAGACGATCGGACAGCGTCTGCGCATCGCCCTTGGTCGCTGCGAAGAGCTTGAGCGGATCGGCAATGCGGTAACGCACGACCGGGTTCACGAGCAGCTCGGTCTTGTCCGAGGTCGTGTAGCGGTCGGCGTCGGGCGCATCGAACGCCTGAATGCGCGTGTCGATGAACGTGACGGTCTGGAACGGCGGCGGCAGCTTCACATGCAGCCCGGGACCGGCGAGCGTGGCATTGGCCCCGCCCGACGAAGAAATGATGGCGACGTGGCGCGGATCGACCATGAAGACGGCCGATGACGCAACCAGCACGACAACCACGACGGCAACGACGAGCGCAATGATCTTGTTCATATCGGCGCGCCCCTTATTGCACGTCGCTTTCGCGGCCGCGCGAGCGGAACGCATCGCGCGAACGGAAGGCGTCGCTCGCGGCGGCTGCCGCGTCGCTGGCCGTGGTTGCGGGAGCCGCGCCTTGCTGCTGCGAGCCTTGCTGCTGGGCGCCCGGCTGGGCCCCTGGCTGTGGCTCGCTGCCCGCTGCCGGCGCGGAAGCCGCATTGGCGTCCGAAGCCGCGCTTGCCGGCGCAGCGCCGCCGCCCGAGGCCGCAGCCGCGCCCGTTGCGCCCGCCGCCACGGCGGCGCGCTGACGCGTCGTATCGACGAGTTTGTCGAGCGGCAGATAAATCACGTTGTTGCCCGACTTGCTGTCGACGAACACCTTCGTCGCATTCGAATAGATGTGTTGCATCGTCTCGAGATACATGCGCTCGCGAATCACAGCCGGCGCCTTCGCATATTGTTCGTAGACCTGCGTGAAGCGCTGCGCGTCGCCCTGCGCCTGCGAGACCACGCGTTCGCTGTACGCCTTGGCTTCGTCGACGAGACGCGCCGCCTCGGTCTGCGCACGCGGCAGCAGCTGGTCGGCATAGGCCTGCGCGTCGCGCTTCGCGCGTTCGCGGTCCTGGCGCGCCTTGGCTTCGTCGTCGAGCGCGGCCTGCACCTGATCGGGCGCCGAGACGCTCTGGATCGCGACGCCGGTCACGCCGAGGCCCGTCTTGTACTCGTCGAGCGAGTGCTGGATCGTATCGGCAAGCTGGGCGCGAATCGGCTCGCGGTCCGCGTACAGCATGTCGTTCGTGCTGCGCGCGCCCACCACGGTGCGCACCGCCGCCTGGGCGGCCTGCGTCACGGTGAGGTCGGGATCGACGCTGCGGAACAGGTAGTCGGTTGGCTGCTTGACCTGGTACTGCACGGTCAGGCGCACGTTGAGAATGTCGCCGTCATGCGTGATGACCGCGGCATCCTTCACGTTTGCCGGACGCACGAGGTTGCTGCGGCCGATCTCGACGGTGCGGATCTGACCGATGTTGACGATTTCGTGAGTCTGGAACGGATAGGGCATGCGCCAGTGCACGCCCTGGCCAACCGTGTGGCGATACTGGCCGAACTGCAGCACGACACCGGCCTGGCCTTCCTGCACGACGAACACGCCGCTGCCCACATAGATCGCGATCAGCACGCCGAGCACGATGCCCACGCCGATGCGCGCGCCATGGCCATTGTCCGGGCGCGGTCCGAAGCCGCCCGGACCCTTGCCCTTGCGGCCGAAGAAAGCGGACATGCGGCGGTTGAAGTCGCGCCACATTTCGTCGAGGTCCGGCGGACCGTCGCCCTTGTCGCCGTTGCCACCCTTGTTGCCGTTATTGCCCGGCGGGCGGCGCCCGTCGTCAGAACGCTGGCCATTGCCGTCGCCTCGACCCCAACGCGGGTCGTTCAGCGAGAAAATGGCGCGCGCGCGCTGCCAGCCAGTCCGCTTGTTGTAATCGTTCACCTGTGTTCGTTCACCAGAGTAGACAGCGGGTCAATTGCGTGCGGATTCCGTCGGAGCCGCTGGGCCGGCCTTGCGTGCAAGACAATGCCGGGCGCGCCTCAGCGCTCGTGTTCGGGTTCCCAGCGAGGTTCTTCCTGCACCGCGCTCCAGTCTGCGGCCAGGGACTGCGGCGCATCGGCAAGCGGCTCGGCAGTCGCGATTTCGGCGATGACGGAGCGCAGCGCATCCAGTCCGACACCTGTGCGGGCGCTCAAAAAGACGCGCGAAATATTACCATATTCATCACGCTCGACCGTTCCGCCGCGGGCCGCCAGTTCCGGCACGGCGTCGATCTTGTTGAAGACCAGCACCTGGCGGATCGTGTCCGCGCCGATATCGTGCAGCACCCCGTTCACCTGATCGATCTGATCGAGGCGCACGGCGCTCGACGCGTCCACCACGTGCAACAGCAGGTCGGCCTGCACCGTTTCCTGCAGCGTCGCGCGAAACGCGGCGACGAGCTGGTGAGGCAGTTCGCGGATGAACCCGACCGTATCGGACAGCACGATCTGCCCCACTTCGTCGCCGAGCCAGACGCGCCGCGAGGTCGTGTCGAGCGTCGCGAACAACTGGTCGGCGGCGTAGGCCTGCGCCTTCGTGAGCGCATTGAAGAGCGTGGACTTGCCCGCGTTCGTATAGCCCACGAGCGACACCGACATCGTGCGGTTGCGCTCGCGCTGACGCCGCTGCGTGCCGTGCTGGCGACGCAGCTTCGCAAGCTTGCCCTGCAGCATCTTGATGCGCTCGCCGATGAGCCGGCGGTCGGTTTCGAGCTGCGTTTCACCCGGGCCGCGCAGGCCGATACCGCCCTTCTGGCGCTCGAGGTGAGTCCAGGCGCGCACGAGGCGCGTGGCGAGGTATTGCAGCTGCGCGAGCTCGACCTGCAGCTTGCCTTCGTGGCTGCGGGCGCGCTGGGCGAAGATGTCGAGGATGAGGCTCGTGCGGTCGACCACGCGGCGATTGAGCGCGCGCTCCAGATTACGTTGCTGGGCGGGCGACAGCGCGTGATTGAAGATGACGATTTCGATGTCGTTCGCCTCACAGGCGAGACGCAGTTCCTCGGCCTTGCCGCTGCCGATGAACATGGCGGCGTCAGGGCTGGAGCGTCGCCCGGTGAGCGTGACAGCGGGAGTGGCGCCCGCGCTTTTGGCGAGCAGGCTGAGTTCTTCGAGACTGGCTTCGAACTCGGTCTTGCCGAAGTCGATGCCGACGAGTGCGGCGTTGATCAAATTAGAGGATGTCAAAATGAAAGCGGCCGGACCAGAGCAGCCTGCGAGGCGCCCCGGGCCGGCCGCGTCATGGGTCAGGACGCTTCCGTATCCGGGTGGAAGTTCACCGGACGGGCCGGAACCACCGTGGAGATGGCGTGCTTGTAAACCATTTGCGTAACCGTATTACGGAGCAACACGACGTACTGGTCGAACGATTCGATGTTCCCTTGAAGCTTGATGCCGTTGACCAGATAGATCGAAACAGGCACGTGCTCCTTGCGCAGCGCGTTCAGAAACGGGTCTTGTAACAATTGCCCTTTGTTGCTCATAGCAAACTCCGTATTTTTTTGCAGGTTTAACTTATATTGGGGTGAAGAAAAAGAAATCCACCACCAATCGCTACACTATAGCCGATTCTCGTTCCCCCGCGCGGTTCCTGGCGGTTCGGCCAGGAGGCCTTTGCGGGGTAGCGAACGCTATTCAGCAACAGCCTAGTTTTTCTCAGTATAGGGATTCGTCGAGGAGCGAAACTCTATGCGCAATGGAGTGCCGGTGAGCGAGAAAGTTTCCCGGAAACGGTTCTCCAGATAGCGCTTGTAGGTCTCCGTCACGGCGTCGAGTGCGTTGCCGTGAATGACGATGATCGGCGGGTTCTGTCCCCCCTGGTGCGCGTAGCGCAGCTTCGGACGCACGGGGCCGCGGCGGCGCGGCTGCTGGAACTCCACGGCTTCGATGAGCGCGCGCGTGAGCTTCGGCGTGGGCAGTTTCGCCATGGCGGCGGCGTAGGCGTCGTCGACCGAGCGCATCAGCGGGCCGATGCCGAACTTCTCGGTCGCCGAGATGAAGCGCATTTCCGCGAAGTCGAGGAACTTCAGCTTGCGCTGCAGGTGGTGCTTGGTGCGCTCGCGCGCGTGATCGTCCATGCCGTCCCACTTGTTCACGCCCACCACGAGCGCGCGGCCCTGCTCGACCACGAAGCCCGCGATATGCGCGTCCTGGTCCGAGATTTCCTGCTGCGCATCGAGCAGCAGAATCACGACGTTGGCGTCGGCGATCGACTGCAGCGTCTTCACCACCGAGAACTTCTCGATCGCTTCGAACACCTTGCCGCGGCGGCGCAGACCCGCCGTGTCGATCAGCGTGTACTTCTTGCTGTTGCGCTCGAAATCCACATAGATCGAATCGCGCGTCGTGCCCGGCATGTCGAATGCGATCACGCGGTCTTCGCCGATCAGCGTGTTGACGAGCGTCGACTTGCCTACGTTCGGGCGGCCGACGATCGCAATCTTGACGCCGTGCTTCGCGGCGTCCTCTTCGCTTTCTTCGGGCTGGTCGGCGTACGCCTTTTCGAGCGCCTCGTTGATCATTTCCGTCACGCCGTCGCCGTGCGCGGCGGAAATCGCGCGCGGGTCGCCGAGACCGAGTTCGTAGAAGTCGGCGGCCACGGCGCTGTACTTCATGCCTTCGGCCTTGTTGACGACGAGGAAGATCGGCCGGCCGGTCTTGCGCAGGTAGTCGGCGATGTGCTTGTCCTGCGGTGCCAGGCCATTGCGGCCGTCACAGATGAACACGACGATATCGGCTTCTTCCACGGCCTGGCGCGTCTGGCGAGCCATCTCGTGCAGGATGCCGTCCTTGGCGACCGGCTCGAAGCCGCCGGTGTCGACCACGAGATACGGGCGATCGCCCGTGCGCCCTTCACCGTAGTGACGGTCGCGCGTGAGGCCGGGCAGGTCGGCCACCAGCGCATCGCGCGAACGCGTGAGCCGGTTGAACAGCGTGGATTTCCCCACATTGGGGCGCCCGACGAGGGCGATTACGGGTTTCATCTGATCTTTTCTACAGTAAGGCGCAGCGCCGGCGAGTCCGGCGCGCTGCGCGGCAAACCCCGCGCCTGCGGGGCTGCATCAGTTGCAAATTATCACGAAATTCACGGGCCGGGCCGTGGCCCCGAGCCGAAAGCGCCGCGCGACCGGGGCGGGACGCCGCGCAACCGCCGGGTGGCGGTAACGGTAAACGGCGGGGTCGTGCACGCCGCCATCCTAAAATGCGCACGGCCGGCTTCAGCCGGCCAGCGGGCGAGGCGTCGGAACCTGCGGGCTCCAGCGCCTCATGCACCTGCATCCATCCGCGCGACGCTCGTGAGGCGCCGCCGCAGACGACGCTTAATGCGGACGCAGACCGTACAGGTCGCCGTCCTTCGTCTGCACGACGAGCGTGTTGCCAGCGAGCACCGGCGCGGCCGTGATCGGGCTGCCGTCGGTCTTCACGCGCGAGACGAAGCTGCCGTCGTCGAGCGAGAGGAAATGCACGTAGCCCTGAAAATCGCCCAGCACGACCGCGTGGCCCAGCACGGCGGGCACGCTCACGTCGCGGCTCTTGAGCTTCTCGTTCGTCCAGGTCGGCTCGCCCGTCGACACGCTGAAGGCCTTCACGACCGACCAGTCGTCGCCGCCCACCACCGTGGTTTCATCCTGCGCGATGCCGCTCGTGCTCGAGAACGGCTTTTGCCACATCGGACGACCGGAATTGGCGTCGAAGCAGCCAAGCTGACCCTGGAACGTGACCGCGCAGGTCGTGGCTCCGACCAGCGTGGGCGGACCGCTCACGTCGTTGATGCGCTCGACTTCCGTCACGCCCTTCGGGTACGAGACCGGCGTTTCCCAGAAGGCGTCGCCGCTTTGCAGGTTGATCGCCGCGAACGAGCCGCCCGGGAACCCGGCCAGCACGGCCTGCTCGCCCGCGAACGTCATGCCGGCCGAAACGCGCAGGTTCAGCGGCACGGCGCGGTTGCGGTAGATCCACTTCTGCTCGCCCGTCTGGCCGTTGAAGGCGACGATCTGGCCGTCGATCGTGCGCACGATCACGAGGCCGTTACCGACGAGCGGCGGCGAGATGATCTCGCCCGGCGCCTTTGCCTGCCACGAGAGCTTGCCATTCGAGTCGAGCACGTAGACGTCACCCTTCAGGCCGCCGACTGCCGTGAGATTGCCGTCGCTGCCCACGCCTGCCGAGAGGTCGTCCTTGAGCTTGGTGCGCCAGACGTCCTTGCCCGATGCGGCGTCGATCTTCGCGACCGAGCCGTTCTCGCCCGCCGCGTACACAGCGTCGCCCACGGCGACCGGCGCGAACAGATAGCGACCCGCCTTGCCGACACTCGACTTCCACACCTGCTGGACGTCCAGCGCCGGCTTGAATTCGGTCAGCGGCACCGGCACGCGGCGCACGTCTTTCGTCGATGAGCAGGCTGCGAGAGCCAGGACGGTCATCGCGAGCGCGACGGGCACAACGGTTCGTTTCAGCAGATTCATCGGTGAACGACGCATGAATGAAGTTGGTTTGAATGGTTTCGCAACGCGGCGCGCACGTCCGGCACGCTTCGCAATTTAGCCAGCGATTCAGCCGCCGAGCGCATCCAGCTTGAACTGGATCAGCTGACGCTCGGAAGCGTCGCTCTTCGGCAGGCTGTCGAGGGCCAGCTTGTAGGCCGCGCGCGCGTCGTCGCGCTTGCCGGCCGCGGCCAGCAGATCGCCGCGACCGTCGGCCACGATGCCCTTGAACGGACCCGAATCGGGTTGCGGAATCAGCGCGAGGCCCTGATCGTAGGCCTTTTCGTCGAGCAGGAGCGAAGCGAGACGCAGCTTTGCGATCTGGCGGAATTCGTCGTCCTTGGCGTGGTCGGCGGCCCATTGCAGCTGTGCCTTCGCGCCGGCCGTGTCGCCCGCCATGTAGAGCGCCTTGGCCACGCCGAGCGCCGTCATCTGCGCGTACGCCGTGCCGCCGAAGCGATCTTCCATGTCGGACGCCACGCGCGTGAGCATGGCCTTGTCACTGCTGTTCGCGGCCTGCTGCACCTGGTCGTACAGCACGGCGGCTTCGGCCGCCTCGCGGCGCTGCCAGAAGTTCCAGCCGTTCCACGCTGCGAGCGCGAGCAGAACGATCAGCACGACCCACGTAGTGGCGTTACCCCACTGCCCCCACCATGCCTTGAAGCTCTCGATCGATTCCTGTTCGTCGTGGTAACTCATCGCGTAGCGATTCCTCGTTTATTCTGAAGCCTGTTTTCGAATGCGCAGCGACCTGGGCAGCCCCACCGGGGCGGCCCCTTGGGCGGCCCTGTTAGTCGTCGCCGTCTTCGGCGGATGCAACCATCGCATTGATCAGATATTCGGTCAAGTCCTCAAGCGCTACCGTTTGTTGCTCGCTGCGGGCCTCCGCAGCCGTGCCGCGCAGCGCCTTCACACCGGCCTCGCCCCTGGCCACTTCGTCCTCGCCAAGCACCACGGCAAAGGCCGCGCCGCTGGCATCCGCACGCTTCATCTGCGACTTGAAGCTCGCGCTCTGACCGTCGGCGCTGCAATGCAAGATCACGTCGAGACCCGTATCGCGCAGACGCTCCGCCACGATGAACGCCTGCTCGCGCGCGGCTTCGCCCTGGTGGACAACGTAGACGTCGCAACCATCTTCTTCCGGCACGAGGTCCTCTTCCTTGAGCAGTTCGAGAATGCGCTCGATGCCCATGGCCCAGCCGCACGCTGCCGTCGGCTTGCCGCCCAGCTGCTCGATCAGCGGATCGTAGCGGCCGCCCGCCGCGATGGTGCCCTGCGCGCCGAGTTTGTCGGTCACCCACTCGAACACGGTCAGATTGTAGTAATCGAGACCGCGCACGAGACGCGGGTTGATCTTGAACGGAATGTTGTTCGACTTGAGAATGCGCTGCAGCCCTTCGAAGTGCGCACGCGATTCTTCGCCGAGGAAGTCGATCAGCTTCGGCGCCTTGTCGGCGATCTCCTGCAGCGCGGGATTCTTCGTGTCGAGCACGCGCAGCGGGTTCGTGTAGAGGCGGCGCTTGCCGTCTTCGTCGAGCACCTCGACGTGCTGCTCGAGATACTTGATCAGCTCGACGCGATGCGCCGCGCGCTCTTCGGCCACGCCGAGCGAGTTGATCTCGAGCTTGATGCCGGTAAGGCCGAGGTCGTCCCAGAGGCGTTGGCACATCAGGATGATTTCAGCGTCCGCATCGGGGCCCGCGAAACCGAGCGCCTCGACGCCCACCTGATGGAACTGGCGATAGCGGCCGCGCTGCGGACGCTCGTGACGGAACATCGGGCCGATGTACCACAGGCGCTTCGGACCGTCGTAGAGCATGTTGTGCTCGATCGACGCGCGCACGGCGGCCGCCGTGCCTTCCGGGCGCAGCGTGAGGTTCTCGCCGTTGAGCGCGTCGGTGAAGCTGTACATCTCCTTCTCGACGATATCGGTCACTTCGCCGATTCCGCGCGTGAACAGTTGCGTGTGCTCGACGATCGGCGTGCGGATATTTTGATAGCCGTACGAACGAAGCAGCGACTTCACCGTGGTTTCGAAGAACTCCCACAGCCCTGCCTCCTGCGGCAGGATGTCGTTCATGCCCTTCACGCCCGAGAGCTTTTCGGGCTTGCGTTTTTGTTCAGTCATTGCGTTGCGAATTGGCTTTATGCGGTTGTGCGTATCGAGCGACAAACGAGCGACAAGCGGGCTACATGCGAACTACGAGCGGATCGACCGGCCTGCTCAGTTCGTCGCTTCGGCCTTGCCGTACTTGCGCGCGACGTAGTCGCTCACGATCTGCTGGAATTCTTCGGCGATGTGCTCGCCGCGCAGCGTCTTCACCTTTTCGCCGTCGATGAAGACCGGCGCCGCGGGGTTCTCGCCCGAGCCCGGCAGGCTGATGCCGATGTTCGCGTGCTTCGACTCGCCCGGGCCGTTCACGATGCAGCCCATCACGGCAACGTTCATCGTCTCGACGCCCGGATACTCGTCGCGCCACAGCGGCATCTGCGCGCGCAGATAGCCCTGGATCTGCGAAGCCAGTTCCTGGAACAGCGTGCTGGTCGTGCGGCCGCAGCCGGGGCACGCGATGACCATCGGCGTGAACGAGCGCAGGCCCATGGTCTGCAGGATTTCCTGGCCGACCACGACTTCGCCCGTGCGCGCACCGCCCGGTTCCGGCGTGAGCGAGATGCGGATCGTGTCGCCGATGCCCTGCTGCAGCAGCACGGAAAGCGCCGCCGTCGACGCGACGATGCCCTTCGAGCCCATGCCCGCTTCCGTCAGGCCCAGGTGCAGCGCGAAATCGCAACGCTTCGCGAGTTCCTGGTAGACGGCGATCAGGTCCTGCACGCCGCTCACCTTGCACGACAGGATGATCTTGTCGCGGCCGAGGCCGAGTTCGACGGCTCGTTCCGCCGAGCCGATGGCCGACTGAATGAGCGCTTCGTACATCACGCTCTGCGCTTCCCACGGCTCCTTGCGCGCGCCGTTCTCGTCCATCATGCGCGCGAGCAGGTCCTGGTCGAGGCTGCCCCAGTTCACGCCGATACGCACCGGCTTGTCGTACTTGATGGCCGCTTCGATCATCTGCGCGTACTGCGTGTCGCGCTTCGCGCCCTGGCCCACGTTGCCCGGGTTGATGCGGTACTTCGACAGCGACTCGGCGCAGGCGGGATAGTCGCGCAGCAGCAGGTGGCCGTTGTAGTGGAAGTCGCCGACGAGCGGCACCATCACGCCCATGCGGTCGAGCTGCTCGCGGATATGCGGCACGGCCGCTGCCGCTTCCGGCGTGTTGACCGTGATACGCACGAGCTCCGATCCCGCCTGCGCGAGTTCCTTGATCTGGATCGCGGTGCCGATGGGATCCGCAGTGTCGGTGTTGGTCATCGACTGCACGCGCACCGGCGCGTCGCCGCCGATCGTCACCAGCTGGCCGCCCCAGCGCACATGCACGGCATGCGACTTGCGGCGCGGCGCGTGGCCGCCGAGAACCGGCTCGTTCGAGCAGATCTGACTGTTGCTGGTCGAGGATTGCGTTTCGCTTTGCATCGAAAAACCCATTTACGCCTCACGCGCACTAGCGCCGGCTAGCCGGCGGCGGCACTGCGTGAATTGAAAAAGCGTCGCGGCCGGCAATCAGACTTGCCAGGCCGCGACGCATGCCATGTCTTGATCAGGGCAGCACGAAGCGCGCGACATTGCCACGCGCCGACGCGTACTTCGACGTGTCGACCGGCTGGCCGTCGATGGTCATCGACTCGATGCCGGCCTTGTTGCCCACGGTGACCTTGAGCGGCTCGGTGCCGCTGATCTCACGCGCGTCGCTGCCGTGGATCATGCCCGAGAACACTTCCTTGCCGTCCTTCTGGCGCACGCTGACCCAGGTGTCCTGCGTCACGCGGATCGCGAACGTCGAGGTGTCGGCGCCGTTGTCGGCTGCCGCGGTCTGCGCTGCCGCTGCGGCCGGCGCGCTCCCCGCCTGGGCGCGCGCAGCGCTGGCCGCGTTGGCAACGGCCGCAGCCGGCGCGGCGCTTGCAGCGGCGGGCTTCGCGGCCTGGGGCGCCGGCTGCGTTGCTTGAGGCGCCGGTTGCACCGCTTGCGGCGCCGTTTGCGGTGCACTCGCAGCGCCTTGATCGGGCGCCGCGTTGGCGTTGTCGCCCGCGTCGTTTGCGTCACCGGCCTGCGGCGCAGCGGACTGATCCGTGCCCTGGGCGGCCGATGCATCTGCGCTGCCGGTCGCAACGCCCTGCGTGACTGTGGGCGACGATGCGCCCGTCTGCACGCTCGCGCCGTTCGCCATCGCCTTCAGACGCGCAAACCAGGCCGACGATTCGCCACTGTTCGTATGCCACATGGAAATCGCGAGCACCGCGATCACGATGATCGCCACACCCCACAGCCACGACGCGCGGCGGCGCGGCGCCCGCGCGCCACTGCCGCCGAGCGAGAGCGAAACGCGGCCACGCGGCAGATCGGAGCCCGCCGAAGCCGGCATCGACAGATCCGGCTGCGCCATGCCGCGCTCGCGGCGCAGCGCCTGCGTAAACGGCGCGGAATCGGTACCGAGCAGCTTCGCATAGGCGCGCACCACGCCGAGCGCGAACGTCGTGTCCGGCAGATGGCTGATATCGCCCGCTTCGAGTTCGCGCAGCTTCGACACCGACACCTTCAGGCGCGCCGAGACGTCTTCGATCGCCCAACCCTTGGCCTCGCGCAGCTGCGCAAGACGCGCGCCGGCTGCGGCCAGCGTGTCGGGCACTGCCTGCACCGGCGAAGGTGTGGCGCCCGGCGCCGAACGACCTGCGTTGCTGTCAGTTCCGTCTGTCCCGAAAGGGTGCTGCGGCTCGCTCATCCCAAAGTCCTTGCGTCGATTCTTTTCAATACTGGAACCGGTTGGGCGCGTCCCGCCCCGCCTCTACCCGATTCGCAGACCGTTTATAACAAAATGTGCGGCCAGTGTGCCGCTTCCGATCGCTTCTGCAACGTTTCTTTTACTACCGCCCACGGCCGCGCGTTTCCCCCGCACGTGGCCGTCGGCCCTCCTGATGCCGGCTCAGTGCTGAACCGGCCGTACTTCGATGACCTTGCCCGCGGCCCGGCCCGTGCGCTCAGCGAGGCGCGTGCGGTCCTTCACCTCGCCGGCGAGCTGCCCGCAGGCCGCGTCGATGTCGTCGCCGCGCGTCTTGCGCACGGTCGTGACGACGCCCGCATCCATCAGGATCTGCGCGAAGCGCTTGATCTGGTCCGATTTCGAGCGCAGCAAGCCCGACTCGGGGAACGGATTGAACGGGATCAGATTGAATTTGCATGGCACGTCACGCGTCACGGCGAGCAACTGGCGTGCGTGCTCTTCCGTGTCGTTGACGCCGTCGAGCATGCAGTACTCGAACGTGATGAAGTCGCGCGGCGCCACTTCCAGGTAACGCTGGCACGCCGCCATCAACTCGCGCAGCGGGTACTTGCGGTTGAGCGGCACGAGTTCGTCGCGCAGCGCGTCGTTCGGTGCGTGCAAGGAAACGGCGAGCGCCACGGGCAGCTCGGCGCCGAGACGATCCATCATCGGCACGACGCCCGACGTGGACAGCGTGACGCGCCGGCGCGACAGGCCGTAGGCGTTGTCGTCGAGCATCAGGCGCATGGCGGGCACGACCGCGTCGTAGTTCAGCAGCGGCTCGCCCATCCCCATCATCACGACGTTCGTGATGACGCGTTCGCCCTTGCCGTCACCGCCGGTCGCACGGCCTCCAGCCTCGCCCAGAAGCGAGGCGCGCAGGGCGAATTCCGCCATGCGCAACTGGCCGATGATCTCGGCGGTGGTGAGATTGCGTGAAAAACCTTGCTTGCCGGTGGAGCAAAACCGGCAGTTGACCGCGCATCCCGCCTGCGACGACACGCACAGCGTGCCGCGGTTGTCTTCGGGGATGAACACGGTTTCGACCGCGTTGCCGTTGCCGACATCCACGAGCCACTTGCGCGTGCCGTCGGAGGAAACGTTGTCGCTGATGATGCCGGGCATGCCGATGGTGGCGCGCCCTTTGAGCTTCTCGCGCAGCGATTTGGCGAGATCCGTCATGCCGTCGAAGTCGGCGGCGTTGTACTGATGGATCCAGCGCTGAAGCTGTTTGGCGCGAAACGGCTTCTCGCCCAGGCTCTCGCAATAGGCGACGAGCCCTTGGGCGTCGAGATCGAGAAGGTTGACGGTGGAACTGCTCGTCATGTCGAATCCTGCCATTTCAGTGCGAGAGCGCGCTCACCGCCCGCGCTGCCCGGCTGCCTGCGCACTTGCGCGGCATCGGGAACTGGACGGTGAGCGTCATCGCCGTTCGCGACCCTATGCTACTACTGCAGTCAGCTCGCGCCGTGCTTAGCGCGAGTAGACGTTGACTTGCGGGAAGAAGAACGCGACTTCCACGGCTGCCGTTTCAGCGGCGTCCGAGCCGTGCACGGCGTTCGCGTCGATGCTGTCGGCGAAGTCGGCGCGGATCGTGCCCTTCTCAGCCTTCTTCGGATCGGTTGCGCCCATCAGATCGCGGTGCTTCAGGATAGCGTTCTCGCCTTCCAGAACCTGGATCACGACCGGACCCGAGATCATGAAATCGACGAGGTCCTTGAAGAACGGGCGCGCTGCGTGAACAGCATAGAACTTCTCAGCGTCGGCGCGCGAGAGGTGAACCATGCGGGAGGCAATGATCTTCAGGCCAGCGTTTTCGAAGCGGCTGTAGATCTGGCCGATCACGTTCTTCGCCACAGCGTCCGGCTTGATAATCGACAGGGTGCGTTCGATCGCCATAAAAACTCCAGAAAATTAAGAGGTTACAGATTCAAATGAATCCGCAATTGTAGCATGTTCCCATGTATGATTGCGATTGAACCCTCATAGCCCGGCAAACCGGGGCAAATGAGCGCAAGCCTGGCACATGCACTGCGCTGCCGTACCATTCAGAGAGGCTTAAGATTGGCGGCATACGCTGTGCAAACATAACGGAAACTGTGTGGCAACCCGTTGAAACTCTGGGTCGGCGCACTTATCTTATGGGGGAGCGGACCGCGCACCTGCGCGCCCTCACCCACGCGTCTCACGCAAGGAGAAAGCATGAACGAGTATCCCTATAACTTCGGCCGCGGCGGCAGCGTCACCTCGGCGGAGACCCGCAACCGCGTGCTGCGCAACACCTATTGGCTGCTCGCGCTGTCGATGGTGCCGACGGTGCTCGGTGCGTGGGTGGGCGTCGCGACCGGCTTCTCGCTTTTTGCCGCTACCAGCCCGGCCATGAGCCTGCTCGCGTTCTTCGCGATCGCCTTCGGTTTCATGTTCGCCATCGAACGCACCAAGAACAGCTCGATCGGCGTGTTCGTGCTGCTCGGCTTCACGTTCTTCATGGGCCTGATGCTCTCGCGCCTGCTGTCGTTCGTCCTCGGCTTTTCGAACGGCCCGCAGCTCATCATGCTCGCGTTCGGCGGCACCGGCATCATTTTCACCGCCATGGCCACCATCGCCACGGTCAGCAAGCGCGACTTCTCGGGCCTCGGCAAGTGGCTCTTCATGGGCGTGATCGTGATCCTGCTGGCCGGCGTCGCGAACATGTTCCTGCAGCTGCCCGCGCTGATGCTCACGGTTTCGGTGCTCGCCATCGCGATCTTCTCGGCCTACATGCTGTTCGACGTGCAGCGCGTCGTGAACGGCGGCGAGACGAACTACATCTCCGCCACGCTCGCGATCTATCTGGACCTGTATAACGTGTTCACGAACCTGCTGGCCATCCTCGGCATCTTCGGCGGTAATCGTAACTAAAGTCTAATCAAAGCTTGGCGGGGCCGGATCGACGGATTCCCGCCTCTACAAGCAAAAAGCCCATGACTTTCGTCATGGGCTTTTTTTCGTCTATTCGTTTGGCTGCGTCGCGGGCGCGGGACTCAAAGCACAACCCAGTCGAAACCCTCGGCCTGCGAAGCGACCCCGATTTGTGTCGCGGCATTGCCCAGAACCGCGGCCATCGCCGCACGCGCAAGCTCCGGCGTGTTGTTCTGCTGGCTCAGGTGCGCAGCGATCAAATGCCGCAGCTTCGCGCGATCGAGCCCCGCGAGGATGTCGCCGGCCGCCTCGTTGTTCAGGTGGCCATGCGACCCGCCGATGCGCGCCTTGAGCGAAGCCGGATAGCGGCTCGCCGCGAGCATCTCGAGGTCGTGGTTGCATTCGAGCACCAGCGCGTCACAGCCGCTCAGCACATTGCTGATATGCGAGGTCGACTCGCCGACGTCGGTCAGCACGCCAAGTCGGCTCGCGCCATCGCTGAACACGAACTGCAGCGGCTCGCGCGCGTCGTGCGGCACCGTGTAGGGCAACACGCCGAGTTCGCCGATCTCGACCGTCTCGTCGCCCCACAAGACGTTGAGTTCGACGCCAGCGGCGTCGTCGGCCCCCACGGCCTGCGCCGTGCCCCAGCTCATGCAAAGCGGAATCGACCAGCGGCGCGCGAGCGTAAGCGCGCTGCCGATGTGATCGCTGTGTTCGTGGGTGATGAGAATCGCGGTGAGCGAGTCGGCGGCCAGGCCCGCGCGGGCGAGGCGCCGCTCGACTTCCTTCGCTGAGAATCCGCAGTCGAGCAGCACGCGCGTGGGCGTCGTGCCGCTGCCTGCTTCTACGACCAGTGCGTTGCCCTCGCTGCCGCTGCCGAGGCTCGCAAATCGCATATCAGCGCACGTTAGTTCAGCTGCGCGTGGAGCGCGGAGACGATACGCTGTGCGTCCGACGAGGTGTCGACGCGGCCGCTCTGGTCGACCACGGCAACCTGGGTCGAATTGCCCGTCGAGCGCACGGCTACGCGGTATTCGGGACCCTGATCCTTCGTGGCCTTCTTCGGGTTGTAGAAAAGCTTGCCGAGCAGGCCGTCACCCTTGAGCTCCTGCATCGAATCGGCGTAGCGCACGAAGTAGAGGCCCTTCTCGCGGTCGCGGTTGTCGACCGTGAAGTTCGTGCGGTCGAGCGCGAGGCCCACGCGCAGCCACGCGGTGTCGAACGCTTCCGGCAGGTCGAGCGTCGTGCCGTCAGGACCGGCGGCGACCTTGACGCCAGCCGTCGACGGGCGCGCGTCGGTCAGCAGCTGCTTGGACTGCGCGTCGGTCAGGCCGAACTTCTGCATGATCTTGGCGAGGAAGGCGGCTTCGAGCGCCGGGTCGCGCGGACGCTCGACCCACTTCGACCCCGTCTTGTCCTGCCCCGTCAGCACTTCTTCCATCGCGTTATGCGTGACGGAAATATCGGTTTGACCGTCCGGGCCACGCGAGACCAGCACGCGGAAGCGGTCGCGCGTACCCGACGAGTACGCGAAGTCGATCACGCGGCCGATCGTGCGGCGGAACCAGTCGTCCGGAATGTTGGCGCGGTTCTCGGCCCAGTCGGTCGTCATGATGCCCGTGGACGGCGAGTCGGTCGTCAGCGTGAAGCCGTTCTCCGTCCAGAATTCCTGCAGTTGCGGCCAGACGTCGTCAGGCGAGCGGCCGTCCACCACGAGCCAGCGGCGGTCGCCGTCGCGCTCCACGTGCATGCCGAACGGATCCTGCGCATCCGGCACGCCGAGCGTGGCGTTGCCGGCCGGCGTGACCGTGCGCTGCGCGGAGCCGCCAAGCGTGATCGTGGGCGGCGGCGCGACGTACTTCTGGTCGTTCGGCGCCGACGACAGATCCTGCGGCACATTCAGCGGCGGCGCGGTCGGCGTGTCCTTGTAGTTGACGCGATCGGACGCGAACATGTCGTTCAGCGACTCGCAGCCTGCGAGCGAGCCGAGGGCAAGCGCCAGCACCGCCATGCGGGTTGCGTGGAGGGAAAAAGCGGAACGTTTCATGTGGGCCTTCGTGATACGGGAACGCTAAGCCTTGCTCTGCGAGACGGTGGTCCGGGGTCGGTCCGAGGTCTATCAGTGAATGGGCAGTTGGGCCTTGGCGGCGTCGGTTGAAAAATCGGCGACTGGCTGATCGGATCAGCCAGCCAGACCGGCTTCGCGCAGCGCGGCGCGCACCACGTCGTGGTAGCGCACGTCGAGCGGCGTGAGCGGCAGTCGGATGCCGCCTTCGATGCGGCCGAGTTCCTGCAGCGCCCACTTCACCGGAATCGGATTCGATTCGATGAACAGGTTCTTGTGCAGCGACAACAGCTTCATATGGATCGCACGCGCCGTTTTCACGTCGCCGGAGAGCGCGGCCTTGCACAGGTCGCTCATCTGGCGCGGCGCAACGTTCGCAGTCACCGAAATATTGCCGTGGCCGCCAAGCAGCATCAGCGCGATCGCCGTGGGATCGTCGCCACTGAAAATCTTGAAGCCTTTCGGCGCATGCTTGATGAGGTGCGCGGCGCGGTCGATATTACCCGTCGCTTCCTTCACCGCGATGATGCCCGGCACTTCGGCCAGACGCAGGATGGTCTCGTTCGCCATGTCCGCGACCGTACGGCCCGGCACGTTGTAGAGGATGACCGGCAGGTCCACGTCCTCCGCGATCTTCGCGAAGTGGCGGTACATGCCTTCCTGGGTCGGCTTGTTGTAATAGGGCACGACCTGGAGCGACGCCTGTGCGCCCACTTCCTTCGCGTGCTTCGTGAGTTCGATGGCCTCGGCAGTGGAATTGCCGCCGGCGCCCGCGATGATCGGCATACGGCCGGCAGCGTGCTCGACCGCCGTCTTGATCATCAGGATGTGTTCTTCGACGTCCAGCGTGGCGGACTCTCCGCTCGTACCGACGACGACGAGGGCATCCGTCCCCTCTTCCACGTGCCAGTCGATCAGTTTGCGGAATGCCGGCAGGTCGAGACTGCCGTCCCCGTGCATGGGGGTGACGATCGCGGGAATGCTGCCTTGCAGCGTAATGCCGTCCTGAGTGCCGTTAGCCATGAAACGCCAGAAAAATGAGTCGGTTAAACCGCGATTGTAGCGGATTAGCCGGTCAGATCGTAACGCGTTACGGGTAGGCCCTGGTTCTCAGGTACATTACTGGCTCTTTCGAGGGACACTGAGGTCGTTTTTTCCCGTACCGCGCAGATGCGCTGAATATACGCCTCACGCGGTTGCGAAAGAAATCCGTCCTGATAGGCGATTACCCGCAGCGCCGGCGTACAGACGGCCAATAACTCGCCCGGAGCGAGCAGGAAAGCGGGGTTCGATGGCTTTCCTACCGTTTCGTTGCCTTGCGCGAAGGTTTCGTAAATCAGGACGCCGCCCGGCGCCAGCGCCTCGATGAGACGGGGCATGAGCGGGCGATGCAGGTAGTTCGTGACGACGACGGCCGCGAAGCGGGCGTCCGGTGCGAGCGGCCAGGGCGCGCCTTCGAGGTCGCACTCTAACGTCGCGACACCCGCTACGTCATGCAACGTGGCGAGTGCGGCGGCGTCGCGATCGAGCGCCGTTACCGGGTGCCCCTGGCTGGCCAGCCAGCGCGTGTGCCGGCCCGCGCCGGAGGCCACGTCGAGCACCGTGCCGCCGGGCGCGATGAGGTGCGCCCAGCGGCGCACCCAGCGCGACGGCTCGGAAAGCCCATGGGCGTGCGAACCGGCGGCAGGCGTCGACGTCATCGGCGCGATCAGCTGTACGAGAGGCCCATGGCCTCACGCACGTCGCGCATCGTCTCGTTGGCGAACTTGCGCGCCTTGTCGCAGCCGTCCGCGACGATTGCACGCAGCAGCGAGGGGTCGTCCATGTACTTCTGCGCGCGCTCGAGCATGGGCTGCTGCTCGCGCAGGATGCCCTCGATCACGGGCTGCTTGCACTCCAGACAACCGATGCCGGCCGAACGGCAGCCCTTCTGCACCCAGTCGTGCGTCTGCTCGTCGGTGTAGACCTGGTGGAGCTGCCACACCGGGCACTTGTCCGGATCGCCCGGATCGGTGCGGCGCACGCGCGCGGGGTCGGTCGGCATGGTGCGGACCTTCTTCGTGATCGACTCGGCGTCTTCGCGCAGGCCAATGGTGTTGCCGTACGACTTCGACATTTTCTGGCCGTCGAGACCCGGCATGCGCGAGGCTTCCGTGAGCAGCACCTGCGGCTCCGGCAGGATGATCTTGCGCGAGCCTTCGAGGTAGCCAAAGAGGCGCTCGCGATCGCTCATCGAGAGGCTTTGCGACTCGGAAAGCATCGCGCGGGCCTGTTCGAGCGCCTCTTCATTGCCTTCCTGCTGATAGGCGTTGCGCAGCTCGTGGTAGAGCTTCGAGCGCTTGCCGCCCAGCTTCTTCGCCGCATCGTTGGCCTTCTCTTCGAAGCCCGGCTCGCGGCCGTACATGTAGTTGAAGCGGCGTGCCATTTCGCGCGCCATTTCGACGTGCGGCACCTGATCCTCGCCCACCGGCACGAGCGACGCACGGTACAGCAGGATGTCGGCGGCCATCAGCACCGGGTAGCCGAGGAAGCCGTAGGTACCGAGGTCCTTGTCGCGCAGCTTCTCGATCTGCTCCTTGTAGGTCGGCACGCGTTCGAGCCAGGACAGCGGCGTGCTCATGCCGAGCAGCAGCGCGAGTTCGGCGTGCTCGGGCACGCGGCTCTGGATAAAAAGCGTGGCCTGGTTCGGGTCGATGCCCGAGGCGAGCCAGTCGATCAGCACGTCCCAGACGTTCTTCTCGATGACATCCGGCGTTTCATAGTGCGTGGTGAGCGCATGCCAGTCGACCACGCAGAAGAAGCACGGATACTCGGACTGCAGGCGCACCCAGTTTTTCAGCACGCCGTGATAGTGGCCGAGGTGCAGCGACCCGGTGGGCCGCATGCCGGAGAAGATACGGTCTGGGAACATGATGTTATGAAAAGAGCGACACAAGTGGGGTAAGGATGGCCGTGACCGCGTCGTAACCTAGACTCACGAGCGGGCGCAGCCAGAATCGCGTGAAGATGCCACTCACGAGCAACCCCATCACGATGATGAAACCATAGGGCTCGATACGGGCGAGCGCAATGCTCGCGCGCGTGGGCAGGAGCGCCCCGAGCACGCGGCCGCCGTCGAGCGGCGGCAGCGGAAAGAGGTTCAGCACGCCGAGCACGAGATTCACGCCCACGCCGGCGGCGGCCATGCGCGTGAAGAACGGCTCGTCCACGCCGAGCACCGCGAGCCCCACGCCGAACACGCCCCATACGATGGCCTGCACGAAGTTGCACAGCGGTCCGGCCGCCGCGACCCACAGCGTGCCCCAGCGCGGATTGCGCAGATTGCTAAAAGCGATCGGCACCGGCTTCGCGTAACCGAACACGAACGCGCCGTTCGTCAGGAAATAGAGCACGAGCGGCATGGCGATCGTGCCGATCGGGTCGATGTGGCGCATCGGGTTGAAGGACACGCGGCCGAGCACATACGCGGTGTTGTCGCCGAGCATGCGCGCGACGTAGCCGTGCGCTGCCTCGTGCAGCGTGATCGCGAAGATCACGGGCAAGGCGTAGACGACGATCGTCTGAATCAGATTGGCTTCCATGGCGGGCTATTGTATCAATGCGTCAATGCGCGCTGGCCACGGTGATGCCGGGTTTATCCGCGCATGTCTCATCACGCCTCTTCTTCTTCGATGCCGAACGGCGCGAGCGCCCCCCGGCCCGGGCGCACGAGCACCGGTTCCTCGCCCGTGAGATCGATCACGGTAGACGGCTCGCACGGACATGCCCCGCCGTCGATCACGAGATCGAGCTGTTTCTCGAGGCGCTCGCGAATCTCCTCGGGGTCGTTGAGCGGCTCCGTGTCGGGCGGCAGGATCAGCGTGGTGGCCAGCAGCGGCTCGCCCAGTTCTTCGAGGATCGCCAGCGGAATCGGATGACCGGGCACGCGCAGGCCGATCGTCTTGCGCGACGGATGCGAGAGGCGCCGGGGCACCTCTTTCGTCGCCACCAGCACGAACACATATGGCCCCGGCGTCACCGACTTGATGAGCCGGTATTGGCGGTTGTCCACCATGGCGAAATTCGCGAGTTCGGACAGGTCCCGCACCATCAGCGAGAGCAGCGCCTTTTCGTCGAGCCCGCGGATGCGGCGCAGGCGTTCGGCGGCGTGCTTGTCGTCGATGCGGGCGGCGAGCGCGTAGCTCGAATCGGTCGGCAGTGCGATCACACCGCCGTCACGGATGATCTCCACCGCCTGCTTGACGAGACGCGGCTGCGGGTTTTCTGGGTGAAGCCGAAAGAACTGGGACATGGCAGTAATCAGCTGACGAATGGCGATGAAAACAGCGGGCGATGAAAGCAGCGGGACGATGCGCGAGAACGGCAGGCGACGGCACGTAGTTACCACAAAGCGACGACAAAGCGGGATTGACCGGCGCGAAACGCCTTGCAGCAAACCGGCGGGATCAGTGGGCCGCGCGCCGTGCGCGGCCTACAGCCATCGCTCCCAGACAGGCTTGAGGTCGGAAGGCAAAGGCGGCAGCGTGCCGGGCTCGATCGCGTCGGGCCCGGGCGCATGGAAGTCGGAGCCGCGCGACGCCTCGAAGCCAAAGCGCCGCGCAACGGCCGCGTACTCGCCGTACTGGTCGGGCGTATGGCTGCCGGTGACGACTTCGATGGCCTTGCCGCCCAGATCGAGGAATTCGCCGAAGAGCGTGTCGAATTCGAGCTGGGTGTAAGCATAGCGGCCCGGATGCGCGATGATCGCCTCGCCGCCCGCCGCCTTGATCCACGCGACGGCGTCGGCGAGCTTGGCCCAGCGGTGCGCGATGTAACCGGGCTTGCCTTCGCCGAGCCAGCGCGAAAACGCGTCCTGGGTGTTCTGCGCACGGCCGCTTTCGACGAGAAAGCGCGCGAAGTGGGTGCGCGAGACCAGGTCGGGATTCGAGACGTACTGGAACGCGCCTTCGTACGCGTCGGGAATGCCGAGTTCGCCGAGGCGCTCGCCAATCGCTTCGGCGCGCGCCGCGCGGCCGTCACGCGTGCGCGCGAGCCCGTCGACGAGCGCGGCGCACTCCGGATCCACATGCAAACCGACGATGTGCACCGTACGCGACGCCCAGGTGACCGAGATCTCGACGCCGCTCAGATAGCGCATGCCGAGCGCCTCGGCCGCCTCGCGCGCTTCGCGCTGGCCGCCGAGCACGTCGTGATCGGTGAGCGCCCACAAGCCCACGCCACCCGCTTTCGCCAGCTGCGCGACGGCAGCCGGGGCCAGTTGCCCGTCGGAGACAGTGGAGTGACAGTGGAGATCGGCGTTCATTGGATGCGTGAAAAGGATGAACGTTTATTTTACTGCAACGCAGTGAAGTCGTCGGGCGGCGCCGCGTGCCTCGCCGCCGCCCGAATGCGCACTCGAAGTGCCTTGTACTCAGGCGCAGAACGCCTCGATCAGGCGCGCGACCTCTTCCGGCTGGTCGTGGTGCACCATGTGCCCCGCCCCTTCGACGATCCGTTCACGCCAGTCGGGAAACGCCTCGAAACGCTTCTTGAATGCGTCGATGGGCACCGCCCCGGCGAGCCGCGCGAGCGTTTCGGACCCGGCTGCTTCGACGTGCAGCACCCTCGCGCTCACCTGCGACCAGATCGCCATCACCTCGTCGAGCTGGTACAGCAGCGGACCGCGCATCTTGTGCGCCGGATCGCCGAGCAGCAGGTAGCCGCCCTCGCCGTCGGGCTTCGACCAGTGCTGCGCGAGAAAGCGCGCGCGCGGTGCGATCAGACGCGGATTGGTCTTCACGAGCCGCGCGGCCACCTCGTCGAGCGACGCGTACGTGCGCAGTTGCGGTGGCGTGCGCACCTCGTCGAGCCACTCGCGCATGCGGGCCGGCGCCTGCCTGGGTGACGGCGCCGGCAGCCCGAAACCCTCCAGGTCGACCACGCGCCGCACGCGCTCGGGCCGCACACCCGCATAGAGGCAGACGATGTTCGCGCCGAGACTGTGCCCGACGAGATCCACCTGCCCCTCGGGCGCGTAATGGGCGAGCAGCGCATCGAGATCGGCGAGGTAGTCGGGGAACCAGTAATTGCTGCCCTGCCCCTGCGCAACGGGCCAGTCGGACAGGCCGAAGCCACGCAGGTCGGGCGCGATGACCTGCCAGTCGCCGCCGCGAACATCGAGCGCATCGACGACGAACTGGAACGACGCCGCCACGTCCATCCAGCCGTGCAGCATGAACAGCACGGGCGCGCCCTCGGCGCCCCAGCGGCGCACGTGCAGCCGGATGCCATTGACATCGACGAATTCGGATCGGGATTGATTCATTTGCGCCGCCGCAAAAAAGAATGATCGTTCGATTATATAGGCGCTGGGCGCTTGCAGTACGTCATCCGTTCGACTGACGCCCCGTTGACTGCTTCGAGGCGGTCTGTTCCGCGGCGTCCTGGGCCGCCAGCGTGTCCAGTTCGGCTTCGTCGAAGCCCGCCGAGCGGCGCGCCTCGAAGTTGAACGGACCGCGCATGCGCGGCGCGTGGTACTGCTCCGCGAGCGTGAGCCATGCCGCGTGCGGGTCGAGACCGCGCGCCTCGCACAGGTGGCGGAACCAATGGTTGCCGATGCGCACGTGTCCCACTTCGTCGCGCAGGATGATGTCGAGGATCGCGGCCGATGCGTCGTCGCCAGCCTGCTTCAGGCGCGCGCGGATGGGCGGCGAGGCGTCGAGCCCGCGCGCCTCCAGCACGCGCGGCACCAGCGCCATGCGCGCGAGCACGTCGGCGCTGGTGCGCTCGCACATCTCCCACAGGCCGTTGTGCGCGGGGAAATCGCCGTACGCGTGACCATAGTCGGCGAGCCGCGCACGCAGCAGCGAGAAGTGATACGCCTCCTCCGCCGCGACCTTGAGCCAGTCGGCGTAGAAGGCGTCGGGCATGGCGGGGAAGCGCCAGACCGCGTCGAGCGCGAGATTGATCGCGTTGAATTCGATGTGGGCCAGCGCGTGCAGCAGCACGACGCGGCCTTGAGGCGTGCTCATGCTGCGGCGCTGCAGCTCGCGCGGCTCGACGAGCGGTGGCTCGGCGGGGCGGCCAGGCAAGCCGGCCGGCGTCGGGATAACGCGCTGCGGCTCCCAGCGAGGCGCAGCGGCCTGCGCCTGACTCTGCACGTGCAGCGCGCGCACCGCATTGGCCTTGGCGACCGGGTCGCATTTGCGCAGCGCGGCAAGCGCGGCGAGGCGCCAGCAGGCGGGCTCGACATCGGTGGGTCCTGGGACATCAGCGCTCGCGCCGGCGGCAGAGAAAACGGAATTCATCGGCAAAAGAAACAGGGACCGAAAAGCGGGAGTGGAAAACTGTCGCGCGGGGGCGCCCGAAAAGCCCCCAAGCGGACCGCGCACGCAACCGTTTACAATACGCGATTCACCTGCCTCGCGTCGTGCGCAGCCGTTGCGCGTCGCCCGCAGACCGGCAGCAGCCCCGAAAGACACAGGAGACTCAACACCGTGGCCATCTACAAGCTTGGCGAAGCCGCACCGACCATTCACGAAAGCGTGTTCGTCGCGGACAACGCGACCGTCATCGGCAAGGTCGAACTGGCCGAAGACTCGAGCGTCTGGTTCGGCGCGACACTGCGCGGCGACAACGAGCCGATCACCGTCGGCGCGCGCAGCAACGTTCAGGAAGGCGCGGTGCTCCACACGGACCCCGGCTACCCGCTCACGCTCGAAGCGAACGTGACCGTGGGCCATCAGGCCATGCTGCACGGCTGCACCGTGAAGGAAGGCGCGCTGATCGGCATTCAGGCCGTGGTCTTGAATGGCGCGGTGATCGGCCGCAACTGTCTGGTTGGCGCGGGTGCGGTGGTCACGGAAGGCAAGGTGTTCCCCGATAACTCGCTGATTCTCGGCGCGCCGGCCAAAGTCGTGCGCGAGCTGACCGAGGCCGACATCGCCGGCCTCAAGCGCAACGCGGATGTCTACGCGCAGCGCCGCGAATATTTCAAGGCGCAGCTCGTGCGCATCGGCTGAGAGCGGCACGCTCTCGCCGTGTGCGGCGCGGGCCGCGCCGCCCCGATTGAAACGAAGGAAAAGATTGTGAACGACCAGTTGCAAAAATTCATGTTCAGCGCAGCGCCGGTGCGCGGCGAGATCGTCTCGCTGGGCAACACGTGGCAGGAAGTGCTCAAGCGCCGCCAGTATCCGGCGCCCGTGCGCACCGTGCTCGGCGAGATGATGGCGGCGTGCTCGCTGCTCTCGGCGAATCTCAAGTTCGACGGCACGCTGATCATGCAGATCTTCGGCGACGGCCCCGTGAAGATGCTGGTCGTGCAGTGCGGCTCGGATCTGACGATGCGCGCCACCGCCCGCCTCGGCGAAGACTTCACGGGCGAGAACGCCCTGCCGCTCGGCGAGGAACTCACGTTCGCCGACCTCGTCAATCCGGACGGCCAGGGCCGCTGCGTGATCACGCTCGACCCCGCGAAAAAGCAGCCGGGCCAGCAGCCCTATCAGGGCATCGTGCCGCTGAATGGCGAAGACGGCCCGCTCAAGTCGATCGCCGCCGTGCTCGAGCATTACATGCATCACTCGGAACAGCTCGACTCGCGCCTGTGGCTCGCCGCCAACGACGACCGCGCGGTCGGCATGCTGCTGCAGAAACTGCCGGGCGACGGCGGGATCGTGCCGCACCAGGGCGAGCACGACCTCGATACGTGGGAGCGCGTCTGCACGCTCGGCAGCACGCTCACGCGCGACGAAATGCTCAAGGAAGACGGCGAGACGCTGTTCCGCCGCCTCTTCTGGCAGGAGAACGTCCGTCACTTCGAGCCGCTTGCGCCGCGTTTCCAGTGTTCGTGCTCGCGCGAGAAGGTGGGCGCGATGCTCAAGATGCTGGGCCGCGAGGAAGTCGACGGCGTGATCGAGGAACGCGGTCATGTCGAGATTCATTGCGACTACTGCAATCAGCGCTATGAGTTCGACCCTGTGGATGTGGCGCAACTTTTTGCCGTGACGGGCCTCTCAGAAAGCGTGAGCCCCGCCGCGGAGCGTCGTCACTGAGGCAAACTGAGGCGCACAAGGGCACATTGAGGCGATAACACCGAGGCGGCGCAACGCGAGTTGCGTCGCCTCCCCGCGCAGCGGCACGCAGGCAGGACCGGGAACCGTGTTGAAATGCGGAGCTGCCTTCATCGCAAATTGCTTAGGCGTCCGACAGATGGAGAGAAGCATGATCAAGAACAGGCGCTTCGTACGTCCCTTCGCACGTCCACTACGCGAGCGCATGCCGCGCGTGAGCGCGTTGCTCGTACTCACAACGCTCGGCGCGGCCGTTGCGTCGACGAGCGGCTGCATGATGGACCCGCCGGGCCCGTCGCCAATCTACAGCCGGCTGCCCCCGGCGCAGTCGGGCCTCCCGGACAACGCGCCCGTGCTCACGCCCGACGAAAAAGCGCGCTACGACGCGATCGACCGTCAGGTACTCGCCGAGCAGGACAACGCCATGGCTGCGGAAGCTGCCGCACAAGCCTGGTCGCGCGCGTATGCGCCGCCGGTCTCCGTCTACGGCAGCTATTACAGCGGCGGCTGGGGGCACGGCTGGGGTACCGGGATTGGCTACGGCTATCCAGGTTGGGGCTGGTGATCGCGCGGCGTCGCGACGTGAACGCACACAACGAAAAAAGGCGCGGCTCAATGCCGCGCCTTTTTGTTTGCTCCTGGCTTGCTCGCCTGCTCGGCGCAAGCGGACCGCTCAACCCGCCTTCTTCGCTTCCTTCGCGTGCCCGTGCTTCTTCTCTGGCACACGCGAAACCGGGTTCGGCACCACCCTCACCGGCGCCGCCGACATCTCGCCGCGCGTCGAGGTATTCGACGAACCGCTCGGCGTAACCGGCGGCGTCTGGTTCGGCGAGACGAACTGCACGAACACCTCGCTGTCCTTCACCATGCCCATCTCATAGCGGGCCCGCTCCTCGACCGCCGCCGTGCCGTTCTGCAGATCCTGCACTTCGCCCGCAATGCGTTCGTTGCGCAGTTTCTCGTCGTCGTTCTGCTTTTGCTGCTGCGCGAGTTGCTGCTGCAGTTCGTGGACACGTAGCCAACCACCATGGCCCCACCAGAGCGGATACTGGATCAGCACGAGCAGGATGATCAGAACGACAGTGACAAGCCGCATGAAAGGTGCCGGATAAATACACGCCGCCCTGCGCTATACGCAGGGCGGCGGAGAGAGATGACGAAGGGTGACAGCAAGGCTGCTGCCGGCGCTGGGTCCGCTTAGCGGAGGTTATAGAACGCCGACTTGCCCGGGTAGCTGGCGATATCACCGAGATCTTCCTCGATGCGCAGCAGCTGGTTGTACTTCGAGATGCGGTCGCTGCGCGAGAGCGAACCGGTCTTGATCTGACCCGCGTTCAGGCCCACGGCGATGTCGGCGATCGTCGAGTCTTCGGTTTCGCCCGAGCGGTGCGAGATCACGGCCGTGTAACCCGCGCGCTTGGCCATTTCGATGGCCGCGAAGGTTTCCGTCAGCGTGCCGATCTGGTTGATCTTGATCAGGATCGAGTTGGCGATGCCCTTTTCGATGCCTTCCTTCAGGATGCGCGTGTTGGTCACGAACAGGTCGTCGCCCACGAGCTGGACCTTCTTGCCGAGCTTGTCGGTGAGCGTCTTCCAGCCGGCCCAGTCGCTTTCGTGCATGCCGTCTTCGATCGAGACGATCGGGAACTTGTCGGCGAGGTTCGCCAGGTAGTCCGCGAACTCCGTCGACGACAGTTGCAGGCCTTCGCCCGCGAGCTGGTACTTGCCGTCGTGGTAGAACTCGCTCGCTGCGCAGTCGAGCGCGAGCAGGACGTCTTCACCGGCGCGGTAGCCAGCCTTTTCAATGGCTTGCAGGATGGTCGAGAGGCACTCGTCGTTGCTGCCGAAGTTCGGTGCGAAGCCGCCTTCGTCGCCCACTGCCGTGCTCATGCCGCGATCCGAGAGGATCTTCTTGAGCGCGTGGAACACTTCCGCGCCGCAACGCAGCGCTTCGCGGAAGGTCGGCTGGCTCACCGGCACGATCATGAATTCCTGGATGTCCAGGCTGTTGTTCGCGTGCGCGCCGCCGTTGACGATGTTCATCATCGGCACCGGCAGTTGCATTGCGCCCGAGCCGCCGAAGTAGCGGTACAGCGGCAGGCCGGCTTCTTCAGCGGCGGCCTTCGCCACGGCCATCGAAACGGCCAGCATGGCGTTTGCGCCGAGGCGCGACTTGTTGTCGGTGCCGTCGAGCTCGAGCAGGGTCTTGTCGAGGAAGGCTTGTTCCGACGCGTCGAGGCCCATGATCGCCTCGGAGATTTCGGTGTTGATGTGCTCGACGGCCTTCAGCACGCCCTTGCCGTTGTAGCGGCCGGCTTCGCCGTCGCGCAGTTCGATCGCTTCGCGCGAGCCCGTGGATGCGCCCGACGGCACTGCCGCGCGGCCCATCGTGCCCGATTCGAGCAGCACGTCGCATTCGACGGTGGGATTGCCGCGCGAATCCAGAATCTCGCGACCGATGATATCTACGATTGCACTCATGGTTTCCTCAGGAAATGACAGTAATTCTTGCGCGAGCTGCGCCGCCTGCTGCATCGGCCCGCGAGGCACAGTTTCTATGCTCGTTCGGGGCACACCGTCACATGGGACAGGCTGCGTGCTCGCCAGGTTCAACTTGCCGCAGCGCGAGGCTCACGTTCCCGTGACCGATGCGCTGCCACGCTGCCTTGTACATCGAGCGCGGTGCGGTGGCTGCACTGCGCACAGCATGATGTCGTTGCATGACACCGCTGTGCGCGCGTTCCTGCGCCGCGCTGCTCCTCCATCGCGCCGCTCATGCAATCGAAGCGGCGCGCCGTACTACGTAATTCCCTGCTCAGCTGAAGTCGTTCTCGAGGAACGGCGTGCGCTTGACCGCCTGGTCGAGCGTCACGAGGGTTTCGAGCAGGTCGGCCATGCGGTTCAGCGGCACGGCGTTCGGGCCGTCGGACTTGGCCTGCGCGGGGTTCGGGTGCGTCTCCATGAAGAGACCCGCCACGCCCGTGGCGACGGCCGCGCGGGCCAGCACCGGCACGAATTCGCGCTGACCGCCCGAGCTCGTGCCCTGCCCGCCCGGCAACTGCACCGAGTGGGTCACGTCCATCACGACCGGCGCACCCGTCTCGCGCATGATAGCGAGCGAGCGCATGTCCGAGACGAGGTTGTTGTAACCGAACGAAACACCGCGCTCGCAGGCGAAGAAGCGGTCTTCGGAAAGACCTGCCTCGCGCGCGGCTTCGCGGGCCTTGTCGATCACGTTCTTCATGTCGTGCGGCGCGAGGAACTGGCCTTTCTTGATGTTCACAGGCTTGCCCGAGCGCGCGCACGCGTGGATGAAGTCGGTCTGGCGGCACAGGAACGCGGGCGTTTGCAGCACGTCCACGACCGAAGCCACGGGCCCGATCTCTTCTTCCGAGTGCACGTCGGTCAGCACGGGCAAGCCGAGCTGACGCTTCACTTCGGAAAGGATGCGCAGGCCCTCGTCCATCCCGAGGCCGCGAAACGACTTGCCGCTCGAACGATTGGCCTTGTCGTAAGACGACTTGTAGATGAACGGAATGCCGAGCTTCGACGTGATTTCCTTCAGGCGGCCCGCCGTGTCGATCGTCATCTGTTCGGATTCGACGACACAGGTGCCTGCGATCAGGAAGAACGGCTTGTCGAGGCCTACCTCGAAACCGCACAGATTCATGCTTTCTCCTCGGCGCGCGCCTCATGGTGCGCGACTGCCGCTTCGACATACGCCTTGAAGAGCGGATGGCCGTCACGCGGCGTGGACGTGAATTCCGGGTGGAACTGGACGCCGACGAACCACGGGTGCATGTCGCGCGGCAGTTCCATCATTTCCGGCAGATCTTCAGTCGGCGTACGGGCGCTGATGATAAGGCCGCCGGCTTCGAGCTTGGGCACGTAGCCGTTATTGACTTCATAACGGTGACGGTGACGCTCGTTCACGTCCTTGCCATAGATCTCTGCTGCGAGCGTGCCGGGCTTGATCGGGCAGCGCTGCGAACCGAGGCGCATCGTGCCGCCGAGGTCCGAGTCTTCGGTGCGCTTCTCGACCTTGCCTTCGCGGTCGGCCCATTCGGTGATGAGCGCGACGACGCGGTCGGGCGTGTCCGGATCGAATTCCGTGCTGTTCGCGTGCTTCAGGCCCACTACGTCGCGCGCGAATTCGATCACGGCGAGCTGCATGCCGAGGCAGATGCCGAGGTACGGCACCTTCGCTTCGCGGGCGTACTGGATGGCCTTGATCTTGCCTTCGGTGCCGCGACGGCCGAAACCGCCCGGCACGAGGATCGCGTCGAGATGCTTGAGGCTCTCGACACCTTCTTCGTCGATCTGCTCGGAGTCGATGTACTCGATGTTCACCTTCGCCGAGGTCTTGATCGACGCGTGGCGCAGCGCTTCGATGAGCGACTTGTACGACTCGGTCAGGTCGACGTACTTGCCGACCATGCCGATCGTGACTTCGTGCTTCGGATGCTCGAGCTTCTCGACCATTTCCGCCCAGATCGACAGATCGGCCGGCTTGGCGGAGAGCTTCAGTTCGTCGCAGACGATCGAGTCGAGGCCCTGGTCGTGCAGCATCTGCGGGATCTTGTAGATGCTGTCGGCGTCCCACACCGAGATCACGGCGTCTTCGGGCACGTTCGAGAACATCGAGATCTTCGAGCGCTCGTCGTCGGGGATGCGGCGATCGGCGCGGCACAGCAGCACGTTCGGATAGATACCGATTTCGCGCAGCTTCTGCACGCTGTGCTGCGTGGGCTTGGTCTTGAGCTCACCCGCCGTGGCGATGAACGGCACCAGCGTGAGGTGCACGAAGCACGCGCTGTTGCGGCCAAGGCGCAGGCTCATCTGACGCGCGGCCTCGAGGAACGGCAGCGACTCGATGTCGCCCACCGTGCCGCCCACTTCGACGATCGCGACATCCGGCTCACCGCACGTCGCCGATGCGGCGCCGCGTTCGATGAATGCCTGGATTTCGTTCGTGATGTGCGGAATGACCTGCACGGTCTTGCCCAGATAGTCGCCGCGGCGTTCCTTGCGGATCACCGATTCGTAGATCTGGCCCGTGGTGAAGTTGTTGGCCTTGCGCATCTTCGTGGTGATGAAGCGCTCATAGTGGCCGAGGTCGAGGTCGGTTTCCGCTCCGTCTTCCGTCACGAACACTTCGCCGTGCTGAAACGGGCTCATCGTGCCGGGGTCGACGTTGATGTAGGGATCGAGCTTGAGGAGGGTGACTTTCAGACCGCGCGATTCGAGGATCGCGGCGAGGGAGGCGGCGGCAATACCCTTGCCAAGGGAGGAAACTACGCCGCCGGTGACGAAAACATATTTGGTCATCGCTGGATGCTCGCGGGAAAAACGGATTATACCTGAAAGCAAGGGCTAACCCTGAATTTTGAGCGAGCCGAATATGGGTCGAACGCGATGCGCGACGCGTCGCCCCGCGCTCCACCCTGCCCCGCAAGCAACCGCGCCGGAAAGCGGCCGCTCAGGCTCCGTTTTCCATGGCGTAAAGCATGCGCTGCACCGCGCGCGCGGTCTCGATCGGACGCTCCATCGGATACAGATGACTGCCCTCGATCCACTCGAAGCGCTCGCCGGCGATGCGCCGAGTTGCCGCAAGCCCGACCTGGCGGACTTCGCGCGACTGCGTGCCCGCGAGGAAGCTCACCGGCACGGGCGAGCCGTGCGCGAGTCGCGCGCCGAGCGTGTGCGGCAGCGTGCGGTAGATCATGTATTCGGTCTGGCGGTCGAAGGCGAGCGTGCGGCCGCCGTCGACCGAAGTCTGAGGAATGCCGAAGTCCACATAGTCGGAAAGCACGCGCTCGTCCCAACGCGCGAACGCCGCCTTCGAATGGAAATGCCGCCAGGCCTCGTCGCGGCTCGCCCAGTCCGTGCGGCGCGTGCGCGTGGCGACGGCTGGCGACAGGCGCTCGTCGAGGCCGGTCCACTGCGAGACCCGCAGCATGCTGCTGCGCCAGCCCGCGATCACGGGCGAATCGAGCATCACGACGCCCTTGACCCACTGCGGTTTTTTCAGCGCGGCCATCAGCGACAGATAGCCGCCGAGCGAATGGCCGACGAGCCACACGGGCTCCTCGTAGCTGCGGCCGATGTCGTCGAGCAGCTGCTCGACGAGATGCGGCCAGTCGCGGGTGACGGGAAAGCGCGCGTCGTGCCCGATGCGCTCGATATAGCGCAGCTCGTAGTTGTCGCCCAGTTCGGCGAAGAACGTGCGATACGTCGAGGCCGGAAAGCCGTTCGCGTGCGAGAAATGGATGACGTTTTTCAAAGGCGGCGTGTCTCTCTATTTTGTTGATCTCTTTCGTCGTGCGCGCTTTCCTTCACGCTGCTAGCGGCCCGGCACGTCAGTCCTGCGTGGGCGGGTCCATCCAGTAGCGCCGCTGCGTATCGCGAAAGCGCTCGACGGCGAGTGCGCCGGGTCGCGCCTCGACGCGCACGGCGCCATGCGCGTCGCTGCGAGCGAGCACGATCTGGCGGGCCGCGTAGCGCGCGTAGACGCCCGGATGCGGGTGATGAAAGCGGTTCAGATAGCCTACCTGAAATATCGCGACGAGCGGCCAGACAGAATCGAGGAACGGTTCAGTCGACGAGCTGCGGCTGCCGTGGTGCGGCACCACCAGTACCTGTGCGCGCAGCCGCCCGCGGTCGCGCGCGACCAGCGTGCGCTCGCCGCCCGCTTCGATGTCGGCGGCGATCAGCGCGGATACCGGCGCTGCCTGTGCGTCGGACGCGGCGCTGGCCGCCGCCGTCGTCACCCGCAGGACGCAGCAATGCGCATTGGGTTTGCCCGCGAGCGGCCCGGGGTCGGGCCACAGCACCTCGAAGTCGACGCCGTCCCATCGCCAGCGCTGGCCGGCGGCGCACTGCACGGTCTGCGCGCCCTTCATACGCGCGCTCGCCCACAGCGGATGCGCGGGCAGAACGGCCGCCACGAATGCCCCTACGTCGACGGCATCGAGCACGGCTTGTGCGCCGCCCGCATGATCGGAGTCGTCGTGGCTGATCATCAGCGCGTCGAGGCGCCCTATGCCGTGCGCCTGCAGATACGGCACGACGATGCGCTCGCCCGCCTGGGTCGATTCGGGGCCCGGGCCCGCGTCGAACAGCAGGCGATGCCGGGCCGTCTCGACCAGCACCGACGTGCCCTGCCCGATGTCGAGCGCCGTGAGCCGGAAAGCGCCCGGCGGCGGCCCCGTGGGCGCGGGCACCAGTAGCGGCAGCCACGTGAACGGCGCGATCCAGCGCAGCGGCCAGCCGCGCGGCGCAAGCCACCAGGCGACGCCCACAGCTGCGCTGGCGAGCGGCCACGCCCCGGGTTGCGGCAGACGCAAAACCGCCCACGGCAAGCCCTCCAGCGCGCTCAGCGCCACAACGAGCCAGTCGAGGCAGATATGCGCCGCGCGCAGCGCGAGGGCGTCGATCGGCGCGGGCATCGCGGCGCTCGCGATCACCAGCGGCGCGACGAGCATGCTCACCCAGGGAATCGCAAAGGCATTGGCGATCGGACCGATGAGCGGTATTTGCGCGAACCAGTAGACCGTGAGCGGCGCGAGCGCCAGCGTCACGGCCCACTGCACGCGAGCGCCATCGCAAAGGCGTGACGCAAGACGTCGCATCGCGCCACGCCAGCCGCCCGGTGGATAGGCGATGGCGGCGAGACGTCGAAGCCAGCCGCCGCGCGCGGTTGGCTCCGCTAGTGGCTCAGATCGCTCGCGCATCGGATCGGCAGCGTCCGCGGCAGCATCTTGCGGCGCGTCCCTGTGCAAGCGCGGCACGCCACTCGCTGCGAAGAGGATCGCCGCGACCGCGCAAAACGAGAGCCAGAAGCCGGCTGCGGTCACCGCCCACGGATCGCGCAGCAGCACGAGCCCGAGCGCCCACGCCAGCACGTGCGAGCGCGCGACCTCGCGCCCGGCGCACAGCGCGAGCGCAACGACCGCCAGCATCCAGAGCGCGCGCTGCACCGGCACGTTGAAGCCGGCGAGCGCGGCATAGACGCCCGCCGCCAGCAACGCGCCCGCAACGGCTACCTTCTGCGCGGGCACGATGAGCGGCGCCTCGACGCCGCGCCAGCGGGCGCGCCGCCACAGTGCGCCCGCGATCCCCCCGGCGAGCCCCGCGACGAACGCGAGGTGCAGCCCGGAGATCGCCACCAGATGGCTCGTGCCCGTATTGCGCATGAGACGCCTGTCCGCGTCGCTAAGCGCGTCCTGCGCGCCGGTGGCGAGCGCAATGACGATGCCGCGATGCGGCGCGTCGCCGAGCACCGCGTCGATGCGCGCACGCAGCGCGGCACGCGCCCGCTCGATGCGCACGCCGATGCCGCTGGCGTCAACGGGCAGAAGCACGGCATGCCCGGGATCGCTCACGTAGCCGACGGCGCGCACGCCGCGCGCGAGCAGCGCGACTTCCGTATCGCGCAGGCCGAAGTTGCCGTTGCCATGCGGGCGTTTGAGCCGCACGGCGAGGCGCCAGCGCGCGCCGGGCACGAGCGGCGGCAGCGGCGCTTCGCGCGCCACCCACGACAGTTGAATCAAATGCGGTAGCGGCGTGGCGGCTTTGTGCGTTGCCCAGGATTCGACACGAAAGAGGAAGCTTGCGCCGTTCGCGCCGTAAGAAGGCAAGCTGGAAATATAGCCGGTGATGGTGATGTTGCGCGCCTGCCAGGCAGCGGGAAGCGCCTCAGCAAGCCGCGTTTCGGCGCGCCACGCCGCGTAGCCGAAGCCCGCGCATCCGGCCGCAAGCCACACCGCCGCCCAGCCGAGCGCCATACGCCAGCGTCGCGCGCAAGCCAAGCCGAACGCACGGCGCGCCGCCTCGTGAGATTCGTCCGCCGGTGGCGCGGCGCCCAACGCCCACGCGGCCCACCCGGCCGCAAGCGTGCTTGCCAGAACGAGCCCGACCCATGCGCCCCACCCCGGCAACGCCGCCTGTCGCTGCAAGACAATCACGCCCAGCGCAAACCCGCACCAAATCGCCCGCATCCCGCCTCCTCGCAACGAGGGGGCTCAATGCCCGGGCCGCGTCAATCGCGCCGCTCCAAATGCACGCCGTGCACGCCACCCTGGAAACGATTATGCAGACGAAAGCGCGAGCCGCGGCAGCGCAGCCGCCGCGTTAGCCGTCGTGCCAAGTGCGAGTTCCTCGGGGCTCAAGCCCCGCAAGCCCGCGAGCACGGCGCCGATGCGCGGCACCTGGTCGGGCGTGTTGCGCGCGCGATAAAGCCAGGCGGGCGAAATATCCGGCGCATCGGTTTCCATGACGATGGCCTCGAGCGGCAACTGCTGCGCGAGCCTGCGAATCTGCAGCGCGCGCTCGAACGTCACATTGCCGCCGAAGCCCAGATGCATCCCTTGATCGATGAACGCTCGCGCCTGCTGGAAGCTGCCGTTGAACGCATGCGCGATGCCGCTTTTCACGCCGTTGCGGCGCAGCCCCTTGAGCACCTGATCCTGCGACTTGCGCACATGGCAGATCGCCGGCAAGCCGAACTCGCACGCAAGGCGCAGCTGGGCATCGTAGAAGTGCTGTTGACGCGCCTCGTCGAGGCCCGGCACGAAGTAATCGAGCCCGATCTCGCCAATGCCGACGAAGCGCGGATCATCGAGACTCGCTTCGATCTCGCGGCGCAACACTTCAAGGTCTTCGTCGCGCGCCTGCGGCGTATAGAGCGGGTGAATGCCGAGCGCGTAGACCGCGCCCTGGGTGCGGTGCGCGAGCGCGCGCACCACTTCGAAGTTCTCGCGCGCCACCGCCGGGATCACGATGCGCGACACGCCCGCCGCGCGCGCCGCCGACGCGACCGCGTCGCGGTCGGCGTCGAACTCGGCGGCATCGAGATGGCAGTGCGTATCGATCCACATGGCGCTCGCTCGCGGGAAGGCTCAGACCGGCACGACCGGTTCCTCGTGCAGCATGCCGTCGCGCAGGCGCACAATGCGGTCGCAACGCGCCGCGAGGTCGGCATCGTGCGTGACGATCACGAAGCTCGTATCGAACTGGTCGGAGAGTTCGAGCATCAGGTTGAAGACGTTATCCGCTGTCGCGCCGTCGAGGTTACCCGTGGGCTCGTCGGCGAGCACGCATGCGGGCTTCGTCACGAGCGCGCGCGCGATGGCCACGCGCTGGCGCTCGCCGCCCGACAGCTCGCCCGGCCGGTTGCGCGCGCGATGCGAGAGGCCAACGCGCTCGAGGATCTGCATCGCCTCGGCACGCGCGTCTTCCTGCGTCATGCGGCGAATGCGCAGCGGCATCGCCACGTTGTCGAGCGCCGAAAACTCCGGCAGCAGATGGTGGAACTGATAGACGAAGCCCAGCGCGCGATTGCGGAGTTCGTTGCGCTCGCGCTCGGACAGCTCGGTGAACGGCTTGCCGAGCACCGAGACCTTGCCCGCGCCCGGCTCGTCGAGTCCACCGAGCACGTGCAGCAGCGTGCTCTTGCCCGAGCCCGACGCGCCCACCACGGCGAGCTTCTCGCCGCGCTTCACTTTCAGATCGGTGTCGTGCAGTACCTGCACGGCAAGCGGGCCCTGGCCAAACACCTTCGAGACACCGTGCGCTTCGAGCACGTACGGATAATCGCCAGCCGCGGCGATCAGCGATTGACGGTCATTCATAGCGCAGCGCCTCCGCGGGACGAACCTTGGCCGCGCGCCAGCTCGGATAGAGCGTGGCGAGCGCGGACAGCACGAAGGCGATCACGCCGATGCGGATCACGTCGGAAGGCACGAGTTCCGAAGGCAGCTCGCTGATGAAATACACCGAAGGCGGCAGGAACTGGATGCCGAGCAGATGCTCGATCGCCGGCACGCTCCATGGAATGCTCCATGCGATCAGGCAACCGAGCGCGATGCCGATGGCCGTGCCCACGAAGCCGATCGTCACGCCCTGCACGACGAAGATCTTCATGATCGAGCCCGGCTGCGCGCCGAGCGTGCGCAGGATCGCGATATCGGCCTGCTTGTTGGTGACGGTCATGACGAGAGACGAAACGAGATTGAACGCCGCGACCGCGATGATGAGCGTGAGAATGATGAACATCATGCGTTTTTCGATCTGCACGGCCGAGAACCAGGTCTTGTTCTGCTGCGTCCAGTCGCGGATATAAAGATCGCCCGAAAGCGTATGCACGAGCTGGCGCGCCACCGCTGGCGCGCGCTGCATGTCCTTCAGGCGCAGGCGCACGCCGCTTGGCGCGCCGAGGCGATAGAGCACTTCGGCGTCGCGGATGTTGGTGAGCGCGAGCGTGCTGTCGTACTCGTAGTGGCCCGACTCGAACACCCCCATCACCGTGAACTGCTTCAGGCGCGGCAGCATGCCGGCCGGCGTGATCGAACCCTCGGGCGCGACGAGCGTGACCTTGTCGCCCACCGTCACGCCCAGGTTCACGGCGAGATCCGCGCCGAGCACGATGCCGAAGCTGCCGGGCGTGAGGTCGTTCAGGCTGCCCGCCTTCATTTCCCTGCCGATGTCCGAAACCTGCGGCTCCTCGGAAGGCTCGATGCCGCGCAGCGCGACGCCGTTGACGCTGTCGCCGCGCGTGAGCAGCGCCTGGGCGTCCACGTAAGGCGCCGCGCCGATGACTTCAGGATTGGTCTTCGCTTCCTTCGCGGTGAGCTGCCAGTCGGGCATCGTGCCGGTGGGCGAAAAGATCTCGATGTGCGCGAGCACGGAAAGCATGCGGTCGCGCACGTCACGCTGGAAGCCGTTCATCACCGAGAGCACGACGATCAGCGCCGCGACGCCGAGCGCGATGCCCGACATCGATATGAGCGCGATGAACGAGATGAACCCGTTGCCGGTCGTGCGTTTGCCGGCGCGGGTGTAGCGCCAGCCTATCTGCCATTCGTAGGGAAGTTTCAAGCGAATCCTTTTGCGTCTTCGTTGCGCTCCGGCGCCGTATTGACCCTGGGGCCAGTGCGCCGGACGGCCGGAGAATATCGTGCCGGGTCGGGCGGCGATCAACCGCGAAGTTTGCCACACTGGCGGCGGGTCACGGATATTCGACGAAGTTCCCCACGCACTTTCGCGCGTGAGAACCGCTACCCGGCGTCCGCCCGCCCTCTGCTTCGAGCCGCAATTCGCCCACAAGTGCCGCAGCGCCAGCATAACGGGTCGACGCGATACCGTTGCGGCACGCCCGAGGGCCGCCCGGCGCACGAAGCGCCGAAGTACAATGCGCACCATCATGCCCGCCGACCGACTCCATCTCCTCGTCCCCTTTGCCTTGCCGTCCGCCGCGGCCGCCTCCACCGCCCTCGCGGGCCTCGAATACCCGGCGCTCGCGAAACTGGTTGCGCGCGCGACACTCGGCGAGCAGGTGATCGGCGAGGACTTCCAGCGCACGCTGCCGCACGAGCGCTGGGTCGCGCGCCAGTTCGGCGCGCTCGGTCCGGCGAGCGCGAACCGCGCAAACTCCGCGCCGGCCGCCGACGACGAAGCACCGCTTGCGCCCTACATGCTGCTCGCCGATGGCGGCACGCCCGGCGACGCCACGTGGGCGTGCGTGCAGCCTGTGCACGTGCGCATCGCTCACGATCACCTGGTGCTGATCGACCCCGCCTCGCTGGAACTCGCCGACGCCGACGCCGCCACGCTCTACACCATCGCCCGCCCGCTGATCGAAGAAATGGGCGTGCGCATCGAGGCCCCCACGCCGCAGCGCTGGTATCTCTCGTCGGAAGCGTTCGGCACGCTAGCGGGCGCGTCGCCCTTGCGCGCGAGCGGCCGCAACATCGAGATCTGGCTGCCGCACGAGGCCCATTCGGGCCAACGTTCGCGCGCCTGGATGAAGGTGCAGAACGAAGTGCAGATGGCGTGGTTCGAGCATCCTGTGAACGAGGCCCGCGAAGCGCGCGGCCTGCCCGCCGTCAATTCGATCTGGTTCCACGCCCAGGGCGCGCTGCGCACCGTCACGAGCCCCTATGCGCGCGTGCGCTCCGATGCGGCCGCCACGCGCGGCCTGGCACTCGCCGCAAAGGCGGAAGTCGGCGCCGCGCCCACAACCTTTGCCGCGCTCGCAGCCTCGCTCAACAACGGTTCGGGCACGGGCGCGACGCTCGTCGAACTCGATCCGTTCTCGGCGGCCTTCATCCAGCAGGACTGGGGCCGCTGGAACGCCGCGTTCGCCCAACTGGAGCGCGACTGGTTCGCGCCCGCGCTCACGGCGCTGCAAACGGGCGCGCTCGCCGCGCTCGAGCTCACGCTGTGCGGCGACACCGGCTCGGTCACGCTGTCCATCACGCGCGGCGATTTGCGCAAGTTCTGGCGACGCCGCCTGTTCGCGTCGCTCTTTATCGAATGATCCCCGAATGACTTCTTTTTTCCGCGCTCACGCATGACCCGAATCGTCACCCGCGCCTGCTCGCCCGCCGACACCGAAGCGCTCGTGCGCCACGGCCTGCATCCGGTGCTCGCACGCCTCTACGCCTCGCGCGGCGTTTGCCAGCCCGACGAGATCGAAACCGGCCTCGCGCGCCTGATCCCGCCCACGGGCATGAAGGGCCTCGACGAGGCCGCCGAACTGCTCGCCGACGCGCTCGAAGCCGACTGCCGCATGCTCGTGGTCGCCGACTACGACTGCGACGGCGCGACGGCCTGTGCCGTGGCCGTGCGCGGCCTGCGCATGTTCGGCGCGCAGATCGACTATCTGGTGCCGAACCGCTTCGAGTATGGCTACGGCCTCACGCCCGAGATCGTCGCACTCGCCGCGCAACGCAAGGGCGGGCCACCCGACGTCCTGATCACGGTGGACAACGGCATCGCCAGCGTGGAAGGCGTCGAAGCCGCCAACGCGCTCGGCATCGAGGTGCTCGTGACCGACCACCACCTGCCCGGCGACACGCTCCCCGACGCGCGCGCCATCGTCAACCCGAACCAGCCGGGCTGCGAGTTTCCGAGCAAGTGCATCGCGGGCGTGGGCGTGATGTTCTACACGCTGCTCGCGCTGCGCGCGGAGCTGCGCAAGCGCGGCTTCTTTGGCGACGGCAAGCCCGAGCCGCGCCTCGACGGCCTGCTCGATCTCGTCGCGCTCGGCACTGTCGCCGACGTCGTGAAGCTCGACTGCAACAACCGCGTGCTCGTCGCGCAAGGCTTGCAGCGCGTGCGCAACGGCCGCATGCAACCGGGCATCGCGGCGCTCTTTCGCGCGGCCGGCCGCGACGCGAAAAGCGCCTCGGGCTTCGACTTCGGCTTTGCGCTCGGGCCGCGCCTGAACGCGGCGGGCCGGCTCTCGGACATGTCGCTCGGCATCGAGTGCCTGACCACCGACGACGTGGGCCGCGCGTGGGAGCTTGCGCAGCAGCTCGACGGCATGAACCGCGAGCGCCGCGAGATCGAAGCCGGCATGCAGCAGCAGGCGCTAGCCGATCTCGCCGACGTCGATCCGCAAGGTAAGGCCACGCTTACGCTGTTCAACGAAGGCTGGCACCAGGGCGTGATCGGCATCGTCGCGGGACGGCTCAAGGAGCGCTTCCACCGCCCTTCGTTCACCTTCGCGCCTGCCGACGATGACGGCGCACTCGTGAAGGGCTCGGGCCGTTCGATCCCCGGTTTCCATCTGCGCGACGCGGTCGATCTGATCAGCAAGCGCGAGCCCGGTCTGATCCAGAAGTTCGGCGGCCACGCCATGGCCGCGGGCATGACGATCGCCGCCGCAGACGTGCCGCGCTTCGCCGAGGCGTTTGAGCGCGTGGGCCGCGAGTGGCTCACCGAAGAGGCCCTCGCGCGCACGGTCGAAACCGACGGCGATCTCGAAGACGCCTACTTCACGCCCGATTTCGTCGAGATGCTCGATGCCGCCGTGTGGGGCCAGGGCTTCCCGGCGCCCGTGTTTTCGGGGGAATTCGAGGTGGCCTCGCAGGCGCTCGTGAAGGACAAGCACCTCAAACTGCAACTGCTGCGCGGGCGCCAGCGCTTCAACGCGATCTGGTTCAACCACACGGAGTCGTTGCCGCAGCACACCACGGTCGCCTACCGGCTCGTGCGTGACACCTGGAATGGCGTATCGCGCGTGCAGCTCGTGGTGGAGCACGCTGCGCTCTAAACCCGCTTCGAACTGCACGTTACGCTGAGAAGCGCGGGCCGCCCGAAGCGCCCGCGCCGCCCTTGATCCGGGTCCAATCGGCTATAATTCAATGTTTTACACGCCGGATCACGACACAAATGGAAGCGGAACGTCTCAACGCGATCGAAGCCCTTTTGGCGGACCTGCGCACGCGCGCGGGCGAGCTACGGGGGTATCTTTGACTACGACGTAAAAGCCCGACGGCTCGTCGAAGTCAACAGCGAACTCGAAGACCCCAACGTCTGGAACGACTCCAAGCACGCCCAGGGTCTCGGCAAGGAAAAGAAACTGCTCGAGGGCGTGGTGCACGTGCTCGACGGCATCGAGAACGACACGCGCGACACCCAGGATCTCTTCGAGATGGCCCGCGAGGAAGGCGATGAAGACACGCTCGTCTCCATCGAGTCCGACGCTCACGCGATCGAAGCGCGCGTAGCCGACGTCGAGTTCCGCCGCATGTTCGCGAATCCGGCCGACCCGAACAACGCGTTCATCGACATTCAGGCCGGCGCCGGCGGCACCGAGGCCTGCGACTGGGCGTCCATGCTGCTGCGCCAGTACGTGCGCTACTGCGAACGCAAGGGCTTCAAGACCGAAGTGCTCGAAGAATCCGAAGGCGACGTGGCCGGCATCAAGAGCGCGACGATCAAGGTCGAAGGCGAATACGCCTACGGCTTCCTGCGTACCGAAACCGGCATTCACCGCCTCGTGCGCAAGTCGCCGTTCGACTCGTCGGGCGGGCGTCATACGTCGTTCTCGTCGGTGTTCGTGTATCCGGAAATCGACGACTCGTTCGAGATCGACGTCAATCCGGCCGATCTGCGCATCGACACATACCGCGCTTCGGGCGCGGGCGGTCAGCACATCAACAAGACCGACTCCGCCGTGCGTATCACGCACGTGCCGTCGGGCATCGTCGTGCAGTGCCAGAACGACCGCTCGCAGCACCGCAACCGCGCCGAAGCCATGGCCATGCTGAAGTCGCGCCTGTACGAAGCCGAAATGCGCAAGCGCCAGTCGGAACAGGACAAGCTCGAAGCGGGCAAGTCGGACGTGGGCTGGGGTCACCAGATCCGCTCCTACGTGCTCGACAACAGCCGGATCAAGGATCTGCGCACCAACGTCGAAATCAGCAATACCAAGGCCGTGCTCGACGGCGATCTCGACGCCTTCATCAGCGCGAGCCTGAAACAGGGCGTGTAAGCTTGCCGCACGCCACGGGCGCAGCAGTTCACCGCATGCCGCCCTCTCCTGCTGCGCCGCGCGCCTCGACTGCGAGGCGCGCGACGCGCAGCGGGAACCGAAGTCCGCTTATCTGCGCGCAATGCGCGCCGTGTCCCGCGAAGGACCATGCCGGGGCCGCAGCCCCGAAAACTCGCCGAAACACCTGCGAATCAAAGAACTCCGAGCCATCATGACCGAACCGACCCAGCAGAACGCGCCCAGCGCCGCGCCCGAACTCGACGACAACCAGATCATCGCCGAGCGCCGCGAGAAACTGCGCGCGCTGCGCGAGGCAGGCGTCGCCTATCCGAACGACTTCCGCCCGACCCACCACGCCGCCGACCTCGCGCGCGACTACGCCGACACCGACAAGGACGCGCTCGAAGCGAATCCGCTCGAAGTGGCGATCGCCGGCCGCATGATGCTCAAGCGCGTGATGGGCAAGGCGAGCTTCGCCACGGTGCGCGACGGCTCGGGCCAGATCCAGTTCTTCATCACGCCCGCCGACGTGGGCGAGGCAACCTACGACGCGTTCAAGAAGTGGGACCTCGGCGACATCGTCGCGGCCAGGGGTGTGCTGTTCCGCACCAACAAGGGCGAGCTTTCGGTGCGCTGCACGGAACTGCGTCTGCTCTCGAAGGCGCTGCGTCCGCTGCCGGACAAGTTCCACGGCCTCGCCGACCAGGAAATGCGCTATCGCCAGCGCTACGTCGACCTGATCGTCACGCCGGAAGCGCGTCAGACCTTCCAGGCGCGCACCAAGGCGATTTCTTCGGTGCGCCGCTTCATGGCCGACTCGGGCTTCATGGAAGTCGAAACGCCGATGCTGCACCCGATCCCGGGCGGCGCGGCCGCCAAGCCGTTCGTCACGCACCACAACGCGCTCGACATGCAGATGTTCATGCGCATCGCGCCCGAGCTTTATCTGAAGCGTCTGGTCGTGGGCGGCTTCGAGCGCGTGTTCGAGATCAACCGGAATTTCCGTAACGAAGGCGTTTCGCCGCGTCACAATCCAGAATTCACGATGATGGAGTTCTATGCCGCGTACACCGACTACGCGTGGCTCATGGACTTCACCGAGCAACTGATCCGCCAGGCCGCCATCGACGCGAGCGGCACCGCTGTGCTCACGTATCAGGGCCGTGAACTCGACCTCTCGAAGCCGTTCCATCGCTTGACGATCGTGCAGGCGATCCAGAAGTACGCGCCGCAATACACGAACGAACAGCTTGGCGACGCCGCCTTCCTGCGCGCAGAACTCAAGAAGTTCGGCGTGGACGCGAACCAGCCGCAATTCCTCAACGCGGGCGTGGGTTCGCTGCAGCTGGCGCTCTTCGAAGAGACGGCCGAGTCGCAGTTGTGGGAGCCGACCTACATCATCGACTACCCCGTTGAAGTCTCGCCGCTCGCGCGCGCTTCGGACACGCTGCCGGGCATCACCGAGCGCTTCGAGCTGTTCATCACGGGCCGCGAGATCGCCAACGGCTTCTCGGAGCTAAACGATCCGGAAGACCAGGCTGCGCGCTTCAAGAAGCAGGTCGAGCAAAAGGACGCCGGCGACGAAGAAGCGATGTTCTACGACGCCGACTACATCCGCGCGCTCGAATACGGCATGCCTCCGACGGGCGGCTGCGGCATCGGCATCGACCGTCTGATCATGCTGCTCACGGACAGCGCGAGCATCCGCGACGTGATCCTCTTCCCGCACCTGCGCCGCGAAGACTAAGCCGAACACTGCCTGACAAGACGGGGCGCATGCGGTTCACACCGTATGCGCCCCGTTTCCGTTGGGGCATCTGAAGTGCACACGTTTGTAACCATCGGTAAAATCTGCCTGCGAGCGCAGCGGCTGGGATGGGTACGTCAATTGCGCCCACGTGGAAAACCGCGCTGTGCAACGCTGCGCGACGACCACGCGCTCAGCGTCTGCCCACACCCACCGCGCGGGGTTACAAATTGAAACGCTCACAGAATTCGATTGGCTCAAACTGGGTCTCACAAGAGAGCCAACTCTGCCAAAGACGGAGCCTGTCATGAACACAACCGATCCGACCACACCGAAACGCCGCCTCCATCCGCTGATCGCAACCGCGGCGGCAGCCGTCATCGTCGCGAGCCTTGCGGCCACGGCGGCCATCACCGGCGTTTTCCCGAAAGCTTCCAGCACCGCCGAACAGAGCGCCCAGGTTCAGACGGGCCAGACGGCCATGACGGCTTCCCAGCCGCCGGTCGTCGACTCGACCAAGCCGGTGCAGGCCTCGCAATACGCGCAGAACGAACAGAATGCGCCCGCCGAGCCGCAACCGGCGCCGGCTCAAGCGCAAGAGCAAGCGCCGATGCCGGTCGCCCCGGCGCAGCAATATGGCCAACAGCCTGCCCAGCAGCAGCAGCCTTCGCAGCAGCAGTACGCGCAGGAAGCGCCGCCCGCCCAGCCCGCATGTTCGACGTGCGGCACGGTCGTCGCGATTTCCGCGGTCAAGCAAGAAGGCCACGGCACCGGCATCGGCGCGGTAGGCGGCGCGGTGGCCGGCGGCGTGGTCGGCAACCAGTTCGGCTCGGGTAACGGCCGCACGGCCATGACGCTGCTTGGCGCACTGGGTGGCGGCTTCGCGGGCAACTCGGTCGAAAAGCACCTGCGCAGCACGACGACCTATTCTGTGCGCGTGCGCATGGAGAACGGCAAGATGCGCTACTTCACGTATCACGACGCGCCGCCGTTCCAGCAGGGCGAGCGCGTGCGTGTGGAGAACGGCACGCTGGTCGCGGGCTGATCGCGCCTAAGCTGGCAGTGCAATAAAAAAGGCGATTTGCCGTACTGGCAAATCGCCTTTTTCTCGTCTGCTTGCCGGGCGTACCGGAAATCAGTAGTCCGCGTCTTCGATCCACGCGGCCTGGATCGCTTCGAGAATCTTCTCGTTCGAGCGCTCGGGGTCGTCGTCGAAACCGTCGAGCTGGGTGATCCAGCGGTGCAGATCGGTGAAGCGCACGTACTGCGGATCCACTTCGGGATGGGTGTCCGTCAAGGCCATCGCGATGTCCTGCGTATCGGTCCATTTCATGGCTGCGCGCTCCTCCTGGTGTTCAGTGGCTCAGTGGTTTTCTTTCGCGTGGTTGATCGAGTAACGCGGAATCTCGACCACCAGGTCGTCGTTCGCGGGCACGATGGCCTGACACGACAGCCGCGACGTCGGCTCGAGGCCCCACGCCTTGTCGAGGAGATCGTCTTCGTCTTCCTCGGACGGCACGAGCGCATCGAAACCTTCGCGCACGATCACGTGACAGGTCGTGCAGGCGCACGACTTCTCGCATGCGTGCTCGATTTCGATACCGTGTTCGAGCAGCGCGTCGCACACGCTCTCGCCCGGTTTGGCGTCGATGACCGCGCCTTCAGGGCACAGTTCGACATGGGGCAGCACCACGATTTGAGGCATTGTGATTTCCGTATCCAATAACTTTCATATCGGGCGCATGCCCCGCCTCCGACGGCGGCATGTGCCCATTCTACTGTCGGTGCGCGCTCAGCCACATCGGGAAAGCACGCACGCGTGCGCCGTTTGCTAACGACGCGTTCGCCTTTACGCTGTTGAGGCTGCAGGCGCGCTCCTGGCCGCGCCTTTAGCCGATCTCGTCGAGCTTCTTGCCGGCCAGCGCGCGCTTAATGCCCTTGTCCATGCGGCGCGCCGCAAACTCGTCGGTGCCCTCGGACAGTGCCTTGGTGGCGGCTTCGATCGCGCCGGCGTCCTCGCCCTGCGCGACTTGTGCCAGCGTGACGATCAACGCATCGACTTGCGCGCGCTCGGCTTCGTCGAGCAGTTCGCCGTCGGCGCCCAAAGCGGCGTTCGTCGCTTCGATGATGCGTTGCGCCTCGACCTGCGCCTCGCGCAGCGCGCGGGCGCGCATGTCGACTTCGGCGGTCTTGAAGCTGTCTTCGAGCATGCGGGCCACGTCGTCGTCGGCGAGACCGTAGGACGGCTTCACCACCACCGAGGCTTCCACGCCCGAGAGCTGCTCGCGCGCGAACACCGACAAGAGACCATCCGCATCCACCTGGTAAGTCACGCGAATGCGCGCCGCGCCCGCCGCCATCGGCGGAATGCCGCGCAGTTCGAAACGCGCGAGCGAGCGGCAGTCGGCGACGAGTTCGCGCTCGCCCTGCACCACGTGAATCGCCATGGCCGTCTGGCCGTCCTTGAAGGTCGTGAAGTCCTGCGCACGCGCGACCGGGATGGTCGAATTGCGCGGGATGATCTTCTCGACGAGGCCCCCCATCGTCTCCACGCCGAGCGACAGCGGAATGACGTCGAGCAGCAGCCAGTCGTCCTCGCCGCCGCGGTTGCCCGCGAGCAGGTCGGCCTGGATCGCCGCGCCGAGCGCGACGACCTGATCCGGGTCCAGATTCGTGAGCGGCGCCTGGCCGAAGTGCTGCTCCACGGCGCGGCGGATCACGGGCATGCGCGTCGCGCCGCCAACCAGCACCACGCCCTTCACGTCCTTCGCGGCGACCTTCGCGTCGCGCAGCGCCTTCTTCGTCGGCGTGAGCGTGCGCTGCACGAGCGCCTGCGTGAGCGCTTCGAAGCGCGGCTCGTCGATCGTCAGCGCGATCTGCTGGCCGCTCGACAGGGCCGCCTCGATGCGCGCCTCGGGTGCGGACGAGAGCGCTTCTTTCGCATCGCGCACGCGGTCGAGCAACAGACGCACGTCTTCGGGCGCGAGCGTCGCGCGCTCGATGCCGGACTGCTCCAGCGCGTAAGCAAAGAGCGCGTGGTCGAAATCGTCGCCGCCGAGCGCCGAATCGCCGCCGGCCGCCAGCACTTCGAACACGCCCTTCGTGAGCTTGAGAATCGACAGGTCGAAGGTGCCGCCGCCGAGGTCGTAGACCGCGTAGAGGCCTTCGGCGCCGTTGTCGAGCCCGTACGCGATCGCCGCCGCGGTCGGCTCGTTGAGCAGACGCAGCACGTTCAGGCCGGCGAGACGCGCGGCGTCCTTGGTCGCCTGGCGCTGCGCTTCGTCGAAGTACGCCGGCACCGTGATGACGGCGCCGACCAGTTCGTCGCCGAGCGTGTCTTCGGCGCGCTGGCGCAGCGTCGCGAGAATTTCCGCCGAGACTTCGACGGGGCTCTTCACGCCGTCGATCGTCTGGATTTGCACCATGCCCGGCGCATCGACAAAGTCGTACGGTGCGTTGGCCGCGCCTTCGACCTCGGACTTGCCGCGGCCCATGAAGCGCTTGACCGACACGATCGTGTTACGCGGGTCGGTCGCGGCTTGCGCCTTCGCCGTGCGGCCGATGCGCCGGCCGCCGTTCGCGAGATAGCGCACGACCGAGGGCAGCAGCATGTGGCCGTCTTCGTCGGGCAGCACGTCGGGCACGCCGCTGCGCACCGCGGCGACCAGCGAGTTCGTCGTGCCGAGGTCGATGCCGACGGCGAGTCGCCGCTGATGCGGCGCCGGCGCCATGCCGGGTTCGGAGATTTGCAGTAAGGCCATCTGTGTGATCTGCTTTTTAACCTGATGGGCGCGAGCGCCCGATATCCGTTTGCGCGCCCGGTCTCAGCCTTCGAGCCGCTCGATCTGCGAGTCGATTTCGCTCGCCACGCGCTCGATGAACATGAGCTGGCGCACCGCCTCGGCCGCGGGCTGGTTCGAGCCGCTGTCGAGCAGCGCCGCGAGTTTCGTGAAGCGCACGCGTTCGTCGTCGCGCAGCTCGCCCGCGAGTGCGTCGAGCGCATCGACGTTCTTCGCCGCGACCGCGTCTTCGATCGACTCGCGCCACTCCATCTGCTGCATGAGGAACGCGGGCTCCATCGCGGTGTTGTTCTCCGCGCCCACGTCGATGCCGCGCAGATGCAGCAGGTACTTCGCGCGCTTGAGCGGATCGCGCAGCGTCTGATACGCCTCGTTCGTGCGCGTGGCCCATTGCATGGCGATGCGCTTTTGCGCCTCGCCGGCCGCCGCGAAGCGGTCGGGATGCACCTGCGCCTGCACCGTGCGGTAGGCATGGTCGAGCGCGTTCGCGTCGATCGCGAACTGCTCGGGCAGGCCGAACAGCACGAAGTGGCTGTCGGAGAGCGACCGGGAAGGCGTGGAAGGCGTGCTCATCGGCTGGAACGTTCTTGTGGGGCTATGAGGGGCTGAGAGGGGCTGAGAGGGGCTAACCCGCGGCCGTCAAAATCAAAAAGGCGGCACAGGCCGCCTTTTCACCGCTCGACGCGGGCTCAAACGCGGAAGGACTCGCCGCAGCCGCACTCGTCCTTCACGTTCGGGTTGTTGAACCGGAAGCCTTCGTTCAGCCCTTCACGCACGAAGTCGAGCTGCGTGCCGTCGATATAGGCGAGACTCTTCGGGTCGACGATGACCTTCACGCCGTGGCTCTCGAAGACGTTGTCTTCGGGCGCGAGTTCGTCGACGTACTCGAGCTTGTACGCGAGGCCCGAGCAGCCCGTCGTGCGCACGCCAAGACGCAGGCCCACGCCCTTGCCGCGACGGGTCAGGTACTTTTGCACGTGCTGTGCCGCTTTTTCAGTCAACGTAATTGCCATAGCATCTTCGCCGCGCCTCGCGCCGCCAGTTGGGCTTTCGCCTTCCCTCGCGTCGCGACGCAACCCTGCTGCATCCAAAATCGTTAGTCCCAGAGCGCCGGGTTTTCAGGCCGGACGCCGTCCTGCATCTATTACGCCGCAGCGCCGTGCTTTACGCCGCGTCGGCCTTCGCTTCGGTCGTGTGACGCTGGCGATAGTCCGCAACTGCTGCCTTGATCGCATCTTCCGCGAGAATCGAGCAGTGGATCTTCACCGGCGGCAGCGCCAGTTCTTCGGCGATCTGCGTGTTCTTGATGTCGAGCGCCTGGTCGAGCGTCTTGCCCTTCACCCACTCGGTCACGAGCGAGCTCGAAGCGATCGCCGAGCCGCAGCCGTAGGTCTTGAACTTCGCGTCTTCGATCACGCCGTCCGCGCCCACGCGGATCTGCAGCTTCATCACGTCGCCGCACGCCGGTGCGCCGACCATGCCGGTGCCCACTGCGTCGTCGTCCTTGGCGAACGAGCCGACGTTGCGCGGGTTTTCGTAGTGGTCCAGAACCTTGTCGCTATATGCCATGATCACACTCCTTCAATTCGTGTTTGCCGCGCTGCACGCAGTTGACTGCTCATTGCGCTGCGGCCGGTTCGTTGTTCGCTGCTAACTGCGCCGCCTTGCTTAGTGCGCGGCCCACTGGATGGTCGACAGATCGATGCCGTCCTGATGCATTTCCCACAGCGGCGACAGCTCGCGCAGCTTGGCGATCTTCGTCTTCAGCAGGTTGATCACGTAGTCCACGTCCTGTTCCGTCGTGAAGCGGCCCACGGTGAAGCGGATCGAGCTGTGCGCCAGCTCGTCGTTGCGGCCGAGCGCGCGCAGCACGTACGACGGCTCGAGCGATGCGGAAGTGCACGCCGAACCCGACGACACCGCCACGTCCTTCACCGCCATGATCAGCGACTCGCCTTCGACGAAGTTGAAGCTGATGTTCAGGTTGTGCGGGACACGCTGTTCCATGTCGCCGTTCACGTAGGTTTCTTCGATTTCCTTCAGGCCGCGCAGGAGCTTGTCGCGCAGCATGCGCACGCGCTCGTTTTCCGTGGCCATCTCTTCACGCGCGATGCGGAACGCTTCGCCCATGCCGACGATCTGGTGCGTGGCCAGCGTGCCCGAGCGCATGCCGCGCTCATGGCCGCCGCCGTGCATCTGCGCTTCGATGCGCACGCGCGGCTTGCGGCGCACGTACAGCGCGCCGATGCCCTTCGGGCCGTAGGTCTTGTGCGCCGAGAACGACATCAGGTCGACCTTGAGCTTTTGCAGGTCGATGGGCGCCTTGCCGGTGGATTGCGCAGCGTCGACGTGGAAAATGATGCCCTTCTCACGGCAGATTTCGCCGATCGTCGCGATGTCCTGGATCACGCCGATCTCGTTGTTCACGTGCATGACGGAAACGAGGATCGTGTCGGGGCGCAGCGCGGCCTTGAACGCTTCGAGGTCGATCAGGCCGTCGTCCTTGACGTCCAGATACGTGACTTCGTAGCCTTCGCGCTCGAGCTCGCGGCAGGTGTCGAGCACGGCCTTGTGCTCGGTCTTCACCGTGATGATGTGCTTACCCTTGCTCTTGTAGAAGTGCGCAGCGCCCTTGATCGCGAGGTTGTCCGATTCGGTGGCACCGGAGGTCCAGATGATTTCGCGCGGGTCGGCGTTGACGAGCGCTGCGACCTGCTCGCGCGCCTCTTCGACGGCGCGCTCCGCATCCCAGCCATAGGCGTGGCTGCGCGACGCCGGATTGCCGAACTGCTCGCGCAGATACGGAATCATCTTGTCCACCACGCGCGGGTCGACGGGGGTCGTCGCGCTGTAGTCCATGTAAATGGGCAGGTGGGGAATGTCGTTATTCATCTATCGCTCCGGGGAATCTTGTGTGCTGCGCTGTACTGTGTATTGCTTTCTGGCGACGCTCGAAGGACTTACGAACCCGCCATGTTGAAGATCGAGTTCGGACCCAGCGGCATCGCCCTGACCGGCTCCACCGCCGGCGCCTCGGCGCGGCGATCGCGCAGGACGGCGGGCGCGGCGCCTTCGCGGGCGCGCTGCTTGTCCACCAGATCCTTGAGCGACACCGAATCGAGGTACTCGACCATTTTCTGGTTCAGCGTCGACCAGAGTTCGTGCGTCATGCAGTGGCCGTCGTGCTGCTTGGTGCCCTCGCAGGCGCCCTTGCCGCCGCACTGGGTGGCGTCGAGCGGCTCGTCCACCGCGATGATGATGTCCGCGACCGTGACGTCCTCCGCGCGGCGCGCGAGGTTGTACCCGCCGCCCGGCCCACGGACCGATTCGACGATTTCATGACGGCGCAGCTTGCCGAACAGCTGTTCGAGGTACGACAGCGAGATGTGCTGCCGCTGGCTGATACCCGCAAGCGTCACCGGGCCCTGCTCCTGGCGCAGCGCCAGGTCAATCATCGCCGTGACGGCGAAACGGCCTTTGGTGGTGAGTCTCATGATGTATGGGAACCGCAATTCTCGACAATTTTCGTCAAGTATAAATACATGACTAGTTTAGTCAAGTATCAACGTCGCGATCTGGGTTATTAGGTGCGCGGCGAATCGCAAAAATGGCGCGATTTCTGCATTCGGCAGATCCGCGCCGCTCATCTCAATCCGCCAGTTGCGGACGCAATGCGGCGAGCAGACCCGCGCAGGCGGCTTCGCATTGATCGAGCACCGTTTCGAAGCCCGCGTCGCCGCCAAAATAGGGATCGACCACGACGCGCGTTTCGGCCTGCGGCGCGAATTCCATCAGCAGGCGGATCTTGTCGCGCTCGCTCGCCGGGCAGACGCCCTGAAGCGCGCTGACGTTGGCGTCGTCCATCGCCACGATCAGGTCGAAACGGCGAAAATCGTCGGCGTCGATCTGCCGGGCGCGCAACGCCGCGAGCGCGTAGCCGCGCAGGCCGCCGGCGCGCTGGGCGCGCTCGTCGGGCGCCTCGCCGATGTGCCAGTCACCCGTTCCCGCCGAATCGACCTCGACGCGACCCGCCAGCCCCGCCTCGTCGACGAGACGCAGCATCACGGCCTCGGCCGTGGGCGAGCGGCAGATATTGCCAAGACAAACGAAGCAGACGGAAACCTTTTTCATTCGTGGGGGCTGGGGCAACGGAAGGCGTTCAGCGCGCGGCGGCGAATCTCAAATTATACAAAGCGCACGAACAACGCGCTGCGCGGCGCGTTGGCGCCGGCGCGATCATCAGATCGCGTTCGAGCGCGGCAGCGTCGCGATGCCGTTCATCGCCTTCACCGGCGTCTTGCCTTCGCTGCCCACGAGGCCATACGACACGGCGCGAGCGAGTTCTGCCGTGACCTGATCGGCGGCGAGCGGCATTTGCTGCTCGGCGGTCTTCCATGCATGGATCCATGCGATCACCGCGAGCGGCACGATCAGCGCCAGCGGCCAGTACACCGTTATTTTCTTTCTCATGATGCGACTCTCTATCGACTGTGAAGCGACAGGTGCGGACGCACTATCGCCAGTCGAGATGATATAGAGAGTCGCAATCAGGAAAAACCCGGTCCGGATGAACACACTGTTGCGCCAGCTTAAATAGTCGGCAAACCCGACTTGACCGATGCGCGCGCGTCAGGCCTGCTCGGAGCGCTTCGTCGTGTCCAGGTGCGTGTGCCGCGCCGCGTACAACTCGCGAAACGTGCGCCCGACCGGCGCGGGCATGTCGCGCCCGTTGCTCCAGCCGTGCGCGAATGGCAGCTTGCGAATGAGCCTGGCCTGCCCGCCCATGCGCTCGAGTATGCGCACGCCGAGCTTGGTGAGCAGCGCGTAGGCCGTTGGGTGAAGCGCGAGCCAGCCCCAGGCTGCGAGCGCCGCGCGCTCGCGCCACGGACGCAGGTGCCGCTCTGTTTGCTTCTCGCGCAGTTTGCGCAGCAGGTCCGAAAGCGGGATGCCCACCGGGCAGACGCTATTGCACTCGCCGCACAGCGTTGCGGCCTGCGGCAGATCGAGCGTCTTTTCGATGCCGACGTAGCTTGGCGTGAGCACCGAGCCCATCGGCCCCGGATAGACCCAGCCGTACGCGTGGCCGCCCACCTTCTGGTAGACCGGGCAGTGGTTCATGCACGCCCCGCAACGGATGCAGCGCAGCATCTCCTGGAATTCGCCGCCGATCAGGCCGGTGCGGCCGCCGTCCACGAGCACGACGTACATGTGCTCGGGGCCGTCCCGGTCCTCGGGCCCGCGCGGGCCTGTGAGAACCGAGAAGTAGTTCGACGTGGCCTGCCCCGTTGCCGAACGCGGCAACAGACGCATGGCGGTGGCGAGGTCTTCGAGCGTAGGCAGCACCTTCTCGATGCCCGTCACCGCCACATGCACGCGCGGCATCACGGTGCACATGCCCTCGTTGCCCTCGTTGGTCACCAGCACGACCGAGCCCGTTTCCGCGACGAGGAAGTTGCCGCCCGTCACGCCCATGTCCGCCGACAGAAAATGCGGGCGCAGGACTTCGCGCGCCTCGCGGGTCATGTCGGGGATTTCGGTCAGGCGCGGCTTGTGGTGCGTCTTCGCGAAGAGATCGGCGATCTCGTCCTTGTCCTTGTGGACGACGGGCGCAATGATGTGGCTCGGCGGCTCGTTGTCGTTGATCTGCAGGATGTACTCGCCCAGATCGGTCTCGATGGACTGCACGCCCATTTCCGCGAGCACCGTATTGAGCCGCATCTCCTCCGAAACCATCGACTTGGTCTTGATGACCTTGTGCACGTCGTGGCGCCGCGCGATGTCCGCGACGAGCTTCGCCGCGTCTTGCGCCGTTTCCGCGTAGAGCACGGTCACGCCGCGCCGCGCCGCCTCGGTCTCGAACTGCTCGAGCCAGACGTCGAGATTGTCGAGCGCGCGGTTGCGGCGCGCCTTGAGCGCCGCGCGCGTGGCCGGGAAATCGATCGCGGTGATCGCTTCGGCGCGCGCGGAGACGAACTTGGTCGAAAGTTTCTTGAGGTTGTGCTGCAGACGCTGATCGGCCAGCTTCTGACCGGCGCGCGCCTTGAACTGCATCGATTGGACTTGCATGGCGTGAGGGCGAGGTTGAGCGGTGTTCGGCGAGGTCTGGGGTCGAGGTCCGAGGCTATTCGGACGTTCCGCACGAAGCGAGCGGCGGCAGCCGGCGGCGCATCACACGTCGCCGGCCAGCACTTGCGCGATGTGCAGCACGCGCGTGGTGGTGTCGCCGGTGCGGCGCAAACGCCCTTCGATATTCAACATGCAGCCGAGGTCGCCGAGCACCACCGCGCCCGCGCCGCTCGCCTGAACATTCGCGCATTTTTCGTCTGCAATGGCCGTCGAGATGTCCCCGTACTTCACCGCAAAGGTGCCGCCGAAGCCGCAGCAGTGCTCGCAGTCCTTCATCTCGCGCACTTCGACGCCGCGCTGGGCGAGCAACGCGCGCGGCTGCGCCTTGACCCCAAGCTCACGCAGGCCTGAACACGAGTCGTGATACGTCACCGGCCCGCTGAACTCGCCTTGCGGCAGCGTGACCTTGGCGACGTTCACGAGGAAATCCGTGAGTTCGTAGACGCGCTCGCGCAACTTGCCGTAGCGCGCCATCAATTCCGGATCGTCGCGAAACAGATCGCCGTAGTGCACGCGGATCATGCCGCCGCACGAACCCGAAGGGACGACGAGATAGTCGAACTGCTCGAATTCGCGCAGCGTCTTTTCGGCGAGGTCACGCGCGATGGCGCGCTCGCCGGAGTTGTAGGCCGGCTGGCCGCAGCAGGTTTGCGCGGGCGGCACGACGACTTCATAGCCCGCCTCTTCGAGCAATTTGAGCGTCGAAAAGCCAATTTCCGGACGCATCGTGTCGATGAGGCACGTGACGAACAAACCGACTCGCATGGGAACTCCTCGTGAAAACCGTCCCCGATTATCCTTTGTTTCGCCGCCATGACCAACGCCGGCCTGCATCGCCCTCGCCCGTCGCGCGCGATGCCGCAGCGCAGCGCGAGTCTTGGTCCTGGCGCTTACTTTTTTCACAATACGAGATACAATGCATTTTCCGCCTCACGTGTCAAACGAATCTGAACTCATGAGCGACACCCATCCAGATCCGAAGACCTCGATTCAGGTGATCGAGCGCATGATGCGCCTGCTGGACGCGCTGGCCGCGCACAGCGACCCTGTCAGCCTGAAGGAACTTGCGCAGCGCACCGAACTGCATCCTTCGACTGCGCACCGCATCCTGAACGATATGGTGAGCTGCCGACTCGTCGACCGCTCCGATCCCGGCACCTACCGGCTTGGCATGCGGTTGCTCGAACTCGGCAACCTCGTGAAAGCGCGGCTTTCGGTGCGCGACGCGGCGCTTACGCCGATGCGCGAACTGCACCGTCTCACGGGCCAGACCGTCAACCTCTCCGTGCGTCAGGGCGACGAAATCGTCTATATCGAACGCGCCTATTCGGAGCGCTCGGGCATGCAGGTGGTGCGCGCGATTGGCGGCCGGGCTCCGCTGCACCTCACTTCGGTCGGCAAGCTCTTTCTGGCCGCCGACGAAGCGAACCGCGTGCGCGCGTACGCCACGCGCACCGGCTTGTCGGGTCACACGCGCAACAGCATTACCGACCTCGGACGCCTCGAGCGCGAACTCGCTCACGTACGCCAGCAATTCTGCGCACGTGATAACGAAGAACTCGAACTGGGCGTGCGCTGCATCGCCGCCGGCATCTACGACGACACGGGCAAACTGGTGGCGGGCCTTTCGCTCTCGGCGCCCGCGGACCGCCTGCAGGATTCGTGGCTCGGCCAGTTGAGCAAGACGGCGCTCACGATTTCGGAGTCACTGGGCTATCACCCGGAGCCCGCCGAAGGCAACGTGCAGCCCGCCTGAAGTCGGGGCGAAGCACATCGAGAAGAGCGGAGGCGTGCCCTCCGCTTTTTTTTGGCTCGCCGCGTGCCTCACGCGACCACTTCATCGAGTTTGCGGCTCAGCTTCGTGTCGAGATGGCGCGCTTCTTTTGCCAAGTTCACCTGCTTCGCCGTTCGCGCCGTTTCGAGCAGCGCCATGTCGATGCTGTATGCGTCGCGCCCCTTCAGCCAGGCCAGGATGTCGCTAAGATGCCATAGCGACGGATTGCCCTCGTGCACGGGCTGAGGAAATTCCGCCGCGTGCCCGAGCATCAGCTTGCGCAGGTTCTGGCGGGACATGCCGGTCATGTCCGCGGCATCGGTCAAACCGACAAAGTCTGGTGCGGCTTCCACGAGGCGCGCGGTAGGCACCGCCTGCTTCACGTCCTGCAGCGCCGTGAAGATTGCCGACCATGCGTTCGCACTGTCGCGCGAGAACGTCAGCGCGATTCGGCCCGGCAACCCCACACCGATCGTCGCGTCGTCGCAGCCGGCAACGGCGAGGCGCTCCACGAGATCTTCGTGATCGCTGTCTTCGATTGCCAGCTGGTACTTGAGAGTGAACAGGTAGTTCATGACTTACTCCGGCGCTTCGGCCGCCGCACACGCAGCTGCCGCGTTGATACGATGTGTCGTGCAGTTGTCGACCACGCGTTTGAGCACATAGGCGTGATTGCCTGCATTACGCGGCGTGCTCCAGATGCTCGTAATGCAGAATTCCCCGCAACGACAGGCAGCGTCGTTGTATGGGCAGTACATTCGCCCCCATGCGTGCCCGTGACTCTTACCTGGTTGAACTAACCAGCCCTGTTTCTCGGCATGAACAAGCACGGCCTCGATTTCTTTCTTTGGGTGCAATCGTCTCATCGACAGACTCAGTGTATGCATGATCACTATGGTTGTCAATTGACAACCATCAAGAGCCAGCATCACCGCGCGCCGAAGTCAGGCGGGATTGGACGCCAGGCCACCATTGAATGAACAATGTTGCCGACGAACCAAACGACGAAACAGTCTGCCGATCGTCATAGGACGAACGGCACGCACCAGAAAGCAAAACGCCCCGCGGTTGCGGGGCGTTTGTCGGGAAATCCGCAAAGGCGGGGATCAGGTCCCAGCGCCGCCTGCGTCGGCGCTCGTAATGCGCGGCTGCTGGTCGGCGCCGCCATTGTCGAGCCACGTGCGCACGCGCGTTGCATCCGCGAAGCGCGAGTACTTGCCGCTCGAATCGAGCAGGACCATGATCACCGGACGATTGTGGATCGTCGTCTGCATGACGAGGCACTCACCCGCTTCGTTGATGAAGCCCGTCTTCTGCAGGCCGATGTCCCACGACGCATTGCGGACCAGCGCATTCGTGCTGTTGTAGGCGAGATTGCGCTTGCCCGTGAATACGTCGTAGCTGCGGTCGGTCGAGAACTGGCGAATCATCGGGTACTGGTACGCCGCGTTCACCATCTTCACGAGGTCACGCGCGGTCGAGACGTTGTGGCTCGTGAGCCCCGTCGAATTCTCGAAGTGCGTATCGGTCATGCCGAGTTGCTTCGCCTTCGCGTTCATCGCTGCGATGAACGCCGGACGCCCGCCCGGGTAATAGCGCGAGAGCGCCGCCGCCGCGCGGTTTTCCGACGCCATCAACGCGATGTGCAGCATGTCCTCGCGCGAGAGCACCGAACCCACCGAAAGACGCGAGCCCGTGTTCTTCTCGTAGTCGCGGTCTTCGTCCGTGACTTCGATCGGTTCCGAGAGCGACGCCTTCGAGTCGAGCACGACCATCGCGGTCATGAGCTTCGAGATCGAGGCGATCGGCACGACGGCGTGCGAGTTCTTGTCGAACAGCGGCTCGAGCGTGTTCTGGTCGACCACGTACGCCACGCCCGAGCGCAGCATCAGCGAGTCGGGCGAATCGTGCAGACCGAACGCCTGACCCACGGTCGGCTGGCGCGGTTCGAACGCGACACGGCGCACCGCCGAGTGGTGGCGACCGTTCATCGTATAAGTGACGCGGCGTTTTTTGGCCACCGGACGCGCATCGTCGTCCTTTGCGGCGACGGTACGGGTTGCGCCCGCCTTCTTGCTGGCCTTGGCCGTTTCCGGCTCGGCCTTCGCAACCTTCTTGGTGGCTTTTTTCGCCTTGGCCGTTTTGGCCGGCGCAGCGTCTTGCGACGCAGCAAAGGCGCCCTCAGGCGCCACGAGCGTCGCACTGATCGCGACGGAAACAGCCACCGACAATGCGGTGCTGATAACCGACGACGGCATCAGTGAGAACGACAGGAGCTTGTCGGATTTCATTAGTGTTCTTGATGGAGCGGCGGGATCGTTCGCCAAGTGTAGTAAAACCACGAAAAATTCGCAAATTGAAGCACTTATAGGCGCTCATTAAACCGAAGTATGACCTCCGATTGAGCTGGCCAATGCACTTCCCGCATTCGATGGAGTCAGACAATTGCCAAGCCACTCCTCTCGCCGCGACGCCGTTTTCTGACAACGTTTGCGGCACACGCAAAATGCGCTTGCTGCGTTAACGGCGTTCGTCGCAGGAACTTGAACTGAGGAAAAAACGGGTGAGATTTGTCTGACTACCAGTGCCGCCGTGCCGCGCGACGCGCGTTCGACCGCAATGGATCATTAACGTTCCATGAAGGAATTCGGTGGACGCACCCAGGTGAAATCCTATAGACGCGTTCACGTGATCCATGCCGCATCTTGCCAGAAGCCGCGTTTGCGCGCTTGCCCCACCCTGCGCGCTGCCTTCGTCAACGCGCCGCGAGCCCCGCGCTACGGGGCATTGGCAGGTTGTCGCGGTTGCGCGATGCGCCGGGCATAAGTGATTGTTTAATAATAAATTATCGACATTGTGCGACGCACCAAAAAGCCTTGACTTTCTTCTGGAGCATCCTAAAATCGAATCAATGTTGCGACGCACAAAGCGAGCGACAGAGCACCAGCGCCGTGCCACTTACTTCAGGCGACCCACGAAGGCCGCCGACATCCAGGAGCGTAAACATGAGTCTGCTGACCCCTGAGCAATTCGCCGCTGCCCAGAAAGCCAACCTCGAAACCCTGTTCGGCCTCACCGGCAAGGCATTCGAAGGCGTGGAAAAGCTCGTCGAATTGAACCTTCAGGCCGTCCGCTCGAATCTGGCGGAATCGCAGGAACACGCCCAGCGCGCACTGTCGGTGAAGGACGCGCAGGAATTCCTGGCCCTGCAAACGAGCTATGCCCAGCCGCTGACCGAAAAGCTGCTGTCGTATGGCCGTCATGTGTATGAAATCGCCTCGGCCACCCAGGCTGAGTTTGCGAAGGTCGCCGAAGCCCACTACGAAGAGCAGAACCGCAAGGTTCAATCGCTCGTCGACAACGTCGCGAAGAATGCGCCGGCTGGCTCGGAAACCGCAGTCGCCGTGATCAAGTCGGCCATCAACGCCGCGAACACGACCTACGAAACGGTCCACAAGGCGACGAAGCAAGCCGTGGAAATGGCGGAAAGCAACTTCAACGCCGCCACCGCTGCTGCGAGCAAGGCTGCCGCCCAGGCGTCGCGCTCGGCTGCCGCTTCGGCCACGGCCAAGAAGACGGTCTGAAGGTTGTAGCTTGATCCGGTGCGTGCGCTGAAGCAGCGTCGCACCGGGCGCCGGACCTGAACGCTCCGGCATGCCGCCTGGCATGTCACTTGCCCGGTCGCCGACCGGGAATCTTTTTTACGCTCCGGCGCCTCTCGCAGCACCTACCGCAGAACCCAAAAGCAAACGGCGCACCCCTCACGGAGTGCGCCGTTTCTTCATGCGCGCCGCAACGAGCGGCGCGGCACGAACTCACTTCTTCTTCTGCGGCGGCAGGTCGGTACAGACGCCTTCGTACAGCTCGGCGGCCATGCCGATCGACTCGCCCAGCGTCGGGTGCGGGTGGATCGTCTTGCCGATGTCGGTCGCATCCGCGCCCATTTCCACCGCGAGGCAGACTTCGCTGATGAGGTCGCCCGCGTTCAGGCCGACGATGCCGCCGCCGATCACGCGATGCGTCTCTTCGTCGAAGATCAGCTTCGTGAAGCCTTCGTCGCGGCCATTGGCGATCGCGCGGCCCGAAGCGGCCCACGGGAACACCGCCTTGCCGTACTTGATGCCTTCGGCCTTGCACTGGTCTTCGGTCTTGCCGGCCCACGCCACTTCCGGATCGGTGTAGGCCACCGAAGGAATCTGCAGCGCGTCGAAGTAGGCCTTCTCGCCGTGCGCCGCTTCCGCCGCGACGTGGCCTTCATGCACGGCCTTGTGCGCGAGCATCGGCTGGCCGACCACGTCGCCGATCGCGAAGATGTGCGGCACGTTGGTGCGCATCTGCTTGTCGACTTCGATGAAGCCGCGATCCGTCACCGCCACGCCCGCCTTGTCCGCGCCGATCTTCTTACCGTTGGGCGAGCGACCCACGGCGACCAGCACGAGGTCGTAGCGCTGTGGCTCGGCCGGCGCCTTCTCGCCCTCGAACGACACGTAGATGCCGTCGTCCTTCGCCTCGGCCATCGTGGTTTTGGTCTTGAGCATGACGTTCGCGAAGCGCTTCGCGTTGTACTTCTCCCAGACCTTCACGAGGTCGCGGTCCGCGCCGGCCATCAGGCCGTCGAGCATTTCCACGACCTCGATCTGCGCGCCGAGCGTCGCGTAGACGGTGGCCATTTCCAGACCGATGATGCCCCCGCCGATGACGAGCATCTTCTGCGGAATCTGGCGCAGTTCCAGCGCGCCGGTCGAATCGACCACGCGCGGATCTTCCGGCATGAACGGCAGCTTCACGGCCTGCGAACCCGCAGCGATGATCGCCTGCTTGAACTTGACGATCTTCTTGCCGTTCTCGCCCACCACTTCCATGTGGTTCGGATCGAGGAACGAACCGACGCCCGTCACGACTTCGACCTTGCGCGCCTTCGCCATGCCGGCGAGGCCGCCCGTGAGCTTCTTGACGACGCCCGACTTGAAGTCGCGCAACTTGTCGAGATCGATCTGCGGCTTGCCGAAGGTAATGCCGTGCGAGCCGAGCGCTTCGGCTTCATCGATCACGAGCGCCGTGTGCAGCAGCGCCTTCGACGGAATGCAGCCCACGTTCAGGCACACGCCGCCGAGCGTCGAATAACGCTCGACCAGCACGGTCTTCATGCCGAGGTCGGCGGAGCGGAACGCCGCCGAGTAGCCGCCGGGGCCCGCGCCGAGCACGAGCATGTCGCATTCGACATCGGCGCTGCCGCTGAAGCTGCCGGCTTGCGCAGCCGGCGCTGCGGCCTTCGGGGCTTCGGCGGCCTTGGGCGCTTCCGCCTTCGGCGCTTCAGCCTTCGGAGCCGGCGCGGCCGCCCCTTCCGACGCTTCGACCAGTGCGATCACCGTGCCCTGCGAAGCTTTGTCGCCGGCCTTGATCTTCACTTCCTTGACGGTGCCCGCGACGTCGCTGGGCACTTCCATCGTGGCCTTGTCCGACTCGAGCGAGAGCAGCGTCTGCTCCTTCTCGATGACGTCGCCCGCCTTGATGTTGACTTCGATGACGTCGATGTCCTTGAAGTCGCCGATATCCGGCACTTTCACTTCGACGAGACTCATGGTGTCCCCTACCCCTAAAGGATGACCGGCCGCGCCTGCCGCAGCGCGCACGTCGTGGACGTGCGGCGCGTCGGCGCGAGCCGGTCAGATCGGTTTTACAGAATCACGCGGCGGAAATCGCCGAGGATCGTAGCGAGGTACGCGTTGAAGCGCGCGGCGGCTGCGCCGTCGATCACGCGGTGATCGTACGAGAGCGACAGCGGCAGCGTGAGGCGCGGCACGAACTGCTTGCCGTCCCACACCGGCTTCATCGCGCTCTTCGACAGGCCGAGAATCGCCACTTCCGGTGCGTTGATGATCGGCGTGAAGTGCGTGCCGCCGATGCCGCCGAGCGACGAGATCGAGAAGCAGCCGCCTTGCATCTGGTCCGGCTTGAGCTTGCCTTCGCGCGCGAGCTTCGAGAGCTCGGCCATTTCCTTCGCGATGTCGGCGAGGCCCTTCTTGTCCGCGTCGCGGATCACCGGAACGACGAGGCCGTTCGGCGTGTCGGCGGCAAAACCAATGTGGTAGTACTGCTTGAAGACGAGGTTGTCGCCGTCGAGGCTCGCATTGAACGCCGGGAACTTCTTGAGCGCCGCGACGCAGGCCTTGATGACGAACGCGAGCATCGTGAACTTCACGCCCGCCTTCTCGTTTTCCTTGTTCAGCTGCACGCGCAGCGCTTCGAGGTCGGTGATGTCCGCTTCGTCGTTGTTCGTGACGTGCGGGATCATGACCCAGTTGCGGTGCAGGTTCGCGCCGGAGATCTTCTTGATACGCGACAGCGGCTGCGTATCGATCGGGCCGAACTTCGTGAAGTCGACCTTCGGCCAGGGCAGCAGGTTCAGACCCGCGCCGCCCGCAGCCGGTGCGGCGGCAGCGCCGGCCGGTGCTGCGAGCTGGCCCGTCATCACGCCCTTCACGAACGCGGTGACGTCGTCCTGGGTGATGCGGCCCTTCGGACCCGTACCCGTCACGCGGGCAACGTCCACGCCGAGTTCGCGCGCGAACTTGCGCACGGACGGCGAGGCGTGGCTCGGGCGGCGCGAGCCGCCTTCGCCTGCCGGAATGATCGGCGCCTGCGCGAGTGCCGACGGTGCGGCGGCCGCGGCCTTGGCCGGCGCTTGCTGGGGCGCATCCGACGGCTCTTCGACGTGCTTCGCAGCCGGTGCGGCGGCGGGCGCCGCGGCGCCTTCCGCTTCGACGACGACGATCTCGGTGCCTTCCGACACGTTGTCGCCGACCTTGACCAGGATTGCCTTGACGACGCCGGCCACGGGGCTCGGCACGTCCATGGTCGCCTTGTCCGACTCGAGCGTGACGAGCGACTGTTCCTTCTCGACCCGGTCGCCGACCTTCACGCCGATCTCGATGACCGGCACGTCCTTGTAGTCGCCGATGTCGGGGACCTTGACCGACTGCGCGCCGCCGCTCGCGGCGGGTGCTGCAGCGGGTGCCGGCGCAGCCGCTTGCGCGGGCGCGGCGGCAGGAGCGGCCTTCTCTGCCTTCGCGGCGGGCGCGGGAGCGGCGGGCGCAGCGCCTGCACCGGCGCCGTCCAGCACCAGCACGAGCGAGCCTTCCGACACGTTGTCGCCGACCTTGACCTTCACTTCCTTGACCGTGCCCGACGCCGGGCTCGGCACGTCCATGGTCGCCTTGTCAGACTCGAGCGTGACGAGGGACTGCTCTTTTTCGACGGTATCGCCCGCCTTCACCAGCACCTCGATCACAGGAATGTCCTTGTAATCGCCGATGTCCGGCACCTTGACTTCGATCGCTTGACTCATTGTTAGTGTCTCCGGGGCCGCATACGACACGCCTCCCCGCTTCGGGGAGGCGCACATGCCATGCACAGGGGTGATGGGTTAGACGGTCATCGGGTTGGGTTTGGACGGATCGAGGTTGTACTTGGCGATCGCCTCGCCAACCACCTTGCGCTCGATCTTGCCTTCGTCTGCGAGCGCGTTGAGCGCTGCAACCGTGGTCCAGTAACGATCGACTTCGAAGAAGTGACGCAGCTTCTCACGCGTATCCGAACGGCCGAAGCCGTCGGTGCCGAGCACCACGAACTTGCGCGGCACCAGACCGCGGATCTGGTCGACCAGTGCACGCACGTAGTCGGTCGAAGCGATGATCGGACCTTGCGTGTCCTTGAGCAGCTTCTCGACGTGCGATTCGCGGCGCGGCTCGCTCGGGTGCAGCAGGTTCCAGCGCTCGACTTCGTGACCTTCGCGGGCGAGTTCGGTGAAGCTCGGCACGCTCCAGAGGTCGGCTTCGACGCCCCAGTCGTTCTTCAGCAGGTCGGCGGCGGCGATCACTTCGTTGAAGATCGTGCCCGCGCCCATCAGCTGAACGCGCGGCGCCTTGGCGTTCGCGTCGGCCTTCCTGAACGAGTACATGCCCTTGATGATGTCGGCCGCCACGCTCTCGCCCTGCGGGATCGCCGGGTGCTCGTAGTTCTCGTTCATCACCGTGACGTAATAGAACACGTCTTCCTGGTCCTGCACCATGCGGCGCAGACCGTCCTGCATGATGACCGCGAGTTCATAGCCGAACGTCGGGTCGTAGCTGACGCAGTTCGGCACCGAAGCGGCCCACAGGAGCGAGTGGCCGTCTTCGTGCTGCAGACCTTCGCCGTTGAGCGTCGTACGGCCCGCCGTACCGCCCAGCAGGAAGCCGCGCGAACGCATGTCGCCCGCTGCCCAGGCCAGGTCGCCGATACGCTGGAAGCCGAACATCGAGTAGAAGATGTAGAACGGGATCATGATCTCGCCGTGCGTCGAGTACGACGTCGCAGCTGCGATCCAGTCCGACATGCCGCCGGCTTCGTTGATGCCTTCCTGCAGGATCTGACCGGTTTCCGATTCCTTGTAGAACATCAGCTGGTCGGAATCTTCCGGCACGTACTTCTGGCCTTGCTGATTCCAGATGCCGATCTGGCGGAACAGGCCTTCCATACCGAAGGTACGCGACTCGTCCGGCACGATCGGCACGACGCGCTTGCCGAGCGCCTTGTCCTTCAGCAGGATGTTCAGGATCCGCACGAACGCCATCGTCGTGGAGATCTCGCGGCCCTCGCCCGTGCCCTTGAGCAGCGGCTCGAATGCGTCGAGCGCCGGCACCGGCAGCGACTCGGCCTTCTGGCGGCGAGCCGGGAGGTAGCCGCCGAGGTCCATGCGCTTCTGGCGCATGTACTCGAGTTCCTTCGAGCCTTCCTCGAACGTGAGGTACGGCACGTCGACGATCTGCTCGTCCGTGATCGGCAGGCGGAACTGGTCGCGGAACTTCTTGAGCTGATCCACCTGCATCTTCTTCTGCTGGTGGGTGATGTTCATGGCCTGGCCGGCTTCGCCCATGCCATAGCCCTTGATCGTCTTCGCGAGGATGACGGTCGGCTGGCCCTTCGAGTTCGATGCTTCGTGGAACGCCGCGTAGATCTTGTGCGGGTCGTGGCCGCCGCGGTTCAGGTTCCAGATGTCGTCGTCGGACCAGTCGGCGACCAGCGCCTTCAGTTCCGGCGTGTTGAAGAAGTGCTCGCGCACGAACGCGCCCGACTCCGACTTGTACGTCTGGTACTCGCCGTCGACCACTTCCATCATGCGGCGCATCAGCGCGCCCGACTTGTCGCGTGCGAAGAGCGCGTCCCAGCGGCTGCCCCAGATGACCTTGACGACGTTCCAGCCCGCGCCGCGGAACTCGCTTTCGAGTTCCTGGATGATCTTGCCGTTACCGCGCACCGGGCCGTCGAGGCGCTGCAGGTTGCAGTTGATGACGAACACGAGGTTGTCCAGACGCTCGCGGCCGGCCATGCCGATCGCGCCGAGCGATTCCGGCTCGTCCGTTTCGCCGTCGCCGAGGAAGGCCCAGACCTTGCGGCCGTCGGTCCTGGCGATGCCGCGCGCCTGCAGGTACTTCATGAAGCGCGCCTGGTAGATCGCCATGATCGGGCCGAGACCCATCGAGACGGTCGGGAACTGCCAGAAGTCCGGCATGAGCCACGGGTGCGGGTACGACGAGATGCCCTCGCCGCCCACTTCCTGGCGGAAGTTGTCGAGCTGCTTTTCGGTCAGACGGCCGAGCAGGAACGCGCGCGAGTAGACGCCCGGCGACGAGTGGCCCTGCACGAACACGAGGTCGCCGCCATGCTCAGCCGAGGGCGCGCGCCAGAAGTGGTTGTAGCCGACGTCATAAAGCGTGGCCGCCGATGCGAACGAAGCGATGTGGCCGCCCACGTTCGTGTGCTTGCCCGCGCGCAGCACCATGGCCATGGCGTTCCAGCGCGTGTACGAGCGGATGCGGTGTTCGATGTCCTGGTCGCCCGGGTTCTTGGCCTGGTTGGCAACGGGGATCGTGTTGATGTACGGCGTGTTCGCCGAGAACGGCAGATGCTCGCCGTGCACGCGGGCGAATTCGATCTGCTTTTCGATCAGGTAGTGGGCGCGATCAGGGCCGACAGTCGAAATAACGCCATCCAGCGCTTCAAGCCATTCGGCGGTTTCCTGGGGATCCTCGTCCTTGTCGGCGGCAACGTACTTGAGGACTTCGTCGGGTACAGCGGACATGCTCGTCTCCTGGATGTAGGGGAACGCTGTTGATCGGACCATGCGGGCGGCAACGCTTAAGACGTGACCGGGCCAACCGCAGCAGCTTCGGGGCGATTGTAATGACCCCCCTCACCATTGCGCAACAAAATTTTCGAATTGCGAGATGTGATTTTATAATGTGAAAAATTGGTGCAGCGCACGCTTAATCGTTCGCGCCCCTGCGCCGATAACGGCCAGTTTGCACCTGTTTATCGGCGATTTACGGCTTTTTTCGCGGCATTTCCGTGTCTTACGCTGAGCTACAATCCTTGCCATGTTGACCGAACGGCTTTTCGCACGCTCGGCGCGGCCGCCCGGAACGCCCGGCGAGTCGTCGCCATCCCGCTGGCACCACGGACCCTGGTGGTCGAATTCCTATTTGCTGACGCCGCTCCTGTCGATCCTCGTGTTCCTGATCGTCATGAGCCTGATCTTGTGGAGCCTGAACCGCCGCGAGCAACAGCAGCAGGAAGACACGCTCTACCGCAACGTCGCATGGGCCCAGCAGCAGATCCGGCTTTCCATGACAGGCGCGCAGGAGCAGCTGCAGGCGCTCGCCCGCGACCTCGCCGCGGGCCACAGCGATCCGCAATATTTCCAGACGTCCACCACGGACATCATGCAGGGCCATCCGGAGATCCTCTATCTCAACTGGTACACGAGCCAGGAGGAGCCGCGCTGGCCCAACACGGCAATGCCGGTCTTCGGCCAGCGCCTCGCGAAGCCCAACGACGCGCAAATGGACGAGGCCGTGAAGGCCGCTTTCGCCGAGGCGCGCGCCACGCGCCGCCAGGTGTATTCGCCGCTTATTTACGACGACGTCGGTAACGGCTACATCACGCTGCAAACGCCGGTATACCGCGATCGTGAATTTCTTGGGTCGATCGCGGCCGTGTTTTCGGTCGAAGGCATCCTGAAGCACGACATCCCGCCCGAGCTGTCGGCCAAGTACAAGATTTCGATTCTCGACGCGAACAACCGCGAGCTCGCGACCACCTCGACGCGTCCGCGCCTGCCGCGCGACGTCTATTACGACCTGCCGCTCGACCCGCCTGGCCAGGGTGTTTCGGTACGCGTGTACTCGTATCCGCAGATGACCAACTTCACGAACAACACGCTCGTGTGGCTGGTCGCGGGGCTGTCGTGCTTCGTGCTGTGGAGCCTCTGGAGCCTCTGGAAGCACACGCGGCAGCGCTTCGAGGCACAGCAGGCGCTTTACGCGGAGGCGTTCTTCCGCCGCGCGATGGAAAACTCGGTGCTGATCGGCATGCGCGTGCTCGACATGCACGGCCGCATCACGCACGTGAACCCGGCGTTCTGCCGCATGACCGGCTGGGACGAAAGCGACCTCGTGGGCAAGAACGCACCGTTTCCCTACTGGCCGCGCGACGCCTACCCCGAAATGCAGCGCCAGCTCGACATGACGCTGCGCGGCAAGGCGCCCTCCTCGGGGTTCGAACTGCGCGTGCGCCGCAAGGATGGCTCGCAGTTCCACGCGCGGCTCTATGTCTCGCCGCTCATCGACAGCTCGGGCCGCCAGACTGGCTGGATGTCGTCGATGACCGACATCACGGAGCCCAAGCGCGCACGCGAAGAACTCGCCGCGGCGCACGAGCGCTTCACCACCGTGCTCGAAAGCCTCGACGCCGCCGTCTCGGTGCTCGCCGCCGACGAAGCCGAACTGTTGTTTGCGAACCGCTATTACCGCCATCTCTTCGGCATCCGTCCGGACGGCCATCTGGAACTCGCGGGCGGCGGCGGCTTCGATTCGGCGAGCGCCTCTTCCGACTCGATCGACATGGTCGACGCCTTCGCCGGCCTGCCCGCCACCGCGCTCACCGAGAGCACGGCGGACGCGCAGGAGGTCTACGTCGAGAGCATCCAGAAGTGGTTCGAAGTGCGCCGCCAGTACATCCAGTGGGTGGACGGCCACCTCGCGCAGATGCAGATCGCGACCGACATCACCACGCGCAAGCAGGCGCAGGAACTGGCCCGCCAGCAGGACGAGAAGCTCCAGTTCACGAGCCGCCTGATGACGATGGGCGAAATGGCCTCGTCGCTCGCGCACGAACTGAACCAGCCGCTCGCCGCGATCAACAACTATGCCTCGGGCACCGTCGCGCTCGTGAAGTCGGGCCGTGCCGCGCCCGACAACCTGCTACCCGTGCTCGAGAAAACGGCGCAGCAAGCCGTGCGCGCGGGCATGATCATCAAGCGCATCCGCGAATTCGTGAAGCGCTCCGAGCCCAAGCGCCAGGCCACGCGCGTGGCCGACATCGTCGCCGACGCAGTGGGCCTCGCCGAGATCGAGGCGCGCAAGCGCCGCATCCGCATCGTGACCGACATGCGTTCGCGCATGCCCGTGATCTACGTCGATCCGGTGCTGATCGAACAGGTGCTCGTCAATCTCTTGAAGAACGCCGCGGAAGCCATGGCCGAAGCGCGCCCGAATGCGATCGACCCGGTGATCCGCGTGATCGTGAAGCGCGAAGGCGGCAACGTCTGCATCAGCGTGGTCGATCAGGGCCCCGGCGTCGACGAAGCCACGGCCGAGCGCCTCTTCGAGCCCTTCTACAGCACCAAGTCGGACGGCATGGGCATGGGCCTGAACATCTGCCGCTCCATCATTGAATCGCACCGCGGGCGTCTCTGGGTGGTCAACAACGTCGAATCCGACGGCCACATCAGCGGCGCAACGTTCCATTGCAGTCTGCCTATCGGCGAATCGGACACCCTCTCGCGGAACACCGACGAACCGACTCCACAAACCGTTACGGGAGAGCCATGAACAGCCCAGTCACCACCCAGGAAACCGTCTTTGTTGTCGATGACGACGAGGCCGTACGAGACTCCCTGCGTTGGCTCCTCGAAGCGAACGGCTACCGCGTCCAGTGTTTCAATAGCGCGGAGGAGTTCCTCGAGTCATACCAGCCGGCGCAACAGGCTGGCCAGATCGCCTGCATGATTCTGGACGTGCGCATGCAGGGCATGAGCGGCCTCGAACTGCAGGAACGTCTGATCGCCGAAAACGCCTCGCTGCCGATCATCTTCGTGACGGGCCACGGCGACGTGCCGATGGCCGTCTCGACCATGAAGAAGGGCGCGATGGACTTCATCGAGAAGCCCTTCGACGAAGCCGAGCTGCGCAAGCTGGTGGAGCGCATGCTCGACAAGGCGCGCAACGAAAGCACCAACGTGCAGCAACAGCGCGCGGCCGCCGAACGCCTCGGCAAGCTCACGGCGCGCGAGCACCAGGTGCTCGAGCGCATCATCGCGGGCCGCCTGAACAAGCAGATCGCCGACGACCTCGGGATCAGCATCAAGACGGTGGAGGCGCACCGCGCCAACATCATGGAGAAGCTCAACGTCAACACGGTCGCCGACCTGCTGCGTCTCGCGCTCTCCAACAAGCCGCAACAGGCGCAACAGTAAGCGTGCGTCTTTCTCCGGCAGCATTCGCGCGCCACGCCGCGCGAATGCTGCCGGCGGCATCTCGCCGCAGCTCTCTTCCCTCGCCCATCGTCCGTTCAGGGCGGAGCACGCCCGCCGCGCGGGTATAATGTCGGCCTTCGAATGGCGCCCGCCCCACGCGCGCCAGCGCTCGCGCCCAAACGAGCCCAAACAGAGCCCGCATTGCCCACTCTCGACCCCGACCGACCATGACTGCCACTATCATCGACGGCAACGCCCTCTCCAAGAAACTGCGTGCGGAGGTCGCCACGCGCGCCGCCGCCCTCACCGCCCGCGGCCATCAGCCGGGACTCGCCGTCGTGCTGGTCGGCGACAATCCGGCGAGCGAAGTTTACGTGCGCAACAAGGTCAAGGCCTGCGAAGACAACGGCCTCTACTCGTCGTACGATCGCTATCCCGAGTCGCTTTCCGAAGCCGACCTGCTCAAGCGCATCGACGAACTGAACCGCGACCCGAAGATCAACGGCATTCTCGTGCAGCTGCCGCTGCCCAAGCACATCGACAGCCACAAGGTGATCGAGGCCATCGCGCCCGAAAAGGACGTGGACGGCTTTCACGTCGCCAACGCGGGCGCGCTCATGACGGGCCAGCCGCTGTTCCGCCCCTGCACGCCCTATGGCGTGATGAAGATGTTCGAGGAATACAGGATCCCGCTCGAAGGCGCGAACGCCGTGGTGATCGGCCGCTCGAACATCGTCGGCAAGCCGATGGCGCTCCTGCTGCTCGAAAAGGGTGCGACGGTCACGATCTGCCACAGCAAGACGCGCGACCTCGCGAAGCACACACGCGACGCCGATATCGTGGTCGCCGCGGTGGGCAAGCGCAACGTGCTGACCGCCGACATGGTCAAGCCCGGCGCGACCGTGATCGACGTGGGCATGAACCGCGACGACAACGGCAAGCTCTGCGGCGACGTCGATTTCGCGGGCCTGAAGGACGTAGCCGGCTTCATTACGCCGGTGCCGGGCGGCGTCGGCCCGATGACCATCACGATGCTCCTCGTGAACACGATCGAAGCCGCGGAGCGCGCGGCAGGCGCGTAAGCCACGCGCTGCGACGCGTCGCAGCATGACATTTTCCGAAGCGGCCCATCACGGGCCGCTTTCTTTTTGCGGCGCCGCCCGCGTGAACGAGCGCAGCCGCGATTGCGGCACCGCCCCCCGACATCTGTTAATTTGCTCGGATAACCCGGTTGGAAAGCGCGCCTGGCGCCCCAATACTCTGGCTATCGGGCGCGCGTGCCGCGCCCCCGGTCCCCTAACCCGCGACAGACAGGAACAGGAAGCATCATGGCTACTACCCCCTCCGACAATCCGCTCCTCGACTTCACCGGACTGCCGCGCTTTGGCGAAATCCGCCCCGAGCACGTAACGCCCGCGCTCGACGTCCTGCTCGCGAACGCGAAGGCCGCGGTCGAGCGCGCCGCGCAACCCATGACGCCCGCGCAATGGAGCGACGTGGTCGAACCGGTCGAACGCGCCAGCGAGCCGCTTTCGCGCGCCTGGGGCGTGGTCGGCCACCTGAACGCCGTCGCCGACACGCCGGAACTGCGCGCCGCCCACGGCGAGAACCTGCCGCGCGTGACCGAATTCTGGTCGAGCGTCGGCCAGAATCTCGAGCTTTTCAAGAAGTACAAGGCCATTACGAATCACAACTCGTTCGAGCTGCTTTCGGGCGAGCGCAAGAAGATCCTCGACAATTCGCTGCGCGACTTCCGCCTCTCCGGCGCGGAACTGCCCGAAGACCAGAAGCCGCGCTTCGCCGAGCTGCAGGAGCGCCAGGCCGCGCTCGCCAAAGCCTTCTCCGACCACGTGCTCGACGCGACCAACGGCTACGCGTTCTATGCCACGACTGAAGCCGACCTCGCGGGCCTGCCCGAGGACGTGATCGCCGCCGCGCGCGAAGCCGCCGAGCGCGAGAACAAGGAAGGCTGGAAGTTCACGCTGCACTTCCCCTCGTACTTCCCGGTGCTGCAGTACTCGGAAAACCGCGCGATGCGCGAGACGATGTACCGCGCCTACGTCACGCGCGCGTCCGAGCTTGGCCCCGTCTACGGCGGCGGCAAGACCGAATGGGACAACACGGCGATCATCGAGGAGCAGCTGAAGCTTCGTGCCGAAGAAGCGAAAATGCTCGGCTACAACAACTTCGCCGAAGTCTCGCTCACGCCGAAGATGGCGGAAACGCCGGCCCAGGTGATGAGCTTCCTCGAAGACCTCGCCACGCGCGCGCGCCCGCACGCCGAAAAGGACTGGGAAGAGCTGCGCGAATTCGCCGCGAGCGAACTGGGCCTCACGCAGATCGAGCCGTGGGACATGGCATTCGCCGCCGAGCGTCTGCGCCAGAAGCGCTACTCGTTCTCGGAAAACGAGGTGAAGCAGTACTTCCCGGAAGACTTCGTGCTGCAGGGCCTGTTCAAGGTCACGGAAACGCTGTTTGGCGTGCGCATCCGCCCGGACACCGCGCCGGTATGGAATCCCGATGTGCGTTTCTTCCGCGTGGAAAACGCGGACGGCACGCTCGTCGCGCAGTTCTATCTCGACCTCTATGCACGCGAAGGCAAGCGCGGCGGCGCATGGATGGACGACGCCCGCTCGCGCCGCAAGCTCGAAGGCAATGACGTGCAAACGCCCGTCGCGTATCTCACGTGCAACTTCTCGGCCCCGGTCGGCGGCCGCCCTGCGTGCTTCACGCACGACGAAGTCATTACGCTGTTCCACGAGTTCGGCCACGGCCTGCACCACATGCTCACGCGGGTGGACGAACTGGGCGTGTCGGGCATCAACGGCGTGGAGTGGGATGCCGTCGAATTGCCCTCGCAGTTCATGGAAAACTTCTGCTGGGAATGGGACGTGGTGCGCGAAATGAGCTCGCATGTCGAGACGGCCAAGCCGCTGCCGCGCGAACTCTTCGACAAGATGCTTGCCGCGAAGAACTTCCAGAGCGGTCTCGGCACGCTGCGCCAGATCGTGTTCTCGATGTTCGACATGGCGCTGCACGTGGACTTCGACGCTTCGAAGGGCAAGAGCGCGAACGACCTGGCACGCGAGATCAACGAGCGCTACCACGTCATTCCGCAGGCGCCGTTCTCGCGCTGGCCGAACACGTTCAGCCACATCTTCGCGGGCGGCTACGCAGCCGGCTACTACAGCTACAAGTGGGCCGAAGTGCTTTCCGCCGATGCCTATGCGGCCTTCGAGGAAGCCGCACAAGCCGCGAAGTCGAGCGTGCTCGATGAAGCGACCGGCACGCGCTACCGCAAGGAAATCCTGGAAGTGGGCGGCAGCCGCCCGGCGATGGAATCGTTCAAGGCCTTCCGCGGCCGCGAGCCGAACATCGACGCGCTGCTGCGCCACAACGGCATGGAGCAGCCGCCGTCACAGCAGTGATCACGTGACTCGTTCGTAAGCGATCCGAACGAAAACCGCGCATGGGTGGGCAACCCATGCGCGGTTTTTTATTGCCGCGCCTTTTATCGATGCAGCCTGAAATCGACGCTTTGCGGCCGTCCTTCGAGCGCAAGCGCCGCGCGCTGTGCGGGCTGCCGGCTCACCACCCTGCCCCGGCTCACGACCGCGAGCCGCGCCGCGCGCAGCCGGATCGCCTCGATGGGATCGCGCGCGTCGAGCACCACGAGGTTCGCCGCGCAACCGGGCGCCACGCCGTAGCCTTCGAGGCCGAGGATCGTCGCGGCATTCACGGTCACCGCATCGAAGCAGGCTCGCGAGGCGTCGGTGCCCGTCATTTGCGCGACATGCAGGCCCATGTGCGCGACTTCGAGCATGTCGCCCGAGCCGAAGCTGTACCACGGGTCCATCACGCAGTCGTGGCCGAACGCGACGGTCACGCCTGCCGCCATCAACTCGGGCACGCGCGTCATGCCGCGGCGCTTCGGGTAGGTATCGGCGCGCCCTTGCAGCGTGATATTGATGAGCGGATTCGCAATCGCCGCGACACCCGACTCGCGCATGAGCGGGATCAGCTTGCTCACGTAGTAGTTGTCCATCGAATGCATCGAGGTGAGATGCGAGCCAGTCACGCGCCCATGCAGGCCCAGCCGATGCGTCTGCGCCGCGAGCGTTTCGATGTGGCGCGAGAGCGGGTCGTCGGACTCGTCGCAATGCATGTCCACGCGCAGGCCCTTGTCGGCGGCGAACTCGCAGAGCAGGCGCACCGATTCGGCGCCCTCCGCCATCGTGCGCTCGAAGTGGGGAATGCCACCCACCACGTCCACGCCCATCGCGATCGCGCGCTTGAGATTGTCGAAGGCACCGGGGCTGCGCAATACGCCGTCCTGCGGAAACGCCACGAGCTGGAGATCGAGATACGGCGCGACGCGGCGCTTCACTTCCAGCAGCGCCTCGACCGCGAGCAGCCGTGCGTCGCATACGTCGACGTGCGAGCGGATCGCGAGGAGCCCGCGCGCGACGGCCCAGTCGCAGTACTGCAGCGCGCGTTCGACGAGCGCCTCCTGCGTGAGATGCGGCTTGAGCTCGCCCCATAGCGCGATGCCCTCCAGCAGCGTGCCCGACGCATTCACACGCGGCAGGCCATACGAAAGCGTGGCGTCCATGTGGAAATGCGCATCGACGAACGGCGCGCTCACGAGCGCACCCGCGGCATCGATCTCCTCGCGCGCCGCCGTCGTGAGCTGCGGCTCGACGGCCGTAATGCGCCCGCCCTCGATGCCGATATCCACCGTGGGATACCCGGCGGGATGCGCATGCGCGAGCACCGCGCGGCGAATGATCAGGTCCATCTGCGGCTCCTTGTTCTGGCGTGGCACTTTCGTTAAGACTCGCGTCGATTCTATCGACGCCAGAATGACGCCGCCAGCGGCGTGGCCCGCCTCTACGCGCAGGCGTCAGACGGGCGCGATCGGACCGTCGTCTTCCGCGGGATCGTCGTCGAAGAGTGCGAATTGCCCGCGCAACGCCGGGTTGTCCTCTTCGAGCCGCACGCCCACGCCGAGCAGTCGCACCGCCAGCTTGCGCCGCGCGAGCCCTTTTTCGAGCATCAGCAGAAGGGTGCGCACATCGGCGGCGTCGGCCACACACTCGACCGTCGTACGCTGGAAGTCGGCGAAACGGATCTTCACGAAGAGCTTGCGCACCGCGTGCGCGCAAGCCGCGCGTTCGATGCGCGCGTCGAGCTGCACCGCAAGCCGCTTGAGCTCTTCGCTGCACGCTTCGAGCGTGAGCAGATCGTTCACGTAGGTCGTCTCGACGCTCACCGACTTGCGCTCCTGATCGGCTCGCACAGGCCGGTCGTCCAGGCCGCGCGCGAGTTCGTAGAGCCGCTTGCCGAAGACGCCGAAATGCCGATGCAGATCGAACAACGACCACGTGCGCAGTTGCGCGCAGGTCGTGAGCCCGAGGTTTTCGAGCTTCGCGGCCGTGACCTTGCCGACGCCGTGGATCTTGCGCACGGGCAGCGCGGCGACGAAGGCATCGACTTCAGGCGGGCGCACGACGAAGAGGCCATCGGGCTTGTTCCAGTCCGAGGCGATCTTGGCGATGAACTTGTTGGGCGCGACGCCGGCCGATACCGTCACGCCTACGGTTTCGCGCACGCGCGCGCGTATTTCCTCGGCGATCAGCGTGGCGCTGCCCTTGCAGCGCGAGGCGCGCGTGACGTCGAGATAGGCTTCGTCGAGCGAGAGCGGTTCGACGTCGGGCGTGTAGTCGCGGTAGATCGCCATGATCGCGCGCGAGGCGATGCGGTACTTCTCCATCGCCGTGGGCAGGATCAGCAGCTCGGGACACTTGCGCATGGCGAGCGCCGACGACATCGCCGAATGTATGCCGAAGCGCCGCGCCTCGTAGTTGCAGGTGGCGATCACGCCGCGCTGGTCGGGCCGGCCGCCCACCGCGAGCGGACGGCCGCGCAGTGAGGGGTCGTCGCGCATTTCGACCGACGCATAGAAGCAGTCGCAATCGCAATGGATGATCTTGCGAGCGGCGGCGATAAGTGCGGCGGCGGAGCGCTCCGGGGCGGGCGCAGCCGGCGGCGCGAGGTCGGAAGAAGGCGAGTTCACGGTCTCGATACTGTACAAAAACACAGTACTATTTTCAAGACAAGTGTCCGCGCCCTTTATCGGCTCCCGTACCGCTTCGGATCGGCCAGACCGTCTCTGGACTGCTGGCTGCGCGGGCCTATACTCGTGCGGACTGAACAGGCCACGAGAGCGAGGAACGAATCGATGAAGACGATCGGCGTGATTGGGGGGATGAGCTGGGAATCGTCGGCCGAGTATTACCGGCTGCTGAACCGCCACGCGAAGGCGCGTCTGGGCGGCCATCACAACGCGCGCAGCCTGATGGTGACCGTGGACTTCGCGCAGGTCGAAGCGCTCCAGCGCGCGGGCGACTGGGACGCGCTGGGCGTGCAGATGGCCGAGGCCGCGCAGCAGCTCGAACGCGGCGGCGCCGAGATCGTGCTGCTCGCGACGAATACGATGCACCGCGTGCGCGCGGCGATCGAGGCGACGATCTCGATCCCCTTCCTGCATATCGCGGACCCGACCGGCCAGGCGCTGCGCGCCGCGGGCTTCACGCGGGCGGGCCTGCTCGGCACGCGCTACACGATGGAACAGGACTTCTACGTGGGGCGACTGCGCGAGGCGCACGGCATCGAAGCAATCGTGCCGAACGAACACGATCGCGCGGACGTGCACCGGATCATCTACGACGAACTGTGTCACGGCAACGTGGATGGAGAGTCGCGGCGCGTGTATCAGCGCGTGATCGAAGACCTCGCGGCACGCGGCGCGCAGGCGGTCATTCTCGGCTGCACGGAAATCACGCTGCTGATTGGACAGAACGATTCGGCACTGCCGGTGTTCGACACGACCGCGTTGCACGCGCAGGCCGCGGTGGATTGGGCGATTGGAGGCGAGGCAGGTGCCTAGCGATGGCGCTCGTTGCAGCTTCGAGCCGCAGAAAACAAAAAACCCGCTCAGAGCGGGTTCATTGTTTGGCACGAGGCCTTGCTGCTTAAGACGTTTGGTTGCGGGGGTAGGATTTGAACCTACGACCTTCGGGTTATGAGCCCGACGAGCTGCCAGACTGCTCCACCCCGCGTCCGTCAGAGAAAAGAATTATAGGGTGCCTCGATCACTCCGTCAAGCGTCTTTTTCACACGACTGAAACATCACGCATTCGGACATCGTCGAGCCGGCGATCGTGACGCGAATCTCAAAGCGAGAATTACTTCGGACAACCTGGCACATTTCACTGTGCCTGCGGGGGTTCCACCAGCGTGCGCACCTCTTCCGCCCACGCAAGCCACATCTCCTGCGTATGGATGCCCGCCTTGAGGATCGCGTACTGCAACTGCTGCCCGCGCGTGAGCGATGCCGCGCCAAAATCGCGCTGCTCGATCTCCCGATAGGTCGCGAGCCGCGCACGATTTTCTTCGATGAGCCGCGCGAGTTCCTCGGCGAGGCCGAGCGGCCCGATCACGGCATCGGCGCGCAGCTTGAGCAGAAACACGTTGCGCGAATCGAGGTCGAGCGCGGTCTCGCGCACCCAGCGCGCCACTTCATCCCGCCCGACCGGCAACACGCAATACACCTTCTTGCGCGACGCGGCGGCCGTCTCGTCCTCGATGACCGACACCCACCCCGCGTCGACCATGCGGCCCAGTTCGCGATAGATCTGCTGATGGGTGGCGTGCCAGAAGTAGCCGATCGCGCGATCGAAGCGGCGCGCGAGGTCGTAGCCCGATGAAGGCTTTTCCAGCAAGGCGATGAGGATGGCATGCGGCGTCGACATGCGGCGATTCTAAACCACGCCCCGCCCGATACCGGATCTGTTGCGGAGCGAATTTTCCCACTATGCAACTGGTTGCATAGTTTCGGCGGCTTTGCTATGTTTGAGCCTGCCAGCCGGCGCGTACGCCGGCGCATCGAATCACGCGACGGCAGCCGCACCCGGCGGCCGCCCCAGTCCAGGAGATATGGATGTCCCTTCCCGCCGTGCTGCGCCGCGGCCTGTCGATTCCGGTCGTCGGCTCGCCCCTCTTCATCATTTCGAATCCCGATCTCGTGATCGCCCAGTGCAAGGCAGGCGTCGTCGGTTCGTTCCCCGCACTCAACGCGCGCCCCGAGCACGTGCTCGGTGAATGGCTCGACCGCATCACCACCGAACTCGCCGAGTACAACGCGAAGCATCCGGACGCCCCGGCGGCGCCGTTCGCCGTCAACCAGATCGTCCACAAGTCGAACGACCGCCTCGAGCACGACCTTGGTGTGTGCGCCCAATACAAGGTGCCGATCGTCATCACGTCGCTCGGCGCGCGCGAAGAGGTCAACCACGCGATCCACGCATGGGGCGGCATCGTGCTGCACGACGTCATCAACAACACGTTCGCGAAGAAGGCCATCGAGAAAGGCGCGGACGGCCTCATCGCCGTGGCCGCCGGTGCGGGCGGCCACGCGGGCACGCTCTCGCCGTTCGCCCTCATCCACGAGATTCGCGAATGGTTCGACGGCCCGCTGCTGCTGTCGGGCGCGATCGGCAACGGCAACGCAATTCTCGCGGCGCAGGCGGCGGGCGCCGATCTCGCCTATATCGGCTCGGCGTTCATCGCCACGCACGAAGCGAATGCCGTCGACGCCTACAAGCAAATGATCGTCGAAGGCGGCGCGGGCGATATCGTCTACTCGAATCTCTTCACGGGCGTGCACGGCAACTATCTGCGCCAGAGCATCGTGGCGAGCGGCCTCGATCCGGAAGCGCTGCCGCAGTCGGATCCGTCGGCGATGAATTTCGGCTCGACGCGCGTGAAGCCGTGGAAGGACATCTGGGGCTCGGGCCAGGGCATCGGCGCGGTGAAGAGCGTCGTGCCTGCGGCTGAACTCGTCGCGCGTTTGCAGCGCGAATACGAGGCGGCGCGCGTGCGTCTGGGCGTGGTCGCCACGCCGCAAGCCGAGGAACAAACGGTGGAACAAGCCGCGCTCTGATGCGCGGCGCGAGGCGGGAGCGATCATGCCGCGCCCGCCTCGCCTCGTGCTGCAGCGCCGCGTTTTATGCGTGCGACTTCACACGCGCGATTTCCTCTTCGACGTCGCGCAGTTGATCCTTGCCGAAGTACATTTCGTCGCCGACGAAGAACGTCGGCGAGCCGAACGCGCCGCGCTCGAACGCCGACTGCGTGTTCGCAAGCAGCGCGGCCTTCACATCGGCGCCCTGAATCGCCGTTTCGAATGCCGTGGCGTCGAGGCCGTCCGCCTCGAGCGCCGCGCGGATCACGGCGGGGTCGTCCATCTTGAGGCCCTCTTCCCACATGTGCGCGAACATGCGGTCCACGTAGCGCTCGAACGTGCCGTTGCGCTGCGCCGCAATGGCGCCGCGCATGATCTGCAACGTGTTCACCGGGAAGTGCGGATTGTGCCGATAGGCGCTCAGCCCATGCTGCCCGATGAAGCGCCGCATCTCGAGCATCATGAACTTGCGTTTGTTCTCGATGTCCGCGAACGCCTCGGCCGGCGAGCGATTGCCGCTCAGCTTGAAGAGGCCGCCGAGCAGGATCGGCACATATTCGAAACGCACCTGCTGGCGCGCTTCGATGCCGCCGATCACCTTGTGGCACAGGTAAGCGTTAGGACTACCGAAGTCGAACAGAAACTGCACCTTGATGTCAGCCATCGTGTCTCCCTTATGTGAATGCGCGCACCTTTGCCCGGGCGCGCCGACGTCCTAAGATACCTGAAACCGGGCCGCTGTAATCGACAGTGAGACAAACACCATGACGCAAAAGAAAGCCGTACTGGTAATCGGCGCAGGCGACGCCACCGGAGGCGCCATCGCGCGCCGCTTCGCACGCGAGGGCTACATTGCCTGCGTGACGCGCCGCAATGCCGACAAGCTCGCGCCGCTCGTCGCGCAGATCGAAGCCGAGGGCGGCGAAGCGCACGCCTTCGGCTCGGACGCGCGCAAGGAAGAGGACATGATCGCGCTCTTCGCGGAGATCGAAACGCGCATCGCGCCCATCGAGGTGGCGATCTTCAATATCGGCGCGAACGTGCGCTTCGGCATTACCGAGACCACGGCGCGCGTCTATCACAAGGTCTGGGAAATGGCCTGCTTCGCCGGGTTTCTGATGGGCCGCGAAGCCGCAAAAGTCATGCTGCCGCGCGAGCGCGGTTCGATCTTCTTCACGGGTGCCACGGCGAGCCTGCGCGGGCGCGAGGGCTTCGCGGCGTTCGCGAGCGCGAAGCACGCGCTGCGCGCCCTCGCCCAGTCGATGGCGCGCGAACTCGGACCGCAGGGCATTCACGTCGGGCAGATCATCGTCGATGGCGCGATCGACACCGAGTTCATCCGCGAGAATTTTCCCGAGCGTTACAAGCTCAAGGAACGCGACGGCATCCTGAACCCCGAGCACATCGCCGACGCCTACTGGACGCTGCACCAGCAGCCGCGCGATGCGTGGACGCACGAACTCGATCTGCGGCCGTGGCTGGAGCAATGGTGAGGCAACAGTTGCCCGCTCTGCGAAGCAGGCGATAATGGCGGCGAAGTGCACCGAACGCACACCGTCACCCTATCGAGCCTCACATGAAAATCGCAACGTGGAACGTCAACTCCCTCAAGGTCCGTCTGCAGCACGTCATCGACTGGCTCAACGAGAGCAAGACCGACGTGCTCTGCCTCCAGGAGCTCAAGCTCACCGACGACAAGTTCCCGCGCGCCGATCTCGAGGCGCACGGCTATCGCAGCTGGTTTGCGGGCCAGAAGACCTATAACGGCGTGGGCATTCTTGTGCGCGAAGGCCTGTTCGTCGACGAGGCCACCGTTGTGCGCAACATTCCGGGCTTCGAAGATCCGCAGCAGCGCGTGATCGCCACCACGATCGGCGATGTGCGTATCGTGAGCGCGTACTTCCCCAACGGCCAGGCGCCCGGCACGGAAAAGTTCGCGTACAAGCTGCAATGGCTCGACGCCATGCACGACTGGCTCGCGCAGGAGATGCAGCGCTACCCGAAGCTCGCGCTGCTCGGCGACTACAACATCGCGCCCGAAGACCGCGACGTGCACGATCCGAAGGCCTGGGAAGGCCAGAACCTCGTCTCTCCCGAAGAGCGCGCGCAGTTTCGCCGGCTGATCGAACTGGGTTTCGTCGATGCGTTCCGCCAGTTCGAACAGCCCGAAAAGCTCTTCACGTGGTGGGACTATCGCATGTTCGCGTTTCGCCGCAACGCGGGCTTGCGCATCGACCATATCCTGCTCTCGCCCGCGCTTGCCGGGCACCTCACCGCGTGCGAAGTCGACAAGGTGCCGCGCAAGTGGGAACAGCCGTCCGACCACACGCCGGTGATCGCCACGCTCGATATGGCGGGCTGAACGCGCGCCTTACCAGTTCCCCGCGAGCGTGGTCCACAGAAAGCGATAGACGAGCGCGTCATACTCCGCGCGCTCGAGCGAATCGCTGCCGGGGCCGTGACCGCCTTCGGTGTTCTCCAGATACCAGACATTCGCGTGCCCCTGCTTCTCCATGCGCGCGACCATCTTGCGAGCGTGCGAGGGGTGTACGCGATCGTCGCTCGTCGAAGTCGTGAACAGCGACGGCGGATACACGACGCCTGGCTTCACATGGTGGTAAGGCGAATAGGCGGCCAGCGCGCCCGATTCTTCGGCATCCTCAGGATCGCCATATTCGTCGATCCATGACGCGCCCGCATGCAGCAGCGGGTAGCGCTGCATGTCGAGCAGCGGCACCTCGCACACCACGGCGCCGAACAGCTCGGGGCGCTGCACCATGCAGGCGCCCACCAGCAGCCCGCCATTGCTGCCGCCCTTGATGCCCAGTTGCGCGGCGCTCGTAAAGCCATCGGCGATCAACTGCTCGGCCACCGCGATGAAGTCGTCGAACGAACGCTGGCGATGCTCGCGCTGCGCCTCGACGTGCCAGGCGGTGCCGTACTCGCCGCCGCCGCGAATGTGCGCGATCGCCACCACGCCGCCCTGCTCCAGCCAGCCGATGCCCGAGCCCACGAGATATTGCGGCGTGAGCGCGATGGCGAAGCCGCCGTAGCCCGTGAGCAGGCACGGCGACGCCTTGCGCGACTCGCCTTCGAGCACGGCCTTCGGGCCGATCACGGTGAACGGGACGCTCGTGCCGTCCGCCGAACGCGCGTGCGAGCGGATGACCGTGAGCGGGCCGGAGTCGAACTGCGTGGGCCAGCGGTCGAGCAATTCCCACTGCTGGAGATCGGTTTGCGCGAGATCGGCGAGCCAGTATTCGGGCGGCAGCAGATAATCGTCGACGTCGACGAAAACCTCGTCGTTGAGCGTGTCTTCAATGGGCGAGACATCGACCTGCGAGCTCGCACGCGCAGGAAACACGCGCGACTCCCAGCGCCATGCGCCCTCTTCCTGCTGCGGTTGCCACAGCATCGTGCGGCTCTCGACATCGTCGAGCCACGAGACGATCAGGACGTTGAGCGTATTGGTCCAGTCGCACGCCGACGTTACCGGCGTGGGCGTGAAGAGCGGCGTGAACGCGCGCTCGCCCGCAAGGAACGCCTCTTCGCGGATCACGAGCAACGCGCCGCCCTTGTACGTCACGCCCGCAACGCTCCAGTCGAGCCGCGGCTCGAGCAGCAGCCAGCCATGCCACGCGCCCACCGAGACATGCGTGGGCACGTCGTACACCTGCCAGTCGCCACGCTCGTCGAGACGATACGTGTATGAATCGAAGAAGTCGACGCTGCGCACCACGTCGTGGCGCTTCTCGACCGGATCGTAGTCGCCCTCCACGCTGATGTCGTCGAACTCGCCGCTGAAGACCACAGGCGCATCGGCGAGCGCGGTGCCGCGGGTCCAGCGGCGCACGTCGCGCGGGTAGCCCGAGCGCGTGAGCATCTTCTTGCCGCTCTTGCCGCCCGCGTCCCAACCCAGGTACACGGTATCGCGATCGATCCACGAAATGATGTGCTTGCCTTCCTTCGCGATGGCGAAGCCATCGCCGAGGAATTCGCGCTTCTCGATGTCGAACTCGCGCACGATAACGGCGTCGGAGCCGCCATCGGAAAGCTGGATCAGCGCGCGGTCGCCGTCCGGGTAGAGGATATCGATGCCCGCGCACACCCATGGCTTGCCCTCTTTCGCGCCGAGCGCGTCGAAGTCGATCAGCGTTTGCCACTGCGGCTTGTGGGCGCGCCAGTCGGCCCAGAGCGCGCGGCGCCACAGGCCCTTGGGATTGTCCTCGTCCTCCCACAGGTCGTAGGCCCACTCCTGCCAGCGGCTCGGGATCACGGGCCGCTCGCGCGGCAAATAGGCCTGCGCAAGGCGCTTTTCGAGCGCCTCGAAGCGCGCACCACCTTGCCACGCGGCGCGTGTGCGCGCGTTCCGCGATTCGACCCAGGCCATGACGGCGGGGTCGTCGAGCGATTCGAGCGAAAGGAACGGATCGGCCTCGGTGGGCCAGGGAGAAGTCACGGGCATGATCGGTCGTCGACAGGAAAACAGCGTCGATTATGCCCTGTGTGCGCGCCGATGGACTGCGCGCCGGGCCGGCTCGCGTGGCGCGAGGCCGGCCCGGTGCTCCATGCTAGTCCGCGCTCATTCCAGATTGAGTTCCTGGATCTTGCGCGTGATGGTGTTGCGGCCGATGCCGAGACGCTCGGCCGCCTCGACCTTGCGCCCGCGCGTAAAGTCGAGCGCCTCGCGGATCACGGCGGCTTCGAAGCGCCGCGAGAGTTCGTCCATGACGTCGGCGCTGTTTTCGCGCAACAGACGCGCGACTTCCGTGCGCAGACCGCTCTCCCACACGCTCAGCGGCGAGACCGCGGCAGCAACGCCGTTGGACGCGCCGAACGCCGGCGTGCCGAACACCACGCCGCCCGGGACGCCGCCGATCGCGCCGGCCACGGCGCCCCCAACCGGCGATACGCCGCCCGCGCCATTGGTCGCCGCACCCGCTTCGGAAGCGGCCGAAGCATCGGCGAGATGCACCACCGAACCCGCCGAGCCGTGCGCAGGCACGAGGTCAGGCGGCAGATCCTTGATCTCGATGGTTTGCGCGGGCGCCATCACGGTGAGCCAGTTCGCGAGATTCTCGAGCTGGCGCACGTTGCCGGGAAACGGCAGCGACGACATCCACGCCAGCGCCTCGTCCGATACGCGCTTGGGCTCGACGCCCAGCTCTCGCGCGCTTTTCTGGAGGAAGTGGCGCGTGAGCAGCGGAATGTCCTCGCTGCGCTCGCGCAGCGCAGGCAAACGCAGCCGAATCACGTTGAGCCGGTGATACAGGTCCTCGCGGAACAGCCCCTGGCGCACGCGCGTTTCGAGGTTCTGGTGCGTCGCGGCGATCACGCGCACGTTCGCACGCAGCGGGTTGTGCCCGCCCACGCGGTAGAACTGGCCATCGGAGAGCACACGCAGGAGGCGCGTTTGCAGGTCGAACGGCATGTCGCCGATTTCGTCGAGGAACAGCGTGCCGTTCTCGGCCTGCTCGAAGCGGCCCTGGCGCATGGCCTGCGCGCCCGTGAACGCGCCGCGCTCGTGGCCGAACAGTTCGGATTCCAGAAGATCCTTCGGGATCGCCGCGGTGTTCAGCGCGATGAACGGACCGTTCGCGCGTGGGCTATGTCGGTGCAAGGCGCGCGCGACAAGCTCCTTTCCGGTGCCAGACTCGCCGGTGATGAGCACGGTGGCCGCCGAATGCGAAAGCCGTCCGATGGCGCGGAACATGTCCTGCATGGCCGGCGCCTGGCCGAGCATCTCGGGCGCTTCAGCGGGACGCTCGTCCCACTGCTGCTCGCCGCGCATGCTTTCGTCCACGGCGCGGCGAATCAGCTCGACGGCCTTGTCGACGTCGAACGGCTTGGCGAGATACTCGAACGCGCCGCCCTGAAACGCGGCAACTGCGCTGTCGAGGTCGGAGAACGCCGTCATGATGATGACGGGCAAGCCCGGCACACGCTCACGCACGGTTTGCAGCAGCTCGAGGCCCGAGCCGCCCGGCATGCGGATGTCGGAGACGAGCACCTGCGGGCTGTCGTGATCGAGCGCGCTCGCGGCTTCGCGCACGTTCGAAAAGCTGCGGGTGGCGAAGTTTTCGCGGGCAAGGGCCTTTTCGAGCACCCAGCGTATCGATTGGTCGTCGTCTACTATCCAGATCGGCTTCATAAGATCGGTCAGAAGTCCTGGTGGCGTGCGGTATCGGTAAATCTAAATTCAGGCTTGGCTATCGATGCAACGGATTCAACTATCGAGCGGCAGCAAGATCTGAAACTCGGTGTGACCCGGCCGGCTATCCACTTCGATGAGTCCGTCGTGCTGCTGGACGAACGTTTGCGCGAGCGTGAGGCCGAGACCGCTGCCATCCTCGCGTCCGGAGACGAGCGGATAGAAGATGCGGTCGCGAATATCCTCGGGAATGCCGGGTCCGTTGTCAGTGATATGCAAGTCCAATGCCAGCTTGCACAGGCGTTTGGAAATCGTGACCTTGCGCGCGATGCGCGTGCGCAATTCAATGCGCGCGTCGCCCTGCGAAATGCGTTCGCGCAGCGCCTGCGCCGCATTGCGCACGATGTTCAGCAGTGCCTGGATCAACTGCTCCTTGTCGCCGCGCAGGTCGGGCACGCTCACGTCGTAGTCGCGCTCGATGGTGAGGCCGCGCGGGAATTCCGCGAGGATCACGGCGCGCACGCGCTCGCACACTTCGTGAATATTCACGTCGCCGACGATGTGCGGATGCCGGTGCGGCTCCAGCAGCCGGTCGACGAGCGTCTGCAGGCGGTCCGACTCCTTGATGATCACCTGCGTGTACTCGCGCAGCTCGTCGCGCTCCAGCGTGCCGAGTTCGAATTCGAGCAGCTGCGCCGCGCCGCGAATGCCGCCGAGCGGATTCTTGATCTCGTGCGCGAGATTGCGGATCAGATGCTTGTTCACGGCCGTGAGGTCGTGAATGCGCTCCTCGCGGTCGCTGCGCAAATGACGCTCGTTCTCGAACAGTTCGAGCAGCACGTAATCGGGCGTGCTCTCGAGAAAGCCCACGACCACATGCACGTTCAGCGGTTCGCGTCCGGGGCGTTCCAGCGAAGCGTCGAGCCGCGTCGCGTGAAAGCGATGCTCGGCGATCGACGCGATCGTCGAGAGCAGTTCGTCCGCGTTCGAGAATAGATCGGACCACGCCATCTGCGCGAGCTGACGGCGCGAGAGATCGAGCATCGCCTCCGCAGAAGGATTCGCGAAGGCCACGCGCAGCGTGCGCTTGTCGAGCACGAGCACGACCGTGGGCAGCGCCTCGAAGCCGGGCAACAGGCCCGACTCGACGAGCGGCGCGTCGTCGGAGAGCGGTTCGGCGTGGCCCTTTCTTGCCTTGATCAGATTCTTGAGCACCATGTTTCAGGCCGGCCGCCATACGGCGCGCCAGCAACGGTCCTGGTCGTTAATTCTGGTCAATACGCTGGTCAACAAGCGGGTCGATACGCCTCGTCGACGAGCGACAAGGCGTCCCAACGAAAAAGGGACGGCACCGCCGTCCCTTGGAGACCCAACGCGCACGCGTCCTGCGAGTCGAAGACACTGAACCGGCGCTTCGCTGTGTAGCAGGCAGCGAAGCGCCATCGCCAATTACAGCGAGTAGTACAGTTCGAATTCGACCGGGTGCGTGGTCATACGCACGCGTTGCAGTTCGCTTTCCTTCAGCGCGAGGTACGCGTCGATCATGCCGTCGGTGAACACGCCACCGCGCGTCAGGAACTCGCGATCCTTGTCGAGCGCTTCGAGAGCCTGGTCGAGGCCGGCGCAAACGGTCGGGATCTTTGCATCCTCTTCCGGCGGCAGGTCGTACAGGTTCTTGTCGGCGGCTTCGCCCGGGTGGATCTTGTTCTGCACGCCGTCCAGACCTGCCATCATCAGTGCCGAGAAGCACAGGTACGGGTTGGCGAGCGGATCCGGGAAGCGCGTTTCGATACGGCGGCCCTTCGGGTTCGACACGTGCGGAATACGGATCGATGCCGAACGGTTGCGTGCCGAGTAAGCGAGCTTGACCGGCGCTTCGAAGTGCGGCACGAGACGCTTGTACGAGTTCGTACCCGGGTTCGTGATGGCGTTCAGCGCGCGAGCGTGCTTGATGATGCCGCCGATGTAGAACAGCGCGAATTCCGACAGGCCAGCGTAGCCGTTACCCGCGAACAGGTTCTGGCCGTCCTTCCAGATCGACTGGTGAACGTGCATGCCCGAACCGTTGTCGCCGACGACCGGCTTCGGCATGAACGTCGCCGTCTTGCCGTACGTGTGCGCCACGTTGTGGACGATGTACTTCAGCTGCTGCGTCCAGTCCGCGCGCTGAACCAGCGTCGAGAACTTCGTGCCGATTTCGTTCTGGCCCTGGCCCGCCACTTCGTGGTGATGCACTTCGACCGGAATGCCGATCTGCTCGAGCAGCAGGCACATTTCCGAGCGGATGTCCTGGAACGTGTCGACCGGTGCGACCGGGAAGTAGCCGCCCTTCGTGCCCGGACGGTGACCCGTGTTGCCGCCTTCGATTTCGCGGCCCGACGACCACGGTGCTTCATCCGAGCCGATCTTCACGAAGCAGCCCGACTGATCCGTGTTCCACTGGACCGAATCGAAAATGAAGAATTCCGGCTCCGGACCGAAGAAGGCGGTGTCGCCGAGGCCCGTGCTCTTCAGGTACGCTTCAGCGCGCTTGGCGAGCGAACGCGGGTCGCGCTCGTAGCCCTTGCCGTCGGCCGGCTCGACCACGTCGCAGGTCAGCACGAGCGTCGATTCTTCGTAGAACGGGTCGATGAAGGCCGTGTTCGGGTCCGGCACGAGCAGCATGTCCGAGGCTTCGATGCCCTTCCAGCCAGCGATCGACGAACCGTCAAACGCATGACCCGACTCGAACTTGTCTTCGTCGAATGCCGACATCGGAACCGAAACGTGCTGCTCCTTGCCGCGCGTGTCCGTGAAGCGGAAGTCGACAAACTTGACGTCTTCGTCCTTGACGAGTTGCATGACGTCGGCCACGGATTTACTCATAACCTATTCTCCTGATTAACGATTTCGGCGAACGCTGCCGCCGTCCCAATCTTGTTGATCCCCCGCCGGCCGCCTCCTTCCCGGGCCTGTCCTGCTGACCCCGGTTGGCCGGCTGCGAATCGATCGAGACATATAAAGCAGCTTCCGTGCCATGCATGCGCCAACGTGGCGCAAATCCCTTTCGCGACATGCACTTGGAGTCAAAAATCGTGCGCCGCGCTTTTATGGAGCCGCCAGTGTGGCGGCTCATCGGCACCAAATTCGTGCAATCCCGAATTTGGCGCGCGAATCTCTCTTCATTATGGTGCAAAACACCTCGCATGCACCATTTCAATGCATCCCGCCCTTTGTGCCGCGAAGAGCATCGCTTACGCCCGGTTTCACAGTGCCCGGATCGTCCTGCCCGCTCCGTCCCCACGCGCTAGAATGGTTTTTTGGTCCAACGCGAAACAGGAGATCCGTTGTCATGAGTACGCTCGAACAGTTGTACGCCCAGGCCGAGAAACGCCGCGTCGAGAACCAGCTGCCCTACGCGGGCGCGGTGTCGCCCGCAGAGGCATTCGAGCTTCTGCAGCTCGACCCGCGTGCGCGCCTCGTCGATGTGCGCACGCGCGCTGAACTCGACTGGGTCGGCCGTCCCGTCGTGGGCGACGGCCAGTATTCGCACGTCGAATGGACCCGCTATCCGGGCGGCGTGCCTAACGCCGAGTTCCTCACCCAGCTCAAGAGCGCCGTGGAAGCCGACGCGCCAGTGCTGTTCCTGTGCCGCAGCGCCGCGCGCTCCAAGCTCGCCGCCATCGAGGCCGCCAAGGCCGGCTTCACGAAGGCCTATGACCTGCTCGAAGGATTCGAAGGCGACAAGGACGGCCAGGGGCATCGCAAGACCGTTACCGGCTGGTGCTTCCGCGGCCTGCCGTGGATCGGTGCCTGACACCGCCCCGCTCCGGCCCAGCGGGCCACTCTGAGCGCCCCGTGTGACACGCCGATGATGCGTCGCCGGCCCTCGAGCCGCACGCGGCGCCCCTCCGCGCGCTGGATCAAAAACCGGCGCGCGGCCCGCTGCGGCGCTCGCGATCGGGCGTCCCCTCGCCCGGCGCCGCCGGCTCGACCACATCGCCACCCAGCTCGTGCACGCCTTCGCGCAGCTTCACGAAGGCGGCCGCCACGGCCTCGGGCTCGCCCTTCACGCCCAGATCGATGTGCCGGCGCGCATAAATGCCGCCGCGCTCCGTATCGCCCACGCTCGGCAGGCTGAACACCCGCACGCCCGGAAAATCGCGCTCGATGCGCTCCATGAGCGGCGTGAGCGTCGACTCCGGCAGCTCGAACACGAGCAGCGACTTCTCGGCGTGCGGCGTCTGGTGATGCAGATGCGCGTACTTCGTGTCGAGCACCCACTCGATCATCGGCCAGGCCATCACGGGGAAACCGGGCACGAAGTAGTGATCGCGAATCGAAAAGCCCGGAATCTTGTTGTAGCCGTTCGGGATGATCTCGCAGCCCTGCGGGAACGTGCCCATCTGGAAGCGGTGCAGATTCTCGGGCGACTGGTAGTTCACGGGATCGGCGCCGGTGTGCATGTCACGGATGCGCTCGCGGATCGCCACCCCGGCGTCAGGGTGCAACACGAGCGGCACGCCCAGCGCCGCCGCCGCGCACTGGCGCGTGTGGTCGTCCGGCGTCGCGCCGATGCCGCCCGTCGAGAACACGATGTCGCCCGAAGCGAACGAGCGCCGCAGCGTCTCGGTGATGCGCTCGGGGTCGTCGCCCACGTACTGGGCCCACTCGAGCGAGAGGCCGCGCGCGCCGAGCAGTTCGATGACCTTCGGCAGATGCTTGTCGGAGCGGCGCCCCGAGAGAATCTCGTCGCCGATGATGATGACGCCAAATGCCATGGGTCGCCTCGTTGATTGTCTTGATGATTGAGCGTTAGTGCACGATCGTCACGTCGCCGGACGCCTGCTGCACTTCGTGCGCGCGCATGCGCTGCAGCGCGCGCAGGCAGTAGTGCCCGAACCAGAGCGCCGTGAACACCAGAATGAACGCATAGATCCAGATCGTCACCGCCGCCAGCACCGGGAAGAACAGCAGCAGCCACGCGGACACGGCCCAGATCGCCGTGGGCAGCGAGCCGAGCAGTCCGCTCACCACGCCGATCACGAGCAGCGGCAGCCGGTGGCTGCGCACCAGCGCGCGGCGCTCCTCGACGGTTGCGTGCAGCGCGAGCGCATCGTAGGTCATCACCCGATACGTGAGCCAGCCCCACAACAGCGGCGGAATCAGCGCGAAGAACGGCGGAATGAGCCACAGCGGCAGCGTCACGATCATCACGATCAGGCAGACGACGGTCGTGACGAGCGAATAGAACAGGCTGCCGTACCAGCTGCCGCCGCGCCGCATCTCGAGCATCCCGTACTGGCGCTTCGATAGATGGCCGATCACGCGCGGCATCGAAATCGCGACGATCAGCAGCAGCACCGTGATCACGATGAGCGGAATCGTCAGGATGATGACGAGAAACGGCGCGATCGTCGCGCGCAGCCAGCCGAAGCCGAGCGCGTCGAACAGATGATAGAGGTAGGCCGTCGAGGACCAGTTCGCGAGCGCGCCGCGCATCAGGTCGAGCAGCGGCTGCCAGAACACGTAGAGCACGGCGCCCCACACCGCCGCCGCCACGAGAAATGGCACGAAGGTGAGCAGCAGCATGGCGGGATGGAACACGCTCGCGAGCGCGCGTCCGAACGAACGCAACAGGTCATTCATGCGAGCGGAATACGGCGAAAAGGACGGGTGGAGAACACGGTGTCGGCGAAATCGGTGCGACCAAGCCGACAGCATAAACCACCGCGCGCATGGCGGGTAAGACGGCGGCGAGGAAGCGCGAGGACGCCGCGCCGGCCGCTCAGGTCACGGTGGCGTCGTCGCGCGCCTCGGCCGGCGCGGCGGTGGCGGCGTGGGCGCGCGAACGCAGGCGCCGCGCGATGCGGCCGAACGCATAACCCTGCTGCGCCCAGAAGCCCTCGCCATAGCTCGCGCCTTCGAGCTGGTCGCGAATGCCCGTGGGCTCGATCTCGCGATTGAACGACGCGCTGCCGAACAGCATGTCCCACCAGGGGAACAGCACGCCGAAGTTGCAGCCATAGTGGGTGCCTTCGTGGCCATAGCCGATGGCGTGATGGCGGCGGTGAAAGCGCGGGCTCACCAGCAGCCGCTCGCCGAGCCAGCCGAAATGCACGCGAATATTGGCGTGCTGCACGCTCTGCACGAAGTTCGTGAGCGCGACGAGCACCACGAATTGCGCGGGCGGCACGCCGATGACGAGCGCCACGGCGGCGAACATGCACGACTGGCCGATCACGTCGAGCAAATGGTTGCGGTCATCGCACCAGAGCGACATCTTGCGCTGGCTGTGATGCACGGCGTGCAGCTCCCACCAGACGCCGTACCGATGCGAAAGCCGGTGATACCAGTAGCTGAAGAAGTCGAGCACCACGAGGTAGATCGCGAACGCCACGAGCGGCTGCGTGGTCACGCCCGGCCAGAGATTGTCGAGGTCCACCGTCTTCACGCCCATGAGCCGCAGCGCGCCCTGCGCACGGTCGAAGAACGGCTGCATCGTGAAGAAGAACAGCAGGTTCAGAATGCCGAGACGCGTGATCCACGTGTAGAGCGCATCGACGCCCACGCCCTTGCGGTCGCGCCACTTCTCCGCGGGCACGAGCGCTTCGAGCGGGCGCAGCAGCGCGTACATCAGGCCCACTTCGAGCAGGCCCACGATCACCCAGTACAGCGCGTCGTAGGTGTCTTCGTCCACGTTCATCATGCCGATGCGGAAGAGCAGCGGCTGAATGACGTCGATGTAGAGAAGCGTTTGCAGCCAGGAGACGAGGTCGTCTGCCGAAGCGACCACGGACTGCCCCGCGTGCGCGACGAAGGCCAGCAGCGACGCCACCGTATCCATGCGCGCGCCCCGCTGCCTTACGCCCCGTTCGGCGCCGTGACGGGCGCGCGATCGTAGAAGTAGATGCCATGCGGCGAGCGGCCCACGGCGATGGTCTTGATGAGCTTCCTCGTTTGCATGTCGATGAGGCCGATGTGCTTCGCGAAACGGAACGTCACCCACAGGTAGCGCTTGTCGGCGGTCAACTCCATGTCGTCGGGGCCGGGCATCAGGCCGCTGATCTCGCCGGTCTTTTCGAGCGTGTCCTCGTCGATGATGCTGATGACGTTCGCCACGCGGCTCGACACCAGCACGTGGTGGCCGTCCACGAGCGAGCGGAAGTTGTGCGCGGCCTTGCCCACCTGGATCGTCTTGACGATCTTCTGGTTGCGCCAGTCCACCACCGCCACGTAGTCGGCGCCCGTCATGCCGATGAGCAGGTACTTGTCGCCGGGCGTGAGCCACAGGCCAGCCGGCGCGGCGCCGACCTTCATCTTCCAGAGCACCTTTTGCGTCGGCAGATCGACCGCGGCGATTTCGCCCGACACCTGCAGCGAAACGAACACGGTGCGGCTGTCGTTCGTGAACGCCAGGTGGCTCGGCATGGCCGAGAGCGGCAGGCGTTTGGCGAGCGTGATGTTGCTGCCGCCCGCGTAGTTGTAGATGTCGAGGCGGTCGAGGCGCAGGCCCGTGGTCACGAACCACTTGCGGTCGGGCGAGAAGCCGAGCTGGTACGGGTCTTCGACGTTTTCGACCCAGCGCTGCGGCTTGCCGGTTTTCGGATCGACGAACAGGAGGTTGTTCGACACCGAGTTCGCGACGATCAGCGAGGTGTTGTCCGGCGTGGGAAAGAGGTGATGCGGTTCCTTGCCCGTGGGCACGGTGCCGACGACTTCGTGCGTCTTGTCGTCGATGAGGCTCAGCGTGGCTTCGCCCGAATTCAGGACGATGATGTTGTTCGCGTAAGCGGCCGTGGAGGCGAAGGTGGCAACCGTCGCTGCGCAGGCGAGCGCAAACATTGCGGCCTTGGAGGCGACGCGGCTAAAAGTGTTGTTGTTCGGCATGAAGAATCGTTCCCGGGCAGATTCGTGATTGTAGAACGTCTACCCGCACGCAAGGTTGACGTAGGGCCCTTGAAATATGCAAGGGGCGCAATCAAGCGCCCCTTTTTCGAACCATTCGAACAACTGTTATGGCCCGCAATGCGCTTTATCGCTGCATTGATTCCCATACCTTGTGGAGACGCTTGACCGAGACCGGCATCGGCGTGCGCAATTCCTGCGCGAAGAGCGAGATGCGCAGCTCTTCGAGCAGCCAGCGGAATTCGGAGAGACGCGGATCGAACACGCCGCCGCGCTGCGAGAGCGCGCGCTGATACTGCTGCGCGAGCGGCTGGAATTCGGCGGCCTGGCGCGCGTCGCGCGCGGGGTCGGCGCGCAGCTTGTCGATGCGCAGCGCGACGCCCTTCAGATAGCGCGGGAAATGCACGAGCTGCGCATAGGGCGTCTCCAGAATGAAGCGCTTGCTGATGAGCGCGTCGACCTGCGCCTGCATGTCCGCGGCTGGCGCGCCGAAGGCCTTGGCCTGCACGAGCTTCTTCGCCAGCGACGCATATTCGGCAAGGATCTGCCCCACCAGACGCGCGATTTCCTGCGCGAGCAGCGAGAGACGTCCGCGGCCTTCGTCCTTGCGTGCGTGGAAGCTCGCGTCGTCGTCGGGCAGCGGGTCTTGCAGGCAGGCGCGGTCGAGCGCGAGTTCGACCAGCTGGTCGCGCAGCTCCTCCTGCGTGGCGCGCGCCATGAACTGCATCGCCATCTCGCGCAGACCCGGCAGGTTCTTCTCCAGGTAGCGGATCGGCTCGCGCAGCTGCAGCGCGAAGAGCCGGCGCAGCCCGGCGCGATGGATGCGCGCGGCCTCCTCCGGCGAATCGAACACTTCGACGTCGCAATGCGTGCCGCGATCGACGAGCGCCGGATAGCCGAACAGCGTCTGTCCGCCGCGGCGGATTTCCAGCAGCTCGGGCAGCTTGCCGAAATTCCACGTCGTGAGGTTTTCGTAGAGCGCCGTGGCAGGCGCGGCGTCGCCCGGCGAGGGTGTGTGCGGCGCATTGCTCTTCTGCGGCGCGTTGCCGGGCGCATCGCGCCCGACCTGAGCGTTCTGCGGTGCCTCACCGCCCTGCGCGTGCGTTTCCAGCGCAGCGAGCGCCGTCGCGCTCGCGAGCTTCTGGAATTGCTGCTGCGCCTGCGCGCCGAGTTCCGCGCGCAGCTGCGCGAGGTTGCGGCCCATCGCGAGCTGGCGACCGTGCTCGTCGATCACCTTGAAGTTCATGAAGAGGTGCGCGGGCAGCGTCTCCAGCTTGAAGTCGGCGGACTTCAGGGCGATCTGCTTTTGCTCGCGCACGTCGGCGATCAGCGCTTCCAGCAGGCCGCCCGCGCCGAAACGCTCGCCGCCCACGCGCTCCGCGAAGCCGGCCGCGTACTCGGGCAACGGCACGCAGTGGCGGCGCAGCTTCTGCGGCAGCGACTTCAGCAGCAGTTGCGCCTTCTCCTTGAGCATGCCCGGCACGAGCCATTCGCAGCGGCGCGCATCGACCTGGTTGAGCGCGTAGAGCGGCACCGCGAGCGTCACGCCGTCGCGCGGCGAGCCCGGCTCGAAGTGATACGTGAGCGCCATCGCCACGCCCGACATCGTCATGCGCTTCGGGAACAGTTCGGTCGTCACGCCCGCCGCCTCGTGGCGCATCAGGTCGTCGCGAGAGAGGTACAACAGACGCAGCTTGTCCTCGGGCTCGCCGCCCTTCCTCACCTCGTCGCGATACCAGCGCTCGAACGACGCGCCCGAGTAAATGCCTTCGGGAATCGCCTGATCGTAGAAGCCGTAGATCAGCTCATCGTCGACCAGCACGTCCTGGCGGCGCGACTTGTGTTCCAGTTGCTCGATATCGGCGAGCAGCTTGCGGTTGTGCGCGAAGAACGCGAGCTTCGTGTCGAATTCGCCTTCCACGAGCGCGCCGCGAATGAAGAGTTCGCGCGCACGCGCCGGGTCCTGCCTGCCGAACGCCACGCGCCGGCGTTGATAGACCGGCAGGCCATACAGCACGCCACGCTCGAACGCGCTCACCTGCGCCGCGCGTTTTTCCCAATGCGGCTCGGAGAGCGACGTCTTCAGCAGATGCGCGCCGACCTTCTCGAGCCACTCGGGTTCGATCTTCGCGATGCAGCGCGCGTAGAGGCGGCTCGTCTCGACGAGTTCCGCGGCCACCACCCAGCGCCCCGCCTTCTTCACGAGTGCCGAGCCCGGCCACAGATGGAACTTGATGCCGCGCGCGCCGAGGTAATGCGGCTCGTCGTCGGCCTTCAGGCCGATATTGCCGAGCAGGCCCGTGAGCAGCGCGTGATGGATCTGCTCGTAGGTCGCATCCGCTTCGTTGATGCGCCAGCCGTGCTCGCGCACCACCGTCAGCAATTGCGAATGCACGTCGCGCCATTCGCGCAGACGCAAGTGGGACAGGAAATTCGCGCGGCACGCATCGAGCAGCTGCCGGTTGGACTTCTTGTGCGCAACGGCCTCTTCGAACCAGGCCCAGATCTTGAGCCACTGGAGAAACTCGGAGCGCTCGTCGGCAAAACGGCGATGCGCCTGGTCCGCCTGCTCCTGCGCTTCGATCGGCCGGTCGCGCGGATCCTGCACCGAAAGCGCGCTCGCGATGATCAGCACTTCGCGCAGCGCCTGCTCGTCGCGTGCGCCGAGAATCATGCGGCCCACGCGCGGATCGAGCGGCAGGCGCGCGAGTTCGCGGCCGAGCGGCGTGAGCGCGTTGTCGTCGTCCACGGCGCCGAGTTCGTTGAGCAGCTGGTAGCCGTCGGCGATCGCGCGGCCCGGCGGCGGCTCGATGAACGGGAACGTCTCGATCGCCGTGAGATGCAGCGACTTCATGCGCAGAATCACGGCGGCGAGCGACGAGCGCAGGATTTCGGGATCGGAAAAGCGCGGCCGCGCGATGAAATCCGCTTCCTCATAGAGCCGGATGCAGATGCCGTCCGCGACGCGCCCGCAACGGCCCGCGCGCTGGTTCGCCGCCGCCTGCGCAATCGACTCGATCTGCAGCTGCTCGACCTTGTTGCGGTACGAATAGCGCTTCACGCGCGCGAGGCCCGTATCGACCACGTAGCGGATGCCCGGCACCGTGAGCGACGTTTCGGCCACATTGGTCGCGAGCACGATGCGGCGCGCGTTCGACGCCTTGAAGACGCGCTCCTGCTCCTGCGCGGAAAGCCGCGCGAACAGCGGCAGGATTTCCGTGTGCGGCGGATGATGCTTGCGCAGCGCTTCCGCGGCGTCGCGAATCTCGCGCTCGCCGGGCAGGAACACGAGCACGTCGCCCGAGCCTTCGCGGCAGAGTTCGTCGACGGCGTCGACGATCGCCTCCATCAGGTCGCGATCCGTGTCGCGTTGCGACTTCGCGCCTTTTTCACGGCCGGTCGTGCCCTGCGCGGCCTTCACCGCCGGGCTGTCTTCCTGCACCGGGCGATAGCGCACCTCGACGGGATACAGCCGCCCGCTCACCTCGATCACGGGCGCGGGCTGCTCCTCGCTGCCGAAGTGGCGCGCGAAGCGATCGGCGTCGATGGTCGCCGACGTCACGATCAGCTTGAGGTCGGGCCGGCGCGGCAGAATCTCCTTCAGATAGCCGAGCAGGAAGTCGATATTCAGGCTGCGCTCGTGCGCCTCGTCGATGATGATCGTGTCGTAGGCCTTGAGCAGCGGATCGGTTTGCGTCTCCGCGAGCAGAATGCCGTCGGTCATGAGCTTGACCGAAGCGCCCGGCGAGAGATTGTCGGTGAAGCGCACCTTGTAGCCGACCACTTCGCCGAACGGGGTATTGAGTTCGTCGGCGATGCGCCGCGCCGTGGCCGAAGCCGCGATCCGGCGCGGCTGCGTATGACCGATCAAACCCGTGCCGCCCGTGCCGAGGCCGCGGCCCAGCGCGAGCGCGATCTTCGGCAACTGCGTGGTCTTGCCCGAGCCCGTTTCGCCGCTCACGATCACGACCTGATTCTGCGCGATCGCACGCGCGATTTCTTCGCGGCGGCCGGAGACCGGCAGCGCTTCGGGGAACGTGATCGGCGGGACCTTGTTCGGCTCGACGTTCGTGCGTGGTGCACGCGGCGCTCGTTCCTGGCGTTCGGCGCGCGGCGGACGTTCACGCTCGCCTTCGTTGCCGGCGCGCGGCGCGTGTTCGGATTTCGGCTTTGCGGGTCGCTGCGGATTCGGCGGGTTCTGCGGCCTCGCCTGCTTCGGAGTCTGCTGCGCGCGCGGCGGTTGATTACGCGGCGCCTCGGGGCGCGCCTCGCGCGATTCGTTGGAGCGATCTCGCGGTGCGTTTCGCTGCGCCGGACGTCGATCGTCGCGCTCCTCGCGCGGCCTGGCCGGCTGCGCGGCGCTGCGCTCCGTGCGCGGTTCGCCTCGCGATGGCGATTGTGACGGCGGCCCGGCTTTCGTTTCGCTTCGCTGCTCAGGGCGTTGATCCGGGCGCTGCTCCGCGTGCGGCGGCGTCTGCTGTTGAGGCTGCGGTTGCGGCTGCGGTTGCGGCTGTGGTTGCGTCTGCTCCGCACGCTTGTCCTGCACGCGCGCGCCGCCCAGCGCGCCGCCGCCCATCAGCGCGGCAAGCTTGTCCGTCGACGCGAGCTTTTGCCCGTCGCCATACTTCTGCGACGCGCTTTTCGCTTTCGCGCCGTCCTGCGCCGTTTCCTTCCCGGCCGGGGTGTTGCTGCCCTGCGCCGAGGCAGGTCTTTTGGGTACATTCGACATGGGGGCGCATTATAATCCCGGGCATGAATTCCCAAACCGACCTCGTCCCCGCCACCGCCAGCGCGCCGGCCTCCGCCGCCGCTGCGGATTCCGACTCGCAGATCATGGCGCAGCACGCGCAGTTCGTCGACTGGATGCGATCGGTCGCGCCCTACATCCACGCGTTCCAGGGCAAGACGTTCGTCGTCGGTTTCGGCGGCGAGGTCGTGCACCAGAACCTGCTCAACGCGCTCGTCGCCGACATCGCGCTGCTGCAAGCCATGGGCATCCAGATCGTGCTCGTGCACGGCTCGCGCCCGCAGGTCGAAGAGCAGATGAGCCTGCACGGCGTCGAGTCCGAGTTCTCGCACGGCATGCGCATCACCAATGCCCGCGCGCTCGAATCGGCGAAGGAAGCGGCCGGTGAAGTGCGTCTCGACATCGAGGCCGCGATCAGCCAGGGTCTGCCGAACACGCCGATGGCGCACGCGCACATCAGCGTGGTGTCGGGCAACTTCGTGACGGCACGGCCGGTCGGCATTCTCGACGGCGTGGACTTCCAGCACACGGGCGTCGTGCGCAAGATCGACGCCGATTCGATCCGCCACTCGCTCGCGAGCCGCAAGCTCGTGCTGCTCTCGCCGCTCGGTTTTTCGCCCACGGGCGAGGCGTTCAATCTGTCGATGGAAGACGTCGCCTCGGCGGCGGCCATCGCGCTGCGCGCCGACAAGATCATTTTCCTCACGGAAACGCAGGGCCTGATCGACGAGGAAGGCGAGCTGATCCGCGAAATGTCGCTCGACGACGCCTACAAGCTGCAGGAAGGCGGCACCGTGCTCGGCGACGAGGGCTTCTACCTGAAGCACTCCATTCGCGCCTGCCGCGGCGGCGTGGGCCGCGCGCACATCATTCCCTACGCGCTCGACGGCAGCGTGCTGCTCGAACTGTTCCTGCACGATGGCGTGGGCACCATGATCTCGTACGAGAATCTGGAGAGCCTGCGCGAAGCCACGCCGGACGACGTCGGCGGCATTCTCACGCTGATCGAGCCGCTCGAAACCGACGGCACGCTCGTGCGGCGCGGGCGTCACCAGATCGAGCGCGACATCGACCACTTCTCGGTGATCGAGCACGATGGCGTGCTGTTCGGCTGCGCGGCGCTTTATGCGTACTCGCAGGAGCGTATCGGCGAAATGGCGTGCCTCACGGTCTCGCCCGAAGCACAGGGCTCCGGCGACGGCGAACGTCTCTTGCGCCGCATCGAGCAGCGTGCACGGGCACGCGGCCTCACGCGCATTTTCGTGCTCACCACGCGCACCGAACACTGGTTCCTGAAGCGCGGCTTCGTCAAGGCAACGGTCGACGACCTGCCCGAGGACCGCCGCCGCCTCTATAACTGGCAGCGCAAATCGCTCGTGCTGATGAAACAGCTCTGAGCGCGCCGCCACCCACACATACGACTACAGGAGAAGCACAGCATGGCCCGTATGATCCAATGCGCGAAGCTCGGCAAGGAAGCCGAAGGTCTCGACTTTCCGCCGCTGCCGGGCGAGCTCGGCAAGCGCATCTACGAAAACGTTTCGAAAGAGGCATGGCAGCAGTGGCTCAAGCAGCAGACCATGCTCATCAACGAAAACCGCCTGAACATGGCCGATCCGCGCGCGCGCCAGTACCTGATGAAGCAGACCGAGAAGTTCTTCTTCGGCGAAGGCGCCGACCAGGCTTCGGGCTACGTGCCGCCGACCGAAGGCTAAGGCCTCGCGATGCGCGCCGGGATCTGTCCCTGAGCGGTACATACGCAGCAGATTGCCCTGCAAAAACCGCGCCCCCGGCGCGGTTTTTTTATGCGCTTCATGGGCTTTCCGGGCTGCGGAAACGGTTCCATCGAAACGGCGCAATCCCCCGCCACATGGGGCTTCCAGCCCGCGCCCCGAATCCCCGCAGATACCGGGGTTTGCGCGATCTTCCGTTATCGTGCTAACATGTGGCCTCGTTCAACAGGCATTAGCCATTAACTGCATTTGGAACGGCACCCCAAAACGCCAGTATCCCGAATGCGCATATGACAAAAGGAACGCTCCGCCACGCGGGCTTCTTTTTCGTTTCAGCGGCGCTTTGACCAGGCAACCCCAGGCACCTCGTGCCGGTCCAGCGTCCTCATGCGACCTGCCCCCCATCCACGGCCACGCAGGCGCAACGTTAACAACAATTTGTCCGAGTGTCGTTTCGCGACACTTCAGCATTGCTTTCGTGCGCCGCTCGCCTTGTGCGATGCACCATCGGCCCGCCCTCGTCTCTGACGCAACGTGGCGTGCCGTGCGCGAAATGTCGCCGCTATCGCGAAACGGTACTCTCCGGCAACCGTGGCGGGCCCACGTGGGTTCGTCGCAGTCATTGGAGATGCAGACCTTGACCGCTTCCACTTCCGGCGCGTCGGCCCAGACCGACCTCACCCTCGACGACATCACGATCGTCGATAAAAGCCTCCTCAAACGCGCCGTCGGCGCCATGGCACTCGGCAATGCCATGGAATGGTTCGACTTCGGCGTGTACAGCTACATCGCCGTCACGCTCGGCCAGGTGTTCTTCCCGTCGAGCAGCCCTTCGGCGCAGCTCATCGCCACGTTCGGCACGTTCGCGGCCGCGTTCCTCGTGCGCCCGATCGGCGGCATGGTGTTCGGACCGCTCGGCGACCGCATCGGCCGCCAGCGCGTGCTCGCGATGACGATGATCCTGATGGCCTGCGGCACCTTCGCCATCGGCCTGATTCCCTCGTACAAGTCGATCGGCATCGCAGCGCCGGCGCTGCTGCTCGTGGCGCGCCTGGTTCAGGGCTTCTCGACCGGCGGCGAATACGGCGGCGCGGCGACCTTCATCGCCGAATTCGCCACCGACAAGCGCCGCGGCTTCATGGGCAGCTTCCTCGAATTCGGCACGCTGATCGGCTATGTGTTCGGCGCGGGCACGGTTGCCGTGCTGACCGCTGTGCTCTCGCACCAGCAGCTGCTCGACTGGGGCTGGCGCGTGCCGTTCATGATCGCGGGCCCGCTCGGCCTCGTGGGTCTCTATATCCGCATGAAGCTCGAGGAAACGCCCGCGTTCAAGCGCGAAGCGGAACTGCGCGAAGCCGAAGAGCACACGCGCCCCAAGCTCACGCTGCATTCGCTCCTCACGCAGCATCTGCGTCCCTTCCTGTTGTGCGTGGGTCTCGTGCTGATCTTCAACGTGACCGACTACATGGCGCTGTCGTACCTGCCAAGCTACCTCTCGGCGACGCTGCACTTCAACGAGACGCACGGCCTCTTCCTCGTACTGGTCGTGATGGTGCTGATGATGCCGATGACGCTCGCGTTCGGCCGCCTGTCCGACGCCGTGGGCCGCAAGCCCGTGATGCTCGCGGGCTGCGTGGGCCTGATCCTGCTGTCGATCCCCTCGCTCACGCTGATCCAGACGGGCGAGCTCGTGCCGGTGTTTTTTGGTCTCCTGATTCTCGGCGCACTGCTCTCGTGCTTCACGGGCGTGATGCCGTCGGCGCTGCCGGCGCTGTTCCCGACCGCGATCCGCTATGGCGCGCTCGCCATCGGCTTCAACGTCTCGGTGTCGCTGTTCGGCGGGACCACGCCGCTCGTGGCGGCATGGCTCGTCGAGCACACGCAGAACCTCATGATGCCCGCGTACTACCTGATGGGCGCGGCGGTGATCGGCATCATCTCGGTGCTGGCGCTGCATGAAACGGCGCGCCGCCCGCTGCCGGGCTCGGCGCCGAGCGTGAGCACCAAGGCGGAAGCGCACGCGGTGCTGCGCGGCGTGCGACTCGCGCGCGAACTCGACGAGGAATACGCCGTCGCCAACGCCGTGCGCGCCTGATACGGCACCACTGAAACGCAAAAAGGCCAGCTTCGTGCTGGCCTTTTTTCTTGTGCGCCCGCTTGGGGCTATTCGACGAGCGTGACGTGCTCCACGTCCAATGCGCCGTCGCGGCCGACAGTCAGCATCGCCGCCGAGATCGGCAACTTGAAGCGGCGCGGCCCCGCGCTGCCGGGGTTCGCGTACAGCACGCCCTCGCGCGTTTCGAGCGCGGGCTTGTGCGAATGCCCGCTCACGACCACGGCAATGCCATCGGCGGCGGGATCGCCCTGCAGGTCGGGCAGTTCGTGGACCACCGCAAGCCGGACCCGACCCAGCGCGACGGTGGTCTGCACCGGCAACGCCTCGGCCCACGCGCCATGATCGTTGTTGCCGCGCACGGCGGTGAGCGGCGCGATGGCCGCGAGCGTGTCGAGCACGCGCTGATCACAGATGTCGCCCGCATGCACGATGGCGTCCGCGCCCTCGACGAAGGCGAGCAGCTCCGGACGCAGCAGATTGTGCGTGTCGGACACCAGGGCGATACGTAGCGGAGGTAGCGGATGTTTCGCGGACATGACGTTGCGCTTCGGTTGAATACTGCCGATTATCGCCGCGCTCACGCCTCGCCGTCGCCTTCCCCAGGCGCTGCGCCGATATACACCGCGAGCCACACGCTCGGCACCGTCGGATCGGTCCACGACACGCGATGCCGGCAGTGCGCCGGAATGTGCACATAGTCGCCGGGCAGCAGGCGTCGCGGCGGCTCCGCCGGGTCCTCGAATTCCAGCGTCGCCGCGCCGGCGAGAAGCGCCACCCATTCCTCGCGCGCGTCGTCGTACCAGAAACCCGGCGGGCTTGCCTGGCCCGTGGAGACGATGCGCTCGATGAGCACGCCGTCGCGAGAAACGAGCGTATCGAAGCGCTCCTCACTGGCGTCGCTGTCGATGCCTGCGAAGAGATTGCTGAATGCGGCGGTGTCCGGTTCGTTCATGCCAATGCGCTCATTCGAGAGGTTTCAGGCCGTCGAGCAAGGTCGGCACCAGCTCGCTCACGGTCGGGTGGATGTGCATCGCGTATTGCAGCGTCGTATAGGGCGCGTCGGCCGTCATCGTGTCGATGAACGTATGGATCGCCTCGTCGCCCTCGATGCCGAAGATCGCCGCGCCGAGAATCCGTTGCGTCTGCGGGTCCACCAGCGCCTTCATGAAGCCGTCCGTCTCGCCGCGTTCGCGCGCGCGGCCCACACGCGACATCGGCATGGTGGCGATGAGCGCGGGTTTGGCGCGCTCGCGCACCTCGCGCTCGCTCATGCCGACGCGCGCGAGCGGCGGATCGACGAACACCGCGTAGGCGGGAATGCGGGTGTCGGCGCTGCGCGCCTTCCCGTCCAGCAGATTCGCCGCGACGATCTGAAAGTCGTCGTATGAAGTGTGCGTGAACGCGCCGCGGCCATTCACGTCGCCGAGCGCCCAGACGCCCTCGACGCGCGTGCGCAACTGGCCGTCCACGGCGATGAGCCCATGGGCGTCGCGCTCGATGCCCGCGGCGCCCAGCCCCAGATCGTCCGTGTTCGGCAGGCGCCCGGTCGCAAAGAGCAGATGCGAAACATCGAGCGGGCCGGTGTCGAGCGCGATGCGTACGCCCGCCTGGCCATCGAGCGGCGCGACGCTGCGCGGCTCTGCGCCAAAGCGAAATTCCACGCCTTCGCGCGCGAGCACGTCCTGGACCGCGCGCGAATAATCCTCGTCCTCGCGCGCGAGCACGCGCTGCCCGCGCACGAGCACCGTCACGCGGCTGCCGAAGCGGCGGAACATCTGCGCGAATTCGAGCGCCACGTAGCTGCCGCCGCAGATCGCCAGATGCTCGGGCAGCTGCTCCAGCGCGAGCAGCGTCGAGTTGGTCTCGTAGCGGATCGTCTCGACGCCGGGAATGGCAGGAATCAGCGCGCGCGTGCCCGTGTTGATGAAGATCTCGGGCGCTTCGAGATCGACCTGCGCGCCATCGTGCGCCGCCACGCGCACCGTGTGTGCGCCCGTGAAGCGCGCGTGCCCCTTGAATACGCTGACGTTTGGCGCGTGGCGCAGCCACTGCTCGACGCCATCGCGCGACGCCCCGATGATGCGCTCCTTGCGCGCCTTAACGAACGCGAGATCGACGCGCACGTCGCCCGGCTGCGCGCCCTTGCCGATCTGCACGCCGAAGTCCGCCGCATGGCGCGCGACGTGCGCGGCACGCGCGCAGGCGACATACGCCTTGGTCGGCGTGCAGCCCACGTTCACGCAGGTCCCGCCGAACAACGCGCGCTCGATCACTGCGGTCTTGCGGCCGCTCTTGCCGAGCCGCACCGCGAGAGGCGGGCCGCTCTGCCCCGTGCCGATCACGATCGCATCGAAACGTTGTGCCATGCCGCTCTCCTTTGCCGTTGACGCGAGTTGAGCCGCGAGTCGCGAAAGGCGGCCGATCGCGCCATCTTACGCGCGACGAATGGCCATCGCCCGCAGCGTGATGCTGCGAATCGGGTACGCATCGGTGTGTATTGCGGAGGGAAACGAGCGCGCAAAAAAAGAGCCGCCTCGCACGTCGAGGCGGCTCACAGGGTGACGCTACAACAGCAAACGGGCGAAGCCGCTGCGCGTCAGGGGGATCGTCGAACGCGCGGCGCGCTTGCGTCAGGCGTTCGGTGAATCTGTGACTGGAGATTTAGTCGTTAGAGTGTGGGAAGCTCAGTGCGCGTGCAATCAGCACACAATCAGTGCACGCAATCGGTGGCCGCAGATTCTCCGTGGCCCGCGTTCCAGAGTTCGCGCGAGCGCAGGAATGCGGCGCGCGCGCCGCGCGTCGCCATCATCAGTCCGACTTGCCCCATGTTGAAGTCGTGCGACACCATCAACTGCATCAGGTCCACCATCGGCAGGACCAATGCTGGCTGATATAACTGTCGTTCGATAAAGGATTTCATGACCGCTCCCGCTGCATGCCCCGCGTCCTCCTGACGCAAGGTCATTCGATGGTTGTCATTCTAGGAATGCAGCGTGCGCGGATAAATGGGCCGCCCGCGAAGTCACTTGTCGAAAATTGCAAACAATCGACCCGGATGCGGAGGCAGAGGGCGCGGCGGCGCGCCCGCCGTGCCCGCCGGGTATCGCGCGCGACCGCGCCACACGGTGCTTTGCACGAATGCTGGCCGCGCGGAAGCGCTTCAGTCGAGGGGCGTCGCGACGAATTCCGGCAGCGTCTCGGCGCGCGCAGAAAGCGCGGCGATCGCCGGATATCGGGCGGGATCAGCGCAGCCAGGCAGCATGTACTGGTTGAAACGCCACGCAACTGCCGCGGTGATGTCGGCCTGCGTGATGCGGCCCGCGCACAGCCAGCCGTCGCGGCCCGCGACGAGCTGGTCGAGCACCGCCCAGGCGGCATGCATCTGGGCGTTCACGCGCTCGAACCACGGCTCGTGCTGGCGCTCGGCGGGGCGCAGCTGGCGCTCATAGACCTGCTGCACCGTCTTTTCCATGGCCGCGAGCGCGAAGCCGTTCACGCGCAGCGCGAAGGTCCGCTCCTGCGTCTCCTCCGGCATCAGCCGCCGCGCGGCGGGCACTTTGCGGTCCAGGTAGTCGAGGATCAGCGTCGAGTCGATCAACTGGGTGCCGTCGTCGTCAATGAAGGTCGGCGCCTTCACGACGGGATTGATCTGGGCAAATTCGTCGTACTGCCGAAATACCGAAATGCTGCGGTGCTCGAACTCGAGCCCGAGCACATGGAGCGAAATCGCGACGCGACGCACATAGGGGGAGTCCATCATGCCGATCAACTGCATGGGTTCACCTCGCACAGAAAAAAGGGATCGGACGTCGATCTTGCAGGAAGCCCCATCGCATTTCAAGACACGTTGAGCCCACCCGGATCGACGTCATGCCGACGCGGCGCGTTGTGCAAAAACACACCGTGTCGATGTGCCACGTCGGGCTCGCCGCACAACGGGGCTACATTTGTTAGCAGACGTCGAATCTGACGCGGCGCGGCATTGTTGCGACGCAGCGCCCCGCCCTGCGTACCGGCGCTTTTTTACCGTGCCGCGCTGCTCAAGGCGCAGCGGTGCGCGCGGTGCAAGCGAAGGATGCCGAAGCATTACGCAGACCGCATGAAAGCGGGCTTTTGCGCGCCACATGTGCTGCAGTGCATCGCCGGGAAACTCCTGGATTCGGACGCCGAACGGCTGAGATAGTCTCAATGCACAAGGAGACGAAATCATGAGACAGGCATTCAATGTTGGTGTTGTCATCGTCCTCGCACTCCTCCTCGCGAATCGTGCCATGACACGTGTGCAGGCTCACGAGGCTGGCTCGCTTACCTGTGCCCAGGGCTCCGCACTCGTCAAGGCCGAAGCACTCGTGCGCGGTTTCGGCGAACGCGGCGCGAGCGCCCAGAGCGAAAACTTCCTCTCTTCCTGTCTCGTTTCGGGCCAGGGTCAAGTCGGCGACCTGATCGCCCACGACTGAGCGCCCTGCGCGCCGCGACCGCCCTGGCGCGTTGCGCGGCGCGGACGCCGTTCAACGGCGCGGCGCATATTACCAGGCTCGCTTGCGGCGCCACCGCCGGTGCGCGGTCGTGACGAGCCCGCGCAACGCCGTACATCATCCGGCTGCACCGGGCTACACGCCCGCCGCCGCGGACCACCTTGGCCGCGGCCGCCCCGATTACCCGCCAGAAGTGAACGCCTCGCCGCGCGTCACACTCGGGCGTCGCCCCGGGCGCCTGTCCCGGAATATTCACGCGCTGCCTGCTGGAAACCGGCTCGCCCGTGGCCGCCAGGTGGGCGAAGTTCGCCGCCACACTCCCCGAAATCGATACCCGCGCTGGCGCGGTTCGGTCGCTCCCGCGCGACGACGCCAGCGCCAAGGCGCACCGACGCGGGTTGCCAATGCCCCGGGTTGGCGGCGAGAATGCTCGCGGACCACGGAGAATCTATGAAAGGTTGCATCCTGTTGTTTGGAGTCAGCATGCTGGCGGCGTGCACATCGGTGACGGCCGTCAATTCGAGACAGGATGGCCATCTCACCGTCACGAGCCGCGCGCGCTGGGATCTGGTTTCGTGGAACCACGTGCGCGCAGCCGGGCTCAGCGAAGCCGAAGACTACTGCGAGAAACAGAAGAAGCAGTTGCACACGGTCGAGATCCACAGCGAAGGCCTGCGCGGCGTGACGTCCCAGACAGTAGAAGTCATCTTCGACTGCATCTGATGGGGGCCGCACTGTCTTCTCGCTCATCCGCGCCAAACGGGCGTTGCAGCCCGTTAGCGCGCTGTTGCAGACGAAATTGCTCGCGATAGCGCAATAGTTTGTTGTCGTTCACCCTGATACTCAAAACGCATGACAGCGCTAAACTGACGATACATTTTGTTACGTTTAGGGCCGAGTCACATGTTGACCGCATTCTTCATCGCCTGCCCGTTTGGCATCGCGGCATTGTTCGGATTCGCAAGGCTGATCAATCCGCTGACGGGGAAGATCGGTAATCGTTGAGTGCGCAAGCGCCTTGTTGCGGCGCAGCGCCCGACCGATCCTCGCGCCGCCATTCTGCGCGGCTGCTGCGGGTTTTTCCCGCCCTCTCCTGTTTTTCCCTCCGCCGTAGCCAGATCTCTTTGTGCGCCCCGCACGGATTTAGCCATGCCAATAAAAAACCCGCGAAGCGTCAAGCCATCGCGGGTTCTCGGAATCCAGTGCAATTCACTGGAACAACATCTGGTGCCGGGGACCGGACTCGAACCGGCAAGCCGTTAGGCGGCGGATTTTCGTCACACCACGTCTTTCGACGCCTCGCGTCCCGCCTGGACGCGCGTTCGTGCGCTGGACTATGCCTTCGCCGTCGCCCAGCGCAGCGTATCTCACGCCGCGCCTGGCCTTAGGCGCCCCCCGTCTAGTCTCTACACCTTCCTGATCGCCGCTTTGCGCGGCAGCCGGCTTGGCTCGGCGTTGCCTCGGCGCCTCGCGCGCAACGCGCTTCCAGGCCCAGGGGGTTCGCCGAATTTGAGGGGTTCTGCACCGGCCGTTTCCGGTCGGGCACTCAATCGTTTCTTAAGTCCGCTATGTTTACCAATTTCATCACCCCGGCAGGGCGGACGCGATTCTACCATTGCCCGGCGCGCGTCCCAAAGGCGCGACGGGGGACGGCAGCCGTCATCTGCCGGTCATACGCGTTTTTCATAATCGGCCCCATCGAAAACGTTTACATACGACGCCGGGGCCGCTCGCATGACGCCAACCATCAAGGATGTCGCCGCACACGCCGGATTCTCGATCGCCACCGTGTCGCGCGCAATCAACGCGCCTCACACCGTCAACCCCATCACGCTCGCGCGAGTGCGCGAAGCGATCGACGCGCTGAAGTTCCGCCCGAACCCGCTCGGCCGCCAGTTGCGCGGCGAGCGCACGCGTCTGATCGGCGTGGTGCTGCCCACCCTCGCCAATCCGGTGTTCGCGGAGTGCCTGCAGGGCATCGACGAACTGGCCGCGGCGCAGGGCTTTCGCCTCATGCTGATGACCACGCAGTACGACGCGGAACGCGAGCGTCATGCGATCGAGACGTTGCGTGCGCAACGTGTCGAAGGTCTGATCCTGACCGTCGCCGACGCCGACACCCACCCGCTGCTCGACGAACTCGACGCGGACGGCCCGCTCTACGTGCTGATGCACAACGACACGAAGCGCCGCCCGTCGGTGTCGGTGGACAACCACCAGGCCGCCTGCGACGGCGTGCGCATGCTCATCGCGCACGGTCATCGCCGCATCCTCATGCTGGCCGGCACGCTGGCCGCCTCCGACCGCGCGCGCCAGCGCCATGCCGGCTATGCCCTCGCGATGCAGCAAGCCGGCCTCACGCCGGCGCCGGCCCTCGAAGTCGATTTCAACGCGCAAGAGCTCGCGCCTTCGGTGCTCGCGCATCTGACGAGCGGGCCCGCGCGCCCCACGGCCCTCTTCTGCAGTAACGACCTGCTGGCCATGGTCGTGATGCGCGGACTGCGCCGCGCCCGCCTGCGCGTGCCGCAGGACATGTCGATTCTCGGCTTCGACGGCCTCGCGATGAGCGAACTGCTCGCGCCGCCGCTCGCGAGCATCGGCACGCCGAATCGCGACATCGGCTGCGAAGCGTGGCAATGCCTGATGGCGCGCATCGGCGGCCAGTACGCGGGGCCGCTCGCCAATACGCTGGCGCACACCTTGCGCACGGGCGGCACCATCGCAGCGATCGCGCACGCGCCGCTCGGCGCACGTGGGAGCCCGATCGACCGCGACCTCGAACTCGGCGGCGCGCGCTCGTGAGTCCATCGCGCGTCTGAAGATCAAACCAAACCAACCAGACAATCCGGGCCGTGCACGCACGCGGCCCTCATCCACCAGAACGCTCTCGCAACCGACCTGGAGACCTGCCGTGACCAGCCGATTCGCCTTTGCCGGCCCGCTTTCGCTTGCGCCCGTGCGCGCCGTCCTGCGCACGCTAGCCGCGCCCGTGTGGCGCCTGACCCGCTTGCCCCGCTTCTCCCGTACGCTGCCGCTCGCCGCGAGCGCCGCCGCCCTCGTAGCCGGTCTTGCCGCGCCACTTGCCGCACAGGCCGATCAAACCGCCATCTGCTACAACTGCCCGCCCGAATGGGCCGACTGGGCGAGCCAGATCCAGGCGATCCAGAAAGAGACCGGCATTCGCGTGCCGTTCGACAACAAAAACTCCGGCCAATCCATCGCACAACTGATGGCCGAGCAGAAGAGCCCGGTCGCCGACGTCGTCTACCTCGGTGTGTCTTCCGCGTTCCAGGCGAAGGACAAGGGCGTGATCACGCCGTACAAGCCGGCGCACTGGAACGACATTCCCGCCGACCTCAAGGACCCGCAAGGCTACTGGTTCGCCATCCATTCGGGCACGCTCGGCTTCTTCGTCAACAAGGACGCGCTCGAAGGCAAGCCGGTGCCGCGTTCGTGGGCCGATCTCCTCAAGCCCGAGTACAAGGGCATGGTCGGCTACCTCGATCCGTCGAGCGCCTTCGTGGGTTATGCAGGCGCGGTGGCCGTGAATCTCGCGTTGGGCGGCACGCTCGACAACTTCCAGCCCGCTTTCGAATGGTTCGGCAAGCTCAAGGCCAACCAGCCGATCGTGCCGAAGCAAACCGCCTACGCGCGCGTGCTTTCGGGCGAGATTCCGATCCTGCTCGACTACGACTTCGACGCCTACCGCGCCAGGTACAAGGACCACGCGAACGTCGAGTTCGTGATCCCGAAGGAAGGCACGATTTCGGTGCCCTACGTGATGAGCCTCGTGAAGAACGGCCCGCACGAAGCGAACGGCAAGAAGGTACTCGACTTCGTGCTCTCCGACGAAGGCCAGAAGCTCTGGGCCAATGCCTACCTGCGCCCGGTGCGCGCGAGCGCGCTCTCGCCGGAAGCGGCTGCGAAGTTCCTGCCCGCGAGCGACTATGCGCGCGCAAAACCGGTGGACTTCGCGAAGATGGCGGCACAGCAGCAGGCATTCGGCGAGCGCTATCTGCAGATCATGCACTGAGACCCAAGCCGACCACTTCCATGCATGACCTCACTTTTCCGCTGCGCTGGCGTGTGGCGCTCATCGCGCCCGCGCTCGCAGTGTTCCTCGCCTTCTGGCTGCTGCCGATGATCGCGCTCGTGCAGGTGAGCGCCGACGGCCACTTCGTCGAGACTTATCGCGCACTGCTGACGAATGGACGTTATATGAGGAGCCTTGGCGCGACCATCGCGCTCTCCGCCGCGGTGACCGCGGCAACGCTCGTGATCTCGACGATCTGCGGCCTTCTGCTCGCACGGCGCACGTTTGCGGGGCGCCGCGCACTCGTCGCGCTGCTCACGTTTCCGCTGGCGTTTCCCGGCGTAGTGGTCGGCTTCATGGTGATCATGCTCGCCGGCCGCCAGGGGCTCATCGGCGCGCTTTCGCTGCGGCTCACCGGCGAACGCTGGGTGTTCGCGTACTCGATGGCGGGACTCTTCGTGGGCTATCTGTACTTTTCGATCCCGCGCGTGATCGTGACCGTGATGGCCTGCGCAAGCCAGCTCGACGGCTCGCTCGAAGAAGCTGCGCGATCGCTTGGCGCGTCGTCGTGGCGCGTGCTCTGCGACGTGATCCTGCCCGCGCTCGCGCCCGGCCTCGTCGCCGCTGGAGCAATCTGCTTCGCGACCGCGATGGGCGCGTTCGGCACGGCCTTCACGCTCGCCACCGACATCGACGTCCTGCCGATGACGATCTATACCGAGTTCACGCTCAACGCCAACATGGTCACGGCGGCCGGCCTCTCGATCGTGCTCGGACTCGTCACGTGGGCGGTGCTCACGCTCGCGCGCAGCGTGACGGGCGCGGCCGTCGCGGCCACGGCATGAGCACGCGGTGGTTTTCGAGGACTCCAGAATGAATTCGGTCGTCAACCCCGCCGCAACGGCTGCGCAAGACATGCACGAAGCGCCTGGCCAGCCGCCCGCCGCGCGGCGGCGCCTGGCGCCCTCGGCGCGCGCCTGGATTGCGTGCGCGCAATGGCTCGTCACGCTCGCCACCTGCGCGTTTCTCATCGTGCCCGTGGTGATGTCGATCCTCGCGGGCCTGACCGTCAACTATTTTCGCGGCGTGGCGAGCGGTCTCACGCTGCGCTGGCTCGACCAGGTCTGGACGCAGTATCACGCGAGTGTCTTTCTCTCGCTCGAAGTGGCGGCCGCCACGCTCGTCATCACGCTCGTGACCGGCGTGCCCGCGGGCTATGCGCTCGCGCGCAGCCGCACGCGCCTGTCGCGCCTGATCGAGGAATTGCTGGTGCTGCCCGTGGCCCTGCCCGGCCTTGCTTCGGCGCTCGCCCTGCTCGTGGTGTACGGCGGCTTCAGCACGTTTCGCATGAGCGCGGCGTTCATCGTGGTCGGCCACGTGGTGTTCACCCTGCCGTTCATGGTGCGGCCCGTGGCGGCCGTGTGCGCGTCGGCGGACCTGCGCACGCTCGAAGAAGGCGCGGCCAGCCTCGGCGCGAGCTTCTGGCAACGCTTCACGACCATCGTGCTGCCCAACGCGCGGCCCGGCATCGTGGCGGGCGCGCTCGCGGTGCTCACGCTTTCGATCGGCGAATTCAACCTCACGTGGATGCTGCACACGCCCGACACCAAAACGCTGCCAGTCGGCCTCGCGGACACTTACGCGTCGCTGCGCATCGAAGTGGGCAGCGCCTACACGATCCTCTTCTTCGTCATGACGATGCCGCTGCTCGTGGCGATGCAATGGCTCGGCGTGGACGTGCCCGGCTCCTCGGGAAAGCCCTCTGGCAAGCAGCGCCTCGCAGGCCAGCAAAATAACAACAAGGATTCCGAATGAAACTCGAACCGATCCCGATCACACTCACGCGCTGCGCGAAGACGTTTCGCGGCACGCGCGTGCTCGAGCCGCTCGATCTCGCGATCGGCGCAGGCGAGACGCTCGTGCTGCTCGGCCCTTCGGGCTGCGGCAAGACCACCACGCTGCGCATGATCGCGGGTCTGGAAACGCCCGACGCCGGCGGCCGCGTGGCCTTTGGCGACGAAGACGTGACCGCGCAGCCCATCGAGCGGCGCAAGGTCGGCATGGTGTTCCAGAACTACGCGCTCTTTCCGAACCTCGACGTGCGCGGCAACATCGGCTATGGCCTGAAGATCCAGCGCGTTCCCGCCGCCGATGTGCGCGCACGCGTCGACGAGCTGCTCGCGATGATGCGTCTCGAAGCGCACGCGGCCAAGCCGATCAACCAGCTTTCGGGCGGCCAGCGCCAGCGCGTGGCGCTCGCACGCGCGCTCGCGCCGCGCCCGCGTGTATTGCTGCTGGACGAGCCGCTCACCGCGCTCGATGCGCGCCTGCGCGACACCTTGCGCAGCGAGATGAACCTGCTGTTGCGTGAGCTGGGCGTGACGACGGTCTACGTCACGCACGATCAGGCCGAGGCGATGGAGCTGGGCGACCGCATCGTCGTGATGGGCGCGGGCCGCATCGAGCAGATCGGCACGCCGCGCGAGATCTACTTCCAGCCGGCGAGCCGTGCGGTCGCGCAGTTCGTCGGCACGCTCAACCGGATCGCCGGAGAATGGCAAGGTGGCATGCTGCGCACGAGCGGCGGCGCCGTGCCGGCCAGCGCGTCCCAGACCAGCGGCGCCGCCGAACTGTATTTCCGCCCCGAAGACGCCACGCTCGCCGACCCCGTCGGCGCGCAACTGCGCGGCGTGATCGAGCAGGCGACCTTTCTCGGCGAGCGCACGCGTCTCACGATCGGCGGCGCGGCGCCCGATGCCCTGCTCGTCGACGTGGCGGGCCGCGTCGAGCTGGCGCGCGGCACGCCGGTCGGCATTTCGATCGCCCCTGAAGCGCTCATCGCGCTCGCGTAACTTTTACTCAATGAGGACTACCATGCTGCTCGCCCAGATCAGCGACCTGCACATCAAGCCACCGGGCGCGCTCGCCTATCGCCGCGTCGATACGGCCGCTAGCCTCGCGCGTACCATCGCGCGGTTGAACGCGCTCACGCCGCGCCCCGACGCCGTGCTCATGACCGGCGACCTCGTCGACCAAGGCTCGGTCGAGGAATACCGGCACCTCAAAACGCTGCTCGACACGCTCGAGATTCCGTACTGGCTCCTGATCGGCAACCACGACGCGCGCGAGCCGCTGCGCGAAGTATTCGCTGATCGGCCCGAACTGCGCGAATGCGGCGAGTTCATTCAGTACGCCGTTGACCTCGGCGCGCTGCGCGTGATCGCCCTCGATTCGATGCAGCCGGGGCAAAGCGCTGGCACACTCTGCGCGGCGCGCCTCGCGTGGCTCGCGCAGCAACTCGACGCGGCGCGCGGCAAGCCCGTGGTCGTCGCGCTCCATCACCCGCCGTTCGACTGCGGCATCGGCCATATGGATGCGATCCGGCTCGACGACAGTGCCGCGCAGGCACTCGAAGCGCTCGTGTCGCAGCATCCCAACGTCGAGCGCGTGCTGTGCGGTCACGTGCACCGGCCCATGTTCGTGCGCTTCGGCGGCACGATCGCTGCGGCGGTGCCCGCGCCGGCCCACCAGGTCACACTCGACCTCGCGCCCGACGCGCCCTCCACCTTCACGCTGGAGCCGCCCGCCTTCGCGCTGCATCGCTACGATCCGCAGGGCGGGATCGTCACGCACCATGGCTATGTCGATACTTTCGACGGCCCGTATCCGTTCTACGAGCCCTCGGGCGAGCTGATTGCCTGAAAGCGCGACTGGCGGCGCGCTCCCGGGCCGCCAGCGCGATTGTGCGCGCTCCGGTATGATCGGCACGCTCGAAGCCTGCCTTTCGTATCACCGGGCGCCGCCCGCATCGCACATGTCCACACCTGATTCCGCAAACGCTGGCGCAGGCCAGTCTCTGCGCGGCCTGCTGCTCCTGCTCGCGACCATCGCGGGCGTCACGGTCGCGAACATCTATTTCAACCAGCCGCTGCTCGACGATTTCCGCCAGAGCTTCCCGTCCGGCGCCGCGTGGATCGGCGCCGTGCCGGCCGGCACCCAGCTCGGCTACGCAGCCGGCATGCTGCTGCTCGCGCCACTCGGCGACCGCTACGACCGCCGCCGCATCATCCTGCTGCAAACCGCCGGCCTGTGCGCCGCGCTGCTCGTCGCGGCCACCGCGCCTTCGCTTGCCGTGCTGGTCGGCGCGAGCCTCGCGATCGGCATTCTCGCCACCATCGCGCAGCAGGCCGTGCCGTTTTCCGCGGAACTCGCACCGCCCGAGGCGCGCGGCCACGCGGTGGGCACGGTCATGAGCGGCCTCTTGCTCGGCATCCTGCTCGCGCGTACGGCGGCCGGTTTCGTCGGCCAGTACTTCGGCTGGCGCGCGGTGTTCGGGGCGTCGATCGTCGCGCTGCTCGTGCTCGCGCTCGTGATCGTGAAGAAGCTGCCGAAGAGCCAGCCGACCTCGAAGCTCGGCTACGGCAAGCTGCTCGGCTCGATGTGGCATCTCGTGCTGGAGCTGCCCGGCCTGCGTGAAGCATCGGCGACCGGCGCGTGCCTCTTCGCAGCGTTCAGCCTCTTCTGGCCCGTCCTCACGCTGCTGCTCGCGGGCGAGCCGTTCCATCTCGGGCCGCAGGCGGCGGGCCTGTTCGGCATCGTCGGCGCGGCGGGCGCGCTGGCCGCGCCGATGGCGGGCCGCTCCGCCGACAAGCGCGGGCCGCGCGCGGTCATCACGATGTCGATCGTGCTGATGGCGCTCGCGTTCGTGATCTTCGCGTTCTCCGGCACGAGCCTGATCGGCCTCGTGGTCGGCGTGATCGTGCTCGACGTGGGCGTGCAGGCCGCGCAGATCTCGAATCAGTCGCGCATCTACGCGCTGCGCCCCGAGGCGCGCAGCCGCGTGAACACGGTGTTCATGGTCTGCTACTTCATTGGCGGCGCGACCGGTTCCGCCGTGGGCGTGACCGCCTGGCACGCATTCGGCTGGATCGGCGTGTGCGCGGCGGGCATCGCATTCACGGCGCTCGCCGGCTGGATTCACCATGCGACGCGCCCGCGCATGGGCGCGGGCGCGCAGACCTCTTCCTGAGCGCTAGCGGCAAGCGCGATTTGCGGAACAGCAAGTCCGTCATATCGTCGGCATGCTCTTCCTCCGTCGCGAGGATCTGCTCGAAGATGCGCCGCGTGGTGGTGTCGTCGTGGCCGAGATAGTTGATGATCGCGCGATAGCTCTCGATGGCGATGCGCTCCGCAACCAGATTCTCGCGGATCATGTCCTTCAGGTCGGATCCTTCCTTGTATTCCGAGTGCGAGCGCTCGACCAGCGTTGCCGGCGAGAAGTCGGGCTCGCCGCCGAGCTGCACGATGCGGGCCGCGAGCATGTCGGCGTGCTGCTGCTCCTCGGTCGCGTGCTGGAGAAACTCGGCGGCCACCGACTCGGACTCGATGCCCTTCGCCATGAAATGGTGCCGCTTGTAGCGCAGCACGCACACGAGCTCCGTGGCGAGCGAATCGTTGAGCAGCTTGAGCACGGTCTGGCGATTCGCGGGGTAATCCGGCGTGACCGGACCCTGATCGAGATTGCGGCGCGCCTCATCGCGCACGCGCTTGAGATCGAACTCAAACGAGGCGTGTGTCTTCGACATCTGACTCTCCTTCGAACATGGCATGCATGAGTGGGGTTGGCTTCGCATGGCGCGCATCATCGGTGCATCACGCCTAGCAGCAGCGTGACGACGAAGACCACGAGGAAGATGTAGAACAGGATCTTGGCGATTTCGGCCGCGCCCGCAGCGATGCCCGTGAAGCCGAACACGGCGGCGATGATCGCGATGATGAAAAACACGATGGCGTAGTGAAGCATGGCGTAGTCCTCCTTGTGGGCGGATGCGCTGCGCTATGTCGCGCCTGCATCGGCGCTAGCGCAAGCAGCGGACCCGACGCATGCGTGCACGCCGACGCATGGCGGCACAAATGACCGGGCACGCGACATGCTGGTGAGTCGTCTCCTTTGACACCGTGGAGGACTTCCTCATGAAACGCCTGATTGCCCTCTTTCTCGTTACCGCTTCTGTGGCAGCGCTCTCGGCCTGCAACACGATGGCGGGTGCCGGCGAGGACGTTTCCGCAGGCGGCCACGCCCTCACGAACTCCGCGGAAAAGGCGAAATAGTGTCTGGCAGACGGTAAAGGCGCCGGGATGACGGCTAACGCCCGAAAGGCTGCCGGTCACCGGTGAACGATGAAGTCGCGGCCGCTGTGCGCCTCAGGTGCGCAGCGGCCGCGCGCGCAACGCAACGCGATGATGCGAAACGCGTCGCGAAGTCAGGTTGAACTCAGGACGTGCGGCGGCGGTCGTCGAACAGGAACGACAAACCCACGCTGCCGAGAATCAGCACGGTCGCGACGACGGTTGCACTCGTGACCGGCTCGCCGAGCAGCAGCGCGCCGAGCGCGACGGCCACGACGGGATTCACGTACATGCAGCTACTCGCGACGAGCGGGCTGGTATGGCGGATCAGGTAGCCATACGCGACATAGGCCGCCATCGTGCCGATGAAAAGCAGGTAGAGGAACGCGAGGAGCGGCAGGAAATGCAGCTCGCCCATGCGTTCGCCGCTGATCCACGCGACCGCCGTCGAAATGGCGCCGCCGAGGCCGATCTGCAGCGCCGTCGCCAGGAAGAGATCGGTCGGCAACGTGAGCTTGCCTGCCAGATGCGCACCGATTGCCCAGAAGAGCGCGCCGCACAGAATCGCGAGACTGCCGCCCGCCGAGCCGGACGCGGCCCCGCCGTGGCTAAGGATGGCAATGCCGACGAGGCCGAGCGCGACCGCGGCCCATTCGGCCTTCGCCACGCGCCGCCCGGTGACCGCCGAGATCACAGTCGCGAACAGCGGCACCGTGGCGACCATCACGGCCGCCTTGCCGGTGCCCACCGTACGCATGCCGTAGGCGAGCATGCCGCTCGACAGGCCCACGAGCAGCGTGCCCACCACGCCCGCGTTGCGCACTTCGAGCAGCGTAGGCATGACGGGCCGCCGGCGCATGGCGAAGACGAACAGGCCGATCCCGGCGAGCAGATTACGCAAGCCGGAGAGCAGGAGCGGCGGGAACGAATCGAGCGCGACCTTCACGCCGAGATACGTCGAGCCCCAGACGAAGTAGACGACGGCGAGCGAGAGCGCGACGCGTCCGGTGCGCGATTGCGGCAGCCGTACGGCGCGCACGAAACGCCATAGCGCGGCTGCAACCTGTCGGGCCCCGGCGAATAAAGATTGAGTGTTCACGTGGAAAGGCAAACGGGGAGGCATCGTCATTTCACCGCGGCAGGTGAAAGGCAGGACCGCGGGCGCCCCGGCAGCAAGGTGGCGGGACGGGTGAAGCTCGACGGCATGGTGCAGATGCGCAAGAACGCGAAAAAAAGACGGAGTACGAAGGACACCCGGGACGGGCGAAGCGCATTATGCAACAACGCCGGGCGTTGCGGATGCTTTCAGGATGCTTTATGCGCGGCGATTCGTTGCGTGCGCGTCACAGTGGCAGCGGCGCAAGCCAGCACGGCCGATCGCGCACCATATCGACGTTCGCCGACCCGGTCACGCCACGCCGGTTGGATCGTGCTAGCATGAGACAACCTTTCGTTTAACTTTCATTAATCAGGTTTCGTACACGTCGCTCGCCATGCTTTCGCTCGTTTCGCGTCCCGTATTCGCCTTGCCGCCGCACCGTTTGCGCGGCGCGCCAGCGCGTGCACGCGCAAGGCGCGAGCGAACGGCGCCGTGGCCTCTCGACACCCGAGCGCGCACCCTGCCGCCCCTTTCCGCCCCGCTCTGCGCCGCCCGGCGCCCGCACTGAACCCGTCTCCCCCAATCCATCGGAGCCGTTCGGTCGGGCTCCGGGCCGATCCGTTACGCCCCGTTATGCCCCGCTGCGGCCCGCGCCCGATTGCGCGATTTCGCCCGCCGGCCCTCGCCGTTACCTCGAATCTTTTCTGGATCGCAAGGAAAACTGCCATGTCGAAGAAAATCCGTTACTTCACCGAACTCGATGTTGCCCGCCTCGAAAGATGCGCCGCCGAACCCGGCGCCGCCCCCGCGCGCCAGGCCATGCTCGACGAGCTGCTCGAACACGCCGTAATCGTGGAAGCGCGCGACATGGCCGCCAACGTCGTGACGATGAACTCGCAGGTCACGCTCGTCGATGAGCGCAACGGCGCCTCCCTCACGTACACCGTCGTCTATCCGCATGAGGCGAACGTCGACGCCGGGCGCCTGAACGTGTTCTCACCCGCGGGTCTCGCGCTCCTCGGCGCGAAGCGCGGCAACGCCGTGCGCTTCACGACGCCGGGCGGCGCCGTCGAAACGCTGAAGATCGAACGCATCCTGTTTCAGCCGGAAGCCTCGCAGGATTTCACGCTGTAAGATCCGCCGGCACGAAACACCGCGCCACACCGCGCCTGGCACATCGCACGCGAGATGGCACTTGCCAGATCGTCGCAGCGCGGTGTATCGTTTGGCCTTGCTTACGCGGGGGTCCTGCGTCATGCGCCGCATCGAACGAAAGTCGTGCAGCGTATTGCGCGGGTGAGAAATACCCTTTGAACCTGATCTGGATAATGCCAGCGCAGGGAAGCGTCCGGACTTCGCAACATCGCTCAACGCCTCACCTCATCACAGCGAAGTCCGTCCACGTTCCGTCTCGTCTCCTGCTAAGCCGCTGTTCCCACTTTGCTTTGCATGGAGAGAGAGACGCATGAACGCGAATCCCAAGTTCATTTCCGCCAACGCGCACGTCGACGAAGCCGCGATCGCGCCGCTGCCCAATTCCCGCAAGATCTACGTGACCGGTTCGCAGCCCGATATCCGCGTGCCGATGCGCGAGATCACGCAGGCGGATACGCCCACGGGCTTCGGCGGCGAGAAGAATCCGCCGATCTACGTCTACGACACCTCGGGTCCATACACCGACCCTGAAGCGAAGATCGACATTCGCGCGGGCCTGCCCGCGCTGCGTCAGGGCTGGATCGAGAAGCGCGGCGACACCGAAGCGCTGCCGGGCCTCTCCTCCGAGTACGGCCGCGAGCGCGCCGCCGACCCCGCGACGGCCGAGCTGCGCTTCCCCGGCCTGCACCGCACGCCGCGCCGCGCGACGGCCGGCAAGAACGTCACGCAGATGCACTACGCGCGTCAGGGCATCATCACGCCGGAGATGGAATACATCGCGATTCGCGAGAACCAGCGCCGCGCCGAGTATCTGGAAAGCCTCAAGGCCAGCGGCCCGAACGGCGCGAAGCTCGCCGCGATGATGGGCCGCCAGCATCCGGGCCAGGCGTTCGGCGCAGCCGCCTTCGGCGAGAACGCGCTCAAGGAAATCACGCCCGAGTTCGTGCGCGACGAAATCGCGCGCGGCCGCGCGATCATTCCCGCGAACATCAACCACCCGGAAAGCGAGCCGATGATCATCGGCCGCAACTTCCTCGTGAAGATCAACGCGAACATCGGCAATTCGGCGGTCACCTCGTCGATCGGCGAAGAAGTCGACAAGATGACCTGGGCGATCCGCTGGGGCGGCGACACGGTCATGGACCTCTCGACCGGCAAGCACATTCACGAAACGCGCGAGTGGATCATCCGCAACTCGCCGGTGCCGATCGGCACGGTGCCGATCTACCAGGCGCTCGAAAAGGTCAACGGCAAGGCCGAAGATCTCACGTGGGAAATGTTCCGCGACACGCTCATCGAGCAGGCCGAGCAGGGCGTGGACTACTTCACGATCCACGCGGGCGTGCGCCTGCAGTACGTGCCGCTCACCGCGAACCGCATGACGGGCATCGTCTCGCGCGGCGGCTCGATCATGGCCAAGTGGTGCCTCGCGCATCACAAGGAGTCCTTCATTTACGAGCATTTCGAAGAGATCTGCGAAATCATGAAGGCCTACGACGTGAGCTTCTCGCTCGGCGACGGGCTGCGTCCCGGCTCGATCTACGACGCCAATGACGAAGCGCAGCTCGGCGAACTGAAGACGCTTGGCGAACTCACGCAGATCGCGTGGAAGCACGACGTGCAGGTGATGATCGAGGGCCCCGGCCACGTGCCGATGCAGCTCATCAAGGAGAACATGGATCTCCAGCTCGACTGGTGCAAGGAAGCGCCCTTCTACACGCTCGGGCCGCTCACCACCGACATCGCGCCGGGCTACGACCACATCACCTCGGGCATTGGCGCCGCGATGATCGGCTGGTTCGGCACGGCCATGCTCTGCTATGTCACGCCGAAGGAACACCTGGGCCTGCCGAACAAGGACGACGTGAAGGAAGGCATCATCACGTACAAGCTCGCGGCACATGCGGCCGATCTCGCGAAGGGTCATCCGGGCGCACAGGTGCGCGACAACGCTTTGTCGAAGGCGCGCTTCGAGTTCCGCTGGGAAGACCAGTTCAACCTCGGCCTCGACCCGGACAAGGCGCGCGAGTTCCACGACGAAACGCTGCCCAAGGACTCGGCCAAGGTCGCGCACTTCTGCTCGATGTGCGGCCCGCACTTCTGCTCGATGAAGATCACCCAGGACGTGCGCGACTTCGCGGCCAAGCAAGGCGTGAGCGACGACGAGGCCCTCAAGAAGGGCATGGAAGTGAAGGCGGTCGAGTTCATCAAGCAAGGCGCCGAAATCTATCAGCGCCAGTAAGCGCTGACTTCGGGCCGACTCAGGGCTCACTACGCCCCGGCGGGCGCTCGCCGTCCGCCGAAACATTTTCTAACGACTCCCACAACTCTCTGACAAGCGCACACACCCGGATACGGGTCGCGTGGCTAGGATGGGGGTATCGAAGGTGTGGCGTGCGCGCCAGCGCACGTCGGACCGCCCACTCGAACGCATCATGCGTGGGGAGTCGAACAATGAATACGCTCAAACGTGCACGTACGCTACTCACGGTGACGACACTCGTCGCCGTGCTGGGCAGTCTTGGCGCTTGCGACAACATGTCGAGACGCGACCGCGATACGGTGATTGGCGCGGGCGTGGGCGGCGTGGCCGGCGCGGCGATCGGCGGCAATGCGCTCTCCACCGTGGGCGGCGCAGCGGTGGGTGGCGTGATCGGCAATCAGGTTGGCAAGTAAGTGGCAAACAGGCATTAGCGCCAGGACGAAGCGACGATGCGGCTGCACGACTGGCCGCACGATCGAAGCGACGGCACGGAACAGAAACGACACGGCAGGCAACACGCCATCCCAGGCGTGCATCAGGGAAGGATGCGCGGCGCAGACCCTCACGGGCTGCGCCGCGTTTGCTTGGGTCGATGCCATCGCAGCACCGTGCTACGCGAAATATTCGGTTAACGATGCACAACACAAAGCGCGTTCGTACGGCGTAAGCTCAAGCGATCAGACGGCTCGGGCCTGATGGCGATCATCCTGCGCGGCCGTTCGCCACTCGCGGAGCCCGCCATGAAACGTCCGTCTGTGTTTGTGATCGCCGCCGCGAGCGCGCTCCCCGCGCTTTCCGGCTGCTACTACTACGCCCCCTACGGCTACCCGCCCTACTACTACGGCACCGTGCCCGTCGCGGCCACCCAGCAGGAAACCGTAGTCGCGCAAACGGCGCCGAACCCGGCTCCGGCCGCGGTGCCCGACTCACAGTATCCAGGGCCGCTCTATCCTTCGCCGCCCGTTGCGATCGCCGTGCCCGCGTGGCCGGCCTATCCCGCTTATCCCGCCGCGTATCCCGCGTACTACCCTTACCCCGCGTACGGCTGGGGCTGGGGCGCGCCCGCCGTCTCGTTCGGCTTCGGCTACTGGGGCGGCGGCGGTGGGCACTGGCATCACTGACGCTCACGCTGCGCGCCACGCCGCCAAATGCGCCGCAAAACAGTGCCGGACCGTACTTTCCCTCCTTGACGCTCCCGTGTCGTTTTCTATCCTCCAAGTGGGCTTGCGGGGGATTGAAGCACCGCCTTAACTCGGCCGCCTGGCCGGGCACCGAACTCCACAGCCGACGACGCGCCCCGGCGCATGCTGCCACTGCTGCGCCGATAACGAACCAGCATAAAGGAGACGTGATGTTCCACCAGCTGTTGACCCCTATCGGAAATTCGCTGCTGTTTTCGTTTCTGATCGCCGCGCTGCCGATTCTCACCGTGCTCGCCCTGCTCGGCTGGGCGCGGCGGCCCGCATGGCAAGCCTCGCTCGCGGGGCTCGTGGTCGGTCTGATCGTTGCGATCGCCGGCTGGCAGTTTCCGGTCAATCTCGCGATCAGCTCGGTGCTCGCGGGCGTGGTGTTCGCGCTCTGGCCGGTGATGTGGATCGTCGTCACGGCGATCCTGCTCTACAACATCGCGCTGCGCTCGGGCCGCTTCGCGGCGTTTCGCATGTGGCTGCTCGACAATCTGCCCAACGACCGGCGCATCGTGCTCGTCGTGGTCGGCTTCTCGTTCGGCGCGCTGTTCGAAGGGATTTCCGGCTTCGGCACGCCGATCGCCATCACGAGCTCGCTGCTCATCATGCTCGGCTTCCCGACACTCGAGGCCCTGACCTTCACGCTCATCTTCAACACGGCGCCCGTGGCCTTCGGCGCGCTCGGCGTGCCGATCACCGTGCTCGGCGCAGTCACGCACCTGCCCTCCGATCTGCTCGGCCAGATGGTCGGCCGCCAGTTGCCGTTCTTCGCGTTGCTGCTGCCGTTCTATGTCATCGCGATCTACGCGGGCATGGGCGGCATGCTGCGCATCTGGCCGGTGCTGCTCGTCTCGGGCGGCAGCTTCGCCCTCACGCAGTTCGTCACCGCCAACTTCATCAACTACAGCCTCACCGACGTGCTCTCGTCGCTCGTCTCGCTGATCCTCACCATCCTGTTCCTGCGCGTGTGGAAGCCCGCGTCCGATCCGCGCTTCGCCATCAAGGTCGATCGCGCGAAGGAAGCGCGCGGCGCCGTGCCGGGCGCGCAGGGCTGGTATCCGTGGATCATCGTCGCGGCTGTCGTGATCATCTGGACCGTCGCGAAGATCTTCACGATCGGCGAGGTAAAGGTGCCGTGGCCGGGCCTCGACAAGGCCGTCTACATCACGCTCTACAGCACGCCCTATGGCGCGATCTGGGACTTCCAGCCGCTCGCCACCGGCACGGCGATTCTCGTCGCGGCGATCATCACCGCGTTCGTCGTGCGCCTGAAGCCCGCCGATTTCGGCGTCGCAATCGTCGATACCTGGGTGCAGACGCGCATCGCCATCCTCACGGTCGCGACCATCGTCGGGCTCGCGTTCCTCATGAACTACTCGGGGCTCACCTATACGCTGGGTCTCGGGGCGGCTTCGGTCGGCGCGTTCTTCCCGCTCGTTTCGGCCTTCCTCGGCTGGGTCGCGGTGTTCCTCTCAGGCAGCGACACCTCGGGCAATGCGCTGTTCGGCAACCTGCAGGTGGTGGCCGCGAAACAGCTCAACCTCAACCCGATCCTGATGGCCGCGACCAACTCGTCGGGCGGCGTGATGGGCAAGATGATCTCGCCGCAGAACATCGCGACGGGCGTCGCCACGACGGACCTCAAGGGGCAGGAAGGCATTGTGTTCGCGAAGACCTTCAAGCACTCGATCCTGTTGACGGTGCTGCTCGGCATCCTCGTGTGGCTGCAGCAGAACGTGCTCACCTGGATGATTCCGCACTGAGTACGGCTCGCGCGCGGGCATGAAAAAACCCGCCTGCGCGGCGATGCGCAGGCGGGTTTTCTTTTGCGGCTTGAGCCAGACTACGCTGGCTCAGGCGCAATGCTTAGTGCAGTTCGTCGACCACGAGGCTCATGATCTCCTGCGCCGGGCGCGACGAGTCGATCTGGCCGCTGTCGTCCACGATCGCGACGCGCGTCTGGTTGTCGGTCACGGCGCGCACGTTGAGCTTGTACTGCTTCGCGGTCTTTTCCTTGCGGCCGTGGAAGATCTGGTTCCAGAAGCCCTGCTCGTCCGAGCTGTGGTCCTTCGGATCGACGTAGCGCACGTAGTAGATGCCCTTCGTGCGGTCGCGATCGTCCACCGTGAAGTTCGCGCGATCGAGCGCGATGCCCACGCGCACCCACGCGCGGTCGTACGGCTCGCCGAGCGTGAGCTCCGACGAGGTGTACTGGCCCGAAGTGCCCTGCGCGTTCGACGAGCCGCTGCCCGATTGCTGGCCCACGGCTGCGACGTTCTGCGCGGCCATGGCGGCCGCAGCGGCGTCCGGAGCCTTCGACTTCGCGTCGGTGCCCTTGCTGTTGGCCTTGGCGTCGGCTTCGGCCGCGACCTGCGCGTCGGGCACACCCGGCTTCGCGTTCGCGAGCGTCATCATGAGGCGCTTGAGGTATTCGGCTTCGAGCGCGGGATCGTTGGGCTTCGGCACCCACTTGCTGGTGTCGTTGTTGGTGCCCGAGAGCTGTTCGCTCAGACCCTTCTGGCTGATGAACACATAGGTGCCGCCAGTGGGCGACGTTTCGAGGCGCGTGCGGTACTTGTTACGCTCGGCGGTCACGTACGAGTTGCCAGTGGCCCACGAGAGCGTGTTGCGGATGAGGCCGTCGCTGATCTTCGGATGGGTTTCGTTCCAGTCCGTTTCCATCACGCCCTTGTCGCGCTGGTCGACCACGAGCAGGAAGCCCTGTTCCTGCCAGAAGCGGCGCACTTGCGCCCAGACCTGGTCGGGCGTGCGGCTGTCGATCACGAGCCAGCTCTCCGTGCCGTCACGCTGGATATGCATGCCCGGCACCTGCGGAACCACCTGGGCCTCGTCGGACTGCGGCGCGGCGGCCTGGGTCTGCTTGAGGGAAGACAGCGAGGTTTCGCCGCCCTGCGGCGCGAGCGAGCGCTGGTCGGACGCTTCGTCGAGCATGTTCGGCGGCACAGCGAGCGAGGACTGCTTCGCCTTGGCGTCACTACGGTAATCGATCTTGCCCGGCGTCGGCGAGCTGCAGCCGGCGACCAGCCCGCCCGCCATCAGAAGCGCGAGTGCGCGTGCGGCAAGACGTTGATGAAAATCACTCATGTTCGGGTAATCCCTTCGGCTACGCCACGGCCAGTTTCCGTGGATCAACCAAACATTTTACCGGTCCGGCGGCCCGCTGTGCAAAAACCACGGGGTGGCACGCGATCCAGGCCCGGTATCCGCCGCGGCGACGCGCACCGAACCGCGCTCGCGGCTCCCCAAACCGACCGCACCGTAACATTCATCGACATTCGATCCGGCGCAGCCAACCTGCTGAAAAGCCGCCAATTTCCTTTTGGATCAATGCATTAACTCCGCTCCACGCCAAAACGTTGCTTTGCGCTATGCCGCCCTCCCACTCCGGGACGCTCGCAAGAACGACCCTGGTGCTAATTTCATTTCGAAATCTCAAAAAAAAGATTCATAAAAAGCAGGACCGGAGAGCGTCATGAAAACTTGCAATCTCACCCAGGCGGGCCGCGCCGCAGCCTTCGCCTGCGCGCTCAGTTGCCTCGGCTTCACCGCCGCCGTGCCGGCCCGCGCCGCGCTCGGCGACACCGCAGCCGTGCCGGCCGGCGCCGCCCTGCGCAGCGTCGGTGGCGGCGCCGGCCGCGTCGTCAGTTACGTCGACGACAACGGCACGACCATCAACGCCTATGTGGGCAGCGCGACCGGGACGGTCTTCGCGTACACGTGGCAGGGGCCGGCTCAGCCCAACGTGGAGGCGCTGCTGGGCCGTTACGCAGCCGACTGGCGCAGCGCCGCCGCGGCGCTTCACGCCACAGGCCGCAACGGCCTGCATGCCGCGCGCGTGGACGGCGCTCAGGTCGTGGTCGAGACGGCCGGCGGCCATATGCGCGCCTACGCGGGACGGGCATGGCTGCCCGCCGCGCTGCCCGCGGGCGTGAGCGCCGGGGATCTCCAATGAAAGCCCGCCCTCCGCGCCTCGCCCCCCACGCCCTCCTCGCACTCCTCCCGCTTTGCGCCGCGCTCACGGCTTGCGGTGGCGGCGATGCCGGAACAGCGTCCGCGACCACCGGCGCCACGGCACCCGCCAGCGTCCCGGGTGTCGCAAGCGCGCCGTCGACCACCGGCACGAGCGGCACCGTGCCGCAATCGACCACGCCCAATGTCGTGGCCGTCACGGTCGGCCCGACGCCCACCTCGACGCGCAACATGCTGATGACGAGCGTCACGGTCTGCGTGCCGGGCACCGCGGACTGCGCGAGCGTCGACCACGTCCAGGTCGATACTGGCTCGCAGGGCCTGCGCCTGCTCGCTTCGGCGCTGCCGGCGGGCTTCGCGCTGCCCGCCGTGCCAGCCGGCGCGGGGGCCGACATCGCCGGCGAATGCGCCGTGTTCGGCACGGGCTACACGTGGGGCGCGGTGCGCAGCGCCGACGTGAAGCTCGCGGGCGAAATCGCCGCCGCGCTGCCGATCCAGGTGATCGCCGACCCGGCCGTGCCGGCCGCGGCGCCGGCAGCGGCCTCGCGATGAACAGCGCCGCCACGCTGCGCTCGAACGGCATCCTCGGCGTAGGGCCGTTCAGCGCCGATTGCGGCGTGTCCTGCGTCAGGGCGGCAGTCACGCCGTGGTACTACGCGTGCCCCGCGAGCGGCTGCACGGCGAGCATGCAACCGCTTGCGCAACAGGTCAGCAACCCGGTGGCGGGCTTCGCCACCGACAACAACGGCGTGATCATCGACTTGCCGGCGCTGGCCGACAGCGGCGCGTCCGGGCTGACCGGGTCGATGATCTTCGGCATCGGCACGCAGGCGAACAACGCGCTCGGCAGTGCAACCGTGCTGCGCGCGAACTCGGGCACGGGCTATGTGAAGACGACGACATCGGACGGCACCGTCTACTCGCTGAGCTATCTCGACACGGGCTCGAACGCGCTGTACTTCAACAGCCCGACGATGACGCGCTGCGGCTTCTGGTATTGCCCGAGTTCGCCTGTCAGCCTCGGCGCGACGATAGCCGGCATCGACGGCGTGGGCGCTCCCGTGACCTTCGCGGTCGCGAGCTCGACGACGCTGCTCGCCACCGGCAACTGGGCCTTCAGCAATCTCGCGGGCTACAACGGTCGCGCGTTCGGCTGGGGACTGCCGTTCTTCTTCGGGAGGCGCGTGTTCACGGCGATCGCCTCGCAGGCCACGCCTGCAGGCAGCGGACCATTCTTCGCGTTCTGAGCGCGCCGGCGGCCGCCTACGTCTCATCAGTCACAAACGACGAAGGCCTCCTGGGAGGCCTTCATGAGCGCGGATTGCGCCAGCGACGGGTGCCGCCGCAGCCGCGCCACGGCGAGCCGCGTGCGTTCGATTTAGTCGTTCGCGGCGTTCGGGTCGGGCGTGGTCTTCGCGAGTTTCGGCGGTGCGAGCCAGCGGAACGTCGCGAGGCCCGATTCGTTGAAGGTGCACTCCGCAGCCGCCGGCGTGACCGCGGCCTTCTTGATGCCGAGCTTTGCGGCCAGCAGCGCGACCGGCGTAGTCGGCTTGCCCTCCGCCGCGCCGCCCTGGGCGACCGGAGCGGTGGGAACCGAAATCGTGCCGGGCAGCGCTGCCGCCTGCACCGTCGGCGCCGTAACCGTGGTCGCCTCGTTGGCGCCCTGCGCCGCGGTGGACGACGCTGCCGATGCGGCCGAAGCCGCCGAGGCAGACGGCGCCGATGCGGCCACGGCGGCCGACGCCGCGCCGTTCTCGAGGCGCCCTTCGACCACCACGCGGGCGCCGCGATACGTCGTCGCGCTATGCGTGACTTTGAGGTCGCCGAGCGTCGTCTCGGCAAGGCGGCTACGCATCGCCTCTTCGCAAGCGCTGGTGTTGCGGTACTGCGCCGCGCATCCCGCGAGCAGGGTGACGGCGGCCGCGAGGCCGGCTAAGCATGCGTTACGTTTGTTCATCGCTCATCCGATTTTCAGGCTGCGGCAATTGTAGCGTACGGGGCGGGGAATCCCTGACGGCGCTCGCGCTCACGCGCGACCCTGCTATCATCGCCGCTGTATATCCATACAGTGCCGCGCGTGCTTCCCGACTCTCCCGATCCGTTCTACTACCTCGCCAACTTCGAGCGTGCGCTAGCGTGGCTCGACACGCGCTGCGCCGACCTGTTCGACGACGCCGAGCGCCGCTTCGCCGACGATTTCGCCCAGATGCCGCAGGCGTCGCGCGCGCTCTTCGTGCGCATGCTGATGCGCAAGGGACCCCATTTCCGCGCGAGCCGTCTCGCGTACGACGAGATCGGCTGCCCGCGCGCGGCGGCGGCACCGCTCGTCGCGGCGGGCTGGCTCGACGACGCACCCGCGCTCGATCTCGACGCGCTCGCCGCGCTGGTCACGAAAGCCGAACTGCAGACGCTCGCCCCGCGCCTCGGCATCGCGCTCGAAGCGCGCGCCACACGCTCGGCGACGCTCGAGGCGCTCGATGCACACTATGCCGCCGCACCCGAGCCGCGCGACTGGCATGCGTGGTTCCCGGCCTCGCCCGACACCGTGCTGCGGTTCGCGAGCGCCCCGCTCTGCGAGCGCCTGCGCCTGATGTTCTTCGGCAACCTGCATCAGGACTGGTCGGAGTTCGTGCTCGCCGACCTCGGCGTCTTTCGCTACGAAAGCGTGCCCTTCGATCGTGCCTCGCGCGCGTTCCAGCGCCGCGAGGACATCGACGCGTATCTGGCGCTGCGCGATTGCCGCGACGGACTCGAGAGCGGCGCGGGGACCCAGGACTTCGACGCTGCCGCCGCCATCGGCGCAACCCTCGAAGCGCTCGACACGCTGGCGCCGCGCACGCAAGCCAACGCGTGGCTGCGCGCTCGCCACGACAAGCTGCGTCACGCCGCGGGGCTCGCAGCCGAGCGCGCGGGCGAAGCCGAACTCGCGTGGCGCGCTTATCTCGACTGCGGTCATCCTGAATCGCGCTATCGCCGCGTGCGCGTGCTCGAACAGCTGAACCGCCGCGAGGAAGCGCTGGCGCTGGCGCAGACCATTGCCGATACGCCCGCGAACGAAGAAGAAGCGCAGCGCGCGGCACGCACACTCGGGCGTCTCGCCCGCACGCGGGCGAAGTCGAAGACGAGCGCGGAGCCGGGGTTCGCGCAGCTCGAACTCTCGCTGCCCGCGGCGCCCGGCGCGCTGCGCGTCGAGGAAGCCGCCCGCATCGCGCTCGCCACGCCGCAAGCGCCCGTGTTCTATGTCGAGAACACGCTGATCAACGCGCTCTTCGGCCTGCTCTGTTGGCCCGCGCTGTTCGCGCCGCTGCCGGGCGCGTTCTTCCATCCGTTCCAGCGCGGCCCCGCCGACCTTCACGCCCCCGACTTCGTCGCACGCCGTGCCTCGCAGTTCGACGCCTGTCTCGCCGAACTCGAAACGCACGCCTACCGCGACTCGATTCTGCGGCGCTACGCGGAAAAATCCGGCACCCAGTCGCCGTTCGTCGCCTGGCCCGCGTTGAGCGACGAACTGCTCACGCTCGCCCTCGACTGCTTCCCCGCCGCCCATCTGCGCCTGTGGTTCGAGCGGCTGCTGCGCGAACCCGTTGCCAACCGTTCGGGGCTGCCCGATCTCGTACGCTTCTGGCCGCACGAGCGGCGCTACGAACTGATCGAGGTGAAAGGCCCCGGCGACCGTTTGCAGGACAACCAGCGCCGTTGGCTTGCCTATTGCGTGCAGCACGGCATGCCGGTTTCCGTGTTGCAGGTGCGCTGGCCCCACCTGCCCGACCCAGCCAACGAAGCCGATGAAGCCGACGACAGCGCCGCCCAGGCGCTGCCCGCGCCATGAGCTACACAGTAGCCGTGCGCACGCTGTGCGAGTTCACCGCGAAGCGCGGCGACCTCGACTTGCGCTTCACGCCTTCGCCCGACGCCAGCGATGGCCGCGCCGGCCACGCGGCCATCGCCGCGCGCCGCCCGCCCGGCTACGAGACCGAGGTCGCGCTTGCCGGCACGTTCGAATCACTCACCGTGCGCGGCCGCGCCGACGGCTACGATCCCGCGCGGCGCAGGCTCGAAGAGTTCAAGACCTATCGCGGCGACCTCGATGCGATGCGCGAGAATCAGCGCGCGCTGCACTGGGCGCAGTTGCGCGTCTACGGCGCGCTCCTGTGCGACAAGCTCGGCCTCGACGCGCTCGAACTCGCTTTGGTGTACTACGACATCGGTTCGGGCCGCGAAACGGCGCTCGTCGAGCAGGCGAGCGCGCCGGAATTGCGCGCCGCGTTCGAAACGCAATGCCGCCGTTTCGTCGCATGGGCCGAGCAGGAAAGCGCCCACCGCGCCGCGCGCGACGCCGCGCTCGCCGCGCTGAGCCTGCCGCATCCGCAGTTTCGACACGGCCAGCGCGACCTTGCCGAAGCCGTCTGGCGCGCGGCGACCCAGGGACGCTGTCTGCTCGCGCAGGCGCCCACCGGCATCGGCAAAACCATCGGCACGCTCTTTCCGCAGTTGAAGGCGTTGCCGCGGGCGGCGATCGACAAGGTCGTATTTCTGAGCGCAAAAAGCTCAGGGCGCCAACTGGCGCTCGATGCGCTCGCCACGCTCACAAGCGCGCAAGACGAAGCAAGCGCCGATGCGCAACGAGTGCACGTGCCCGTGCGCGTGCTCGAACTCGTCGCGCGCGAAAAGTCTTGTGAGCATCCCGAAGCGGCATGTCATGGCGAATCGTGCCCGCTCGCGCGCGGCTTCTACGACCGTCTGCCGGCCGCGCGTGCCGCGGCGCTCGAACGCGTGCGGCTCGATCGCGCAGCACTGCGCGAGGTCGCGAGCGAGCATGCCGTGTGCTCCTACTACCTTGGCCAGGAACTCGCGCGCTGGAGCGACGTGATCGTCGGCGACTACAACTACTGGTTCGACGCGAGCGCCATGCTGTTCATGCTCGCCGCGCACAACCAGTGGCGCGCGAGCGTGCTGGTGGACGAAGCGCACAACCTGCCCGAGCGCGCCCGCGCGATGTATTCGGCGGAACTCGTGCAAACGCGCATCGACACCGTGCGCCGCGCCGCGAGCGCGCCGCTCAAGCGCGCGCTCGCGCGCCTGCAGAAGCACTGGAACGCACAGAACGCCGTCCAGCCGGGCGCCTGGCGCGCGAGCGACACCTTGCCCGAGGGCCTCGTTGCCGCGCTCGGCGACGTGATCGCGGCGATCGGCGACCAGCTCGCCGAACCCGCGCTCGTGCGTGACCCCGAACTCGAGCGCTTCTATTTCGACGCCCTGCACTTCACGCGCATTGCCGAACGCTTCGATACGCATTCGCTCTTCGACGTCACGCCGCTGGCGCAGCAGAACGCGCGCCGCCCGCGTTCCACGCTCGCCATCCGCAACATCGTGCCGGCCGATGCACTGCGCCCCCGCATCGCCACGGCACACAGCATTACGCTTTTTTCAGCGACACTCTCGCCCACGCATTACTACAGCGACATGCTCGGCCTGCCCGCCAACACGGTGAGCATCGACATCGACACGCCGTTTCGCGCCGAGCAGCTCGATGTCCACATCGCCCGCCATATCTCGACGCGTTATAAGGACCGCGAACGTTCGCTCGACGCGCTGGTTGGGCGCGTGGCCGCGCAATTTGCCGAACGCCCGGGCAACTATCTGTGCTTTTTCAGCAGCTACGACTATCTGCAGCAAGCCGTCGACGCGTTTGGGGCGCGCCATCCAGAGGTCGACGTCTGGATTCAGTCGCGCACCATGGACGAGGCGGGCCAGCAGGCCTTCGTCGCACGCTTCGTGGAAGGCGGCTGCGGCATCGGTTTCGCCGTGCTGGGCGGCGCGTTCGGCGAAGGCATCGATCTGCCGGGCACGCGCCTCATCGGCACGTTCATCGCGACGCTCGGCATGCCGCAGGTGAACGCCGTGAACGAGGCGATGCGCGCACGCATGGATACGCTCTACGGCGACGGCTTCGACTACACCTACCTGATCCCTGGCCTGCGCAAGGTCGTGCAGGCCGCCGGGCGCGTGATCCGCACCGAGCACGATCGCGGCGTCGTGCATCTGCTGGACGACCGCTTCGCGCAGCCCGGCGTGCGCGCGCTGCTGCCCACGTGGTGGCGCATCGCCGCCAGTTAATCTGGATTCCATATCAATCAGAAGGGAAAAAAGCTGGCGCACGTTCCGGTGCGCCAGCCGTCGCTCTACTCGATCAAGCAGGCTTCGCCTTGCCCCCGCCCTTGCCGCTCTTCTTCGGCGGCGGCGGTGGATCGCCTTCCATGTCGTCCGCGGCCATTTCGCTCGCGATTTCGTCGACCGGCGGCGTCGCCGTTTTCTTCGCCTTCTTCGCCGGCTTGCTCTCCTTCACGTCGGGCGGCACGGCAACCTTGCTGATCGTGACGTCGTCGTTCGTCTTGTCGTAGCCGATCTCGACGGTATCGCCGGACTGCAGCGCGTCGCCGAGTATCTCTTTGGCCAGACGCGTTTCCACTTCCTGGCGAATCTGCCGCTTGAGTTCGCGCGCGCCGAACTCCGGCTGATAGCCGGCCTCCACGAGATGATCGACGAGCGTCTGACCCATCAAGAGCGTGATGCCCTGCGCGGCCGCCGTGCGTGTGACGCGCTCGAGCTGGATCTGCACGATCGCGCGGATGTTGTCGCGCGAAAGCGCATGAAACACGATGATTTCATCGATGCGATTGAGGAACTCGGGCCGGAAATGGCCCTTGAGCACCTTCATGAGTTCGGCGCGGATCGTCTTGTCGTCGAGACGCGACTTCTCGGGGCGCTCGAGGTTGTCCATGATGATCGACGCGCCGAGGTTGCTCGTCGCGATCAGGATCGTGTTGCTGAAATCGACCACGCGACCTTTGCCGTCGGTTAGCCGCCCGTCGTCGAACACCTGCAGCAGCACGTTGTAGACGTCGGCGTGCGCCTTCTCGATCTCGTCGAGCAGAATCACGCTGTACGGGCGGCGCCGCACGCGCTCGGTAAGCTGGCCGCCCTCGTCGTAGCCCACGTAGCCCGGCGGCGCGCCGATGAGCCGCGCCACCGCATGACGCTCCATGTACTCGCTCATGTCGATGCGGATGATGGCCTGCTCGTCGCCGAACACGGTTTCTGCCAGCGCCTTGGCGAGCTCGGTCTTGCCCACGCCGGTCGGCCCGAGGAACAGGAAAGTCGCGATCGGCCGGTTCGACTGACCGAGACCCGCGCGCGACAGGCGCACGGCGTCGCTCACGGCGACCACGGCGTCCTCCTGGCCTACCACGCGCTCGCGCAGCGTCTCTTCCATCTTGAGCAGCTTCTGGCGCTCTTCCTGGGTGAGATCCGCGACCGGAATGCCGGTGAGCCGCGACACGACTTCGGCGATCGACGCCACGGTGACTTCGAGCGTTTCCGAGCCTGTCTTGCGCTGCCACGCCTCGGTCAGCTCTTCGAGCTTTTCCTGCTTTTCGTTGATGCGCTCTTCGAAACCCTTGGCCTCGTCAAAGCGCTTGCGCGACGCCGCGTAGTCCTGCTCGCGCTTGAGCTGGGCGATCTCCGCTTCGAGTTCCTGCATCTCGGCGGGACGCGAGGTCGAACCGATGCGCACGCGCGCGGCCGCCTGATCGATGAGATCGATCGCCTTGTCGGGCAAGAAGCGCGACGTGATGTAGCGATCCGATAGCTCGGCGGCGGCCACGAAGGCGTCGTCGGCGAAGGTCACCTGATGGTGGGCTTCGAGCTTGTCGCGCAAGCCGCGCAGGATCACGATGGTTTGCTCGACCGTGGGCTCCGGCACGAGCACGGGCTGAAAGCGACGTTCGAGCGCCGCGTCCTTCTCGATGTACTTTTGATACTCGTTCAGCGTCGTCGCGCCGATGAGACTCAACTCGCCGCGCGCCAGCGCGGGCTTCAGCACGTTGGCAATGTCGAGCCCGCCTTCGCCGCCGCCCTGCCCCGCGCCGACGATCGTGTGCAATTCGTCGATGAAGAGAATCAACTCGTCATGCTTCGCGCTCACTTCGTCGATCAACTGCTTCGCGCGCTCCTCGAACTCGCCGCGGTATTTCGCGCCCGCGACCATCGAATTGATGTTCACCTCCACGAGCCGCTTGCCGCGCAGCACCTCGGGCACGTCGCCATTGACGATGCGCTGTGCGAGTCCTTCCACGATGGCGGTCTTGCCGACGCCCGGCTCGCCGATCAGCACCGGGTTGTTCTTCTTGCGCCGCGCGAGCACCTCGATCGTGCTCTCGATTTCCTGCGCGCGGCCCAGCACCGGATCGAGTTTGCCTTGCCGCGCCATGGCCGTCAGGTCGCGGCCGAACTTGTCGAGCGTGGGCGTGCCCGTGGGCGCATCCACGCGGCCGTCTTCCGCGCCCTTGCCCACCACCTTCACGACCTTCTGACGCAGCGCCTCGGGCGTCACGCCGTACTTCTTGAGCAGCGCGCCCGCAATGCTGTCGGGCACCGCGGCGAGACCGATCAGCAGATGCTCGGGGCCGACGTACGAGTGGCCGAGATCGCGCGATGCCTGAAACGCGAATTGAAACGCTTTCTTCAGGCGCGGCGAGATCGTCATCTTGTCGATGGGCGCGTCGGGCGAAGCCGTGCCCTTTTGCGCATGCTGATCGATATAGCCTTTGATGTCCTGCGGCGAGAGCTTCAGCTCCTTCAGGAGTGCCGCGCAAACATCGGTGTCCGCCAGTACGTACAGCAGGTGTTCCGTATCGAGTTCATTGCGCTGCAGTTCATGGGCTTTTTCCGCGGCGCGCTGCAGGATTTCGAGCGTCTGCTCGCTGAACGCATCGGTCGCATCGACGGATTCGCGCGGCACCTCGGCGGCGAGGTCGTGCCCCTCGTCGTCGTGCTCGTCCTCTCCGCCTTGCCCGCCGAAAAAGCGCGACAGGCCGCTGCCGCCCAGCAGCGAATCGAACGGGTTGAGCATGCTTTGGTGACGCATCAGTTGGCGGTAGTCGTAGTCGCAGATCGACATGGACTTGCGCTGCCCGTTTTGCACGACAGTCACGCGCGCGACTGCAGGCCGGGAATTACAGATTTCGCAAAGAGTGGGCATGGTCGGCTTGTCTCCGGAGGATCGGAATCGCGCCGCCGAAGCTGGCAAAACGCTGGCACAACCTCGCGGCCTGATTCGGTGCAACGCGAGCGCTCACGCGGCGGTTGCACCAGCAAAGCGACAAATCGGCGAGCACGCGCTGGAGCATGACGACGCGATGCTGTGGCTGACGATGACCTTGCAGAGGGCATGATTCGCGCGCATCGCGTGCGTACGCCGCCCTGCACAGGTGCGAACGATTGTGGCAGGAAACGATTGCCGGCGCGTCGAACCTGCGCCGTCCAGCGCGAGGTTTTCGATCGGCCACAGCAAAGAAAAAGGGCGGGACATGCGTCCCGCCCTGAGAGCGCGCTCGGGGCGCGCGAGGAGAGCAACTGCACGTGGCAGTCATCCGCGAGAGATCCGTCGCGGTGTCACGCGCGATGCAAGAACACGGTCAAGAATTTCATGGCGCCGGCAGGTTTGCAATCGTATCTGCTGTGCGTTTCTCAGCGGCGGTTCGAGCCCGACACCACATCGATCCACACGGCGAGCACGAGAATGCCGCCCTTCACAATCATCTGCCAATACGCGTCCACGTCGAGCATCGACATGCCGTTGTCGAGGCTCGCCATCACGAGCGCGCCGATCAGCGCACCATACACGGTGCCGGAACCGCCGCGCATCGACGTGCCGCCGATAAAGCAGGCCGCGATCGCGTCGAGCTCGCCCATCGTGCCCGCCGAGGGCGAACCCGCCGCGAGACGCGCCGTATTGACGATGCCCGCAAACGCACACATGAGCCCCATCAGCGCGAAGATGACGAGCTTCACGCGGTTCGTATTGACGCCCGAAAGACGCGTGGCTTCGAGGTTCGAACCCACCGCGTAGATGCGGCGGCCGAACACGGTTTGCGTGGCGATCCATGTGAAGATACCGAGCAGCGCGAGCAGCAGCAGCACGGGCACCGGAATGCCGCCATAGCTGTCGAGCATCAGCACGAAGGCAAGCAGGATCGCGCCCGCACCGACGATCTTCACGCCGTCTTGCCAGAGCGGCACGACGCTCAGCTGATAGCGCCGGCGATTCGCCCGCTGGCGCACCGTGAGCACGGCGAGCAGCACGAACAGCGCGAGCGCCAGCACGTCGCCCGCCACGCGCGGCAGATAGCCCTGGCCGAGAAACACGAAATGATCGGACACCGGCGCGATGGTCGAGCCGCCCGTGATGCCGAGCAGCACGCCGCGAAACGCGAGCATGCCGCCGAGACCCACGATGAACGACGGCACGCGGCGGTACGTCGACCACCAGCCGTTGAAGAGTCCGACGAGCACGCCAAGCACGAGCACCGCCGGCACGGTTACGCCGATGGGCCAGCCGCGATTCACGTCGAGAATCGCCGCGACGCCGCCGAGCAGGCCCAGCAGCGAGCCGACCGAAAGATCGATCTCGCCCGCGATGATGACGAACACCATGCCGCACGCGAGCATGCCGGTGATCGACATCTGCCGCAGCAGGTTCGACACGTTGCGCGGCGTGACGAACGCGCCATGCGTGAGCAGCGAAAAGAACAGCCAGATCACGGCCACTGCGAGCAGCAGCGCGAGGATCTTGTAGCGCGCGAAGAGTTGCTGGAAACGCATGGCGAAGCCATTGCCGCCTTGCGGCAGGTCTTCGCGTGCGCCTGGGGTCGTGACGTCGGGGGTCATACTGCACTCGCTGTATCGGGTTGGGCGCGCACGCTCTGGATCGCCGCGCCAAGAATGTCTTCCTGCGTGAGGTCGTCATTGACGAAGTCGCCGCGCAACTCGCCCTCGCCGATCACGAGCACGCGGTCGCTGATGCCCAGCACTTCGGGCAGTTCGGACGACACCATCACGATCGCCACGCCGCGTTTGGCCAACTGGAAGATCAGCTTGTAGATCTCGTACTTCGCGCCGACGTCCACGCCGCGCGTCGGCTCGTCGAGGATCAGCACCTTCGGGTCGGTGAGCAGCATCTTGGTGAGCACCGCCTTCTGCTGATTGCCGCCCGAGAGGCTCGCAATCGACAGCATGGGGTTCGCTGCGCGCACCGACAGGCGCTGCATCTCCGTGCGGATCGTATCGAGTTCGGCAGCCGTGTCGATGCGTCCGCGCCGCGAAAAACGTTGCAGCACCGAGAGCGTGATGTTGTGGCCCACGCCCAGTTGCGGCACGATGCCGTGGCGCTTGCGGTCCTCGGGCACCATGGCGATGCCCGCCTTGATCGCGTCGAGCGGCGAACGGATTTTCAGCGGCTTGCCTTCGAGCAGGACCGTTGCCGTGCAGGTGCCCGCATACGCACCGAAGATCGCCTGCATGGTTTCCGTGCGGCCGGCACCGACGAGCCCGGCCACGCCCACGATCTCGCCGCGGCGCACCGAGAACGAGACGTCGTCCACGCGCTTGCGGCGCGGGTTCGTCACGTCGTAGCAGGTCACATTGCGGGCCTCGAACACGACCTCGCCAATGTCATGCGGCTCGCGCGGAAAGAGATTGCGGATCTCGCGCCCCACCATCTGCGCAATGATGCGGTCGGTGGTGAGCGTCGCCATCGGCTCGGTGGCTACGTGACGGCCATCGCGAATCACGCTCACCGTGTCGCACACGGCTTCGACCTCGTCGAGCTTGTGCGAGATGTAGACGCACGCCACGCCGCGGCGTTTCAGGTCGCGCACGATGTCGAGCAGGATCTTCGTTTCCGCCGCCGTGAGCGAAGACGACGGTTCGTCGAGAATCAGCAGCTTCGCGCGCTTGTTGAGCGCCTTCGCGATCTCGATGAGCTGTTGATGGCCGCCGCCATAGTTCATCACCGGCTGCGCCACGTTGATGGCGTCGATGTTCAGCTCGCGCAGCAATTCGTCGGCGCGCTGGTACATCGCCGCGTAATTCATGCGCCCGCCCGGCAGCGTGATTTCGTTGCCGAGAAAGATGTTCTCGGCAACCGACAGCTCGGGCACGAGCATCAGCTCCTGGTGGATGATGACGATGCCCGCGCGTTCGGTGTCGCGCACGCTTTGCGCTTCGAGCGGCGCGCCTTCCCAACGGATCTCGCCGCTCCAGGTGCCGTGCGGGTACACGCCCGAGAGCACTTTCATGAGCGCGGATTTGCCGGCGCCGTTCTCGCCGCACAGGCCCACACATTCGCCGGGCCGCACCATGAGGTCGATGCCGTCGAGCGCTTTCACGCCCGCAAAGGACTTGACGATGCCGCGCATCGTCAGCAAGGGTTCGGTCATACGCTGGTTACTCGCTGCGATGGCCCGCGCGCGCCGCAGTGGCCACTTTCGTGGCCATACTCCTGGCGCGCGCGGGCCGTCAGGCCATAAGCGTTACTGGCTTGCCAGTTGCGCCTGCGTGTAGAAGCCGTCCTTCACGACGACGTCCACGTTGCTCTTCGTGAGCAGCGTCGGCTGCAGCAGCACCGTATCGACCTTCTTCTTGCCGTTGTCGTACTGCGCGTTGTACGCTGGCTTCTGGCCCTTCGCGAGATCGACAGCGAGCTTCGCGGCTTCGCCCGCGATGAGCTTGAGCGGCTTGTAGACCGTCATGGTCTGCGTGCCCGCCACCACGCGCTTGACCGCCGCGAGGTCCGCGTCCTGGCCCGACACCGGCACCTTGCCCGCGAGATGCTGCGCGGCGAGCGCCTGGATCGCGCCGCCGGCCGTACCGTCGTTCGAGGCGACGACTGCGTCGATCTTGTTGTTGTTCGCGGTGAGCGCGTCTTCCATGATGCGCAGCGCCGTCGATGCGCTCCACTCCGGCACCCACTGCTGGCCGACCACCTTGATGTCGCCGCGGTCGATGGCAGGCTTGAGGACCTTCAGTTGGCCTTCACGCAGCATCTTCGCGTTGTTGTCGGTGGGCGCGCCGCCCAGCAGGAAGTAGTTGCCCTTGGGCTGCGCGTCGAAGACACCCTTCGCCTGGAGCTCGCCCACCTTCTCGTTGTCGAACGAGATGTACGCATCGATATCGGCGTCGAGAATCAGGCGGTCATACGAAACGACCTTGATGCCGGCCTTCTTCGCTTCGGCCACGACATTGGTGAGCGCCTTCGAGTTGAACGGTACGATCACGATCACATCCACGCCGCGCGAGATGAGGTTTTCGATCTGCGAGACCTGACGCTCTTCGCTCGCGTCGGCCGACTGCACCGACACCTTCGCGCCCATCTTCTCCGCGGCCGCGACGAAGTAGTCGCGGTCGCGCGACCAGCGCTCGACACGCAGGTCGTCGATGCAGAAGCCGATCTCGGGATGATCCTTGCTCGCGTGCGCGAGCGGTGCGGCAAGCGACAGGCTCGCGAGCACGGCCCCGCATACGAGCGAACTCAGAACCGAACGACGTTTGGCGAAATTCATGTCTCCATACTCCTCTTGATGCCGGTGCGCAGGCGCGCGCGAACGCGTCGCCGCCGCGGCGATGGTTTTCAGGGTGTTGCCGATATCATTGCGGAACACACGCGAAACGGCACAGCGTGCGGTATAACCGTAGGACGACTAATCAGCTGCACGACTACACTGGCCGTGCAGTTTTTTCTTCGCCGGCGCCGCTAGTCAGGCGCCGGTGGCGAAAACCGGTTCGAGCGCGCGATACAGCGCGCCAAAGGTTGGACGGCGCGCCTCGCGATACCAGGCGTGGCGTGCGGCGTCAGGTTCGCGCACCGCCAGCACGGGCGGCTGCGGGCACACTTCGTCGAGCGTCGCGCCCGGTTCGAGCGCGAGGTGCGCGAGGCGGGCGGCGCCCAGCGCCGGCCCCACCTCGCCGCCCGCGCGCAGCGTGAGCGCGCGGCCGCTGATATCGGCGAGCATCTGCGTCCACCAGGCACTGCGCGAGCCGCCGCCGATTACCGTGATCGTGTCCGGCACGAGCCCCGCCGCATGCAGCGCGTCCATGCCGTCGAGCAGCGCGAAACCCACGCCTTCCAGCGTTGCGTTGGCGAGATCGGCGCGCGAGGTCTGCGGGGTCATGCCGTAGAACACGCCCTTCGCGTTGACGTTGTTGTGCGGCGTGCGCTCGCCGCTGAGATACGGCAGGAACCACGGCCGGCGCGCGTCGCGCTCGGCGGTCGAGTTTGCTTCGGCGTCGGCGAGCAACGCGGCAACGCTTTCGTATCCCGTCAGTTGCGCCGTGAAGTCGAGGCAGCTCGCCGCGTTGAGCATCACGGACATCAGGTGCCACGTATGCGGCAACGCATGGCAGAAGCTGTGCACCGCGGAATCGGGATTGGCGAGAAAGCCGTCCGAGACCGCGAAATAGACGCCCGACGTGCCGAGCGACAGCATCGCGTCGCCGGGCCGCACGATGCCCACGCCCACGGCGCCCGCCGCGTTGTCGCCGCCGCCCGCCACTACCGGAATCTCGCGCAGGCCGAACTGGCGTGCGAGTTCGGGCCGCAGCGTGCCGGTCACCTGGTTGCCTTCGAATACGTCCGGCATGTGCGCACGCGTGAGGCCGCAGGCCGAAAGCAGCGTGTCGCTATAATCGCGCTTCGCAATGTCGAGCCACAGCGTACCGGCGGCATCGGACGGATCGGTGGCGAACACGCCCGTGAGCAGCCAGCGCAAATAGTCCTTCGGCAACAGCACGTGCGCGATGCGCGCGAAGATCTCCGGCTCGTGCTTGCGCACCCACAGCAGCTTCGGCGCCGTGAAGCCCGGCATCGCGAGATTGCCCGCAATGGCGTGCAACTGCGGCACGGCGCGTTCCAGTTCGATACATTCGGTATCCGAACGACCGTCGTTCCACAGAATGGCGGGACGCAGCACCTCGCCCTGCGCGTCGAGCAGCGTCGCGCCGTGCATCTGGCCGGTCAGGCCGAGCGCCTCGATGCGCGCCGGGTCGATGCCGCGCCCGCGCGCCTCGTCGATGAGCGCGCGCAATGCGCTCTGCGTGGCGAGCCACCAGTCTTGCGGCGCCTGTTCGGACCAGCGCGGCTGCGGCCGGCTCACGGTGAGCGGCGCGCTCGCGCTGCCGAGCACATCGCCCGCGCGGTCGAGCAGCACGGCCTTTACGCCCGACGTGCCGAGGTCGATACCGATGAACATGTCTCCGTCCTGATTTTTTGCGTCAGTTTGCCTTCAACGTCAAACGGCGCAATTGCGAATTTGACGGCGCGCGCTAATGTTTTTTCGCGCGCGCCGCGGCACCGCTAGCGCTGGCCGTAGATGGCCTGGTTCACGACATTCTCGAGCCGCTCCTGCTGGCCGCTCGCGTGCTGCGGGTTCATGCCGTGCGAGAGTGCGTCGGCGGCGAGCGACGAGAGCGAATAGCCACCCGCGAGAATCTTGCGGCCAAACTCGCTGTCCCAGCCCGCGTAACGCTGACTGCGGAACTGCTCGAGCCGGTCGTTTTCCACGAGCGCCGCACCGCGCTCGAGCGCCAGCGCGAGCACGTCGATCGCGCCCACGTGGCCATAGAACATGTCTTCCGGATCGCTGCTCGCGCGGCGCACCTTCGCGTCGAAGTTCATGCCGCCCGTGCTGAACCCGCCGTGGCGCAGGATCTCGTAGAACGCCAGCGTCAGTTCTTCGACGCTGTTCGGGAACTGGTCCGTATCCCAGCCGTTTTGCGGGTCGCCGCGATTCGCGTCGACGCTGCCGAACACGCCCAGCGCGAACGCCGTGGCAATTTCGTGATGGAACGAGTGGCCCGCGAGCGTCGCGTGATTCGCCTCGATATTCACGCGGATTTCGTTTTGCAGCCCGTATTGCGTGAGGAAGCCGTGCACCGTCGCAACGTCGTAGTCGTACTGGTGCTTGGTCGGCTCCTGCGGCTTCGGCTCGATCAGCAGCGTGCCGGTGAAGCCGATGCGGTGCTTGTGCTCGACCACCATCGAAAGGAAGCGTGCGAACTGCTCGCGCTCGCGCTTGAGGTCGGTATTGAGCAGCGTGTCATAGCCTTCGCGGCCGCCCCACAGCACGTAGTTCTCGCCGCCCAGCTTGCGCGTCGCGTCGAGCGCATGACAAACCTGCGTGGCCGCGTAGGCGAAGACTTCGGGGTTGGGGTTGGTGGCGGCGCCGCCGGCGTAGCGCGGATTCGAAAACAGGTTGGCGGTGCCCCAGAGCAGCTTCACACCGCTCGCCTGCTGGCGCTCGCCGAGGTAATCGACCATGCGCTTGAAGTTTTCCGTGTAGTCCTTCAGGTCCTTGCCTTCCGGAGCGACATCGGTGTCGTGGAACGTGTAATAAGGGGTGCCTAGCTTCGAGAAAAACTCGAACGCCGCGTCGGCCTTCTGGTGCGCGCGCTCCATGGCGTCGCCGGGCTGCTGCCACGGGCGGTGAAACGCGCCCTGCCCGAAGATATCGTTGCCGGGCCAGACGAACGAATGCCAGTAGCACACGGCGATGCGCAGATGCTCTTCGAGCGTCTTGCCGAGCACCTTTTTGGTACGGTCGTAGTGATGGTACGCAAGCGGGTTGTCCGACTGCGGGCCTTCGTATCGAATGGCGGGGATATGTTCGAAATACGACATGATGTCTCCAATGTTGTTGCAGCGCAGCGGCGCAGCGTGCATCCCTCTGTGTGACGCCATACTGCCCGCGACGCGCAAAGCGCGGCAATTGCGAAATTGCGTGAGACCCTTAACGTTTCCTGCCGACGGACGCGGCCGGTGTGCCCGCGAACCCGAATGTGGGCCTAAAATAACCGGACGCTTAAAATGACGCGCCGCAGGCGCCAGAGACATCGTAGCGCGGCGCACCCTGGCGCGCACCGCGCCCGAACTGGAGACATGGCGGTTTTCCGCCGGCGCTGCGCGCCGGGCGACCAGCCGCCGACACGACATGACCCGTGCCCCCGCTTCCCAGACGCCCCACCGCATCGCGCTGCTGTTCAACGCGAATAAGGTGTACGACCGCGAGATCATTGCGGGGATCGGCCACTATCTGCGCTCCACGCGCGTCGCGTGGGACCTCTTTCTCGAGGAGGACTTCCGCTGCCGCCTCGCGGGCATCGAGCGCTTCGACGGGGACGGCATCATCGCCGACTTCGACGACCCCGACGTGGCCGACGCCCTGCGCGGCTGCCCGCTGCCGGTGGTCGCCGTGGGCTCGTCATTCGAAGACGCGGCCCAGTACCCCGCCGACGTGCCCTATATCGCGACCGACAACCGCAAACTGGTCTCGCTCGCGTGGACGCATCTGATCGGCGCGGGCCTGCCGAATCTCGCGATGTACAGCCTGCCTGTCGCGCAGGAAAACCGCTGGGCCCAGGAGCGCGAACTGGCGTTCCAGGCGCTCGCCCGCGAAGAAGGCGTACAGGCGCCGATCTACCGGGGCCAGGCCACCAGCGCCAGCGCCTGGAACCAGGCCATCGAGCAGTTGAGCGTCTGGCTGCATAGCCTGCCCAAGCCCGTGGGCGTGATCGCCGTGACCGACGCACGGGCGCGGCATTTGCTGCAGGCGTGTCTGATTCACGGCATTGCCGTGCCCGAGCAGGTGGCGATCATCGGCATCGACAACGATCCGCTCACCCGCACGCTCACGCGCATTCCGCTCTCATCGGTCATCCAGGGCACGGAGGAAATGGGCAAGACCGCCGCCCACCTGCTGCACCAGATGCTGCGCGGCGCACGTTTTCCGGGCCAGCGCATTCTGGTTCCGCCCGTCGGCATCAACGTGCTCGAATCGACCCGCCACGAACCGCTGTCGAGTCCGCATGTCATGCGCGCACGCCATTTCATTCGCCAGTACGCCTGCCAGGGCATCAAGACCGAGCAGGTGGCCGACTACGTGGGCGTATCGCGCTCGTCGCTGGAAGACTACTTCCGGCGCGAACTGCAGTGCACGGTCCACCAGGAAATCCTGCGCCACAAACTCGACGCCGCCAAGGCGATGCTCGCGAGCCGCGACGCCTCGAGTGCGGAGGTGGCGATCCGCTGCGGATTCACGTCGCTGCAGTACATGTATGCCGTCTTCCGGCGCGAACTGGGATGCACGCCGCGCGAATATCAGGACAGCGTCGCGAACGCTTCGGGCCCGCGCCTGTCCACTTGATGAAGCGGCTTCGGCCACCCCGGACAATCACGCTTTCTTCATACGTTCTCTTCACCTCATGAACACTCTTGCTGCCCATCTGACTTCCGAACCGTGGGGCGCCCTGCCCGGCGGCGACGCCGTGCGGCTCTACACGCTGCGCAACGCGCAGGGCATGAAGGTGACAGTCAGCGACCTCGGCGCGACGCTCGTTTCATGGCTCGCGCCCGATCGCGCCGGCCGCCTCGCGGACATCATGCTCGGCCACGACACCCCCGCGGACTATCTCGCCGCCACCACGTACATGGGCGGCCTGGTCGGGCGCTGGGCCAACCGCATCGCCGGTGCGCATTTCACGCTGGACGGCATCGACTATCCGCTCGATCGCAACGAGAACGGCAATCTGCTGCACGGTGGCGCGAACGGCTTTCATCGGCAGATGTGGCACGTGGAAGAGGATCGGGGCTCGCTGGTGCTGCGGCTCGACTCGCCCGAAGGCGACGGCGGCTTTCCGGGCAACGTGAGCGTGCAGGTGCGCTATACGCTCGACGACGACGGCACGCTGACGCTCGAATACGAGGGGGTGACCGACGCGCCTACGCCGCTGAATCTCACGAGCCACGGCTACTTCAACCTCTCCGGCGAGGCGAGCCCGGACATTCGCGGCCACGTGCTGACGATCGACGCGGACGCCTTCCTCGAAGTCGATCCGCAGTTGATTCCCGTGCGCATCGCCGACGTCTCGGGCAGTGCCTTCGACTTCCGCCATGGCGCGCCGCTCGGTGCGCGGCTCGACTGGCCGCACGCGCAACTCGAGCGCGCACGCGGTTTCGACCACTGCTACGTGCTGCGCGCGCCCGAGAGCACGGCGGGCACGCTGCACGCCGCGCCGGGTCGCTGGCCCGTGCGGCCGGTGGCGCGCGTCTACGAGCCGGGCAGCGGACGCGAGCTTGCCGTCGCGACCGACCAGCGCGGTCTGCAGCTCTATACGGGAAATTATCTGGAGGGACAGCCGGGACGCCGCGGCGCGACCTGCGCGCGCTATGCGGGGCTGTGCCTCGAAGCGGGCGGCTTCCCGAACCAGATCAACATGGAAGCGCCCGCCTGCGACGAAGTGGTGCTGCAGCCCGGCAAGACCTATCGGCAGGTCACGCAATACCGCGTGAGCGTGCTCGCCTGATGCCGGGCGCCAGGCCTTACGACACCTTGTCGTACTGATACACGCCGCGGCCGGTCTTGCGGCCGAGCTGGCCCGCCGCGACCATCTCGCGCAGCAGCGGGCACGCACGATACTTCGAGTCGCCGAAGTCCTTCAGGAACACATCCATCACCGACAGACACACGTCGAGTCCGATCAGGTCCGCCAGCGCGAGCGGGCCGATCGGATGATTGGCGCCGAGCTTCATGCCGGCGTCGATTTCCTCGGCGCTCGCAATGCCCTCGGCGAGCACGAAAAACGCTTCGTTGATCATCGGCACCAGAATGCGGTTCACCACGAAGCCGGGCGCGTTCTTCACGGCGATCGGCGTCTTCTCGAGGCGCAGCGCCATTTCGCGCACCGACTCGGCCACCTCCGGGCGCGTCTGCAGGCCGCGGATCACCTCGACGAGCGGCATCATCGGCACCGGGTTGAAGAAGTGCATGCCGATGAAGCGCGACGGGTCGGCGAGCGTGGTCGCGAGCGCCGTGATCGAGATCGACGAGGTGTTCGACGCGACGATCGCGTCGGGGCGGGCCGCGGCTTCGATCTGCTTGAGAATGCGCGTCTTGAGCTCGGCGTTCTCGGTCGCCGCTTCGATCACGAGATCGACGCTCGCGAGGCGCTGGTAGTCGGTGGTCGTTTCGATGCGTGCGAGCGCGGCGTCGCGCGCGCCGGCTTCGAGCTTGCCCTTCGAGACGAGCCGCTCGAGGCTATGGGTGAGCGTGGCGACACCCTTGGCGAGCGCCGCATCGGTGACGTCGATCATCACCGCCTTGAGCCCCGCCACTGCCACCGCCTGGGCGATGCCGTTGCCCATCGTGCCTGCGCCCACGATCCCTACCGATTCGATTGCCATGCCTCGTCCTCACTCCTTGTCTGCGACCCCGGCGTGTCGCTATGGAAAATGCCGGTCGTGCGGCGCAACCCGTGGTGCACCGCACCAATACCCACAGTGTAACGGGTTGCGCGAATCGACTGGCACTCGCGTGACGGGGGAACCTGCGGCAAAGCGCCTGCGCGGCGACCTGAAGGGCCTGGCGCTCAGGCGCCGCCAAGCCGGCCGTATTCGATTGGCGTGCGCGTATAGAAGAGCTCGACGCCGCCCGCTTCGAGTGTGACGAGGAGCGCATCGATGGAGGGCTCGTCGGCGACGATCAGCACCACGGCGGGCTCGTCGGCCAGATCGAAGAAGTGGGCGGCGTGCATCTTTCCGTGGGCGTCGAGGCCTTCGTAGCCTTCCAGCACGGTGATGCCGAAGACGCCCTGCGCCCGCGCGGCGTCGATGATCCACGCGACCGCCGACTTGTGGCCCTTCTTGTGCTTGCGGCTCGTGTAGAGCGTGAGTTGACTGCCTGCGGGCATGGGCACCTCCATGCAGCCGGAAATAGCGTCATCAAGCGCCGCGCGACAGGCGGCATGAAAAAAGTCTAGCACGCGCCCTGATACGCGCCGGCACGCCCGCTGCCGCCCTAGAAGTTGTACTGGAAGTAGATCTGACTGAAGTTCGTACCCGGATTCGGCTCCTTGATATCGGCGTTCGACAAATGCTGGAAACGGAACCCGGCCTGATAGTTGCCGTGCTCGCCGAACTGCGCGCCGACGCCGATCACGTCGACGAACTGGAACGACGTCGACGTCGCGCGATCGGGCGTCTGCCGGACGTGCGAGAGAAAGTGAAAGCCCACGCCCGCCTCGATGAACGGCTTGAACCAGCCGCTGTCCTTGATGAAGCGAAAAACGGGCGTCACGCCGTATTCCCAGATATGCGAGTAGACGGCATCCGGCGCGTTCAGCTTCCAGTAGGCGACATGCGCCTCGCCCACCAGCGTGAAGTGATAGCCGCCGAGATGCCACCACTGCAGGCCCGGATCCCACACGAGGCCGAGATCGAGCTTTTTCACGTCGTGGTCCGCTACGCCCGCTCCGAGCTGCACGCCGAACGTGTTGTCCGCCTGCGCGCCAGCCGTGCCGAAGGCGCAAAGCGCGGTGAGCGCCCCACCCACTGCATGAGCGCGCCAGACGAATCTTCTTACTTTCATATATTTCCCCGATTCGCTCGATTCAGCATGACGCCATGCATCGGGCACTCCCACGCTTTGCGCGGATTCGGTACCAGCGCAAATGCCATACAAAATGCGCTACGCGCTTGTCATCTGGATAGAACAAATACCATCACACTCCAATATTCACTAATGACTGGCGCACATATGAGAGCGAAGTTTAGCGTCGAAAAATCGGGCACGCTCGCTGGCGTGCCAACAGACCGTGCCCGTGCAGGGCCTGCGGCTTGATAAAGACTGACTGGCAGCTTTCAGTTTCGATTATCGAGTCGCGTAAATGGTGCTGAACGATTATTTACGGAAGGATTTACGAAATATGGAATCACCTTGTTAACGAATCCGTCTCAATTACCGCCCGTCGATTTACCGGGTATTCACGTTTGTGATTAGCGATTTTCTGGTTAGCTGCCCATCCCGATAATCCTCAGCGTAAAGACGGCATGACATCTGGACCCGGGTATTCCCGAACATCGCGGAATGCGCTGCGCAGCTGTACCCAAATTGAGGACAGACAGCGCGCGGGCCCCTCGCATAATCCGCGTGAATTGTGATCCGCGGCAAACAACAACGTCATAACCCTTGCCACGCTCACGTCCCGGTGCTTAGGAGGAGACACATGAGCCCAATCCCGCAAGGGCATGCTTCGCGCGTGCCGCAAACGTCCGCGCAGGCGCAGTCGAACTGCGCAGCCGCCACCGAACAAGTCACGCGCAAGGTATCGCGCCATTTGCTCGGCTTCCTGTTCCTGCTGTTCGTCGTCTCGTTCCTCGACCGCATCAACATCGGCTTCGCGGGCCTGACGATGATGAAGGACCTCGGCCTGTCGAGCACGCAGTTCGGCTTCGCCACCACCCTCTTCTATGTCGCCTATATCGCGTGCGGCATTCCCGGTAATCTCATGCTCGCGCGCGTGGGTGCGCGCCGCTGGATCAGCTTCATCATGATTGCGTGGGGCCTCGCCTCCACCGCGACGATGTTCGCCACCAACGCCACCACGCTCTACTGGCTGCGCATGCTGGTTGGTGTGACCGAGGCGGGCTTCCTGCCCGGCATGCTGCTCTATCTCACCTGCTGGTTCCCGAGCGCGTGGCGCGCCCGGGCCAACGCCCTCTTCATGATCGCGATGCCCGTGACGGCCGCGCTCGGCTCCGCGGTCTCGGGCTTCATCCTCAAGCTCGACGGCCATGCGGGACTCGCGGGCTGGCAATGGCTCTTCGTGCTCGAAGGCATGCCGGCCGCACTGCTCGGCTGCGTGGCGTTCTTCTACCTGGACGACACGCCGCGCGCCGCGCGCTGGCTCAGCGCGCAAGAGAAACGCACGCTCGAAGCCGCGCTCGCCGAGCCGGCCGATGCCCTCGCTGCGCCCACGACGCACGCCGCGAGCGAGCGCAGCCTCTGGCAGCAACTGCGCTCGCCGGTGGTCCTGCGCTTCGCGGCGGCGTACTTCTGCCTCGTCAATACGCTCGCGATGGTCGCGGTGTGGGCACCGCTGATCGTGAAGGGCTTCAGCGCCGGGGCGAGCAACGTTACCGTGGGCCTCGTCGCGACGATTCCGCAGATCGTCACCATCGTCGCGATGATCGTGTGGGGGCGCCGCTCGGACCGGCGTCAGGAACGCAAATGGCACCTCGCCGCGCCCATGCTGCTCTCCGGGCTCGGCTGCGTGCTGACGGCGCAAGGCGGCGCGCCGCTCGTGCAGCTGCTCGGCGTGTGCCTCGCATCGGCGGGGTCGTACACGGCGATGTCGATCTTCTGGACCACGCCCGATCAGGCGTTCACGCCGCAGGCGCGCGCGGTGGGCATTGCCGTGATCAATGCGATCGGCAATATCAGTTCGGCGGCGAATCCACTCGTGGTCGGGTGGCTCAAGGATGCGACGCACAGCTATGCCGCGGGGCTCATCTATTCCGCGGTGTTGCTCGTGCTGGGGGCGGTGATCGTCGCGACGTTGCCGATCGGGCGCGGTGGCCGCAGCAATCGGGAGAAGGAAGTGAAAGCCGTGCCGCGTGCGGCGGCTTGAGCGAGCTTCGGAGTGCAAATCGCGCGACGGTGGGCGCCGCGCGATTTCGTTGAGGCAGCTCGCAAGGCAGTGCGTGGCGGTTCGCCCGCATCGCGCTCGCAGCACCCGCTTCGAGCGCGCCGTGCGGGCGCTACCCTGCTAGCGTTCCGCGCCTGCGCCGCTGCGGCGCGCGGTGAAGCCCGGCAAGCGCTTCACGAAACCGGTGGCGAGCGAGGTCCCCACGAGAATCGCCGCGCACGCCTCGACCATGCCCATCGACACGCGTTCGCCGAGAAAGAGCGCGCCCCACAGAATGCCGAAGATCGGGATCACGAACGTCACCGTGATCGCGCGCGCCGGGCCCACCGCTGCGATCAGGCGGAAGAACAACAGATACGCGATGCCCGTGCACGCCACGCCAAGGCAGAGCACCGCGCCCCACGCATGCAGCGAGATGGGCGTCGCCGGCCAGGTTGCCACGGCGAACGGCGCGAGGACGAGCGTCGCGCCCGTCATCGTCCCGGCAGCGACCGTGAGCGGATCGACGCCCGTGAGATGGCGCTTCGTGTAGCTCGCGGCAACGCCGTACAGCGCCGCGGCAACGAGCGCCGCGAGGGCGGCGAGCGCAGCGCTGGTGGATGACGCGCCGTCGCCGGCGTGCGTCACGACCTGATCCCAGACCAGTGCGAGCACACCGGCGAAGCCGATCGCGAGCCCGACCACCCGTAGCCCGCTCAGACGATCCTTGAGCCAGACATACGCGACGACCGCGCCCCACAGCGGCGTGGTCGCGTTGATCACGGACGTGACACCCGCGGAGAGCGTGAGTTCGGCCCACGCGAAGAGGCAGAACGGTGCGGCCGAATTGAGGATGCCGACGATGAAAAGCGGCCACGCGCGTTCGCGCAGCGTGCCGAGCGCTTCGCGTGCGGGGCGCCGGGAAAACAGCACGAGCAGCAGGAACAGCGCGCCGATGCCGACACGCAGCGCCATCAGCGGCGCGACGCCGAAGTCGGTCACGCCGACGCGGATGAACAGAAATGACCCGCCCCACAGGGCGGCGAGGATGACCAGTTGCGCGAGTTCGATCGGGTTCATGTGAAGTGGCGCTGAATGAGCACGGGTTTTGCGCGCGGGCGCGCGATTGCACGAATCACCGGCGCGAAGGTATGCGTATCGTAAGGCGAGCGGCACGCGCCGTATAACGAAGGATTCTCACCGATATGTGAGAAAAATTAACAGCCGGATCTTGCGGTCTCGTTCTACGCTTCCTGCGCTTTCTTGTGCTTGCTATGTATTTGCTTTGCGGCGCACAAAAGACAAAGCCCGCGTAATCTTTCGATTACACGGGCTCTATTCTGGTCGGGGCGAGAGGATTTGAACCTCCGACCACCTGCACCCCATGCAGGTACGCTACCAGGCTGCGCTACGCCCCGAGAGCTAGAAAGTATAACAGAGAGTTTCTCTAATTAGAACCGCTTCGCACGTAATTCGTGAACGACTCACATGCATGCGTTCAGCGAGGTGTTTCAGCGCCCAAGCAGATCGAGCACATGCAGCAATTCCTTGCGCAACTGATCGACGTCCACGAGGGCGGTCGTGCCTTCGGCAACCGGCGCTCCCACGGCTTCCGACTGCCCGGCTTCGTCGGCCGCCGCCCCGTGCGAGTCGAGCCGGTTGCGCGCGCCGTTGATCGTGAACCCCTGCTCGTAGAGCAGTTCGCGAATACGACGGATCAGCAATACTTCGTGATGCTGGTAATAGCGACGATTGCCGCGCCGCTTCACCGGCTTCAACTGCGTGAACTCCTGCTCCCAATACCGCAGTACGTGAGGCTTCACGCCGCACAGCTCGCTCACCTCGCCAATGGTGAAGTAGCGCTTGGCGGGGATGGGAGGCAAGACGACCTTTTCGCTTGTCGATGTCATCGCCGGGTTGCCGTCGTGGTGGTTGCGCAATGAGGCGTCGCCGCCTGGGTCCTTGAAGTCTGCTATTTCTACTTATACGTTCACGCCCGCCATATTGCCACCGGCGCGGGCATACCGGCGCGGGCATACCGGCGCGGGCGTACCGGCGCGGGCGTACCGGCGCGGGCATACCGGCGCGGGCAAACAACCTCAACGCATCAACGCGGGAAGCTCGCCTCGGCGCCGCTCTCCACGAGCGCCTTCAACTTCTGGCTCGCATGGAACGTCACCACGCGACGCGCCGCGATGGGTATCGCCTCGCCCGTCTTCGGGTTGCGGCCGGGTCGTTGCGGCTTGTCGCGCAACTGAAAATTGCCGAAGCCCGACAGCTTCACGCTGTCGCCGCTTTCAAGCGCGTCGCGAATCACTTCGAAGAAGGCTTCGACCATGTCTTTCGCTTCGCGCTTGTTGAGACCGACGTTGTCGAACAGCAGCTCAGCGAGTTCGGCTTTCGTCAGCGTGGGCGTGTCGTTCGTGGCGCTTGCCGACGAGGCAGGAATGTCGCGAATCATGGCGCTACGCTGTGCCGCAAGAAGGGCTTCGAAATCACTCGAGTTCATTTCGTTCATCTATCTATGCAATGGCGCGCTGCCGGTTGCGGGGTTCACTTGCTACCTCGCAAACCGGAAGCCGATGTCGGTACGTGAAGAGCCGAGGAGCTTATCCGCGCAACCGGGCGCCATACACTCGAGCCAGGCGATCCACCAGGGACTTGATGGCCGTATCGACCGTCTCGTCCTGAAGGGTTCCGCCAGTATCTTGCAGGGTCACCCGGAAGGCAAGGCTTTTCTCGTCCGCGCCAAGTCCGGAAGTATTTGATTTTGCACGAAATTCATCGAATAGCGCAACCCTCTGCACAATCCGGCAAGGCTCGTCTTGCATACCCTTCTGGAACTCGTCGAGCAACGCTTGCACCTCGATCTTTTGATCGACAACAAGAGCAATGTCACGGCGGACCGGCGGGAATTTCGAGACTTCGCCAGGCGCAGGCAGTTCGCGCGCCATCAGTGCGTCGGCCTCGACTTCGAAGAGCATCGGTGCGTGCGGCAGGTCGTACTTCTGCATCCAGCGCGGATGCAGTTCGCCAATCCAGCCCACGGCACGGCCATCGACTTCGATGCGCGCGCTACGTCCCGGGTGCAGCGCGGGGTGTTCCGCCTTCACGAAACGCGGCGTCTTCGCGGCGCCGAGCGATGCGAACAACGCTTCGAGATCGCCCTTCACGTCGAAGAAGTCCACGCCGCGCGTCTGCGCGCCCCACTGCTCTTCGAGCGCGGGACCATACGCGAGCGCGCCGATCATCTTCGGTTGTGCGAAGCCTTCCACCGTCAACTCGCTCGCCTTGATCGACGGATCGTGCAGGAACACGCGACCCGCCTCGAACACGCGCACGCGGTCCGCGCGGCGGTTGAGGTTGTGGCGCAGCACGTTGATGAGGCTGCCGAACAGCGTCGTGCGCATGACCGAGAGCTGGCTCGCGATCGGATTCAGCAGCTTCACGGGATTCGCGTTGCCGGCGAAGTCCTGCTCCCACTCGGCATCGACGAAGCTGAAGTTGATCGTCTCGGCGTAGTCGCGCGCGGCGAGCGCGTGGCGAATCGCGTGGATCGAGCGGCGCGTTTCGTGGGTCGCACGCATTTCGCTGCGCGCCACCGGCGGCAACGCCGGAATCTTTTCGACGCCGTAGATCCGCGCAACTTCTTCGATCAGGTCTTCTTCGATCTCGATGTCGAAGCGGTACGGCGGCGGCGTGACGCTGAAGCTCTCGTCGCCCTCATCGTCAACGCTACGCGTGAACGTGAGACCGAGGCGCGTGAAAATCTGCGCGATCTCGTCGGCGCCGATCTTCACGCCGATGATGCGGTTCGCGCGCGCCACACGCATCTTCACCGCTTCGCGCGTGGGTACGTTCACGGTTTGATCGTCGACCGGGCCGGCAGCGCCGCCGCAGATATCGAGGATCAACTGCGTGATGCGCTCGATGTGCTCGACCGTCGTCGACCAGTCCACGCCGCGCTCGAAGCGGTGGCCCGCATCGGTCGAGAAGTTGTAGCGGCGCGAGCGGCCACGAATGCTGTCCGGCCACCAGAATGCGGCTTCGAGATAGATGTTGGTGGTGTCGAGCGTGACGGCCGTGCTGTCGCCGCCCATGATGCCCGCGAGGCTTTCGATCTCGCGCTCGTCGGCGATCACGCCAACCGTTTCATCGACTTCGACGGTGTTGCCGTTGAGCAGCTTGAGCGTTTCGCCCTGCTTGCCCCAGCGCACGTCCATGGAGCCGTGGATCTTGTCGAGATCGAACACGTGCGACGGGCGGCCGAGTTCGAGCATCACGTAGTTCGAGATATCGACGAGCGCCGAGATGCTGCGCTGGCCCGAACGCTCGAGGCGCTCGACCATCCACATCGGCGTCTTCGCGTGCGCGTTCACGCCGCGGATCACGCGGCCCGAGAAGCGGCCGCACAGGTCCGGCGCCGAGATTTTTACGGGCAGCTTTTCATCGAGCTTCACTTCGACCTTCGGATACACGGGCGCCTGCAGCGGCGCGCCGGTGATCGCAGCGGTTTCGCGCGCGATGCCGTACACCGAGAGGCAATCGGCCTTGTTCGGCGTGAGCTTGACTTCAAAGATGGTGTCGTCGAGATTGAGCGCTTCGCGGATGTCCTGACCGATCGGCGTATCTTCCGGCAGGATCATCAGGCCGCTGTGGTCTTCCGAGAGCTTCAGTTCGCGAGCCGAGCACAGCATGCCCTGGCTTTCCACGCCACGCAGCTTCGAGAGCTTGATCGCGAAAGGCTTGCCGCCTTCTTCGGCGGGCGGCAGTTCGGCGCCCACGAGCGCCACGGGCACCTTGATGCCGGGCGCGACGTTGGGCGCCCCGCACACGATCTGCAGCGTCGCGCCGGTGCCGGCATCGACCTGCGTGACGTTGAGCTTGTCCGCGTCCGGGTGCTTCACGACTTCTAGCACGCGCCCTACGACAATTTTCGTGGTGGGGGGCGCCGCCGGGCTCAGGCCTTCGACCTCGAGGCCGGCCATGGTGAGCGCGTGGGCCAGTTCATCGGTCGTGAGCTTCGGATCGACAAAGCTTCTCAGCCAGGATTCGGGGAATAGCATTTGGTTTTACGTTCCAGACAGATTGTGACCGTCGCGTAGGCGGGTGCTCGCGCACCTTCTTCAGGTGCTGCGTCCGCCTCGCGCTCTGCAAGCGAATGCGTCGCTTCGCTCAGGCGAACTGACGCAAAAAGCGCAGATCGCCTTCGAAGAACAGGCGCAGGTCCTGCACGCCATAGCGCAGCATCGTCAGGCGTTCGAGGCCGCTGCCGAACGCAAAGCCGATGTAGCGCTCCGGGTCGAGGCCCATGTTGCGGATCACGGTCGGATGCACCTGGCCCGAGCCCGAAATCTCGAGCCACTTGCCGGCGTTCTTGCCTTGCTCGAACATCATGTCGATTTCGGCCGACGGCTCCGTGAACGGGAAGTACGACGGACGGAAGCGCACCTTGATATCGTCGCGCTCGAAGAACTTCTTGAGGAAGTCGGTGTAAACACCCTTCAGGTCTGCAAAGCTGATGTTCTCTTCGATCCACAGGCCTTCGACCTGGTTGAACATCGGCGAGTGCGTGGCGTCGCTGTCCACACGATAGGTGCGGCCCGGCACGATCACCTTGATGGGCGGCGTGTGCGTGCGCGCGTAGCGCACCTGCATCGGACTCGTGTGCGTGCGCAACAAAAGCTGACGGCCATCGGCGTCCTTGCCGTCCACGTAGAACGTGTCCTGCATGGAGCGCGCCGGATGGTTCTCCGGGCTGTTGAGCGAGGTGAAGTTGTACCAGTCGGTTTCGATCTCGGGACCGTCGGCCACGTCGAAGCCGATCGAGCCGAAAATGCGCTCGACGCGTTCCCACGTCTGCATCACGGGGTGCAGGCTGCCCGTGCCCGTGCCGCGGCCCGGCAGCGTGACGTCGATCGCCTCGGCGGCGAGACGCTGGTTCAGGAGCGCGTCCGCGAGCGCCTGGCGGCGCGCGGTGAGCGCAGCTTCCACTTGCTGCTTGACGGCGTTGATGCGTGCGCCTTCGGTCTTGCGCGTTTCCGCGTCGAGCTTGCCGAGACCCTTGAGCAGTTCGGTCAGCGCGCCGGACTTGCCGAGAAAGCGGGCCTTTTCGTTTTCAAGCGTGTTGACGTCGGGGGCGCAAGCGAACGCGCTTTGCGCGTCGGCGACAATCTGGTCCAGATCCATTGATCCCATCTTTTCAGCGTCAGAGTTTGAGACTTGGAGCCTCTCCGCGCTCACGGCACGCCATGATGACGCCTGGCAATGACGGTGCGAAGACACTCCATGAAGCGGCGCAAGAAGCGTAATTACCAACAAAAACGGGGCTCGGTGAGGAGCCCCGTTTTTGTTGCAGCATCACCGAGACTACCGGAATGTCTGCTGCAACGAACCTGCGCAATACCTGCTATCAGGCAGCGACGGCGGCCTTCACCTGCTTGACGATCGCAGCAAATGCAGCCTTGTCGAACACAGCCATGTCAGCCAGAACCTTGCGGTCGAGTTCGATCGAAGCCTTCTTCAGGCCGTTGATGAACACGCTGTAGGTCATGTCGTGCTGACGCACCGCCGCGTTGATACGCGTGATCCACAGTGCGCGGAACACACGCTTCTTGTTGCGGCGATCGCGATAGGCGTACTGGCCTGCGCGCATGACCGCCTGCTTGGCGATGCGATAGACGTTATTGCGACGGCCGCGGTAACCCTTGGCCAGGTTGATGATCTTCTTGTGGCGGGCCCGTGCGGTAACCCCACGTTTGACTCGAGGCATGTTTCGCTCCTATGAGTTATCGGTTGAGGATTACGCGAACGGCAGCATTGCGCGCACGGAGTTCAGATCGGAATCATGAACGGCCGTTGCACCACGCAGATGACGCTTGTTCTTGGTGGTCTTCTTGGTCAGGATGTGACGCTTGAAGGCTTGACCGCGCTTGACGGTACCGCCCGGACGAACCACGAAGCGCTTTGCAGCGCTCTTCTTGGTCTTCATCTTCGGCATGACAGACAACTCCATTATTTGATGGACATGGGTGTGCGGTTGGCGCGGTGTTCGCACACCTTGCCGGGACTCCGCCCTTCGAAACCCACTCCACTTGTTTTGGCGACTGGCTGGCCTTTTAAAACAAGCTCGCCGCCGCTTCCAGGAAAAACGCCCGTTTGCCGCACTTTACGTGCAGCGCGCGGGCGCCGTTCCGGAACCTGCTTGCCGCCTTCCGCGCCTGGGCGCCGAAGGCGGCATTGAAAACTGCTGTTGACCGCCGCGCAGGTCGAACCGCGCGGCGCGCCAATTACTTCTTCTTCTTCGGAGAGAGCACCATGATCATCTGGCGCCCTTCCATCTTCGGCATTTGCTCGACCTGACCGACTTCTTCGAGGTCGGTGCGCAGGCGCTCGAGCATGCGCATACCGATTTCCTGGTGGGCCATTTCGCGGCCCCGGAAACGCAACGTGATCTTCGTCTTGTCGCCATCGTCAAGGAAGCGCATGAGATTACGCAGCTTGACGTTGTAATCGCCATCGTCGGTACCCGGGCGGAATTTGACTTCCTTGACCTGGATGACCTTCTGCTTGAGCTTGGCCTCGTGCTGCTTCTTCGATTCCTGGTACTTGAACTTGCCGTAGTCCATCAGGCGGCACACGGGAGGCACGGCCTGCGGGGCAATTTCAACCAGATCGACGTCCTGCTGTTCCGACATGCGGAACGCATCGGCCAGCTTTACGATGCCGAGCGGCTCGTTCTCGATTCCGACGAGACGCACCTCGGGTGCAGTGATTTCACCGTTGATGCGATGCGACTTATCCGTAGCGATGTTACGTTTCCTCTAAAAATTAAAAAAACGAGCCGCGCTGCCGCAGTGGCTTACCTGAACGTCTTGATGTCTTCCGCAAGACGCGCTGTAAAGGCATCGACGGGCATGACACCCAGATCGACGCCGCCACGGGCACGCACGGCTACCGTTTGTGCTTCACGCTCCTTGTCGCCGACGACAAGCAGGTACGGGACCTTCTCAAGCGTGTGCTCGCGTATTTTATAGCTAATTTTCTCGTTGCGCAAATCGGCCACCACTCTAAGCCCTTGTTTTTGCAACGATTGGACCAGATTCGCGGCATATTCGGCCTGACTTTCCGCGATATTCATCACAACGGCCTGCACCGGAGCGAGCCACGGCGGCATCGCGCCGGCATGGTGCTCGATCAGAATTCCGAGGAAACGCTCCATCGAACCGAGGATGGCCCGGTGCAGCATGATCGGGCGGCGGCGGCTGTTGTCCTCGGCCACGTACTCGGCGCCAAGGCGCTCCGGCAGGACCATGTCGAGCTGCAGCGTACCGCACTGCCACGAGCGGCCGAGCGCGTCCTTGATGTGGTACTCGACCTTCGGACCGTAGAAGGCGCCCTCGCCCGGCAGCTCTTCCCACTGCAGGCCGCAGGCCGTGAGCGCCTCGCGCAGGCCCTGCTCGGCGCGATCCCACGTTTCATCCGTCCCCGCGCGCGAATCCGGACGCAGCGAGAGCTTGATGTCGATGTGATCGAACCCGAAATCCTTGTAGATGCTCATCGCCAGCGTGTTGAAGGCAATCGACTCGCTGATGATCTGGTCTTCCGTACAGAAGATGTGCGCATCGTCCTGGACGAAGCCGCGCACGCGCATGAGGCCGTGCAGCGCGCCCGACGCCTCGTTGCGGTGGCACGAGCCGAACTCCGCGTAACGCAGGGGCAGATCGCGATACGAGCGCAGGCCGTGGTTGAACACCTGGACGTGGCCCGGGCAGTTCATCGGCTTGATCGCGTAGTCGCGCTTTTCCGACTCCGTCGTGAACATGTTTTCACGATAGTTCTGCCAGTGACCCGACGCTTCCCAGAGCGAGCGGTCCATGATCATCGGCGTCTTGATTTCGTCGTAGCCGGCCAGGCGCAGGCGGCCGCGCATGTACTGCTCGACCTGCTGCCAGAGCGTCCAGCCCTTCGGGTGCCAGAACACCATACCCGGCGACTCGTCCTGCATGTGGAACAGGTCGAGCTGCTTGCCGAGCTTGCGGTGATCGCGCTTTTCGGCCTCTTCGAGCATGTGGAGGTACTGATCCTGGTCTTCCTTCTTCGTCCAGGCCGTGCCGTAGATGCGCTGCAGCTGCTCGTTCTTCGAGTCGCCGCGCCAGTAGGCGCCCGCGACCTTCATGAGCTTGAAGACCTTGAGCTTGCCCGTGGACGGCACGTGCGGGCCGCGGCACAGGTCCGTGAAGCCGCCGTGCGAGTACAGCTTGATTTCCTCGGCGCCCGGAATCGACTCGATGATCTCGGCCTTGTACTTCTCGCCGATGCTCTTGAAGTAGTCCACGGCTTCGCCGCGCGTGACGACGCGGCGCGACACCGGCTCGTCCTTCTTCGAGAGTTCCTGCATGCGCTTTTCGATCTTCTCGAGATCTTCGGGCGTGAAGGGACGGTTGTAGGCGAAGTCGTAGTAGAAACCGTTGTCGATGACCGGCCCGATCGTGACCTGCGCTTCCGGGTACAGCTCCTTCACCGCATAGGCGAGCAAGTGCGCCGTCGAGTGACGGATGATGTCGAGGCCGTCGGCGTCCTTGTCCGTGACGATGGCGAGCGATGCGTCGTGATCGATCAGCGTCGACGTATCGACCAGTTCGCCGTCGAGCTTGCCGCCGAGCGCCGCCTTGGCGAGGCCGGGGCCAATCGAAGCCGCCACTTCGGCGACCGTGACGGGATGATCGTACTGTCGAACCGAACCGTCGGGCAGACGTATCGCAACCATGTTTTTCTCCAGAAGTGCCAGGCAGGCACATCGTATTGTTCGTGGGAACAGACTGCGGAAAACTTCACAGCGAAAAAAAATGCGGCCCCGCTTTCGAGGGGCCGCATTCACTTTTCAAACCTGCCTACAGAGGCGAAAGAGGTCCTCGACTAGCGTCGCTCCGAAGTAGTTTCGGTAAACGTTCGCGGTGTCATAACCGTATTCGCCTTATGGCGCTTCCTTTGCAGGCGCAGCGCGCTGTGTGCATTTACTGCCTTGAGCCCCGGCAAAGCCAGGATCTCGATTTCGTTGGTAGGCTCGATTGGACTCGAACCAACGACCCCCACCATGTCAAGGTGGTGCTCTAACCAGCTGAGCTACGAGCCTGAAGAAGAGAGATTATATGAAGTGGCCGCAGACTTGGCAAGCATTTTTTTGCAGCGCGGCAATCTTTGGCTGCCTCGTGTGGCCGCTTCAGCCCCTGCGCGACGCCCGCTGCACCCCGCCCACCTCGCCGAGCAGCACGCAGGCGCGCTGGATCTGCGCCGAACTCGACACTTCCACCGTGAACTGCATGTACGCCGCATTGCGGCGAGACTGCGTCTTCACGCCGATCACGTTCATCTTCTCGCGCGCGAACACTTCGGAGATGTCGCGCAGCAAACCCTGGCGGTCGGTCGCCTCGATCGAGATGTCGACCGGATAGACCGACTGGCCGCGCCCGCCCATCACGTCGGCGGACCACGTGGTGTGCAGCACGCGCTCGGGCGCGCGGTTGGCCATGCGCCGGAAGGTCGGGCAGTCGCTGCGATGGATCGACATGCCCTTGCCGCGCGTGACGAAACCGCTGATCGCGTCGGGCGGCGCGGGCCGGCAACAGCGCGCGAGCTGCGTAAGAAGCGCGTCGACGCCCACCACCAGCACGCCCGACGACCCGCCATGCGCGACGTTCGCGCCGCTCGCGCGCTTGGTGAGCTGCTCGGGCGTCTCCTCTTCGGGCTCGGCTGTGGGCGCGTCGTGCAGCGCGTGCTCGACGTTGCGCAGGCTGAACTCTTCCTTGCCGACCACGCTGAAGAGGTCGTCGGGCGACTTGAAGCCCAGCTTGGCCGCGAGCTGGTCGAGACTGACCGACGTGCGGCCCTCGCGCTGCAGCGTCTTTTCCACCATCGCGCGGCCGTTGGCGATGTTCTCCTGCGCCTCGATCGCGTTGAACCATGCACGCACCTTCTGGCGCGCACGCGGGCTATGCAGATAACCGAGCTGCGGATTGAGCCAGTCGCGCGACGGGCCGCCCTCTTTTACCGAGACGATCTCGACCGTCTGGCCGTTGCGCAGCTGGGTGTTGAGCGGCACCATCGCGCCGTCCACGCGCGCGCCGCGGCAGCGATGGCCCAGTTCGCTGTGCAGGTGATAGGCGAAGTCGAGCGGCGTTGCGCCCTGCGGCAGCGCGATCACGCGCGCCTGGGGCGTGAGGACGTAGATGTGGTCGTCGTCGAGCGTGGCCTGGCGCAGCTGCTCCCACGGCTGGCGCCCATCCGACACATCGTCCTTCCAGGCGAGCAGCTGGCGCAGCCACGCGATCTTCTCGTCGTAGCTGCTGCTCGCGCTGAACTGCCCGCCATAGCCCTTCGCCCCGGCTTCCTTGTAGCGCCAGTGCGCGGCCACGCCGTATTCGGCGAACTGATGCATCTCCTGCGTGCGGATCTGCACTTCGAACGCGCGGCCGTCGTCGCCGATCACGACCGTGTGCAGCGACCGATAACCATTGGGCTTGGGCCGCGAAATATAGTCGTCGAATTCCCTCGGCACCGGCTGCCAGAGGTTGTGCACGATGCCGAGCACCGTGTAGCAATCCTTGATGTCGGGCACGATCACGCGGAACGCGCGCACGTCGTAGAGCTCGGAGAAGTCGATCTCCTTGCCGCGCATCTTCTTCCAGATGCTGTAGATGTGCTTGGGCCGCCCGCTCACCTCGGCCTGGATATGCGCCGCCGCAAGCTCGCTCTGCAGCCGCGCGATCGCCTCGGACACGTAGCTCTCGCGCTCCACGCGCTTTTCGTCGAGCAGCTTCGCGATGCGCTTGTAGGTGTCGGGCTCCTGGAAGCGGAACGCGAGGTCTTCGAGCTCCCACTTCAGTTGCCAGATGCCGAGCCGGTTGGCGAGCGGCGCGTAGATCTCGAGCGTCTCGTGCGCGATCCCGGGCGCCGGCTTGATCTTCGCCGCCGCATAAAAGCGCAGCGACTGCAGACGCGACGCGAGCCGGATTAGCACGACGCGGATGTCCTGCGCGAACGCCAGCAGCATCTTGCGCAGCGACTCGACCTGCGCGCGACGTGCCGCCTGGGCGTCGCGTCCTTCGCGGCCTCCTTCGGGCACGGCCTGCTGCGCCGCGCGCAGGCTCACGGTGCCAAGCCGCAACAGCTTGCGCACGTCGAACACGAGCTTCGCGACTTCCGCGCCGAAGCGCGCTTCGAGCGCGCCTTCCGGATCGTCGAGATGCGGCGCGAGATTGAAGAGCGCAGCGGCGAGCACCGCAGGCGGATCGACGTTGAGCCGGCTCATGATGAATGCCGTGCCCTGCGCATGCTCGATGAGCGGCTCGCCCGTGGAAAGACGTGCGTCACCGGCGTGCTCGCGCACGAACGCAAGCGCGTCGTCGAGCGACGGCAGCGCGCCGGTATCGGCGGAAACCGCGGGGGCGGGAGGAACGGTGTCGCTACTCATGAGGCGATGCCCGCCGGCTTGCCGGACGGGCGACAACGAAAAGGATCAAACCAGCTGCGCCGACTGAACGACTCGCGCTCAATCGCGCTGCGCAGCCACCACGACGATCTCGACGAGGCATTCCGGATTCGCGAGCTTCGCTTCGACCGTCGCACGCGGCGGCGTCGCGCCTTGCGCGACCCACTTGTCCCACTCGGCGTTCATGCCGGGGAAATCCTTCATGTCGGCGATATAGATCTGCACCGAGAGCAGCAGCGACTTGTCGCTGTTCGCCTCACCCAGCAGGCGGTCGATGTGGCCGAGCACTTCGCGCATCTGGCCGCCGATGTCCTGCTTCGTGTCTTCGGCGATCTGGCCAGCCAGGTAGACGGTGCCGTTGTGGATGGCGGTTTCCGAGAGACGCGGGCCAACGTGGTGACGAATGACTGCCATAAAATTCCTGTTGAGAAGTGAAAAACGGTCGACTTCCGGGCCGTTGCGATCCAGCGCGCATCGGCGCACGCCGGAATATGCCGGCCAATCTCATATTATGACGCGCGAAGGGCCTCGCCGTCGAAGAAACGGCGCGCGATCGCGATCTGGTCGGGCGCGAGGAACGCAGGCGCGTGCCCGACGCCCTCGATTTCGACGCTCGCTACCTGGCGCCCGGTCGCGACCATCTTCTCGACGGTTTCGCGCGAAAGCAGGTCCGAAAGCGCGCCGCGCACGACGAGCACAGGCCCTTCGAACGCGGCGAGCGAGCGCCACAGGAACTTCTCGCCCTCCTCGTTCTGCTCGGGCGTGAGCGACTTGAAGGGCTCCGCAATGCGCGGGTCGTACCGGTAGCGCCACGTGCCTTCCACTTCATGCAGCAACGGCGTATTGATCTCGCGCCATTCATCGGCACTCAGCGGGCCGAACGAGGCCGCGAGAAGCGCCGCATTGTCGATGCCTGCCTGGAGCGTGGCGAACGATCCGCCTTGGCCGACATACTCGCCGATGCGCGTGAGCGACGCGGGTTCGATATGCGGCCCGACGTCGTTGAGCAGCATGCGGCCAATGGGCGCGCCCGGCAGTCCCGCGAGCGCCATGCCGATCAGGCCGCCCATCGAGGTGCCGAACCAGTCCACCTTCTCCACGCCGGTGCGCGCGATCAACGTGACCATGTCCGCCACGTACTGCGCGACGCCATAGCCGCGCGGGTCGAGCAGCCACGATGACAGGCCCCGTCCGGCTACGTCCGGGCACACGACGCGATACTGGTCGGCCATCGCGGCGGCGAAGCGGTCGAAGTCGCGCCCCGAGCGCGTGAGTCCGTGCACGCACACGAGCACGCGCGGGTTGGCGGGGTCGCCCCACTCGGTGTACGCGATGCGGTGCAGGCCCGCGGGACTGAGGCACTGGACGTATTGCCGGCGCGGCACTGCGGTCGATTCGGTCATCGCGGAATCCTCGCTCGAAGGCGCATCAAGGCTTTCGGGCGATTGTAAACGGCTTTGCCGCCCGGCATCGCCGCTCAAGCCGCCCGCGAACCACGCGCAAGCCGTGCGCAAAAACGCAACGGGCGAGACCGAAGTCTCGCCCGCCGCAAATCGTGCTGACGCTACGACGTTCAGCCCACGGCGCTCACATCGAGCGGCGCGCCGGTCTTCGCCTTGATCTCGTCGACCGTCACGCCCGGTGCGAGTTCGGTCACCTTCAGCCCCGCGTCGCTCACTTCCATCACGCCGAGGTCGGTGATGATGAGATCGACCACGCCCACGCCCGTCAGCGGCAGCGTGCAGGCTTCGAGGATCTTGTGCTGGTCGCCCTTCGCGACGTGCTCCATCAGCACGACCACGCGGCCGACGCCGGCCACGAGGTCCATCGCGCCGCCCATGCCCTTGATCATCTTGCCGGGGATCATCCAGTTGGCCAGGTCGCCCTTCTCGCTCACCTGCATCGCGCCGAGGATCGCCAGGTTGATGTGGCCGCCGCGAATCATCGCGAACGAGTCCGCGGACGAGAAAATCGACGAACCCGCCAGCGTCGTCACGGTCTGCTTCCCGGCGTTGATCATGTCGGCGTCCACTTCGTCCTCGGTCGGGAACGGGCCGATGCCGAGCAGGCCGTTTTCCGACTGCAGCCACACTTCCATGCCCGCGGGCACGTGGTTGGCCACGAGCGTCGGCAGCCCGATGCCGAGGTTCACGTAGAAGCCGTCCTGCAGTTCCTTCGCCGCGCGCGCGGCCATTTCGTCACGATTCCATGCCATGGTCGGTCTCCTTCCTCAGTTGCCCGCGGGTTTGCCAGCTGCGGCGCGCACGGTGCGTTGTTCGATGCGCTTTTCCGGGTGCGCGTTGAGCACGATGCGCTGCACGAAGATGCCCGGCGTATGGATGGCGTCCGGATCCAGTGCGCCGTTCTCGACGATCTCTTCCACTTCCGCCACGGTGATCTTGCCCGCCATCGCGCACATCGGGTTGAAGTTGCGCGCCGTGCGGCGGAAGACCAGGTTGCCCGACTTGTCGGCCTTCCATGCCTTCACGAGCGCGACATCCGCCGTGAGCGAATGCTCGAGCACGTAGTGCTTGTCGCCGAACTGGCGCGTTTCCTTGCCTTCGGCGATCAGCGTGCCGAAGCCGGTATTCGTGAAGAACGCCGGGATGCCGGCGCCGCCCGCGCGCAGCTTTTCAGCCAGCGTGCCTTGCGGCGTGAATTCGAGTTCGAGTTCGCCCGACAGATACTGGCGCTCGAATTCCTTGTTCTCGCCCACGTAGGACGAGATCATTTTCTTGATCTGGCGCGTCTCCAGCAGCAGGCCGAGGCCGAAGCCGTCCACGCCCGCGTTGTTGCTGATGCAGGTGATGCCCTTCACGCCCGTATCGCGCAATGCGGCGATCAGGGCTTCGGGAATGCCGCACAGCCCAAAACCGCCAACCGCGAATGTCTGGCCGTCCTTGACGATGCCCTCGAGCGCGGCAGCCGCGCTTTTATAGACCTTGTTCATCAGTGTGTCCCTTCCTCGAATGGAAATCCGCCAATCCGGTTTGTCGCGCGGACGTCTGGCGCGTCCGGATGTTCAATTCTAGTCATGCCCCGGCGGCGTTGCCGTGAAGCCGGCAGCCCGCCCGGGTAGCGCGCACTGGCCCAAACGAGCCGCGCGAGCCTCGAAAACTGCCCCTCCGATGGGTGCAAAGCGTACGCTGGCCCCCTGTTGCGGCACAATACGCAAAACTACATAAAGCAATACCCGCACCGTCCGCCATGGCTGCTTCCATCCAATCCGTCGAACGCTCCGCTCTCGACTACCAGACCGCGTTCCATCTTGCGCCCATCGGCCTCGTGCTGGCGCGCGAGCGCACCATCGTCGATTGCAACGACCAGGTCGCCGCCATCTTCGGCTGCGCACGCGAGGCGCTGATCGGCCAGTCGTTCCAGGTGCTCTACCCTTCCGCGGACGAGTTCGAGCGCATCGGCGCACGCATCCCGCCGATCATGACGGCGCAAGGCAGCTACGCCGACGACCGCATCATGAAGCGCGCCAACGGCGAACTCTTCTGGTGTCACGTCACGGGGCGCTCGCTCGATCGCGCCGAGCCGCACGCGGCGGGCGTCTGGACGTTTGAAGACCTGAGCGCGACGCGGCGCGTGGCCATCGAACTCACGCCGCGCGAGCGCGAGATCGCCGCGCAGCTCGTGACCGGCAAGACCAGCAAGCAGATCGGGCGCATTCTCGAGATCAGCCCGCGCACCGTGGATGTCTATCGCGCGCGCCTCATGCGCAAGTACGACACCGGCAACGCCACCGAACTGCTGCAGCGGCTGCTCGGCCAGTAAGGGCGCCAAGGCCGCGCACTGCCGGGCAGCGCGCGACATCGGGGCGCTCAGCCTACCCGGTCGGACTTGACCAGCCCCGCATGCTCGATGGTGGCGCGCAGCATGTCGGGAATCGGCACCGATTTGCCTGCCGCGTAGTCGATCCACACGCAGCGTGCGTTCCCGCGTGCGTAGAGCGTGTCCGGCTCGTCGGCGCGGCGCAGTTCGAAACCGGTGTCGAAGCTGCTGCGGCCGGGCTGGCCGACCGTCATCGTGCAGACGATGTCGCCGGGGTAATGCAGCTGCTTGAGGAATTCCATCGAAGCATTGACGATCACGGGGCCCTGTCCGTCGCCGCTCTCCGCGGCCACGCCCAGATGCTCGAACCAGGAAATCCGCACCTGCTCCATGTAGCGGAAATAGACCGTGTTGTTCACATGGCCGAACGCGTCCATGTCGCCCCAACGGATCGGCATGGTCATTTCAAATACGGGGTGGTAGTCACTCATTGCACTTCAACTTCGTGTTGTTGCGAAAAACAGAATGCCGGCGGGCGGCCGGACTCGCCTCAGTTCAGGTGAGCCCGAAGCCGTCGTCGGCGGTGATGATCGAACCGTTGATGAACGACGACTCGTCGGCGGCAAGCAGCAGCAGCAGGCCGTCGAGGTCTTCGGGTTTGCCGACGCGGTGGCGCGGCAGCATCGAAACGAGCTTTTGCCCCTGCTCGGTCGACCAGTGGTGGTGGTTGATCTCCGTGTCGATGTAGCCCGGGCAGATCGCGTTCACGTTAATGCCGTGGCGGCCCCACTCAAGCGCCATCGCCTTCGTCATATGGACGACCGCGGCCTTGCTGATCGCGTACAGGCCGATTTGGGGCAGCACCCGCAGACCCGCCACCGAAGCGATATTGATGATGCGGTAGGCCGGCTTCGGGCCGCCGCCGTTGCCGCGCATGATCATGCGCTTGGCCACTTCCTGGGCCACGAAGAAGGCGCCGCGCGTGTTGGTGTCGAACACGTATTCGAAGTCGGCGGGCGTGACGTCGGCGAGCTTTTGCGTCGTGGAGACGCCCGAGTTGTTGACGAGGATGTCGATGGTCCCCGCCTCGGTTTCCGCGTGCGCGACCGCCGAGCGAATGCTCTGGTAGTCGGTCACGTCGAGCGAAACGACGTGCGCGGCGCCCCCGCTCGCCTCGATTTCGGCGCGCAGTTCCTTGAGCCGCTCCACACGACGGCTCGCCAGCACGACCTTTGCACCCGCCTGCGAGAGCACCTGCGCGAAACGCTTGCCGAGCCCGCTGGAGGCCCCCGTGATCATCGCGACCTTGCCTTCCAGATTGATCGAACGGCCCATTTCCGGTTCCTGTTCAGAAGTAAATAAGCGCCAGAACGCGGCGGGGTCGGCCCGCCAAATCTGACGCCACAGAATAGAACGGTCGTGCTAATGTTAGCCTGTTGGGTTGCGGCACGGGGAACGTTACCCGACAATACGAACCCGAAAAAAGCATTCTAATGGCAAGAGGAGCATTGATGACCCCCGCAAGTCTTTTAGAGCAATACGGTCCACGCGAGTCGATGGAATACGACGTGGTGATCGTTGGTGGCGGCCCCGCCGGGCTGTCCGCCGCGATCCGCCTGAAGCAGCTGGCCGCGGAAAAAGGCACTGAAATCGGCGTCTGCGTGCTGGAGAAAGGCTCGGAAATCGGGGCGCATATCCTCTCGGGCGCGGTCATGGATCCGCGTGCCCTGAACGAGCTGATCCCGGACTGGAAGGAACAAGGCGCACCGCTGAACGTGCCCGTGACCGAGGACAAGTTCCTTTTTCTTTCCGAAACGGGGGCTAAGGCTGTGCCGAACTGGGCACTCCCCGACAACTTCAAGAACCACGGCAACTACGTCATCAGCCTCGCGAACGTCACGCGCTGGCTGGGCCAGCAGGCCGAGGCGCTGGGCGTGGAAATCTTCCCCGGCTTCCCCGCTGCCGAAGTGCTCTACAACGACGACGGGTCGGTCAAGGGCGTCGCCACCGGCAACATGGGGGTCGGCAAGGACGGCGAGCCCACCGAGAACTTCCAGCTCGGCATGGAGCTGCACGCGAAGTACACGCTGTTCTGCGAAGGCTGCCGCGGGCATCTGGGCCGTCAACTGAACGAGAAGTTCAAGCTCGGCAAGGATTCGGACCCGCAGGTCTACGGCATCGGCATCAAGGAACTGTGGGAGATCGATCCCTCGAAGCACCAGCCCGGTCTCGTGATCCACACCGCCGGCTGGCCGCTGGAGTCGGATACCTACGGCGGCTCGTTCCTGTACCACATCGACAACAACCAGGTGATGGTGGGCTTTGTCGTGGGTCTCGCGTACCAGAATCCGTACCTCTCGCCGTTCGAGGAATTCCAGCGCTACAAGACGCACCCGGAAATCCGCAAGTACCTGGAAGGCGGCAAGCGCGTGTCGTATGGCGCGCGCGCGATCACGGCGGGCGGCCTGATGTCGCTGCCCAAGCTCGTGTTCCCGGGCGGCGCGCTCGTGGGCGACGATGCGGGCTTCCTCAATGCTTCGCGCATCAAGGGCAGCCACGCGGCGATCAAGACCGGCATGCTGGCAGCCGATGCGGCGTTCGAAGCCGTGCAGGCGGGCCGCCAGAGCGACGAACTCGCGGCCTACCCGGAAGCGTTCAAGCAGTCGTGGCTCCACACGGAGCTGTACAAGGCGCGCAACTTCAAGCAGTGGATGAGCAAGGGCCTGTACCTGGGCACGCTGATGGTGGGCATCGAGCAGAAGCTGCTCGGCGGCAATGTGCCCTGGACGCTGCATCACCAGCATCGCGACCACGAGATGCTGAAACCGGCTTCGCAGTGCAAGCCGATCGAGTATCCGAAACCCGACGGCAAGCTCACGTTCGATCGTCTGTCTTCGGTGTTCATCTCGAACACGAATCACGAAGAGAACCAGCCGGCGCACCTCACACTCAAGGACGCGAGCGTGCCCGTGAACGTGAACCTGCGCACCTACGCGGGTCCCGAAGCGCGCTTCTGCCCGGCCGCGGTGTACGAGTTCATGAAGAACGACGACGGCAGCGACCGCCTGCAGATCAACGCGCAGAACTGCGTGCACTGCAAGACCTGCGACATCAAGGACCCGACGCAGAACATCGTGTGGGTCACGCCGGAAGGCGGCGGCGGTCCGAACTATCCGAACATGTAAGTCCGGTATGCGAAAAAAAGCCGCTTCAGGTGTGGGCCTGAAGCGGCTTTTTTGTTGCCCGCGCAACGCGTGCGGCTCACGCCGCACCGACCGACTTTACTCGTCGCTGGCCGCGATCTTCGGCGTCGTCACGACGACGTCGGCATTCTGCGCACGGTGGCGCAGCGCGTGATCGATCAGCACGAGCGCGAGCATGGCCTCGGCGATCGGCGTCGCGCGAATGCCCACGCACGGGTCGTGGCGGCCGAAGGTCTCGACCGTCGCGGGATCGCCCGCCTTGTCGATCGAGCGTCGCGGCGTGCGGATGCTCGAGGTCGGCTTGATGGCGATCGAGACGGTGATGTCCTGCCCCGTCGAAATTCCGCCGAGCACGCCGCCAGCGTGGTTGCCATGGAATCCATTGGGCGTGAGTTCGTCGCCGTGCACCGAGCCGCGCTGTGCGACGCTCGCGAAGCCCGCGCCGATCTCCACGCCCTTCACCGCGTTGATGCCCATCATGGCGTGCGCGATGTCGGCGTCGAGCCGGTCGAACAGCGGCTCGCCCCAGCCCACCGGCACCCCGCTCGCCACCACGTTCACGCGCGCGCCGATCGAGTCGCCGTCCTTGCGCAGCGCGTCCATGTAGCTCTCGAGCTGCGGCACGACGTCGGCGTTGGGCACGAAGAACGGATTCTCGTGCACGTGCTCCCAGCTCACGAACGGCACGTCGATCTCGCCGAGCGCGCGCATGTAGCCGCGCACTTCCACACCGAAGCGCTCGCGCAGCCACTTCTTCGCCACCGCGCCCGCCGCGACCGTGGGCGCCGTGAGGCGCGCCGACGAGCGGCCGCCGCCGCGATAGTCGCGAATGCCGTACTTCTGCCAGTAGGTGTAGTCGGCGTGACCGGGGCGGAAGGTCTCGACGATGTTGCCGTAGTCCTTGCTGCGCTGGTCGGTATTGCGGATCAGGAGCGTGATCGGCGTGCCCGTGGTGCGCCCTTCGAACACGCCCGAGAGAATCTCGACCTTGTCCTCTTCCTGGCGCTGCGTCACGTGGCGCGACGTGCCGGGGCGGCGGCGGTCCAGGTCGATCTGGATGTCGGCTTCGGTGAGCGCCATGCCGGGCGGGCAGCCGTCGATGACGCAGCCAATGGCCGGGCCGTGGGATTCGCCGAAGGTGGTGACGGTGAAAAGCGTACCGAGCGTGTTGCCGGACATGGCGGTCGTCCAAAGTGAATCGGGGAATCCAATATTATGCCAGCCCGCGCGCGGCGACGCCCGACCGGGCGGTCGGGCCTTCTGGCGAAAGGAGGCGACGTGTTGGGTGGCGCGTACGCGCCGTATGGCCTGGCGTCAGCGCCGCGCACCGCGCAGTTCCGCCACCGTCTCCTGCAAGCGCTCAAGCGTAGCGTCCGCCGCCGCGATCGGCTCGCCCACCGCGAGCGTCAAACGGCTCGTCAGACCGCGTCGCAATGGCCGCTCCTGGCCGGACCCCGCAAAACGCGAGAACGCACTGCCCCACAGCCCGCGCAACGCCATCGGCACGACCGTCACGGGCGAGCGCCTCAAGATTTCGCTCACGCCGTGGCGAAACGGGTTCATCTCCCCGGTGCGCGTGAGCTTGCCCTCGGGAAAAATGCAGACGAGGTCGCCCTCGGCCAGTGCGGCCGCACACGCATCGTAGGCAGCAACGAGCGCATCCGGGTCTTCGTGCGCGGGCGCAATCGGAATGGCCTTGGCGTGGCGGAACACCCAGCCGAAGAACGGCGAGCGGAAGATCTGCTGATCCATCACGAAGCGGATCGGCCGCGGGCTCTCGGCCATGATGACGATCGCATCGACATAGCTCACGTGATTGCAGACGAGCACGGCGGCGCCCTCGGCCGGTATGCGTTCGGTATGCACGAGCCGCACGCGGTAGACCGTATGCACGAGCACCCACGCCACGAAGCGCAGCAGGAACTCGGGCACGAGCGTGTAGATGTAGGCCGCCACGACGATATTGAGCAGCGCCGTGGTCAGAAAGATGCCGGGAATGCCGACGCCCGCGGACGTGAGCGCCATCGCCATGAGCGCCGAGACGATCATGAAGAGCGAATTGAGGATGTTGTTCGCGGCGATGATGCGCGCGCGGTGGCTGGGCGCGCTGCGGCTCTGGATCAACGCGTAGAGCGGCACGCTGTAGAAGCCGCCGAACATGGCGAGCAGGAACAGGTCGGCGAGCACGCGCCAGTGCGCGGCGGTGCGCAGGAATTCGCCTACCGAAAGCAGATGGGACGCGGGAGGCAACGCGTGGCTCGCAAAGAACAGATCGATGCCGAACACGCTCATGCCGATCGAGCCGAGCGGCACGAGACCCACCTCGATGCGCCGCCGCGAGAGCCGCTCGCAGAGCAGCGAACCCGAGCCGATGCCGAGCGAAAACATCGCGAGCAGCACGGTCACAACGTCGGGGTCGGCCGACATCACGTCCTTCGCGAAATTGAAGAACGAGGCGAGAAACGTTGCGCCGACGAACCAGAGCCACGAGATGCCGAGCAGGCTCAGGAACACGGTGCGGTTGCCACGCGCGAGGCGCAGATTGCGCCAGGTTTCGGAAACCGGATTCCAGTTGATGCGCAGGTCCGGCTGCGACGGCTCGCACGGCGGCACGAAGGCCGACGCCACGCGCCCCACGAGCGCGATCACGATGCACATGCCACCGAGCCACCACGCGCCCAGCGGCGGCCCAAGGTCCGCATGCGCCGACGCGGGATCCATCGCCCCGATACCCGCGGCCACGCCCCCGACGATCGTGCCGAGCAGGATTGCGACGAACGTGCCCATTTCGACGAGCCCGTTGCCGCCGACCAGTTCATCGGGCGTGAGGCGCTGCGGGAGGTACGCGTACTTGACCGGCCCGAACACGGTCGAATGCACGCCCATCAGGAAGGTGCACGCGTACAGCAGCGGCGCGCTGTGCATCCAGAAGCCGGCCGCGCCGATCAGCATGACCGCGATCTCGAAGGTCTTGACCCAGCGCGTGAGCGTCGCCTTGTCGTACTTGTCGGCGACCTGGCCCGAGGTCGCGGAAAACAGCACGAACGGCAGGATGAAAATGGCCGAGATGAGGAACGCGACCGTCTTCGGATCGACGCCCGAAAAGCGCGCGGCCTGATAGGTGACGAGCGAGGTGAAGCCGATCTTGAAGACGTTGTCGTTCATCGCCCCGAGGAACTGCGTCCAGAAAAACGGGGCGAAACGGCGCTGGCGCAGCAGCGCGAACTGCGAAGCGTGGTCACCCTCAGGGTGCGCTTTGCGCTTGTCGCGCTGCGCCGCGGGCATCGGTCTATCGTTCATCGAGCAGGAATCGCACTGACGGAATTCATGGGGCCCAGACGCGAAAAAGCGCGCCTGAGGCGCGCTTTCCCATACTGATCAATCTGGCGTTAGTCGGGCCGCGCTCAGCGCGCCGGCTGACGCTCCTCTTCGGGCCAGTCGCGAATATACGCCTTGAGCAGCTTGTTCTCGAAGCCCTGCGCTTCCACCACGGCCTTCGCCACGTCGTAGAACGAGATCACGCCCATGAGCGAGCGGCTTTCCATGACCGGCAGGTAGCGCACATGGTGCTCGAGCATCATGCGGCGCACTTCGTCGACCTCGGTTTCCGGCGTGCAGGTGATGGGATGATCGTCCATGACCTTGCGGATCGTCGTGGTGCCGACGCTGCCGCCGTTTGCACGCAGCGTGAGGATGATCTCGCGGAACGTGAGCATGCCGACCAGATCGCCATATTCCATGACGACGAGCGAGCCGATATCGTGCTCGGCCATGGTGTTGACTGCCTCGTTCAGCGCAGTGTCGGGCGTGACGGTGTAGAGCGTGTTGCCCTTCACCTTGAGGATGTCGCTGACACGCATGATGTGTCTCCAGGAATGCCGCTAGTAATGGGGGAAATGCTGAAAAGATGCCTACCTGATTCGATCCTAGCGGAAAGATTGTTAAAAGGAAAGCCGCGCGGCGGGCGCTCCGGGGCTTACCGAAACGTCTGCCGAAAGCCGTGGCGAGGGGTTTTCCGGCACGCATCCGGCCACGCGGGATGCCCTCCATCCGGCCCGAAAAACGCCCGGCCGGGCGTCCCCGCGCCCCGCTGCCGGTGTTACGATGCCCTTCACCCCCGACACCAGGCCGGTTCGCGCCGGCCGCGCCGCCACGATGTCATCAAATCCTGGATCGACTCCCGATAGCCGCTTCGACACGCTCGCGCTGCATGCGGGCGCAGCGCCCGACCCCGCCACCGGCGCTCGCGCGACGCCGATCTACCTCACCACCTCGTTCTCGTTTCGCGACACCGACCACGCCGCCGCGCTCTTCAACATGGAGCGCGCGGGCCACGTGTACTCGCGCATCTCGAACCCGACCGTCGCCGTGTTCGAAGAGCGCGTGGCCGCGCTCGAAGCCGGCGCGGGCGCGATCGGCACCGCGAGCGGCCAGGCGGCGCTGCATCTCGCGATCGCGACGCTGATGGGCGCGGGCTCGCACATCGTCGCCTCGGCGGCGCTTTACGGCGGCTCGCACAACCTGCTGCACTACACGCTCAAGCGCTTCGGCATCGAGACGACCTTCGTGAAGCCCGGCGACCTCGACGCCTGGCGCGCGGCGCTGCGGCCCAACACGCGTCTGCTGTTCGGCGAAACGCTCGGCAACCCGGGCCTCGACGTGCTCGACATCGAAGCCGTCGCGCAGATCGCGCACACCCATGGCGTGCCGCTCCTCGTCGATTCGACGTTCACCACGCCTTACCTGCTGCGCCCCTTCGAGCACGGCGCGGATCTCGTCTATCACTCGGCCACCAAGTTCCTCGGCGGCCATGGCACGACGATCGGCGGCGTGCTGGTCGATGGCGGCACCTTCGACTTCGAAGCGTCGGGTCGCTTTCCCGAACTCACCGAGCCCTATGCGGGCTTTCACGACATGGTGTTCAGCGAGGAAAGCACGGTCGCGCCCTTCCTCCTGCGCGCGCGCCGCGAGGGCCTGCGCGACTTCGGCGCGTGCCTGCATCCGCAGGCCGCGTGGCAATTGCTGCAAGGCATAGAAACGCTGCCGCTGCGCATGGAGCGACATGTGGCGAACGCGCGGCGCATCGTCGAATTTCTCGCCACGCACGAAGCGGTCGAATCGGTCGCGTGGCCGGAACTGCCGAGCCATCCCGACTACGCGCTTGCGAAGCGTCTGCTGCCGCGCGGCGCGGGCGCCGTGTTCAGCTTCAACCTGCGCGGCGGCCGCGCGGCGGGCAAGCGCTTCATCGAAGCGCTCACGCTGTTCTCGCATCTGGCCAACGTCGGCGACGCGCGCTCGCTCGTGATCCACCCCGCCTCGACCACGCATTTCCGCATGGACGCCGCCGCGCTGGCCGCCGCCGGCATTGCGGAGGGCACGATCCGGCTCTCGATCGGGCTCGAAGACCCCGCCGACCTGGTCGACGACCTCAAGCGCGCGCTGAAGGCGTCGCAAAAAACGGAAGCAGCGAAAGCCAAGCCCACTGGCAAGGAGGCGTCATGATCGTCGATGTCGCCGGCAAGCCGGTCTATGCCTACACGGCCTCGCACGCGATCGACCCCGCGCTGCCGTTCGCGGTGTTCGTCCACGGCGCGCAGCACGACCACAGCGTCTGGGCGCTGCAATCGCGCTATTTCGCCAACCACGGCTTCAACGCGCTGGCCGTCGATCTGCCCGGCCACCTGCGCAGCGCGGGCCCCGCGCTCACGAGCATCGGCGCGCTCGCCGACTGGCTCGCCGCCCTGCTCGACGCACTGAACGCCCCGCGGGCCTTCGTCGCCGGCCATAGCATGGGCTCGCTCGTCGCGCTCGAATTCGCGGCGCGCCATCCGGAGCGCGCACAGCGCATCGCGCTGCTCGCCACTGCATTCCCGATGACGGTCGCGCCAAGCCTGCTCGAAGCCGCGCGCGAGCGTGAGCCGGAGGCGATCGCGCTCGTCAACGCGTGGTCACACTCGACGCTCGCCGCCAAGCCGTCGAGCCCCGGGCCGGGCTTCTGGCTGCGCGGCATGAACCAGCGGCTCATGGAGCGCGTCTCCGCGCGCGGCGAGCCGCAGCTGTTCCATACCGATTTCGCGGCGTGCAACGCCTATGCGGACGGCCTCACCAGCGCCGCGAAAGTCCGCTGCCCGGTGCGCCTGATCCTCGGCAAACGCGACGCGATGACGCCCCCGCGCGCCACGCGCGCCCTCGCCGAGGCCTTCGCGCAAGCGCGCACACCCGTGGACACGGTCACGCTGGACGCCGGCCACGCGCTGATGACCGAGCAGCCCGATGCGACGCTCGACGCGCTCTACGCTTTTGCAACGCAGCAAACACCGCGCGTGGGCAACGGCTGACGGCTGTGACTCGCCCGGGTTGCACGGTCGTTCGGAACGCTGGAGAATGGCTGAATCAACCATCCCCTGCGTACTTGCGCAGAAAGGAGGAGACGATGCAACCCACCACGCATACCGAGCATTTTTCGAGCTTCGCGCAGTTCTATCCGTTCTACCTGAGCGAGCACAGCAATCTCATGTCGCGGCGGCTGCATTTCATCGGCTCGCTTGGCGTGATCGGCTTCGTCTGCATGGCGATCGCCACCGGCAACTGGCTCTGGCTGCCGCTTGCCATCGTGTGCGGCTACGGCTTCGCGTGGTTCGGCCATTTCAAGTTCGAGAAGAACCGCCCGGCCACCTTCCGTCACCCCATCTACAGCTTGATGGGCGACTGGGTCATGTTCGCGGATATCTGCCGCGGCAAGATTTCTCTTTGATTCGAATCTGATGCGAGGGCGCGCCTGTCAAGGGCGCGCCGCATCGTCACGCCGCCGGATGCGGGAGCACCGGCGGATGCTCCTCCGTGAGCGCCGGGAAACGCCGCGTCGCGAGCAGCGACGCGAGTGAAATCGAGAGCTTGTCGTTGTCGAGCGCACCGAGCAGCAGGTGCGCATCGATACTGCTCGACTTGAGCTGATACGCCAGTTCCTCGCGATCGATCGCGAAGCGGTCGAAGATGCGCGTTACCGAAATGCGCGCGGGATTGCCGAGCAGCAGGAACAGCGTTTTCGCGCGTTCCTCCTGCTCGAGACGCCCCACCAGTTCATCTTCTTCGAGGCCGTCGATCAGGCGCGTAACCGTGGCCAGGTCGCGCCGCAACAACACTGCCAGCTGTTCGATCGTGCGGCCCGGCTCGCCCGCTTCCCGCGCATCGGCGAGACCCGCGAGCAGTTCGAGCGCGTCGAGCAGATCGCTGCCCGGAAAGCGCGGTCGGTCGAAGCGCCCGGTGCGGATTTCGGGCAGCGCCGAGGTGATCATCGCGCCCACCAGCGTGATGAACCAGCTCAGGTACATCCACAGCAGGAACATCGGTGCGGCCGCGAAGGCGCCATAAACCGCCGTGTAGGTCGGAATGCGCCGCACGTAGTAGCCAAAGCCGCGCTTGGCCGCCTCGAAGGCGATCGCCGCGGCGATGCCGCCCACCAGAGCGTCGCGCCACTGCACGCGGCAGTTCGGCAGATACACGTAGAGCATCGTGAACGCGAGCGACGTAAGCGGCAGCGAGGCGCCGATCAACATCCAGTCGAGGATGCCCGAAACGTGCTGCTCGGTCGCGATCACGGCCGAACGCGTGAACACGTACGACGAGATCGACAGGCTCACGCCGATCAGGATCGGCCCGAGCGTGAGAATGGCCCAGTAGACGAGCACGCGCTGCGCGAACGGGCGCGCCTTGCGCACGCGCCAGATCAGGTTGAAGGCCGACTCCACGGTCATCATCGTCATGACCGACGTAACGAAGAGCACGATCATGCCCATCGTCGTGAGGCCCTTGGCCTTCGAGGCGAACTGGTTCAGGTACTTGAAGATCTGGCTGTTGATCTGCGCCGGCATCAGGTGGTCGGCGAGAAAGGCCTGCAGCGAGTTCTGGAACGAGGCGAAGATCGGGAACGCGGTAAAGAGCGCGAATGCGACCGTGGCGAGCGGCACGAGCGAGAGCAGCGTGGTGAACGTGAGGCTGCCCGCGACCTGCGGAATGCGATCTTCGCGGCTGCGCCGCGCCGCGAAGCGCGCGAGCCGCTTCACGATGTCCAGATCGAACTTCACCCTCGACAGCACATCCATTGGCCTGCTTTCCTCGCCACCGTGAACACTTTGATTGCCGCGCTTTCGCTCTCTTGACGCCGCGTTTTGCCGCCGATTCGGCGCGCACGCAGTGTACCTATTTGCCGATGATTTGCACGTGACATGCGCCTCACTCGCCGGTGCGCCGCTGCGGCGGCAGACCCAACCCCTATAATATCCCGTCCACCGACGAGGCCCGATGAAACCGATTCTTGTGCTCTATTACAGCCGGCATGGCGCAACGCGCGAACTCGCGCGCGCCATCGCCCAGGGTATCGACAGTGTTCCCGGCGCCGAAGCGCGCGTGCGCACGGTGCCGCCCGTCTCGACGGTCTGCGAGGCCACCGCGCCCGACATCCCCTCCGACGGCCCGCCCTACGTCGAGTTGCGCGACCTCGAAGAATGCGCGGGTCTCGCGCTCGGCTCGCCCACGCGCTTTGGCAACATGGCCGCGCCGCTCAAGTACTTTCTCGACGGCACCACGCCGCAGTGGCTGTCGGGTGCGCTCGCGGGCAAGCCCGCTTGCGTGTTCACGTCGACGGGCAGCCTGCACGGCGGCCAGGAGAGCACGCTGCTCTCGATGATGCTGCCGCTGCTTCATCACGGCATGCTGCTCGTGGGCATCCCCTACACGGAAAGCGCGCTCACGACCACGCAGGGCGGCGGCTCGCCCTACGGCGCCTCGCATCACGCGCGCCAGGACGCGCGCGGCCACGGTTTGAGCGCCGATGAAAAGACGCTCGCGAGCGCGCTGGGCGTGCGCCTTGCGCGCGCGGCGCTCGCACTCGCTGGCACCGAGCAAGGCGAGCGGCTGTGAACACCCGCGTGAACGAGGTCACCGAGCCCATCGTCCAGCGTCGCGGCGCCGCGCTCGGCGCTTTTGCGATGCTCGCCGCGCTCACGCTGCTGTGCATCGCGTGGGAGTGGCGGCTCGCACCGCTGCGCCCCGGCGGCAGCGCGCTCGTGCTCAAGGCCGTGCCGCTCGCCATCGCCCTGCCCGGCGTCCTGCGACGCAGGCTCTACACGCTGCAATGGGCGGCGATGCTCGTGCTGCTCTACTTCGCGGAAGGCATCGTGCGCGGCATGACCGATCCCGCGCCCGGCAACCGGCTTGGCTGGGTGGAAGTCGCGCTGGCTCTCGGCTTCTTCGCGTGTGCGCTGGCCTATGTCGCGCCGTACAAGCGCGCTGCAAAGCGTGCCGCAAAGCCCGCAAAGCGCGAGTCGGCCTAAGCGCCCCCTGCCACGCCGCGTCCGCCTTGTCCGTGAGCGCTGCATGAAGGCTATCGCCGTGTCAAACTAACCGTTTGAGCCTCGCGACTTCATGACAATCGCGCCGCGAGCCGGCCCAGCCCAGGCGCGAATTTCCGAGACACCATGACCGACTCCACCCCGACCGCCTGCCAAGCCTTTTTAGACGCCTGCGCCGCCACCATCGGCGTGCAATACGTGCTGACCGACGCCCACGACACCGCGCCCTACCTCGCCGACTGGCGCCGCCGCTACCAGGGCGCGGCCTGCGCCGTGCTCTGCCCGGCCAATGCGCAGGAAGTCGCCGCGGTCGTGAAGCTCGCGCACGAGCATCGCGTGGCGCTCGTGCCGCAAGGCGGCAACACGGGTCTCGCGGGCGGCGCGACGCCGGACGCGAGCGGCAAGCAGGCCGTGCTGAGCCTGCGCCGCCTGAACCGCGTGCGCGAAATCGATCCGCACAACAACACGATCACCGTCGAAGCCGGCGTGATCCTCGCCGAAGTGCAGGCGCGCGCAAAAGATGCGGGCCGTCTCTTCCCGCTCTCGCTCGCGGCCGAAGGCAGCTGCACGATCGGCGGCAATCTCTCGACCAATGCAGGCGGCACCGGTGTGCTGCGCTATGGCAACACGCGCGAGCTGTGTCTCGGCCTCGAAGTCGTCACGCCGCAAGGCGAGGTCTGGGACGGCCTGCGCGGACTGCGCAAGGACAACACCGGCTACGATCTGCGCGACCTCTTCATCGGCGCGGAAGGCACGCTCGGCATCATCACCTCCGCGGTCATGAAGCTGCACCCGCTGCCGGCCGCGCGCGTCACCGCGCTCGCCGCGCTCGGCTCGGCACATGCGGCGCTCGACTTCCTCGCGCTCGCGCAGCGCTACGCCGGGCCGCTGCTCACCGGCTTCGAGCTGATGTCGGACTTCTGCATGGCGCTCGTCAGCCGTCATTTCCCGCAACTGCGTTATCCGTTCGCGGAGCATCACGCGCAGGTGGTGCTGCTCGAACTGTCGGACAACGAAAGCGAAGAACACGCGCGCGCCCTCTTCGAGCGGCTCATGGAAGAAGCGCTGGAGCAAGGTCTCGTGGAAGACGCCGTGGTCGCGGAAAGCCTCGCGCAGTCGCAGGCGTTCTGGAACATCCGTGAGCACATTCCGCTCGCGCAGGCGCAGGAAGGGTTGAACATCAAGCACGATATCGGCGTGCCGATCTCGCGCATCGGCCATTTCATCGAGGAAACCGACGCCGAAATCGCCCGCGCGGTGCCCGGCGCGCGCATGGTCACCTTCGGCCATCTCGGCGACGGCAATCTGCACTACAACGTGCAGGCGCCCGAAGGCGGCGACCCGAAGCGCTTCCTCGCCGACAACGAGAAGACGCTGAACCGCATCGTCTACGACAGCGTGGATCGCCATCGCGGCACGATCAGTGCGGAACATGGCCTTGGGCAGTTGAAGATCGACGAGAACATGCACTACAAGAGCGAGGTCGAACTCGCGCTGATGCGCGCGATCAAGACCGCGCTCGATCCGCTGAACCTGATGAATCCGGGGAAAGTGCTGCGCTGAACGCGCAGGACGCAAGGAGCCGACATCGTGTTGAAGATCCGCGTGCTGTCCGACCTGCATCTGGAAAACGACGAGCCCGACACGATCCCGCACGCGCAGGCCGATCTCGTCGTGCTCGCGGGCGACATCCACAATCACGGGCTGGGCTTGCGCTGGGCGGCGGAAACGTTCGATCCGCAGGTGCCGGTGGTGTACGTGCCCGGCAATCACGAGTACTACGACGGCGATCTCGGCGCGCTGGAAACGGCGATGCGCGACGCCGCCTCCACGCTCGACAACGTGCACTTTCTCAACGACGGCGTGTACGTCGATCCGGCGGGCCGCTTTCGCGTGCTCGGCACGACGCTATGGGCCGACTTCGCACTCTTCGGCGCCGACGATAGCACGCGTGAGGCCGCCATCGCAGCGGCGATGCGCGTGATGCTGGACTTTCGCGGATTGATCCAGGTGTCCTGGCCGGATAGCCCGCAAGCGCTCGCGCGCGACTTCACGCCGGCCGACTCGCTCGCGCTCCACGCGCGGTCGCGCGCATGGCTCGAAGCGGAACTGGCAAAGCCCTTCGCGGGCGAGACGATCGTCGTCACGCACCACGCCCCGCACAAAGGGAGTCTGGCGCCGCGCTACGCGGAAGATCGGGTATCGGCGGGATTCGTGAGCGATCTCGACGCGCTCGTGCGTGCGCCGGTCGCGCTATGGATACATGGCCACACGCATACGTGCTTCGACTACACGGTCAACGGCACGCGCGTGGTGTGCAATCCGCGCGGCTATCGCGATCGCCGCACGGGGCAGCCGGAGAATCCGGCCTTTGCGTGGGACAAGGTGGTGGAAATCTAGCGAGGCAAACGTGCCCGAAGCTTTAGCGCAGGCGTGCGTCGTCGCGGCGCACGCGCAGCGTCACGGGCTGCAGTTGCGCGCGGCGCATGCGCAGCAGATCGCGCGATGCCGCGATGCCGATCAGGCCCATCATCACGGCGATGCCGATCATCAGATGCGTATCCATTCGAGTTCCCGGTATTGGCAAGAAGAGGGTTGCGTAAATCAGTCCCGCTACCTTACCAAGCCGCCGCGCCGCCGGGCGTAAGGAAGTGTTGCCATCTGCGCAAGCTGTAACAGGCTGTCACAGCCCGCGCGCGCCCGCGCGCACCTGTTGATCGGCTGCGAGCGCAACGGGCTCAGGTGCGCGCGAACTGGCGCAGCTCGTTCTGATCGCGGGCAAGCGTCGACGGCATGCTCTCGCGCAGCAGTTCGACCCACGTGCGGATCTTCGCGTCGAGATACTGGCGCGACGGGTACACCGCAAAGACGTTCATCTCCTGCGACTTGTACTCCGGCAGGATCCATTGCAGCTCGCCGCTGCGCAGACCGCTGATCGCCGAATAGATCGGCAGCAGGCCCACGCCCATGCCCTCGCGCACGGCCACCGCCATCGCCTCCGCCACGTTCACCTGGAAGGTCGCCGGGCCGAGGTCGATCGTGGTCTCGCCTTCGGGGCCCGTGAACTGCCACTGCGAGGTCGGGAACACGGGCGTCACCATCTGCAGGCAGGTGTGGTTCGCGAGATCGGCGGGCTTTTGCGGCACGCCGCGCTTTTCCAGATACGCCGGCGAGGCGACCGCGATGCTGCACGCGCTCGCGAGCCGCTGCGATACGAAACCGGAATCCGGCAGATCGGTCGCGACCACGAGGGCCACGTCATAACCCTCGTCGAGCAGGTCCGGCATGCGCTGGGCGAGCGTGAGTTCCACGTGCACGTCCGGATAGAGCTGCTGATACTGCCCCACCGCCGGCACCACATAGTGCTGGCCGAAGCTCGTCATCGCGTGGACCTTGAGCTTGCCCGAGGGGCGCGCATGCGCGTCGCCGGCTTCCGCTTCGGCCTGATCGACGTAGGCGAGGATCTGCTCGCAGCGCTGCAGGTAGCGTTCGCCCGCCTCGGTGAGGGCGATGCGGCGCGTCGTGCGGTTCAGGAGGCGCGTGCGCAGGTGCGCCTCCAGATCGGAGACCGCGCGCGAAGCGTAAGCCGTGGTCGTGTTCAGGTATTGCGCCGCGCCCGTGAAGCTGCCCGCCTCCACCACCCGGACGAATACACGCATGTTTTGAAGCGTATCCATACCAATCCTCTATCTGACACACGAATTGTTTCATATTTCGTAAGATCGATTGTCTCACGTTTCGTAAAAATGCCTTGCATCCTTACCGGTTATTCATCAATCGCGCAAAAAATATAATGACGCACAGTGATTCATAGTCAAGATAAGGAGTAAATCGTGCAGTCTCCGGTACCGAAAGGACTAGCCGCACTCACGGTTCTTACGTTCTCGTTGATAATCGCGGGCTGCGCCAGTACCGGGGGCATCGCACCGCAAGCGAAACAGGCCGAAGCCGCGCAACTCGACGCCGGCTCGGCGATCCGCGCGGCCGACACCGACGCCGGCTGGCCCGCCAGCGACTGGTGGCGCGGCTATAACGACCCGCAACTGAACGCCTGGATCGAAGCCTCCGTGGCCGGCAACCCCTCGCTTGCCGCCGCCCAGGCGCGTGTGCGCGAAGCGCGCTCGATGGTGGGCGTGGCCCAGGCCGGGCTCCTGCCGCAAATCAACGGCAGCATGTCCATCCAGCGCCAGCAATGGTCCGACAACGTCTACTACGGGCCGGGCCCGCTCGCGGGCGCGAACACGTGGAACAACACGGCGACGCTCGGGCTGTCGTATCACCTCGACCTCTGGGGCCAGGACAAGAACAACGCCGAGCGCGCGCTCGACGTGGCCCACGCCACCGCCGCCGACGCGCGCGCGGCGCAGCTCGAACTCGAAGTCAACGTCACGCGCACTTACATCGAGATGTCGATGAACTACGCGCTGCTCGACATTGCGAAGCAAACGCTCGCCCAGCAGCAGCGCATTCTCGCGCTCGCGCAAAAGCGCCTGGCGGGCGGCATCGGCACCCAGCTCGAAGTGAGCCAGGCGCAAACGCCGCTGCCCGAGTACGAACGCCAGATCGACGCGCTCGATGAATCCATCGCACTCGGCAAGAACCAGCTCGCGGCGCTCGCGGGCAAGGGCCCGGGTGCCGGTGAAGCGATCGAGCGCCCTGCGCTTTCGCTCGCCGCGCCCGCGGGCCTGCCCTCGGCGTTGCCCGCCCAGTTGATCGGCTATCGCCCCGACGTGGTCGCGGCGCGCTGGCTCGTCGCCGCGCAGGCGCGCGGCATCGACGTCGCGAAGGCCGACTTCTATCCGAACGTGAACCTGCTCGTTTCGATGGGCGGCTACGCGGCGGCCGGCCCGCTGTTCCAGTTCCTCAAGTCGATGAGCGGCAGCTATGCGGCAGGCCCCGCGTTCTCGCTGCCGATCTTCGACGGCGGACGCCTGCGCGCGCAGCTCGGCGCGCAGTCCGCCGCATACGACATCGCGGTCGATCAGTACAACCAGACGATCGTCACCGCGCTCAAGGAAATCGCCGATCAGGTGGTGCGCATGCGCTCGCTCGCGACGCAGGAAGACGACGCGCACCGCTCGGTCGCGGCCGCGCAGCGCAATTACGATCTCGCGCAAGAAGGCTTCCGCCGTGGCCTGACCGACTATGTGAACGTGCTGATTGCGCAAACGCAGTTGCTGCGCGCGCAGGAAGGCGTCGCCCACATCCAGGCCGAGCGGCTGGCCGCACACGCCACGCTCGTGGCGGCGCTCGGCGGCGGCATGATCGACGCATCGAGCGATGCCGCGGCGAAAGGCCCGACCGAAGCCGAGCAACTGCCCGCGCACGGCAAGAAGACGCGCGACGTGCCGCTCATGCCCGCGGCACTGCTCGCGCCGCACGGCTCGCATGCTTCGACAGGACCCGACGCCGCCGATGCGAGCGCATCGGGCAACGCCAGCGCAACCGGCGCGGCGCACTGAGGCAGACGACGATGCAAGCGTCCACCTCCTCACCCTCGCAGCCGGGCGGCCAAGGCCTCTACGCCGCGCTCGCCGACTGGGCGCGTACCGACGGCCTCGTCTGGATCTATCTCTTCAAGGCGATCGCCGCTGCACTGCTCGCGCTCGGCATCGCCATGAAGCTCGATCTGCCGCAGCCGCGCACGGCCATGACGACCGTGTTCATCGTGATGCAGCCGCAAAGCGGTCCCGTGTTCGCAAAGAGCTTCTACCGGCTGTGCGGCACGCTCGTGGGCCTCGTCGTGATGCTCGCGCTGATCGGCCTCTTCGCGCAGCAGCCGGAGCTCTTCATCGTCTCGACGGCGCTGTGGGTCGGCCTGTGCACCGCGGGCGCCGCGCGCAACCGCAACTTCCGTTCGTACGGCTTCGTGCTCGCGGGCTATACGGCGGCGCTGATCGGCATTCCGGCCTCGCAGCATCCCGACGGCGCGTTCATGTCGGCGATGACGCGCGTGGGCGAGATCTCGATCGGCATTCTTTGCTCGGGCTTCGTCAGCGCCGTGATGTTTCCGCAGTTTACGGGCGAGCTGCTGCGCTCGAGCGTGCGGCGCCGTTTCTCGTCGTTCGTCGATTACGTTTCGGCGGCGCTTGCCGGGCGTATCGATCGTTCGCATATCGAAGCGAGCCATGCACGCTTCGTCGCCGACGTCGTGGGTCTCGAAGCGAACCGCAGCACGGCCGTATTCGAGTCGCCCGACGCGCGCATGCGCTCGGGGCGCCTCGCGCGCCTGAACACCGAGTTCATGACGGTCTCGACGCGCTTTCACGCGCTGCATCAGTTGATGAACCGTCTGCGCGCCGATGGCTCCTCGGCCACCGTGGCTGCGCTCGAACCGTACTTCCGCGAGATCGCGCCGCTGTTCGCCAAAGCGGGCGAGCCGGTGCTCACGGCCGCCGACGCGACGCACGTCTCGAAGCAGCTCGACGACTATCGCTCGGCGTTGCCAAAGCGCGTGCGCGCCACGCGCGCCGAGCTCGAAGCACAAGGCGATGCGCGCCTGCTCGACTTCGACACCGCCACGGAACTGTTCTACCGCTTCGTGCACGAGATGACCGAGTACACGGCCACCTACGCCTCGCTCGCCGTCGATACGCACTCGCGCGAGAAATGGATTTCGCGCTACGTGCCGAAGACGAACCTGATCGCGGCGGGCGTGGCGGGCCTGCGCGCTGCGATCGTGATGACATTGCTCGGCGCGTTCTGGATCGCCACCGCATGGCCGAGCGGCACGAACCTCGTGCTCAATGCCGCCGCGACCTGCGCGCTCGCCTCGTCCGCGCCGCAGCCCTCGCGCATGGCGACGCAGATGGCGCTCGGCACCGTGCTCGCATCGATCGTCGGCATGATTCTCACGTTCGGCGTGTTTCCGCATATCGACGGCTTCGTCATGCTGTGCGTCGCACTCGCACCCGCGCTTGCGTTCGGCGTGTTCCTCACGACGCGCCCGAAGTATGCCGGCTACGGCGTGGGCTACTGCATCTTCCTGTGCTTTCTCGCGGGGCCGGACAACGTCGTCCAGTACAACCCGAGCAGCTATATGAACGACGCGCTCGCGCTCATCGCGTCGATGGCGGTCTCGGCATTCGCGTTCGCCGTGCTCCTGCCGCCCTCCACGCCGTGGCTGCGCCGGCGACTGCTGGCCGACCTGCGCGGCGGCGCCGTGCACGCTTGCCGCGCGCGCCTGAAGGGATTGCGCAACCGCTTCGAGAGCGGCGCGCGCGACCTGATGTTCCAGCTCTCGGCGATCGCCGGCAACGACGACGCGCAACGCCGTGACACGCTGCGCTGGCTCTTCTCGACGCTCGAAGTGGGCAACGCCGCGCTCGATCTGCGCCATGAACTGGCCACGCTGCCCGCGCATCCGCAGTACGCGCGGGGAACGGCGTGGCGCGTGGCGATCGACGCGACACTCAAGGCCGTGAGCGCGCTCTTCGATCGCCCGGGCGAGGCGCGCTACCGCGACGCGCTCGCGACAACGGCGCGCGCCATCGACGCAAGCCAGACCGTGCTGCAGGGCATGTGGAAGCCCGCTGCAACGAGCGCTGCCGAGCGTGGCGACATGCCGCCGCGTGAAGAGCGCCACCAGTTGCAGCGCATCCAGAGCCATCTGCACTTCATCCGCACCGCGCTCATCGACCCGCAATCGCCGCTCGCGGCGTATGCGGGCAACGAAGGCGCGAATCCTGGCGCGAGCCAAGGAGCCAACCATGCCTCGTGACGTCGCGTTTCTCGACGCCTATATCCCGGCGATCGTGCTGCTCTTCATTCTGGGCGCGGCGATCACCTGGGTGCTCGATTCCGTACTGGCCCGAACCGGCCTCTACCGGGTCGTGTGGCACCCGTCCCTCTTTCGCGTGAGCCTGCTCGTGGTCGTGTGCTGCCTGCTCGGTCTCGCGGTCTATCACTAAATGCGTCGCTGCATGCATCGCTGAACGAATCAACCGAATCATGACAATCCGCAACCTCATTGGCTTTATCGCGACGGCCATCATCTTCGTCGTCGCCATTCTGGTCGGGCGCGTCCTGTGGGTTCACTACATGGACGAGCCGTGGACCCGCGACGGCCGCGTGCGCGCCGAAGTGGTGAACATCGCCCCCGACGTCTCGGGCGCCGTGGTCGAGCTGCCCGTGAAGGACAACCAGTTCGTGCACAAGGGCGACCTGCTCATGCAGATCGACCCGTCGCACTATCAGATCGCCGTGGAGCAGGCCGAGGCCGCCGTCGCCGCGCGCAAGGCCGAGCTGACGATGCGCCAGGACGACGCGCGCCGCCGCGCCGACATGGACAGCGAAGTGGTCTCGGCCGAAAACCGCGAAAACGCCTCGCATACGGCGAACTCGGCACAGGCGCAGTACCAGCAGGCAATCGCCGCGCTCGACGCCGCCAAGCTCAACCTCGAACGCACGCGCGTGGTCTCGCCGGTGGACGGCTACATCACGAACCTGCAGGTGTTCCAGGGCGACTACGCGATCTCGGGCCAGGCCAAGCTTGCCGTGGTGGACAGTCATTCGTTCTGGGTCTACGGCTACTTCGAGGAAACCAAGCTGCCGCACGTGAAGGTGGGCAACAAGGCCGACATCAAGCTGATGAGCGGCGGCACGCTCCAGGGCCACGTCGAGAGCATCTCGCGCGGCATCTACGATCGCGACAATCCGCAAAGCCGCGAACTGCTCGCCGACGTGAACCCGACCTTCAACTGGGTGCGCCTCGCGCAGCGCGTGCCGGTGCGCATCCACATCGACAAGGTGCCGGACGACATGGTCCTCGCCGCGGGCACGACCTGCACGGTGGTCGTCAAGCCGGGCACGTGATGGAGCCGTGACCGCGCGTACTGCCGGCCAGGCGACGCAAAAGCGCACGCAAAAAAGGGAACGTCAGTTTGACGTTCCCTTTTTTGTTGCTGTGCGCATACGGAGTGTTAGCGATTGCCGCACAGTGCGCCGACAGCGAATCGATGAGCATTGCAAAACAATGTCTTTATCACGTTAAAGCCTATCTCGCTTGATCCGTATCAACGGAAGTTTGTCGGATTACTCGGATTATTCCTATTCCCCACTCATCCAATCAGCCATCACCGTGATCCTTCGCTTCCATCGACCTCACGACATCGGCGCCATGCCGCGGACGACGCGCGACGACGGCGCGGTGCGCGCGTTCGCGCGCCGCGCCCTGGCCGGACTCGCGAAGCGCCAGGCCCTCGCGCCGCAACGGGTGGTCGTGCTCGGCCTCGGCAACGTTCAATGGGGCGACGCCGGTTTGGGCGTGCTCGCGCTCGAGCGGCTGCGGGCGACCTGGCAATGCCCCGCGCAGGTCGAGCTCGTGGAGGGCGGCACGCGCGGCCGCGCACTCCTGCCCGTCGTCGAATCCACGCAGCGTTTGCTCGTGCTCACAGCAATCGATTTCGAGCTCGAACCGGGCGCGCTGCGCGTCCTCACCGGCGATGCGGCGGCCGAGCACCTCTACACGCGCCGCCCGAGCCGGCCCGGCATGGGCTTCGCCGACGCGCTCGCCTGCGCGCAGCTGAGCGGCCGCTCGCCGCGCGAGATCGTGCTGATCGGTGTGCAGCCACAAGGCAGCGACCGTTACGGCGCGGGCTTGTCGAGCACGGTGCGCGCGCAGCTCGATGCAACTGTCGATGCCGCCCGGCTCTGGCTGCGCCGCTGGCGCGTCGAACCGCTGCCGCGTGTCGAGCGTCCTGAAATCGGCGGCTGAACGCCACGCAGGGGTTGCGCAGGCTTTGCACGAACCCGACGGGCGCGCCGCATGCGCCCCTACCCGGAAAGCTGCGAGAGAATCCGCGGGAGAACCCGCGTTGCCCGCCCGCATTGCACTGCACTATCCTGAAAAACTGCGCCAGATCCGGCCAACGGCTGCACCATCAGCACGGGAGGAAGGTAGTCATGCGTTACCGCGATTTTCACCGCGAGTCGGTCGCGAACCCCGACGACTTCTGGCGCCGCGAGGCCGGGCGCATCCATTGGGAAACGCCGTTCGACCAGGTGCTCGACCGCTCGAACCCGCCGTTCGCGCGCTGGTTCTGCGGCGGCCGCACGAACCTGTGCTTCAACGCCGTGGACCGCCATCTCGCGTCGCGCGCGCAACAAAACGCGCTCGTCTACGTTTCGACCGAGACCGGCATCGAGCGGCGCTACACCTACGCCGACCTGCACGCCGAAGTGAACCGCATGGCCGCCGTGATGCGCTCGCTCGGCGTCGCGCGCGGCGAGCGCGTGCTGATCTATCTGCCGATGATTCCCGAAGCCGTGTTCGCCATGCTCGCCTGCGCGCGCCTCGGCGCGATCCACTCGGTGGTGTTCGGCGGCTTCGCCGCGCCGAGCCTCGCCGCGCGCATCGACGACGCGAAGCCCGTGCTGCTCGTGACTGCCGACGCCGGCGCGCGTGGCGGCAAGGTGATCGACTACACGCCGCTCGTGGACGAAGCCATGGCGCGCGCCGAATACGCGCCGCCCAAGGTGCTGCTGATCGACCGCCAGCTCGCGCCCGAGCGGCTGAACGCGCCCTATCTCGTCGACTACGAGCCGCTGCGCGAGCAGCATTACGACGTGCAGATTCCCTGCGAATGGCTCGAATCGAACGAGCCTTCGTACATCCTCTACACCTCGGGCACGACGGGCAAACCCAAGGGCGTACAGCGCGACGTAGGCGGCTACGCGGTGGCGCTCGCGGCATCGATGGAATACATCTTCGAGGGACGCGCCGGCGACACCATGTTCACGGCGTCGGACATCGGCTGGGTGGTGGGTCACAGCTACATCATCTATGCGCCGCTGCTCGCGGGCATGACCACGGTGATGTACGAAGGCACGCCGGTGCGCCCCGACGGCGGCATCTGGTGGCGCCTCGTCGAGCAGCACCACATCAACCTGATGTTCACGGCGCCGACGGCCATACGCGTGCTCAAGAAGCAGGACCCGGCGCTGCTGCACTGCGCCGATCTGTCGAGCCTGCGCACGCTCTTTCTCGCGGGCGAACCGCTCGACGAGCCCACGGCCGCATGGATCTCCGATGCACTCGGCAAACCCGTCGTCGACAACTACTGGCAGACCGAAACCGGCTGGCCGATGCTGGCGATCCAGCGCGGCGTCGATCCGCTGCCGCAAAAGCTCGGCTCGCCGGGCGTGCCCTGCTACGGCTACGACCTCGTGCTGCGCAACGAACATACGGGCGAGCCCTGCGCGCAGGGCGAGAAAGGCGTGATCACGCTCAGCTACCCGTTGCCGCCCGGCTGCATGCAGACCGTGTGGGGCGACGACGCGCGCTTCGTGAAAACGTACTGGGACAGCGTGCCCGGCCAGCAGGTGTATTCGACCTTCGACTGGGGCGTGCAGGACAGCGACGGCTACGTGACGATCCTCGGCCGCACCGACGACGTGATCAACGTGGCCGGCCATCGTCTCGGCACGCGAGAGATCGAAGAGGCGATCTCGTCGCATGCGGCAGTCGCGGAAGTGGCCGTGGTGGGTGTGAACGACGCGGTGAAGGGTCAGGCGGCGCTGGCGTTCGTCGTGCTGCGCGACGCGAATGCGGCCGCCAGTCCCGCCGATGCACAGAAGCTCGCGGCTTCGCTCACCGCGACGGTGGACCGTCAGCTCGGCGCGATCGGCCGGCCCGCGCGCGTGCACTTCGTGCCGATGCTGCCCAAGACGCGCTCCGGCAAGCTATTGCGCCGCGCGATCGCGGCGCTCGCCGAAGGGCGCGACCCGGGCGACCTGCCGACCATCGAGGATGCCTCGGCGCTGCAGTCGATTCGCGAGGCGGTCAGCGCAGGCGGCAGCTGAGGCCTGCGCGTACGCCCGCTCAGCGTGCGAGCGGGCGGTAGGCGGCCAGGAAGCGCTTGAGGATGCCCGTCGAGTACGTGCCTGCGATATCGGTGAGGAAGCTCGAGAACGAGGTGCTCGCGTGCTCGTCGGCGGTATCGGAGATCGTGCGCACGATCGCGCACGGCACGTCGTACTCGTGGCAGACCTGGGCGATCGCGGCGCCTTCCATCTCGACGGCGAGTGCATCGGGCAGCAGCGCGCGCAGTGCGCCCACGGCCGCCGCGCTCGCCACGAACTGGTCGCCGCTGATCACGAGCCCGCGATGCACCTGTGGCAGCGCGGTCTCGAGGCGCGGCAGCGCGGCCTTGAAGCGCGCGGTCAACTCCGGCCCCTCCTCCGCGATGAAACGCTCGCACGCCGCGGCGAGCGCCTGCGCCAGCGCATGATCGGCATCGAAGCGCGAGCGCGCGAGCAGCGGAATCTCGTGGCGCGGGAACAGCGGCTCGGCGTTCATGTCGTGCTGGAGCAGCGTTTCGCCCACCACCACGTCGCCCACGTGGACGCCCGAGCCCACGCCGCCGGCGACGCCCGTGAAGACGATCGCTTCCACATCGAACGCATGGATCAGCGCGCTCGCGGTGGCGGCGGCCGCCACCTTGCCGACGCGCGCGAGCGTCACCACGCACGGCGCGCCGTGCACGGTGCCGAGGTGATAGTCACGCCGGCCGAACGTGCGCGTCACGACACCCGATTCGGCCTGCATGGCCGCGATCAGATCGCCGAGTTCCTGGGGCAGCGCGGCGAGCACGCCGAGCGGGCGGGCGGCACTGCCGCTCGCTTGGGTCGAGAGGTTCATCTTCGAATGATTTCCGTCTGGGTCGTTTGAGGCTGACTCGTGCTCACTCCACCGGCTGCAGCTTGGCCACCGCCAGCGCGAGCCATTTCTCGCCGTGCCGCTTGAAGCGCACCTGCGCCTTGGCGTCGGTGCCGCTGCCTTCGAGCGCCGTGATCGTGCCTTCGCCGAACTTCGTGTGGAACACGCCCTGGCCCACCCGGAAACCCGTCTCGGCGGCGCGCTGCTCGTTGGCGAACGCGGGTGCCGGGCTCTTGTCGGCGATATAGGCGTCGCGCTCGCGACGGCCGCCTTCGCTGCCGCCACTGCCGCCGCCCGGACGCGCGAACCAGTCGCGGCCCCAGCCGGCGTTGTCGGAACGCCCGCCCCAGCGCGCGCCCGCCTCGACCTTGGGCGTGAGCCACTTGAGCGATTCCTGCGGCAGCTCGTCGAAAAAGCGCGAGCGCACGTTGTAGCGCGTCTGGCCGTGCAGCAAGCGGCTCTGCGCGAACGAGATATAGAGCCGCTCCTTCGCACGCGTGATCGCCACGTACATCAGGCGGCGCTCTTCTTCGAGGCCGTCGGCCTCCATCGCGCTGTTCTCGTGCGGGAACAAGCCCTCTTCGAGACCGGTGATGAAGACCGCCGTGAATTCGAGGCCCTTCGCCGCGTGTACCGTCATCAGCTGCACGGCGTCCTGGCCTGCCTGCGCCTGGTTGTCGCCGGCTTCGAGCGACGCATGCGAGAGGAAGCCCGCGAGCGGCGTCATGACGTCGGGGTTCTGCGCGGGGTCGGTGATCGTGGGCGCGTCGAGCACTTCGATCTCGCCGTCCTGCGAGACGATCTCGGGCACCGCGCTCGCGCCCGGGCGCAGCGGAATCGAGCGCGCGGGCGTGTCGAGGCCGTAGCCCTCTTCGCTCACGAACGCCGTGGCCGCGGTCACGAGTTCCTGCAAGTTCTCGAGGCGATCCTGGCCTTCACGCTCGTTCTGATAGAACTCGGCGAGACCGCTCATGCGCACGGTGTATTCGACCGTTTCCGGCAGGCTCATCTGCGCGGTCTCGGCGCGCATCTTCGCGACCAGACTGGCGAACGAACCGAGGCTCGTGCCCGCCTTGCCCGTGACGTACGGAATGGCCGCGGCCATCGAGCAGTTGTAGAGGCGCGCGGCATCCGCCAGCTGCTCGATCGAGCGCGCGCCGATGCCGCGCGTGGGGAAATTCACGACGCGCGCGAACGCCGTGTCGTCGTTCGGATTGTCGATGAGACGCAGATACGCCAGCGCATGCTTCACTTCCTGACGCTCGAAGAAGCGCAAGCCGCCATACACCTTGTACGGCACGCCCGCGTTCACGAGCGTGTGCTCGATCGTGCGCGACTGCGCGTTGCTGCGATAGAGAATGGCGATCTCGTTGCGCGCGAGCCCCTGGTTGATGAGCGCGCGAATTTCCTCGACGATCCAGCCGGCTTCCTGCGAGTCGGTGGCCGCTTCGTACACGCGCACCGGCTCGCCGTGACCCGCATCGGTGCGCAGGTTCTTGCCCAGACGCCGCGAGTTGTGCGCGATCAGGTAGTTGGCCGCATCGAGAATATGGCCGTGCGAACGGTAGTTCTGCTCCAGCTTGATCATGTGCTTCACGCGGAACTCGTTCTCGAAGTCGCGCATGTTGCCGACGTTCGCGCCGCGGAACGCATAGATCGACTGGTCGTCGTCGCCCACCGCGAAGATCGCGTTGCCCGGCCCTGCGAGCAGCTTGAGCCACGCGTACTGGAGCTTGTTGGTGTCCTGGAACTCGTCGACCAGGATGTCGCGAAAGCGCCCCTGATAGTGCGCGCGCAGCGGCGGGTTGTACGCAAGCAGCTCGTAGCAGCGCAGCAGCAGCTCCGCGAAATCGACCACGCCTTCGCGCTGGCACTGCTGGTCGTAGGCTTCGTAGAGTTCGACGAACTTGCGGTTGAAGTCGTCGCTCACATCCACGTCTTTCGGACGCAGGCCCTGCTCCTTCGCGTTGTTGATGAAGTACTGCAGGTTCTTGGGCGGGTACTTCTCGTCGTCGACGTTCAGGCCCTTCATCAGACGCTTGATGGCCGAGAGCTGGTCCGCGGTGTCGAGGATCTGGAAGGTTTGCGGCAGGCCGGCGTCGCGGAAATGCGCGCGCAGCATGCGGTTGCACAGGCCGTGGAACGTGCCGATCCACATGCCGCGCGTGTCGATGGGCAGCAGCGCCTGGAGGCGCCCCATCATTTCGCGCGCGGCCTTGTTCGTGAAGGTCACGGCGAGGATGGTCGAGGGCGAGGCCATGCCCTGCTGGATCAGCCACGCAATACGCGTGATCAGCACGCGCGTCTTGCCGCTGCCGGCCCCGGCCAGAATGAGCGCCGGTTCGTTGGGCAACGTGACGGCGGCGAGTTGTTCGGGGTTCAGGTTCGCGAGCAGTTCGGGCATGGGCTGAAAAGGAGCGTGACCCCAGGGCGGGACCCCGGGGACGTGGCGCGCGGCACAGGCGCGCCGTCGTTGAATGGCAGACCGCCATTATAAGTGCGCACGCACGCGGCGGCTTGGGCGACCCGGGCACGGCGCGGCTCGCGCGCGGAACGCCCGCACGACGGCCCGCACTACAGCGCGCACCAAGGCCCGCCCATCGCCCCAGCGCGGCTGACGCGTCGGCTCCGGCAGGACTTCCCCTTATAATCGAACGTTTCCGCATCCTTTTTTCGGCAGATTCCACCCATGAGCGACAGCACGCTAGCGAAAAGCTTCGAGCCCCAGACGATCGAGGCCCACTGGGGCCCCGAATGGGAGCGTCGAGGCTACGCCGCCGCGACCTTCGAGCCCGGCCGCAACAACTTCTCGATCCAGTTGCCGCCGCCCAACGTCACCGGCACGCTGCACATGGGGCACGCGTTCAACCAGACGATCATGGACGGCCTCGCGCGCTACCACCGCATGCTCGGCGACAACACGCTGTGGGTGCCGGGCACGGACCACGCGGGCATCGCCACGCAGATCGTGGTCGAGCGCCAGCTCGACGCGCAGAAGATCTCGCGCCACGACCTGGGCCGCGAAAAGTTCGTCGAGCGCGTATGGGAATGGAAGCAGCAGTCGGGTTCGACCATCACGGGCCAGGTGCGCCGTCTGGGCGCCTCGATCGACTGGTCGCGCGAGTACTTCACGATGGACGACAAGATGTCGACCGCCGTGCGCGACGTGTTCGTGCGCCTCTATGAACAGGGCCTGATCTACCGCGGCAAGCGCCTCGTGAACTGGGACCCGGTGCTGGGCACCGCCGTTTCGGATCTCGAAGTCGTGAGCGAAGAGGAAAACGGCAACCTGTGGCACCTGCGCTATCCGCTCACGGACGGCTCGGGCCACCTCACGGTCGCGACCACGCGCCCGGAAACCATGCTCGGCGACACGGCCGTGATGGTCCACCCGGAAGACGAGCGCTACGCGCACCTGATCGGCAAGACCGTGAAGCTGCCGCTCGCGGACCGCGAGATCCCGATCATCGCCGACGAATACGTGGACCGCGAGTTCGGCACGGGCGTCGTGAAGGTCACGCCCGCGCACGACTTCAACGACTACCAGGTGGGCCTGCGCCACGGCCTGCCGATGATCGAGATCCTCACGCTCGACGCCAAGGTCAACGACAACGCACCTGAAAAGTACCGCGGCCTCGACCGCTTCGAGGCGCGCAAGCAGGTCGTGGCCGACTTCGAGGCGCTCGGCCTGCTCGACTCGGTCCAGCCGCACAAGCTGATGGTGCCGCGCGGCGACCGCACGGGCGTCGTGATCGAGCCGATGCTCACGGACCAGTGGTTCGTCGCGATGACGAAGCCCGCGCCCGAAGGCACCTTCAACCCCGGCAAGTCGATCACCGAAACCTCGCTCGACGTGGTGCGCAGCGGCCAGATCAAGTTCGTGCCGGAAAACTGGACCACGACGTACTACCAGTGGCTCGAGAACATCCAGGACTGGTGCATCTCGCGCCAGCTCTGGTGGGGCCACCAGATCCCGGCGTGGTACGGCGAAAACGGCGAGATCTTCGTCGCGAAGAGCGAGGAAGAAGCGCGCGCGCAGGCCGAAGCCAGGGGCTACACGGGCGCACTGAAGCGCGACGAAGACGTGCTCGACACGTGGTTCTCGTCGGCGCTCGTGCCGTTCTCGTCGCTCGGCTGGCCTGCGGATACGCCTGAACTGAAGGCCTTCCTGCCCTCCTCAGTGCTGGTCACGGGCTTCGACATCATCTTCTTCTGGGTGGCGCGCATGGTCATGATGACCACGCACTTCACCGGCAAGGTGCCGTTCGACACGGTGTACGTGCACGGCCTCGTGCGCGACGCCGAAGGCCAGAAGATGTCGAAGAGCAAGGGCAACACGCTCGACCCGATCGATATCGTCGACGGCATCGGCCTCGAAGCGCTGGTCGCGAAGCGCACCACCGGCCTCATGAATCCCAAGCAGGCCGCGACCATCGAAAAGAAGACGCGCAAGGAGTTCCCGGAGGGCATTCCGGCGTTCGGCACCGACGCGCTGCGCTTCACGATGGCTTCCATGGCCACGCTCGGCCGCAACGTGAACTTCGACCTCGCGCGCTGCGAAGGCTATCGCAACTTCTGCAACAAGCTCTGGAACGCCACGCGCTTCGTGCTGATGAACTGCGAAGGCCACGACTGCGGTTTCAGCAAGCCGGGCGCATGCCAGCCGGGCGATTGCGGCCCTGGCGGCTACACGGACTTCTCGCAGGCCGACCGCTGGATCGTCTCGCTCCTGCAGCGCGTGGAAGCCGAAGTCGCGAAGGGCTTCGCGGACTATCGCTTCGACAACGTGGCCAACGCCATATACAAGTTCGTCTGGGACGAATACTGTGACTGGTATCTGGAACTGGCGAAGGTGCAGATCCAGACGGGTACGCCCGAGCAGCAGCGCGCCACGCGCCGCACGCTGCTGCGCGTGCTGGAAACGGTGTTGCGCCTCGCGCACCCGGTGATTCCGTTCATCACCGAAGCGCTGTGGCAGAAGGTGGCGCCGCTCACCGACGCGTACCCCGAGGGTGTCGCCGAAGGCGCAGCATCGATCATGGTGCAGCGTTACCCGGTCGCGGAAGCCAAAAAGATCGACGAAGCCGCGGAACAGTGGGCCGCCGACCTGAAGGCCGTGATCGACGCGTGCCGCAACCTGCGTGGCGAAATGGGCCTCTCGCCCGCCACCAAGGTGCCGCTGCTCGCCACGGGCAATGCCGAGCGCCTCGCGACGTTCGCGCCCTATGCACAGGCGCTTGCAAAGCTTTCGGAGGTCCAGATCATCGCCGACGAAGCGACGCTCGATGCGGCCTCGGCAGGCGCGCCAGTTGCTATCGTAGGGACGGACAAGCTCGTGCTGAAGGTGGAGATCGACGTAGCCGCCGAACGCGAACGCCTGTCGAAGGAAATCGCCCGCCTCGGCAATGAGGTAACGAAGTGCAAGGCGAAGCTCGGAAACGAGAGTTTCGTAGCAAAAGCACCGCCCGCAGTCGTTGAGCAGGAGCAGAAAAGACTGGCAGAATACCAGGCAACGCTGGACAAGCTGACCGCGCAACTCGCGCGGTTGCCGGCCTGAGCGCCATACCGGCCAAAGGCTGTAACGCGTGACGCCGCACCCGCGGCGTCACACGAGCACCAGGACAGGGACAAAAGACATGCTGAAAGTGACAAAGGCGGTATTCCCGGTAGCGGGCCTCGGCACGCGCTTCCTTCCGGCCACGAAAGCCAGCCCGAAGGAAATGCTGCCCGTGGTCGACAAGCCGCTCATCCAGTACGCGGTCGAAGAAGCCGTGGCTGCGGGCATCACTGAAATGATCTTCGTGACCGGGCGCAGCAAGCGCGCGATCGAGGACCATTTCGACAAGTCATATGAGATCGAGGCCGAACTCGAAGCGCGCGGCAAAGCCAAGCTGCTCGAACTGGTGCGCAACATCAAGCCGAACAACGTCGACTGCTTCTACGTGCGTCAGCCCGAGGCGCTCGGCCTTGGTCACGCCGTGCTGTGCGCGGAAAAGCTCGTGGGCGACAACCCGTTCGCCGTGATTCTCGCGGACGACCTGCTCTACGGCACGCCGCCCGTCATGCAGCAGATGGTCGAAGTGTTCGACCACTACCATAGCTCGGTGCTCGGCGTGGAAGAGATCCCGCCCTCGGAAACGCGCTCGTACGGCATTGTCGACGGCAAGGAGTGGGAAGACTCGATCGTCAAGCTCTCGGGCATCGTCGAGAAGCCGGCGCCTGAAGTCGCACCGTCGAACCTCGGCGTGGTCGGCCGCTACGTGCTCAAGCCGCGCATTTTCGAGCATCTGAAGTCGATCAAGCCGGGCGCGGGCGGCGAGCTGCAGCTCACCGACGCGATCCAGTCGCTGCTCGCCGACGAACAGGTGCTCGCCTACAAGTACCACGGCACGCGCTTCGACTGCGGCAGCAAGCTCGGCTACCTGAAGGCGACGGTGGAGTTCGCGCTGCGTCATCCGGAAGTCGGCGCGGATTTCGACGAGTATCTGCGTACGCGCAAACCGGTGCTGGAAGGCTAAGGCGCCCCCGGTTGAGACCTTCCGCTGTGCGCAAATGAAAATGGCCCGCATTCTCATGCGGGCCATTTTTTATCTGCCGATGCGCTTAGCGCCGGCGCATCAGGAACACGAACGTCTTGTCCTGCTGCGAGCTTTCCACGATCTCGTTGCCGGTTTGCTTCGCGAAGGCGGCGAAATCGCGCTGCGAGCCTGGATCGGTCGCGAGGACCTTGAGGATCTGGCCGCTTTCCATGTCGGCGAGCGCCTTCTTGGCGCGCAGGATCGGCAGCGGGCAGTTCAGCCCGCGCGCATCCACTTCCTTGTGAACCTGAATCTGCATCGGGGTTGGATCCTTCGGTGGCGCACCGTCACGGCGTGAGACGGCGCTGGCAATAGCGTCGATTTTACCGCAGCCACGCCAGCCCCCGCTTGCGTCCCGATCACGGCACGGCTGACAGCGTGACCGCCGCCCCCGTATGCAGCGATTCGCGCAGCGCCTGGCCGATGCGCGTGGCCTCCAGGGCGTCTTCGAGCGTCGCGCCGAGGCTCCCCTTCTGCGCGCCGCCCGCCTTGCGCGCCGCGACTTCCGCGACGAACGCCTGCGCTTCGATCAGGAACGCCTCTTCGAAACGGTCGAAGAACGTGGGTGTGCATACGCTGCGCACGCCGGTCGAATCGTAGACATCGACGCGATTCGCGCGCGGGATGCGGCCGATCGCCAGCGCGCCCGCCGTGCCGATCACCTCGCTCGACGTGTCGTTGCCGTGCGCCATCGTGCGCGAGGCGTAGAACATCGCGAGACGGCCGCCCTCGAACTCGCAGATCGCCACGCCGTTGTCCACGTCGCCCGATTCGCGCAGGCCTTCGTGCAGCGCGATCGCGCCCGCGGCGTACACCCGCGTGGCGCGCGGCTTGCCGAGCAGCCAGCGCGCGACGTCGATGTCGTGGACCGTGCAGTCGAGAAAAATGCCGCCCGAAGTCGGCGCAAAGCGCACGAAAAAGCCTTCGGGATCGTTGAGATCGCAGGTCTGCGAGCGCACCAGGAACGGCTTGCCGATCGCGCCCGCCTGCACTTTTGCGTAGGCATCCTGATAACTCGGATCGAAGCGGCGCATGAAGCCGATGGTGACCTGCCGGTCGGTATGACGACGCGACACATCGACCACCCGCTCGCATTCGGTCACGTCGAGCGAGAGCGGCTTCTCGCAGAACACGTGCTTGCCCGCTTCGAGCGCCTGCACGATCTGCTCGGCGTGCAATGCCGAAGGCGTGACGAGCCACACGGCATCGACCGATTGATCGGCCAGCAAATCGGCATACTCGCCGTACAGCCGCGCGGCGGGCAGCGCCTCGCGCGCCCATGCGAGATCCGCGTCGAGCGGACTGCACGCGGCCACGAGCGTTGCACCCGGCACGCGATACGCCAGGTTCTGCGCATGCCGCCGCCCCAACCTCCCCAGTCCCGCCACGCCCACGCGCAACGGCTGGGCACGATCGATTGCCTGCATCCTTGCTCTCCTCGCTTGATCCGCACTTGATCCGCGCTCGATTCGCGCTCGATCCGTTTCAGTCGCCCAGCGTCACCACCCGGCCCTCGCGCCACGACAGCGAGGCGGCTTCGGCCAGCTCCAGCGCCTTCAGGCCGTCCGCGACCGAGGTGCGCACCGGCACGCCCTGCGTCACCGCTTCGTGAAAGTGCGCCATTTCGCGCGCGTAGGCCGCGCGATAGCGCTCGAGGAAGAACGCCTCCGGCACGTCCTGCGCGACAGCAGTCTTCGACCACGCCACCACTTCGGTCGGCTTCATGTTGCCCGCCTGCAGCATGCCCTCGCTGCCGAGCACCTCGAAGCGCTGGTCGTAGCCATAGGCCGCGCGCCGCGCCGTGTTGATCTGGCAGAGACGCCCGCGTTTCGTGCGGATCGTCACGGCCGTCGAATCGATGTCGCCCGCGTCGGCAATCGCCGGATCGGACAGGCAGCTGCCCGTGGCGTGCACGCTCAGCGCTTCGTCGTCGAGAATCCAGCGGAAGATGTCGAAGTCGTGGATCAGCATGTCCTTGAAGATGCCGCCCGAGTGCTTGATGTACTCCACCGGCGGCGCGCCCGGATCGCGGCTCGTGACGATCAGCATTTCCGGCGTGCCGATCTCGCCTGCGTCGAGGCGCGTCTTGAGCGCGGCGAAGGTGGGATCGTAGCGGCGCTGAAAGCCGATCATGGCCACGACGCCCGCGCGCTGAACGGCTTCAGCACAGGCGCGCGCGCGCTCGATGGTCAGGTCGACGGGCTTTTCGCAGAAGATATGCTTGCCCGCGGCGGCCGACTTGAGGATCAGTTCGGCGTGCGTATCGGTGCTCGAGCAGATCACCGTGGCGCCGATCGAAGCGTCGCCGAACGCGGCGTCCACATCCACGACCTGCGCACCGTGCTGTGCGGCAAGCGCGGCGGCCGCTTCGCGATTGACATCGATCACGTACTTCAGACGCACGCCCGGCTGGCGCGCGAGATTGCCCGCATGAATGCGGCCAATGCGCCCCGCGCCGAATACCGCCACATCCAGCGTTGTCGCTGCGCCGCTTGCTGCACTAGTCATCGTATCCTCCGGTGTCGGTCGATTCTTCCACGTTGAGTTCGAGCCGGTACGCGAGCGCAATGAAGAGCGCCTGGCACAGGCAAAAGGTGCTGGTGAGCGAGCGGAACGCGAACGCGCTCCCCTCCTTCACATAAAGCTGCGCGTTCGCGTGGCGCGCGAGCGGCGAGAGCTGGCTGTCCGTGATGACAAGTGTTTTAGCGTGATGCTGCTGCGCCACGCGCAGGCAGTACTGCGTTTCTTTGCCATAGGGCGCGAAGCTGATGGCGATCACCACGTCGCCCTTCTTCACGCCGCGAATCTGTTCGTGATACATGCCGCCGAGCCCCGAGACGAGATGCACGCGTTTGCGCGTGTGCTGCAGGGCATAGACGATGTAGCTCGCCACCGGAAACGAGCGGCGCACGCCGATCACGTAGATGTTGTCCGCCTGCTCGAGCATCTTCACGGCCTCGTCGAACTGCGCGCCGTCGAGGCCGGCTTCGAGTTCATCGAGCCCGCTGCGGCACGCGCCGATGAACTCGCGCGCCACGGCGCCGCCCATGTCCGGGCTCGCCTCGCCCTCCTTGGCGTCGATCAGCTGGCGAATGCGCTGCTGATAGCTCGTGGCCGAGGCGCCCTGCCCCGCATAGGCCTGGCGGAACACGGCCTGCAGGTCGGAGAAGCCCGAGAAGCCGAAGCGCTGCGCAAAGCGCACCACTGCCGAAGGATGCACGCCACAGCTCGCGGCAATGTCGCTCGTGCGGTCCATCATCACGCTCGCGCGGTGCTGCTCGATGTAGGTCGCGATGCTTTTCAGCTGACGCGGCAGCGCCTCGTAATCGTGCGCGATGCGCTGCATCAATTCGTCTACGCCCGCTACGGCGTCGGTTGTGTCATCCGCCATGATGGTTTTCCCCGGCTGGTTGCCGCACTGCCGCAAAGCCTTACCAGGCCTTGATTCCACGGCATGCCGACGGAGCCGATTATAGGCAGCGTGTCACACGAATGGAACAGATTTTCCATTTTTATTTGCAATGAAATTTTCGTTGCAAGTCGCGAGGCGATGTCCTACTCTTGTCGATGAGCGCGGCAGCTGATGCAGGTAACAAGCGGCATGTCAAAAGCGCGGCTGCGGCATTCACCCCAAGAACGAACGACAGACCGAGAAAGGTGGAGACAATGACTCAACGCAAGGGCAAGACCATGCTCCGGAGGTTGGCCGCAGTGCTCGCGCTGGCAGCGGGCCTGACAGGTGCGAGCGTGCTCAGCGCGCAAACGGCGCAAGCTGCCGACGCGCATTTCGTGCTGATCAGCCACGCGCCCGATTCCGACTCGTGGTGGAACACGATCAAGAACGCCATCAAGCAGGCCGACGAAGACTGGAACGTCGAGACCGACTACCGCAATCCACCCAACGGCGATATCGCCGACATGTCGCGCCTGATCGAACAGGCCGCCGCACGCAACTACGACGGCGTGATCGTCACGATCGCCGACTACGACGTGCTCAAGAGCTCCATCGGCAAGGTCACGCAGAAGAAGATCCCGCTCGTGACGATCAACTCGGGCACCGAGGAACAGAGCGAGAAGCTCGGCGCAATCATGCACGTAGGCCAGCCCGAATATGTGGCGGGTCACGCAGCCGGCGAAAAGGCCAAGGCCGCGGGCGTGAAGTCGTTCCTGTGCGTGAATCACTTCGCGACCAACGCCGTGTCGTTCGAACGCTGCCGCGGTTTTGCCGATGCGCTCGGCGTGGACTACAAGAGCTCGACGATCGACTCCGGCCAGGACCCGACCGAAATCCAGTCGAAGGTGAGCGCGTATCTGCGCAACCATCCGAACACGGGCGCGATCCTCACGCTTGGGCCCGTGCCGGCGGCCGCTACGCTCAAGGCGATCGACCAGATGGGCCTCGCGGGCAAGATCTACTTCTGCACGTTCGACTTCTCGGATGACATTGCCAAGGCGATCCGCGCGGGCACCATCCAGTTCGCGATCGACCAGCAGCCGTACCTGCAGGGCTATATCCCCGTGGCCGTGCTCGCGATCGTGAAGAAGGAGCACACCACCGACCCGCAGAAGATCCGCCAGATCCTCGAAGCGAATCCGAAGTTCAAGCAGCGCCTCGAAACCTATGGCCTGCAGCCCTCGTACGGTCCGAAGAACATCCGCTCGGGTCCGGGCTTTATCACCAAGGACAATCTCGACAAGGTCGTGAAGTACGCAGGTCAGTACCGCTAAGCATTTTTCGTCAGCCACGCGCGGCGACGGCTAGCATCTTCCGATGCCCATCGCCTCTCGCCAGCCTCGCCGCGCGCCATTCACCGGGTTGCTTCTACTGCAAGGCAGTCGCTTGCGGGGAATGCGCTCGGGTATTTGAGCCAACGCAGACGTGAATGCGCCTGCCACGGCCGATCGCCTTGCATAGGACCAGCGTAAGGCGCTAAAGCACCAACTCTGGTCGATACAGGAGACATCATGGGTGTAGCCGGCAAACACTTCCCTTCGCACGCGCCGGAAGGCGGCGCGCAAGACGCGCCCACGCCGCAGCCAGGCGCCGGCGACGAACGCGTGCGCCGCGAATCGTGGTTCGGCCATCTGCTCGGCCGCCCCGAATTCGCCGCGATTTCCGGCACCGTGCTGGTCTTCGCCGTCTTCGCGATCGGCGCGGGCGGCTCGGGCATGTTCGATCTCGACGGCGTGATGAACTGGTCCCAGGTCGCCGCCTACCTCGGCATCCTGAGCGTCGGCGCGTGCCTCTTGATGATCGCCGGCGAGTTCGACCTCTCCATCGGCTCGATGATCGGCTTCGCCGGCATGATGGTGGCGATCCCCACGATGTACTTCCACTGGCCCATCGCGCTTTCCATTCTGTTCGCGTTCGTGGGCTGTACCGCGCTCGGCGCGCTCAACGGCTACCTCGTGATGCGCACGCGGCTGCCTTCGTTCATCGTCACGCTCGCGTTCCTCTTCATCCTGCGCGGTCTGACGCTTGCGCTCTCGATCATGTTCGCCGACCGCACGATCGTCTCGGGTGTGGGCGACGTGGCCAAAGCCGACTTCGTGACCAACCTGCTCTTTCACGGCACGGCGTTCAAGGGCCTGTTCGTGGCGCTCGCGCATATCGGCATCGGCAGGATGCTCGACAACGGCCAGCCGCTCGTACCGGGCGTGCCCAAGGTGATTCTCTGGTGGTTCGCGCTCGTCGCGATCGGCGCGTTCGTGCTCGCCAAGACGCGCTACGGCAACTGGATTCTCGCTGTGGGCGGCGACTCCAACGCCGCAAAGAACGTGGGCGTGCCCGTGAAGCGCGTGAAGATTTCGCTGTTCATGCTCACCGCGTTCTGCTCGTGCCTGTTCGCCGTGCTGCAGGTGTGCGACATCGGTTCGGCCGCCGCCGACCGTGGCCTGCAGAAAGAATTCGAAGCGATCATCGCCGCGGTGATCGGCGGCACGCTGCTCACGGGCGGCTATGGCTCGGTGATCGGCGCGGCATTCGGCGCACTCATCTTCGGCGTCGTGCAGATCGGCATCACTTACACGAACATCGATTCGGACTGGTTCCGCGTGTTCCTCGGCGTGATGCTGCTCATTGCCGTGCTCTTCAATCACTATGTGCGCCGCCGCGTCGCGCAATCGTAAGCCGGAGGCTCAAATGTCCGATATTCAAACCACCGCAGACGGCGACACGATTCTCGCGCTCGAGAACGTCAGCAAGTATTTCGGCAAGGTCATCGCACTGAACGGCGTCACGCTGCGCTTGAAGCGCGGCGAAGTGCACTGCCTGCTCGGCGACAACGGCGCAGGCAAGTCCACGCTCATCAAGACGCTCGCCGGCGTGCACCAGCCGACCACCGGCCAGTATTTCGTGGACGGCAAGCCCGTGACGTTCGACTCGCCGAAAGACGCGCTCGATCTCGGCATCGCCACCGTCTATCAGGATCTCGCGCTCGTGCCGCTGCTCTCGGTCGCGCGCAACTTCTTCATGGGCCGCGAGCCGCAAAAGAAGCTGTTCGGCTTCATCAACGTGATGGACCTCGATGCGAGCGCGGCGATCGCGAAGGATCGCCTCGCCGGCATGGGCATCAACGTGCGCGACCCGCATCAGGCCATCGGCACGATGTCGGGCGGCGAGAAACAGTGCCTCGCGATCGCACGCGCCATTCACTTCGGCGCCCGCGTGCTGATTCTCGACGAGCCGACCGCCGCGCTCGGCGTGAAGCAGAGCTTCAACGTGCTCAAGCTGATTCACGCCGCACGCGCCAAGGGCATTTCGGTGATCTTCATCACACACAACGTGCACCACGCCTACCCCATCGGCGACTCGTTCACGCTGCTCAACCGCGGTCGCTCGCTCGGGACCTACACGAAGGACACGATCAGCAAGAACGAAGTGCTCGACATGATGGCGGGCGGCGCGGAGATGCAGAAGATGATCGCCGAACTCGACGGCGCGACCATCTGAGCACGAGCGCACGGCACAGCACTCAACAGGAATACACATGGCCCTGACTCATTCAACCCCGCCCGGTTCCACTCCAGGCCGTTTCGCCGCCGGACGCAGCCGCGACATCGTCTGCCTCGGACGCCTGGGCGTCGATCTCTACGCCCAACAGGTGGGCGCGCGGCTCGAAGACGTCTCCACCTTTGCGAAGTACCTGGGCGGCTCCTCGGCGAACATCGCCTTCGGCTGTGCGCGTCTTGGCCTGAAATCGGCCATGCTCACGCGCGTGGGCGACGATCATATGGGGCGCTTCCTCGTCGAAACGCTCACGAAGGAAGGCTGCGACACGAGCCATGTGCGCGTGGACCCCGAACGCCTCACGGCGCTCGTGCTGCTGGGTCTGAAAGACCGCGACACGTTCCCGCTCATTTTCTACCGCGAAAACTGCGCCGACATGGCCGTCGATCCGGGCGACTTCGACGAAGCCTTCATCGCTTCCTCGAAAGCGCTGCTCATCACCGGCACGCACTTCTCGACCGAGCAGGTGAACCGCACGAGCCTCACCGCGCTCGACTACGCGCGCCGCAACAACGTGCGCACCGTGCTCGACATCGACTACCGTCCCGTGCTCTGGGGCCTCACGGGCAAGGCGGATGGCGAGACGCGCTTCGTCGCGAGCGAAGGCGTGAGCGCGCATTTGCAGCGCATCCTGCCGCATTTCGATCTCGTGATCGGCACCGAGGAAGAGTTCCGCATTGCAGGCGGCAAGGAATCGCTCGTCGATGCGCTCAGGCGCGTGCGCGAAGTCACGGGCGCGACGCTGCTCGTCAAGCGCGGGCCGCTCGGCTGCCAGATCGTGGAAGGCGCGGTGCCCGCCTCGATGGACGACTTGCCGATGCAGCGCGGCGTGGAAGTCGAAGTGCTCAACGTACTCGGCGCGGGCGACGCTTTCGCCTCCGGCTTTCTTTCGGGCTGGCTGCGCGACGCCTCGCTCGAAGATTGCGCGCGTTCGGCCAACGCGTGCGGCGCCCTCGTCGTCTCGCGGCATGGCTGCGCGCCCGCCATGCCCACGCCCGTGGAACTCGACTACTTCCTTCGCGAAGCGGCCGCCGACCCCGTGCGCATGCGCCGCCCCGACCGCGACGCGACGCTCGCGCGCCTGCATCGCGTGACACCCGCGCGCAAGCGCCACGACGAAGTGCTTGGCTTCGCGTTCGATCATCGCAACCAGTTCTTCGATCTCGCACAGCAGACGGGTGTCAGCGAAGCGCGCATTTCGTATCTGAAGAATCTGTTCGTCGAGGCCGTCGCGCAGACCGAGCGCACGCTCGGTTTGCAGGGACGCATCGGTGTCCTGATCGACGACCGCTACGGCCAGGATGCACTCAATGCCGCGACCGGCCGCGGCTGGTGGATCGGTCGCCCGGTCGAATTGCCGGGCTCCGTGCCGCTCGTGTTCGACCATGGCCGCTCGATCGGCACGACGCTCGCGTCCTGGCCCATCGACCACACAGTCAAGTGCCTCGTGCAGTTCCATCCCGACGAGCCCGTCGAGCAGCGTCTCGAACAGGAGGCGCAGCTGCGCGCGCTCTACGACGCCACCCAGGCGAGCGGCCACGAACTGCTGCTCGAAGTGATTCCGCCGAAACTGGGCGGCAAGCCGAATGCACCCGATACGGTCTATCGCGCGCTCAAGCGGCTCTACAACATCGGCCTCTATCCGGAGTGGTGGAAGCTCGAACCGACGGGCGCCGCGCAATGGCGCGAGATCGACGCGCTGATCGCCGAGCGCGACCCGTATTGCCGCGGCGTCGTGCTGCTCGGGCTCTCCGCGCCGATCGACCAGCTCGTGGAGGGCTTCCGCGCGGCGGCCGCCTCGAACACGTGCCGGGGCTTCACGGTGGGCCGCTCGATCTTCTACGAGCCGAGCGTCGCCTGGCTCTCAGGCGAAATCGGCGACGACGAAGTGATCGCCCGCGCGCGCCGCGCCTTCGAAACGCTGATCGGCGCGTGGCGCGCCGCGCGCACCGAGGCTCGAGGCGCGCACGACAACCATGAGGAGAAGGCGGCATGAATCAACGCATTGCTCCTGGCGACTACGCCGCGCAGGATAGCGCGCAGAACGCCGCGCCCGCTGCGCACGCGAGCACCGTGCGGCTCACGGCGGCGCAGGCGCTCGTGCGCTATCTCGCTGCGCAGCGCGTGGCGAGCGAAGACGGCTCGGGCCGCACCGAGCCGCTATTCGGCGGCGTGTTCGCGATCTTCGGTCACGGCAACGTGGCCGGCATCGGCGAGGCGCTCTATCAGTATCGGCACGAACTGCCCACGCTGCGCGCGCACAACGAGCAGGCCATGGCGCACAGCGCGATCGCGTATGCCAAGGCGCACTTTCGCCGCCGCATGATGGCGGTGACGACCTCGATTGGTCCGGGCGCGACGAATCTCGTCACGGCGGCCGCGCTGGCGCACGTGAACCGCCTGCCGGTGCTGCTGTTGCCCGGCGACATCTTCGTCTCGCGCGAACCCGATCCGGTGCTGCAGCAGATCGAGGACCTGCACGACGGCGGCCTCTCCGCGAACGACGCGCTGCGCCCCGTGTCGCGCTACTTCGACCGCATCGTGCATCCCGCGCAGCTGCTCACGGCGCTGCCGCGCGCGCTGCGCGTGCTCACCGACGCCGCGCTCTGCGGCCCGGTCACGCTCGCGCTGCCGCAGGACGTGCAGGCCATGGCATGGGACTACCCGGCGAGCTTCTTCACGCCGCGCCTAGTGACGTTCCACGCACCCGCGCCCATTCAGACCGAGATCGATGCGGCGCTGACGCAGTTGCATCGCGCGAAGCGCCCGCTGATCGTGGCGGGCGGCGGCGTGCTCTATTCGCGCGCCTCGCAGGCCTTGCAGACGCTCGCGGCCTCGCGCGGCATTCCCGTGGCCGAAACGCAGGCCGGCAAAGGCTCGCTCGCGTGGGACGATCCGCTCAACGTCGGCGCGCTCGGCGTGACGGGCTCGCCCGCCGCCAACGAACTGGCGCGCGACGCCGACTGCGTGCTCGCCGTGGGCACGCGTTTGCAGGACTTCACGACCGGCTCGAACTCGCTCTTTGCGAACGCGCACGTGATCGGCGTGAATGCCAACGGCTTCGACGCACTCAAGCACGACGGCCTCGCCGTGCAGGCCGACGCACGCCAGGCGCTCGCCGCGCTCAACGACGAACTGATCAACTGGCGCGCCGACGCGAACTGGACCGCGCGCGCCCAGCGCCTCGCCAGCGACTGGCGCGCGAGCATCGAGCGCCTCACGCACGCGCCGCAGGAACGCAACCGCCTGCCCTACGACGCCGATGTGATCGGCGCCGTGCAGCGCTCGTCGAATCGTTCGTACACCGAAGACATCGTCGTCTGCGCGGCAGGCACGCTGCCTGCCGAGCTGCACAAGCTCTGGCGCGCGGGCCAGCCCGGCGCCTATCACGTCGAATACGGCTACTCGTGCATGGGCTACGAGATCGCGGGCGGCTTGGGCGCGAAGCTTGCGCGCCCCGATCGCGAGGTCATCGTGATGGTGGGCGACGGCAGCTATCTGATGATGAACAGCGAGATCGCCACCTCGGTCATGCTGGGCGCGAAGCTCATCGTCGTCGTGCTCGACAACCGCGGCTATGGCTGCATCAACCGGTTGCAGCAGGCTTGCGGCGGCGCGCCGTTCAACAACCTGTTCGACGACTGCGCGCAAGGGCCGCTCGGTGCGCCGCGCATCGACTTCGCCTCGCATGCGCGCTCGCTCGGCGCGCAGGCCGAGCACGTGGCGAACGTCGCGGAACTCGAAGCGGCGATGCAACGCGCGCGTGCTTCGTCGCGCACTTACGTGGTCTCCATCGACACCGACCCCGCGCGCACGACGGAGGAAGGCGGCTGGTGGTGGGAAGTCGCCGTGCCCGAGGTGTCCACGCGCCCTGCCGTGCGCGAGGCGCGCGAGCGCTATGAAGAACAGGTCGCGCAGCGCAGCGGACGCGCGCAAGCCGGCGAAGACACGCCCGCCGGCGACGACGAACCCGGCAACGCCTAACGCGGCTGACGACACAGACATCGAGGAGCGCACATGAGCGCATTTGAAGTACGCATCGGCATCAACCCGCTGTCGTGGATGAACGACGACCTGCCTTCGCTCGGCGGCGAGACGCCGCTATCGCAGGCGCTGACCGAGGGACGCGAGATCGGCTACGAGGGCTTCGAGCTAGGCAACAAGTTTCCGCGCGAGCCGCAGGCGCTCAAGGCGCTCCTCGCGCAATACGATCTGTCACTCGTCTCCGGCTGGTACTCGGGCATGCTCGCGCGGCGCAGCGTCGAGGAAGAGATCGCCGCGGTCGAGAAGCATCTGGACCTGCTCGCGCAGAACGGCGCAACGGTGATGGTCTATGGCGAAGTCGCCGATTCGATTCAGGGCGCGCCGCGTCCGCTCTATCAGCGCCCGCGCTTTTTCAGCGACAAGCAGTGGGACGACTACGCCGCGCGCGTGGACGCCTTCGCGCGCCATACGCTCTCGCGCGGCGTGCGGCTCGCGTACCACCATCACATGGGCGCCTATGTCGAAACGCCCGCCGACGTCGACAAGCTGATGGCGCGCACGAGCGACGCCGTCGGCCTGCTGTTCGACGCGGGCCATATGACGTTTGCAGGCGGCGACCCGATCGCCGAACTCGACAAGCACATTGGGCGCGTATGCCATGTGCACTGCAAGGACGTGCGCCCCGCCGTCATGAAACTCGCTCGCAACCGCAACTGGAGCTTTCTCGACGCCGTGCTCGCCGGGGCGTTCGCCGTGCCGGGCGACGGCGCCGTCGATTTTCCCGCGATCATCGCGCGCCTGAAGCGTCACGGCTATCGCGGCTGGCTCGTCGTCGAAGCCGAGCAGGACCCGGTGATCGCACCGTCGTACGAATATGCGCAAAAGGGTTACCGTACGCTGCGCACGCTCGTCGATGCGACGGACACCCAATCGAAGGAGGCAGCATGACTCTGCTGGTCAAGGCCGCGCGCGAAGGCCAGACGATCGCGCGCGTCACGCCCGATACCGCGGGCTGGCGCTATGTCGGCTTCGCCGCATACCGGCTCGAAGCGGATGAACTCGTCTACGTGAGTGAGCCCGATCGCGAGAGTTGCATCGTCGTGCTCTCGGGCGCGGTGGATATCGAGGCGGACGGCGAGCGCTGGTCGAGCCTCGGCTCGCGCGACAGCGTCTTCGAAGACGCCGCGCCGTATGCCCTTTATGTGCCGCCCGGCGTGAAAGCGACGGTGCACGCCAAACGCAACGCCGAAGTGGGCGTGGCGAGTGCGCCCGCCAAAGGCACGCTGCCCGCTCGCCTCATCGAGCCCGCGCAGATGAAGCGCTCCACGCGCGGCAAGGGCGCGAATACGCGCTACGTCTGCGATATCCTGCCGCAAGACGCGCCCGCGGAATCGCTGCTCGTGGTCGAGGTGCGCACGCCGTCGGGCCATTCGTCGAGCTACCCGCCGCACAAGCACGACGCCGACCGCTTGCCGCACGAAAGCGCGCTCGAGGAAACCTACTATCACCGGCTCAATCCGCAGCAGGGTTTCGCGTTCCAGCGCGTGTACACCGACGCGCGCGATCTGGACGAAACGATGGCCGTGGAGAATCACGACGTCGTGATGGTGCCGCGCGGCTATCACCCGGTCGTCGTGCCGTATGGCTACGACTCGTACTACCTGAACGTGATGGCGGGCCCCACGCGCGAATGGCACTTCCACAACGACCCGGCGCACGAGTGGATCATCGAGCGCGACGCGAAGTGACGCGCCCATAAAAAAACGCCGCGTGTAGAACCACGCGGCGTTTTTCATCGTGCCCGCAACGAGCAACGAACGGCAACGGCGTCAAGCCAGCCGGAATTTCCCCACCAGCCGCTTGAGCACCTTCGCCTGATCGTCGAGCGATTGTGCCGCGGCAGTCGCCTCTTCCACAAGCGCCGCGTTCTGCTGCGTGCCGGCGTCCATCTGCGTGACCGCGCGGCTGATCTCTTCGATGCCCGAGCGCTGCTCGCGCGAAGCGGCCGAAATTTCGCCGATGATGTCGTTCACGCGCCGCACGGCCTTCACGACTTCGTCCATCGTCGAGCCCGCGTCCTGCGCCAGCGTCGAGCCATTCGATACGCGCTCGACCGATGCGCCGATCAGCGCCTTGATCTCCTTGGCCGCCGCCGCGCTGCGCTGCGCGAGGCTGCGCACCTCGCCCGCCACCACGGCGAAGCCGCGCCCATCCTCGCCCGCGCGCGCCGCTTCCACGGCGGCATTGAGCGCGAGAATATTGGTCTGGAACGCAATGCCCTCGATCACGCCAATGATGTCCGCGATGCTCTTCGCGCTGTCGTTGATCTCCTGCATCGTCGCGACCACGCGCCCCACCACCGAGCCGCCCTTCTCCGCGATTGCCGAGGCGTTGCCCGCGAGCGTACTGGCCTGTTCGGCGTTTTCGGCATTCAGGCGCACCGTGGACGTGAGCTGCTCCATGCTGCTCGCCGTGCGCTCGAGCGCCATGGCCTGTTCTTCGGTGCGGCGCGACAGATCGAGATTGCCGGTCGAGATCTCGCCCGAGGCGGAGGCGATCGCCTCGGCGCTGGCCGCGATCTCGGCCACCGTGGTCGAAAGACCCTTCTGCATGTCGCGCAGCGCGCCCAGCATGCTTGCCGCGTCGCGGGCGTGAACCGTGACGGGCTGGGCGAGATCGCCGGCCGCGATACGGGCCGCGATGGCCTTGGCGTGCGCGGGCTCGCCGCCCAGTTGCCGCGCGATGCGGCGCACGACCCATTCGCTCACGAAGAACGCGAGCACGAACATGGCCACCGTCGCCACGGCCATCATCACGAACGACGACTTGAAGATGAACTCGGCCTTCGCGAGGGTCGCCTTCGCGGCCGTGCCGCGCTGCGCGACGAGGTCGTTGACGAGCGTTTCGAGCTTGCCGGTCTCCACGAGCAGCGAGACGTCCTGGGTGCCCACCTGCCAGCTCATCTGCGAGAGATCGAGCGGCTGCTGCTTCACGAGCGTCACGAAGTCGCGCAGATGGCCGCTCCACGCCGTGGTCGCATCGGCGAGCTTCTTTTGCAGGGCGAGCGCGTCGCCGCCCTGCTCCTGCGCGTATTGCTGCAGCTGGCTCATGCCGCGCTCCAGCGCGCCGAGATCCTTGTCGATGTCCTGGCCCAGTTCGTCGCGCTCGCGCGCCGTGGTCGCGGTGAGCAGCATCTTCTGTGCGCGGCTTGCGCGCAGCACGTGGCCGCGCGCTTCCTCGGCGGCGCGGCTCGCGACGTAGCCCTGTTCGTAGATCGATTGCGTCGAGCCGTTGAGACGGCTGATTTGCGCGAGGGAAACGGCGCCGATGGCGAGCGTGCCGATCAGCACCAGCGCGAAGGCGAGGCGCAGTGTGGCCTTCACGGAAAGCCGCGAGCTGCGCGTTGCCGCGCCGGCGCGTCCCGTTTTGCGTTGCTGCGCGTGCGCCGCGCTGCCTGCCGGATCCTGCGGCACGAAGCCTGCGTGCCCGCCGCCTTGCGATACTGCTTTCATTTTGGTCTCCAGCATTGTTGTCAGGCTCAGCGCCATCGTTCCTGATTTGCGCTACGCCTCAACCCCGGTCTACGGCACACCGACGCGCATTCTTTAACGCCTTCGCGCGCGCGGTGCGGCCCGTATTCCAGCCCCGTTTTGCGCACCTCGTGGGCGCGCATATCGGCGGTTTATACACGGCCAAAATGAGATGCCAAAATTCCCGCATCAATTTTGAGTATTGGCTCCAGCCCCTTGCGGCATTGGGCCGCAGGGTAACGGCGCACCGCCCGTGTCCGATTCTCGACAAATCTTGTCCGTACAGTTCGAGCGAGACACATTACACTGCGCTCATAACTCTTATACATGTCCTTTCATGCCGTCGCCGCTGCCCGCCGGGAGTGGTGCCCGCTGAATACTCTCTGCTGCTACCGACAACATGGAAACCAGTCTCGACAAGCGCGCCCTGCCGGGCGCCGCCGCGGGTTCGTCCGCGGCCGCTTCCGCCCCCGCCGCGGGCGCGGTGCAACGCACCGTCTATTCGGTGCTGGGTGCGATCAGCTTCTCGCACCTGCTCAACGACATGATCCAGTCGCTGATCCTCGCCATCTACCCGATGCTCAAGGACAACTTCTCGCTGTCGTTCACGCAGATCGGCCTGATCACCCTCACCTACCAGATCACGGCGTCGATGCTGCAGCCGCTGGTGGGCTTCTTCACCGACAAGCGGCCGCTGCCGTACTCGCTGCCCGTCGGCATGGGCTTCACGCTGTGCGGCCTGCTGCTGATGTCGGTCGCGCCGACCTTCGGCGTGCTGCTCGTCGCGGCCGCGCTGGTGGGCTGCGGCTCGTCGGTGTTCCATCCGGAATCGTCGCGCGTGGCGCGCATGGCGTCGGGCGGGCGCCACGGTCTCGCGCAGTCGCTCTTCCAGGTGGGCGGCAACGCGGGCACGTCGCTCGGGCCGCTGCTCGCCGCCGTGATCGTCATTCCGCACGGCCAGCGCAGCATTGCCTGGTTCTCGGCGGCGGCGCTCGTCGGCATGGTCGTGCTCACGCAGATCGGCCGCTGGTACAAGGCCCATCCCGCGATGAAGAAAAAGCGCGCCGAGGTGGCACACGTCACGCTCTCGCGCAAGCGGGTGGCGACCGCCATGGGCGTGCTCGTGCTGCTCGTGTTCTCGAAGTACTTCTATCTCGCGAGCATCAACAGCTATTTCACGTTCTATCTGATCGACCGCTTCCACCTCTCCGTGCAGGCCGCGCAGATCCATCTGTTCGTGTTCCTCGCCGCCGTGGCCGCAGGCACGATCATCGGCGGCCCGGTGGGCGACCGCATCGGCCGCAAGTACGTGATCTGGGTCTCGATTCTCGGCGTGGCGCCGTTCACGCTGCTGCTGCCCTACGCCAACCTGTTCTGGACCGGCGTGCTCACGGTGATCATCGGCGTGGTGCTGGCCTCGGCGTTCTCGGCCATCCTCGTCTACGCGCAGGAGCTGATTCCGGGCAAGGTGGGCATGGTCGCGGGTCTCTTCTTCGGCTTCGCGTTCGGCCTCGGCGGCATCGGCGCGGCGGTGCTCGGCCAGTTGGCGGACGCGACCAGCATCGGCTTCGTCTACAAGGTCTGCTCGTTCCTGCCGCTCATCGGCATCCTCACCGTGTTGCTGCCCGACGTGGAAGGCAAGCGCGCGAAGAAAACTGCATAAGCGCAGCGGCGCAGCGGCATCACTTTGCCGCCCGGCAAAACGGCCGGACGCCCCTCGGGGCTCCGGCCGTTGTTCGTTGTGCGCCTGCACACGCTTTGCCTCGCCGCGACTTCGTACTAGGCTTGTGGTTGGCCGCCGCCTCCCGCCCGCCAGCCAGCCCCTTCGGCCCGGCGCAAGGCGGCGCTTTCGAGACGCCCGCGCACGAGGTTCGCCATGCAACTGTCCACGGTAGAGATCGAAAAACCCGAAGCCACCAACTTCATCCTCGGCCAGACCCACTTCATCAAATCCGTCGAGGATCTGCACGAGGCGCTCTACGGCACGGTGCCGGGCATCCAGTTCGGCCTCGCGTTCTGCGAGGCGTCGGGCAAACGGCTCGTGCGGCGCTCCGGCACCCAGGACGCGCTCATCGAGATGGCGACGCAAAACGCGTTGCGCATCGCGGCGGGTCACTGCTTCATCGTCTTTCTCGGCGACGGCTTCTTCCCCATCAACGTGCTCAACACGATCAAGGCCGTGCCCGAGGTCTGCCGCATCTTCTGCGCCACCGCGAACCCCACGCAGGTGCTGATCGCGGAGACGGATCAGGGGCGCGGCATCGTCGGCGTGGTGGACGGCATGCCGCCGCTGGGCGTCGAGGCCGAGGACGACGTACGCTGGCGCAAGGACCTGTTGCGCGCCATCGGCTACAAGGCCTGAGCGCCGATGACGACGCTGCGCGCGGCGATCGGGCAGCAGACGGTGCACGCGCTCGCGTGCGGCGCGCTCCATCCCATCGAGACGGCACATACCTTCATCGACGATGGCGGCATGCGCTTCTCCGTGCGCGTGGCCGCGAATCTCGCGCGCAAGGAGGCGGCGCGGCTCACGCCGCAGACTTCGACTGCGTCTGTTCCGCAGCCCCCGCGCGATCCGTTCCTGCCTTACGAGCCCGATCTTTTCGTCGGCGACCTCTCGCCCACTCACGTTGCGCTGCTCAACAAGTTCAATGTGATCGACCGGCATCTGCTGATCGTGACGCGCCGCTACGAGCCGCAGGAGGCGCTGCTCGACGCGGCGGACTTCGCCGCACTGATCGCGGTGCTGCGCGAGATCGACGGACTCGGGTTCTACAACGGCGGCACAGCCGCGGGCGCGAGCCAGCCGCACAAGCATTTGCAGATGGTGCCGCTGCCGCTCGCAGGCGATGTGCCTCACGCGGCGCCGCTCGAAGCGCTGCTCGGCGGCGCGCAGGCGGTCCACGGCGCGCGTCCCATCGCGATCGTGCCGGGGCTCGCGTTTCGCCATGCATTCGCGCGTCTCGATCTCGGCCCCGAGGCCGGCACAGCGGAAGATGCCGCGCATCTGGCACTCGGCTGCTATCGCGCGCTGCTGGACGCGGCGGGCGTGCCCGCTGACGACGTGGGCGGCGTCGCGCATCAAGGCGCGCCCTACAACCTGCTCGTCACGCGCCAGTGGATGCTGGTGGTGCCCCGCACGACGGAATGCGTCGAAGGGATTTCGGTGAACTCGCTCGGCTTTGCCGGCTCGTTCTTCGTGCGCAATGCGGCTCAGTTGCAGACGCTCGCGCAACTCGGCCCGATGACGGCGCTCGAACGCGTGAGCGTGGCGCGTTGAGGCGTTGAGGCGTTGAGGCGCGTCTAGCCGACCGCGTCTGGCCGACCGCGTCTAGCCGACGACGAGCGGCTCGAGCGCCGCGCGCAGCGCGTCGGGCAACGCGCTCACGGGCCGGCGCGTCGCGCGATCGACGTAGACGTGCACGAAATGCCCCTGCGCCGCGGGCGCCTCCTCGCCTTCGCGAAAGAGTCCGACCTCGTAGCGCACGCTCGACGACCCGAGGCGAGCCACGCGCAGCCCCGCCTCCACGCGCTCCGGAAACACGAGCGGCGCGAAGTAGTTGCACTGCGTTTCCACGACCAGCCCGATGGTCGTGCCGTGCTCGATGTCGAGCGCGCCCGCGCGAATCAGATACTCGTTCACCACGGTGTCGAAGTAGCTGTAGTAGACGACGTTGTTCACGTGGCCGTAGACGTCGTTGTCCATCCAGCGCGTGCCGATCGGCAGGAAATGACGATACCCGGAGCGGGCGACGGTGACGGGTCGGTTCATCGAGGAGATCCAGGGAAGGCGTAGCGGGAAAGCGTCGCTCGGCGCGCGGCCATCACTGGCCCGGACGCTCGACGAACTCGAACAGCAGACCGCGCCGGCGCATCCATTCGCCGAGCGCCTGGCCCGTGCCCGCGCGCCACGGCCGCAGCTTCGCGGGCTCGACGAGGCGGTATTCGAGCAGTTCCGGCGAGAGCGCGATCGTGCCCGACGCCTTCACGTGATACGCGATGATGAGTTCGTTCTTGCGGATGAACTCGTACACACCAATCAGTTCGACGCTCTCGGCGCGCAGCGCGGTTTCCTCGTGCACCTCGCGCGCGATGCCCTCCTCTGGGGTTTCGCCGTTTTCGAGAAAGCCGGTGATGAGCGCGAACATGCCTTCGGGCCAAGCCGCGTTACGGGCCAGCAAAATGCGGCCCTCGTACTCGACGATCGCCGCCACGACGGGCAGCGGATTGTTCCAGTGGACGTAGCCACAGGCGTGGTCCGGGCAGGCGAGACGCACACGGCCGCCTTCGTGGGCGGGGTCGGCGCGCTCGGTCAGACGCGTGGCGCAGCGCGGGCAAAACTGGTATTCGCTCATGGGGGAAAAGGCAGGGGTCGATGGCGCTGGGAACCAGCCGCGCGGCCCGGTGGACACGCTCGCGGCTTGCGCGAAAGCGTCCATTCTAGTGTGCTATCAGCGTCCGCGTGCGGCCTCGCGCGTATGCCAGGCCCGCCAGACGAGCCCGCTTGCGCCGGCCACGAGCGCACCCGCCGCGAGCCACAGCGAAGGCGAGAACGAGCCCGTCGACGCCGCGAGTGGCGCGGCCACGAGCGGCCCCGCGATCTGCCCGACGCCATAGGCGGCCGTCGCATAGCCCATCAGCGCGGCGGCATGCTCGCCGCGCAACAGACGCGCCTCGCGCATCGCGAAGAGCGTGATCGCCGTGAACGGCAGGCCGATCAACACGCTGCCGAACGAGAAGCCCGCGGCGTTGGGCCAGATGATGCCAAGCGCGATGCCCACGGCCTGCAGCACGTAGGCGCCCGCCAGCATCAGGCGGTTGTCCCAATGCAGCGGAAGCCGCGCAGCCAGCAGCGCGCCGGCGATCAGCGCCGCGCCGAGCATCGGCCAGAACAGGTCGGGCCACGCCGAGCCGGGCAGCGCATGGCGTGCGATCACGGGCAGGAACGTCGCCGTGATGATGTAGCCGAAACCCGGCACGCCGTAGAGCAGCACGAGCCAGAAGGCGTCGGCGCGGCGGCCGTCGCGCTCCGCGTGCGCGGCGTTTGCCGCAGCACGCGCGGCGGGGCGCGGCGCGAGCGCGCGCCTGTCTTCGCCAAACGTCGACCAGACGACGGCGGCGAGCAGCGCGCTGATCAGCCCGAAGCCGATCCAGCCCGTGCGCGCGCCGAGACCGCCGGCCGCGCTCACGAACAGTCCGGTCGCAATGATGCCGACGCCGGGTCCGGTGTAGATCACGCCGCCCCACTCGTTCGCGCCGAGCTGCGCGAGCCGCCGCAGGCCCCACTGCGAGGCGAACACGAAGGTCCACGCGCTCACCGCGCCCGCCACGAAGCGCACCACGGCCCAGATCCAGAACTGCTGGGTGAGGCCCATCGCGAGCGTGAGGAGCACGGTGACCACGAGGCCCGCACGCACGATCCTCGCGGGCGCCATGCGCAGCGCGGCACAGCTGATCGCACCCACGAAGTAGCCCGCGTAGTTCAGCGAGGCGAGCCAGCCGCCGTGACGCAGGTCGAGCGCGCCGCCGTGCAGCATCAGCGGCAGGAGCGGCGTAAAGGCGAAGCGCCCGACGCCCAGCGCAACGGCAAGGGACACCATGCAGGCCAACGCCGCACGTCGCCCGGCATGCGGGCGGGGTTCGGAAACGTGGACGGTGCCGGGGACGTAGTCGTTCATGAGATCAGCGGATTAAGCAACTGCCTACCATCGTAGGCGATTCCATCGTTCACTAAAAATGAATTATCATGAATCGATGCATCCCGAGGAGAGAACTATGGACCTCGCCGAACTGGCGATTTTCCGGGCGGTCGTGCGGGAAAACGGCGTGACGCGGGCCGCCGCCAAGCTCAACCGCGTGCAGTCGAACGTGACCACGCGCATCAAGCAGCTTGAAGATCAGCTCGGCACGCCGCTCTTCACGCGCGAGGGCCGGCGCCTGATTCTCACGCCCGCTGGCGAAACCCTGCTGCCCTACGCCGAGCGTCTGCTCGCGCTCGCCGACGAAGCGCGCCATGCGCTCAAGGCCGGGCGCCCGGCGGGACGCCTGCGCCTGGGCACCATGGAGAGCGCTGCAGCAAGCCGTCTGCCCGGCCCGCTCGCGCACTATCACCAGACGTGGCCCGAGGTCACGCTCGAACTGGAAACGGGCACGACCGGCACGATGATCGAGCGCCTGCGCGAATACGCAATCGATGCGGCGCTGATCGCCACGCCGCTCGCCGGGGTGCCGGACCCCGAGGTATTCGAGCACGTGCCGGTCTATCGCGAAGAACTGGTGATGATCACGCCGCGCGGCCACCGGCCGATCCGACAGCCCAGCGATATCGCGCTCTCCACGCTCGTCGCGTTCGAACGCAGCTGCGCGTATCGCGCCTATGTCGAGCGCTGGTATGTGGAGCATGGCATCCGGCCGTCACGCGTGCTGGAACTGGGCTCGTATCACGCGATCATTGCGTGCGTGGCGGCGGGCGCGGGTGTGGCCGTCGCGCCGCGCTCGGTGCTCGAACTGCCACGCAGTGCCGACGACGTCACGATTCATTCGCTTGGCAAGCTCGGTCAGATCGATACGCTGCTCGCCTGGCGGCGTGGCCACTATTCGCCTGCGCTCGGCGCGTTGAAAGAAGCGCTGCTGGAGGATGCGCAACGCACGGGCAGCACGGCATTGCGATTCGCGGCTGACGCTGCAGCCACGCCCGCAGGCCTTCACGCCTTATAAGGCGCGCGGGAAACAAAAAGGGCTGCCCTCACGGACAGCCCTCCTTCGTCGCAAAGCGCGTTCACGCCGCGACGCGTCGTATTACAGCTTCGCTTCGACCCAGCCCTTCACGCCGGCGAGCGCGGCCGGCAGGTTGGCCGGCTCGGTGCCGCCTGCCTGCGCCATGTCGGGACGGCCGCCGCCCTTGCCGCCGACCTGCTGGGCGACGAAGTTCACGAGTTCGCCGGCCTTGACCTTCTTGCTCGCCTCGGCGGTCACGCCCGCGATCAGGCTGACCTTGCCGCCGTCGACAGCCGCCAGCACGATCGCCGCGCTCTTGAGCTTGTCCTTGAGCTTGTCCACGGTCTCGCGCAGCGTCTTCGAATCGGCGCCATCGAGCGTCGCGGCCAGCACGTGCACGCCGTTCACTTCGATGGCCTGCCCCACGAGTTCGTCGCCCTGGCTCGAAGCGAGCTTCGACTTGAGCGCGCCCAGCTCCTTCTCGAGCGACTTCACCTGGTCCTGCACCTGCGCGATACGCTGCGTCAGTTCCGACGGTTGCGCCTTGAGCGCCGCCGCCGCCGCATTCACGCGCGCATCGAGCTCCTGCACGAAGCGCACGGCGTTGTCGCCCGTGATCGCTTCCACACGGCGGATGCCCGCGGCCACGCCGCCTTCCATCACGATCTTGAAGAAGCCGATGTCGCCGCTGCGCGTGACGTGCGTGCCGCCGCACAGCTCGCGCGAGAAGCCGAGGTCGAGCACGCGCACTTCGTCGCCGTACTTCTCGCCGAACAGCGCCATCGCGCCGCCCTTCACTGCGTCGTCGTACGACATCACGCGCACGATGCCGGGCGCGTTCGCGAGCACTTCCGCGTTGACGATCTGCTCGACGCGGCGGATTTCGTCGTCCGTCATCGGCGCGTTGTGCGCGAAGTCGAAGCGGGTTTTATCCGCGTCGACGAGCGAGCCCTTCTGCTGCACGTGCGAACCGAGCACTTCGCGCAGCGCCTTGTGCATCAGGTGCGTGGCCGAGTGGTTGCGCGCGGTGCGGGCGCGGAGAATCGCGTCGATTTCCGCCTTCACGACGTCGCCCACCTTCAGCGTGCCCTGTTCGAGCGTGCCGTGGTGGCCGCTCACGTCGGCCTGGACCTTGAGCGTGTCGGCCACGGCGAAACGGAGGCTCGCGTTCGAGATCACGCCCTGGTCGCCCACCTGGCCGCCCGATTCCGCGTAGAACGGCGTGTGGTCGAGCACGACCACGGCGTCCTGGCCCGTCTTCACTTCGCTGACCGATGCGCCGTCCACGTAGAGCGCGACGACCTTCGCGTCGTCGAACGCGATTTCCTCGTAGCCGTGGAACGTCGTCTTCGCGCCCGAGTATTCGAGGCCCTGCGTCATCTTGAACTTGCCTGCCGCGCGCGCCTGCTCGCGCTGACGCGCCATCGCTTCGTCGAACGCCGGTTCGTCGACCGTGACGTTGCGCTCGCGGCAAACGTCGGCTGTGAGGTCGAGCGGGAAGCCGTAGGTGTCGTGCAGCTTGAACGCGAGTTCGCCCGAGAGCGTCTTGCCGCCCTTCGCTTCGAGGTCGGCGAGTTCGGCTTCGAGAATCGACATGCCGTGCTCGATGGTCTCGAAGAAGCGCTCTTCTTCCTGGCGCAGGACGTCCGTCACGCGCTGCTGCGCTTCGGCGAGTTCGGGGTAAGCGGCGCCCATTTCCGCGACGAGATCCGCCACCAGCTTGTGGAAGAACGCGCTCTTCTGGCCGAGCTTGTAGCCGTGGCGGATCGCGCGGCGCACGATACGGCGCAGCACGTAGCCGCGGCCTTCGTTGCCGGGGATCACGCCGTCGACGATCAGGAACGAGCACGCGCGGATATGGTCGGCAATGACCTTCAGCGAGTTGTTCGTGAGGTCGGGCGTGTTCGTTTCGCGCGAGGCCGCCTTGATGAGGTTCTGGAACAGGTCGATCTCGTAGTTGCTGTGCACGTGCTGCAGCACCGCGGCGAGACGCTCGAGACCCATGCCCGTATCGACGCACTGCTTGGGCAGCGGCGTCATGTTGCCCTGGGCGTCGCGGTTGAACTGCATGAACACGAGATTCCAGATCTCGATGAAGCGGTCGCCGTCTTCTTCAGGCGATCCCGGGGGGCCGCCCCAGATTTCCGGGCCGTGGTCGTAGAACACTTCCGAGCACGGACCGCAGGGGCCGGTGTCGGCCATCTGCCAGAAGTTGTCCGAGGCGTAGCGCGCGCCCTTGTTGTCGCCGATGCGGATGATGCGCTCGACCGGCACGCCGATTTCCTTCGCCCAGATGTCGAAGGCTTCGTCGTCTTCCTTGTAGACGGTGACCGTGAGCTTGTCCGCCGGCAGCGCGTAGACCTTGGTCAGCAGTTCCCAGCAGTAGTGGATCGCGTCGCGCTTGAAGTAGTCGCCGAACGAGAAGTTGCCGAGCATCTCGAAGAACGTGTGGTGACGCGCCGTGTAGCCGACGTTCTCGAGGTCGTTGTGCTTGCCGCCTGCGCGCACGCTGCGCTGCGCGGTCGTGGCGCGCGAGTACGGACGCTTTTCGGTGCCGAGGAACACGTCCTTGAACTGCACCATGCCCGAGTTGGTGAAGAGCAGTGTCGGGTCGTTGCCCGGCACGAGGCTCGACGAGCGCACGATCGTGTGGCCCTTCGATTCGAAGAACTTGAGGAATTTCTCGCGGATGTCGGCGGCTTTCATGGCGTGCGTTGGGTCCTTCCTGGGGCGTACGGTGCTGAGTCTTTGTCGTGGTCGCGCTCGGGGCCCACGTTGCTCACGAAAACCCCGGTGCTGAATCGAACGATTATACGGGATCGTCGCGCGCTCGCGGCGGCGCGTCCGGCGTGGTTTGCATGGGCGCGACAGGGCGCGCGGCGACACGGCGGACCGAGTGGCTTTGTTCCGCACTGCGGAACAGTGTACCGAATATTGGCCCATGCCGCGCCTTTTCGCTTACCATGGGCGGCATCGGCCGGCGCACCACGCGCGCTCGCTGCCCGCCTTGGAACGACATTGGAAGACACAGCATGGGCGCTCTCAGCCATATCCGCGTACTCGATCTCACCCGCGTCCTCGCCGGACCGTGGTGCGCACAGACCCTGGCCGACTTCGGCGCCGACGTGATCAAGGTGGAGCGCCCCGGCGCCGGCGACGACACGCGCCACTGGGGCCCTCCGTACCTGAAGACGCCCGATGGCGCGGACACCGCCGAGGCCGCCTACTACCTCGCCGCGAACCGCAACAAGCGCTCGGTGACGGTGGATATCGCCACGCCCGAGGGGCAGCGCATCGTGCGCGAGCTGGCTGCGCAAAGCGATGTCGTGCTGGAGAACTACAAGGCCGGCCAGTTGAAGAAATACGGCCTCGACTATGAGTCGCTGCGCGAGGTGAAGCCCGACCTCATTTACTGTTCGGTCACCGGCTTCGGCCAGACCGGGCCCTACGCCTCGCGCGCGGGCTACGACTTCATCGTGCAGGGCATGGGCGGCTTCATGAGCATCACCGGCGAGCGCGACGCGCTGCCGGGCGGCGGCCCGCAGAAGGCCGGCGTCGCGATCGCCGACCTCATGACCGGCATGTATTCGACCATTGCCGTGCTGACGGCGCTCGCGCACCGCGACCGCACGGGCGTGGGCCAGTACATCGACATGGCGCTGCTCGACGTGCAGGTGGCGATGCTCGCGAACATGAATTCGAACTACCTGGCGAGCGGCAATCCGCCCGCGCGCTGGGGCAACGCGCATCCCAACATCGTGCCCTATCAGGCGTTCCAGACGAGCGATAGCTGGATCATCCTCGCCGTCGGCAACGACGGGCAGTTCCGCAAGTTCGTCGAGGTGGCGGGCCAGCCCGGGCTTGCCGACGACGAGCGCTTCGCGACCAATCCGGCGCGCGTGCGCCATCGCGACACGCTCGTGCCGATCGTCGCCGACCTGATCCGCACGCGCACGAAAGCCGACTGGATCGGCGCGCTCGAAGCAGCGGGCGTGCCGTGCGGGCCGATCAACAACCTCGCGGAAGTGTTCGAGAACGAGCAGGTGATCGCGCGCGGGCTGCAGGTGGACGTGCCCCACCCTTCGGGCGGCACGGCGCGGCTCGTCGGCAACCCAATCCGCATGAGCGAAACGCCGCCGCGCGTGGCGAGCCATCCGCCCACGCTCGGCGAGCATACCGATGCGGTACTGCGCGAAGTGCTCGGCTACGGCGAGGAGCACGTGGCGGCGTTGCGCGGCAAGGGCGTGGTGTAACCGCAAGGCCCCCGGGGGCGGCCGCTTAGCCGCCCTCTTGCCCCATCGACATCAGCCACGCCAGCCCCTGCGGCCAGTCGTCGAGCCCGCTGTCCGCATTGATGTGCCCACGCGCGCCGATCTCGATCCAGCGGCTGCCCCACGCCTGCGCGCAGCGCTGCGAAAACGCCACGCCGCCATACGGATCGTCGCTGCTGGCGACCACGACGCTCGCAAACGGCAACGCCGCCAGCGGCACCGGATCGAAGCCCCGCGCGTCACGCGGAAATTCGGGACCGTGCGGATCGGGTAGCGCCACCAGCAGCGCGCCGGCCACCTTCGCGCGCGTCGCCGCGCTCGCGTGATGCGCGGCCCAGTGCGCCACGGTCAGGCAGCCGAGGCTGTGAGCGGCGAAGCGCACGCCGGCCGGCGCGCGTCGTACGGCAGCCTCCAGCGCCGCGCACCACGCCTCGCAGTCCGGGTGCGTCCAGTCGGGCATCTGCACCCGTGCAAAGCCCGCGTGCACGGCTTCCCAGCGCGTCTGCCAGTGCCCCGACCCCGAATCCATATAGCCCGGCAGCACCAGCACAGCCGTTTCGCTCGTCGTCACGTTTTTCCCTCGCTTGTTGTGGTCCGCGCGACGATCCGGCACCGGGACTGGCACGGCGGGTCGCGTCAGGTAGAATGGAAGACACCATCGGGTGCCCAGTTACGCGCTTTTATCCTTTTGACGGGCGCCCTCGAACGACTCCCTTTTCGCATGAATACCGAACGTAAAGACGCCGACCGCACGGACGCGCCTGCGGCATCCAATTTCATCCGCAACATCATCGACGACGACAACCAGTCGGGCAAGTGGGCGCAGCGTGTCGAAACGCGCTTCCCGCCGGAGCCGAATGGCTATCTGCACATCGGCCACGCGAAGAGCATCTGCCTGAACTTCGGCGTCGCGAAAAGCTACGGCGGCGTGTGCCACCTGCGCTTCGACGACACGAACCCGGAGAAGGAAGATGTCGAGTACGTCAACTCGATCATCGACGCCGTCGAATGGCTCGGCTTCGAGTGGAAGAAGGACGATCAGGAATACCTCTTCTATGCGAGCGACTACTACGACAAGCTCTACGAGTTCGCCGAACTGCTGATCCAGCGCGGCAAGGCGTATGTCGATAGCCAGTCGCCGGAAGAGATGCGCGCGAACCGCGGCTCGGCCACCGAAGCCGGCAAGAACTCGCCGTTCCGCGACCGCTCCGTCGACGAAAACCTCGACCTCTTCCGCCGCATGAAGGCGGGCGAATTCGAGGAAGGCGCCCATGTGCTGCGCGCGAAGATCGACATGGCGTCGCCGAACTTCAACATGCGCGATCCGGTGATCTACCGTATCCGCTTCGCGCATCACTACCGCACCGGCGACAAGTGGTGCGTGTACCCGATGTACGACTACACGCACTGCATCTCGGACGCGCTGGAAAACATCACGCATTCGCTGTGCACGCTCGAGTTCGAAGACCATCGCCCGCTGTATGACTGGGTGCTCAATGAACTCGCCGACGCCGGCGTCTTCACGCGCCCGCTGCCGCAGCAAATCGAGTTTTCGCGCCTGAACCTGACCTACGCGATCACGAGCAAGCGCAAGCTGCTGCAACTGGTGACCGAAGGCCACGTGGAAGGCTGGGACGACCCGCGCATGCCGACCATCGTCGGCGTGCGCCGCCGCGGCTTCACGCCCGAAGCGATCCAGCTCTTCTGCGAGCGCATCGGCGTGACGAAGGTCGATTCGTGGATCGACATGAGCGTGTTCGAAGGCGCGCTGCGCGACGACCTCGACGACAAGGCGCCGCGCACGGCCGCCGTGCTCGACCCGCTCAAGCTCATCATCGACAACTATCCCGAAGGCCAGAGCGAGGACTGCACGGCGCCCGTGCATCCGCATCATCCGGAGCGCGGCCTGCGCACGTTCCCGATCTCGCGCGAGCTGTGGATCGAGCGCGAAGACTTCGTTGAGACGCCGCCGAAGGGCTATTTCCGCCTGTTCCCGGGCAACAAGGTGCGTCTGCGCTATGGCTTCGTGATCGAATGCACGGGCGCGGACAAGGACGAGAACGGCAACGTGATCGCCGTGCACTGCAACTACTTCCCGGACAGCAAGTCGGGCACGGAAGGCGCGAACAACTACAAGGTGAAGGGCAACATTCACTGGGTCAGCGCAGCGCATGCGTGCCCGGCGGAAGTGCGCCTCTACGATCGCCTGTTCCGCGAAGAGCAGCCGGACGCGGGCGGCCGCGACTTCCTCGAAGCGCTCAATCCGGATTCGAAGCGCGTGGTGCAGGCGTATCTGGAACCGGGCGCACGCAACGCCGCGCCGGAAGACCGCTATCAGTTCGAGCGCCATGGCTACTTCGTCGCCGACCGCTACGATTCGAAGCCGGGTGCGCCGGTATTCAACCGCATCGTCGGTTTGCGCGACAGCTGGGGCAAGTAAGGCTCGCGCCGCGCCTGTCGGCAAACAAAAAGCCCGCATGGATTCGTGCGGGCTTTTTTCATTTTGGCGGCTGGCGCGTCTCAATCGAAACGCCGGCTCACAGTCTGCGATGCAGTTCCGCGAGCGAGAGCGACATGCTAAAGAGCCGCGCGAGACTGCGGCTCGCGTAGCGATCCACTTCGCCGGGCACGGTCCAGCGCCAGGCGTCCATTTCCGGAATCATCACGCCGTCCTCACGGCGCGGAAACAACGACACGCAAACGCAACGCGTGAGGTCGAGTTCATCGGCGCTCGCACGCGCGGCAAAGAGATGCAGATCCTTGTCGCGCCGGTACACGTAGCGCCCGAGATCGACGAGGCGCGGCGCCGCGACATCGATGCCGGTCTCCTCGACCATCTCGCGGCGCGCGCTCTGCGATTCGCTCTCGCCAGGCTCACCCTGCCCCTTCGGAATGTCCCAGTGATTCGTGCCGGTTGCGTGCGCGAGCAGCACGCGGCCTTCAGGATCGAGCAGCACGATGCCGCACGAAACGACCTTGCCGTTCACCGCGCGCTCAGTGCTGCTTCTGGAAAACCCAGGCGCCTTGGCCCGTGCGGCAGAAGTGCGGACGCAGTGTCATCGACTGGCCCTTCGCGTTGATGACGACCTCCGTATCGCGGCAGGTCTTGTCGCCTTCCTTTTGCGTATTCGACGGCGTGATGGTCGAGGTGATGCGCGTGCCGTTGCGCGAACCTTCGTTCGACCATGACGCGCTCTCGCCATCGGCCTTGTGCTCGACGGCGTCGCGCACGGCGTTCTGGAGCGAGTTGTAGTCGGCCTGGGTCATAAACGACATGGGCGTGTTGTTCAGGAAACCCAGGTTGGCGGCGTGCGCGCTGCCCATGCCAACGGCGACTAAGAGCGCCGCGCCCAGGGCGCTCAGCGTGTGACGGGTTCGGGGCATGCTGGACATTGTGTGTTCTCCTCGGCGGACTGAACGAATCGACGAAAAGCATAACACGCGCCCTTTTTTCGGCTCGCCCAGCAAGGCCGGATACCTGCGCCAGCGGCCGGTTCGTTTTCGGATTGATCCGATGGTGAGGCAGAGGACCCATCACTACGATGGCTTCCTCGCTCACTTACAGCCCATCGGCAATCCCTGACATGACCTACGCCATCGCATTGAGGGTCTTTGCGGTCCTGCTGACCCTCATCTGCATCGGCTTGATGGCGTTCGTCGCGCACTACACGGTCGCGCCACGACCGCAGGCGCCCGGCCCGAACTTCGCAGTCCGTCCCGGGCGCGCACCGCGCTGGCCGGACGCCACCGTGCGCATCGGCACGGTCGGCTTGCTCGCGTCCTTCCTCGTGCTCACCGGCGCCTGCCTGCTGATCGCGGGCGTCTGACGCCGCGCGCCGGTTCGCACTCAGTTGATGCTCAATGCGCGCCCGGCTGCCAGCCGTCGGTGAGCGTATCGAGAAACGCAATCACATCCTTGATTTCGGCGTTGCTGAACACCGGCTCATCGCCCGGCTTGCGATCGAACGGCGGATCCGTGTTGAGATTCACCCAGTAGCGCTGCGGCAGGTCGTCGAACTTCTGCACCCTGCCCTTCACCATCGGATAGAACTCCTCCGGATTCGTGTCGCGCCGCGCGTAGAAACGCAGCACGTCTTCGAGCGAGTGATAGATGCCGTTGTGGAAGAACGACTTCTTGAGCGCAACGTTACGCAGCGTCGGCGTACGGAAGAGCCCGCAAAATTCCGCGCGGTGATCGAGGTCCGTGCGCTCGGGGCCGCATGCGCCGAGATCGAAAAACTTGCGGTCGTGATTCACGGCGAGCGCACGGTTGCGCGGCACACCCACGGCGATCAGACCGAAATCGCTGAACTGCGGAGGCGAGCCGTCCTTTGCACGCTGGCTGATATGGCAGCTCGCGCAGTTGCCCTTCTTCTCGTCGTTGAAAAGCTGCAGCCCGCGCAGTTCGGCGGCGCTGAGCGTGGCCCTGCCGGCCAGGTACGCGTCGTACTTGCTCGTGTACGGATAGAACACGTCGGGCGACTGCTCGAAGGTCTCCAGTGACTTCAGTACTGCCTTGAAAGTCGCGTCGTCGTCAGCGAGGACGCGCGTGCCGAAGGCCTCGCGAAACGCCCCTGCGTAGGGCGCCGCGCGCACGGCTTCGGCGACCTTGCGCGGCGAACTCGCCATCTCGAACGTCGAGAGCAACGGAATGCGCGCCTGCTCCGAGCCCCGATCGACGCGGCCGTCCCACGTGAGGCCGCCGGTCGGACCGGCATCGACGCTTTCGTCGCCTTCGTCATCGGAGTCGTGATAGTGCTCGGCGAACGCCGGCACCGCCTGCAGATACTTGAGCGTCGGCACGGCGCGCATGCCCTGGCGTCGCATGTCGGCGCCGCCGATCTGCACGTCGAGCGAGTTCGTCGGCGTGAACGCGTGGTCCGGGCTGTGGCACGACGCGCACGCCATCTTGCCCGAGCCCGAGAGCGACGGGTCGAAGAACATCTGCTTGCCGAGCGCCGTCATGCGGCGCACCTGCGCATAGACCTCGGCACGCGTCTGCCCGCCTTGCGCCGGCGCGGCGATCTTCATGAGCTTCACGCCCTGTACGGCGCGTGCGTCCGCGTTGGCGTCGTGCGCGCGCGAGGCGCTGCCGGATGCACCTGTCGTCGCATCGGCGTCGGCGGAAGCGGACGTGCTGCCGTCGCATGCCGCCAGCAGCAACGACAGCCCCGCCGCCATCACGAAGCGCCCCGCGTGGCGGCGCGCGCCGCCGTGCGATCGAGCCCGCGTCTCACCATCCGTTCGCGCCGAACGACGCGCCAATCTACGCAACATGCCTGGTCCCCGAAGCTTGAGCGCGGCGCGCGCGTGGCCGCGCGCCGCTGCAGTGCGAATGCCGATGCGCTCAGCCGCGCATCGAAGTCGCGAAAGCGTATGTCAGGGATATGACGCTCCAATGACATGACGTAAGACAGATGTCATGCAATCAAAGGCTGCTGAAAAGCTAAATGTAATTTTTTACATATCGCTGTCAAAATCCGTTGCGACACTGCGCCTCGCCCGAATACCGGTGTCATTCGCGCCGGCCTCCATGCGGGCCCCCAACGCGAGAGAGAAAAATGATCAACAGAAAATGGTTCTATGCCACGCCGATCGCGGTAGCGGCGTCGGTATTGGCCGTCGCGGCTTGCGGCGGCAACGACAGCAGCAAGCCCGGCCTTTCGTCGGTGAAGAACATCGTCGTGATCTACGCGGAAAACCGCAGCTTCGACAATCTGTACGGCAGCTTCCCGAACGCCAACGGCCTGCAGAACGTGAGCGCGCAAAGCGCGCAGCAGCTCGATCGCGACGGCTCCGTGCTGGCCACGCTGCCGACCGTCTGGAACGGTCTCACGCAAACGGGCGTCACGCCCGTCGTGACCGCGGCGATGACCGAGAACATGCCGAATGCGCCGTTCGCCATCGACGACGCGAAGGGTTACAACGTACCGCTCTCGGTCACGACGCGCGACCTGTATCACCGCTTCTACGAGAACCAGATGCAGATCCACGGCGGCAAGAACGACATGTTCGCGGCCTACGGCGACTCCGGCGGTCTCGTGATGGGGCACTACACGACGAGCGCCGAAAAGCTGCCGCTCTGGAAGCTCGCCCAGCAATACACGCTCGCCGACAACTTCTTCATGGGCGCGTTCGGTGGCTCGTTCCTGAATCACCAGTGGCTGATCTGCGCGTGCACGCCGTACTACGCGAACGCGGACACGAACCCGGCCAAGCCGACGATCTCGACCGTGGACGCCGATGGCGTCTCGCTCACGCTCGCATCGAACTCGCCGAAGTCGGCGCTCGATGGCGTTCCGAAATTCGTGAAGTCGGGCAACCTGACGCCGGACTTCTACGCGATCAACACGATGCAGCCACCGTATCAGCCGAGCGGCAATGCAGCGGCTTCGGGCGGCGACACGAACCTGGCCGACCCGTCGAACGCGTCGACGATGCCCGCGCAAACGGCCCAGAACATCGGCGATCTGCTTTCGAACGCGGGCGTGACGTGGGCGTGGTACGGCGGTGCCTGGGGCGCGGCCGTGAGCGCCGCGCAGAACAGCACCTCGGGCGTGATCTACGGCGCGAACATGACGGCGCCGAACTTCCAGCCGCACCACCAGCCGTTCAACTACTTTGCGAACTACGCGCCGGGCACCGATGCGCGCGCGAAGCACCTGCTCGACGGTGGCATGGACGGCACGGAGTTCATCAAGGCGATTGACGCCGGCGCGCTGCCTGCCGTGGCGTTCTACAAGCCGCAGGGCAACCTGAACGAGCACGCGGGCTACACGGACGTGGCGAGCGGCGACCAGCACATCGCTGACGTCATCGCGCATCTGCAGAAGAGCCCGCAGTGGAACAACATGGTCGTGGTCATCACCTACGACGAAAACGGCGGCTTCTGGGATCACGTTGCGCCGCCCAAGGGCGACCGCTGGGGTCCGGGCTCGCGCATTCCGGCGCTCGTCATCTCGCCGTACGCGAAGAAGGGTTACGTCGACCACACGCAGTACGACACGACCTCGATCCTGCGCCTCATCACGCGCCGCTTCTCGCTGCCCACGCTGCCGGGACTCGCCAGCCGCGACGCCGCGCTCAAGAGCAACGGCGCCCAGCCGATGGGCGACCTGACCAACGCGCTCGACGTCAAGCTCTAAGCGCGCGACAAGCCATCGGATCATCGATTGCCGGATGTTGCTCATCCGGTTTTGCGGGCAGCCCTCGGGCTGCCCTTTTTATTGCGCCGCGGATTCATCGCCCCTTGCACGCGCCATGCGCCGACGGAGCCCTGAGCCGCGACGTTTGACCACGGATCCTACGTCGAAAGATGCACTACCTTACAGATTAATTACTGCACAAATATTGACGGAGGTCATTGTGAAATACGTCGAATCGACTCTCCTACCAGGCGAAAGGATCGTCTGCGAGGGACACCCCTGCTTCTGGGCGATGGGTCCGCGTATCACACTGAGCCTTTTGCTCATGGTTTGGGGCGTGCTCATCGGCACCATGGGGACCTCGCCGCTCGCAGCGGTGGGGTTTTTTGCCGCAGGGCTGGGACTGTTCGGCGCGTCGCTGCTCGCCTGGTGGACGACGGAATTCGCCGTGACCAACAAGCGCGTGGTGGCCAGGTTCGGTGCGGTGCGTCGTCACACGGTGGAGTTGACGCTCGCGAAGATCGAGAGCGTGCGGATCGAGCAAAGCCTGATCGGCCGGATATTCGACTATGGCTCGCTCGTCGTGGGCGGCGGGGGCCTGATCGCTACGCCGATTCCCGGCATTTCGAACCCGCACGAGTTTCGCCGCATGGTTTTTCTCGCGCAGGCGGCCGAGGAGCCGGTGCCGTTGCGGCTCGTGGCGTGAGGGGTTCGAATCGGGCTGGAGGAATCGTGGTGTGTGAAAAGGCACAAAGCCCGGCGGTGAAGGCCGGGCTTTTTGTTGATTTGATCTGGCGCGACAGGAGGGGCTCGAACCCCCGACCCTCGGCTTAGAAGGCCGATGCTCTATCCAGCTGAGCTACTGTCGCGTGAACGTGCGCAAGGCCGCAAGCGGGCCTCGCGAAGACGGGGCTGGATTATACCGCGATCGTCTCACGCGGTCGCGCCTCGCTCATCGCACTTGCCAGGGGCCCTGGCGCCAGAATCAAACCGGCTGCTGATGCAACGCGAACCAGCCAAGGAAGATCGCGCCGGCGATCAGGCAATACGCACCGAACGACGCGAGGCGCCCGCGTCCCTCGAAGTAGCTCATCAGGAACTTCACGCTCAGCCAGGCCGCAATACCCGTGAGCACGCCGCCAACGGCCGCAGTCATCAACTGATCTCGCGCGTGAAACAGCTTGGGCAGCTCGAGCACGCCAGCCGCGAAGATGATCGGCGTGCCGAGCAGGAACGAGAACTCTGCCGCCTTTTCTGCCGTGAGGCCCGCTGCATTGCCGGCGATCATCGTGAGCCCGCTGCGCGAAAAGCCGGGAATGAGCGCGCCGATCTGCGCGAGGCCGACGAGAAAGGCCTGGCGGAACGTGAGTTTCTCGGGCGGACGATGTGCACGCGCACGCTGGATGCGATCGCCGAACCAGAGCAGCACGCCATTGACCATCAACGCCGCCGCGACGATACGCAGATCGTGAAAGATGGCTTCGATGCGCTTTTCGAGCACGAGGCCAACGATACCCGTCGGAATCGTACCGATGATGAGCGCCCACATCATGTGCCCGTCGTCGTTCTTGCGACCGCCCAGCGAGGCAAAGAAGCCGCTGATCAGTGCGACCCAGCGCTCGCGGAAATACCAGAGCAGCGCGATGGCAGTCCCCAGGTGCAATGCGACGAGGAACGGCAGCAATTGCGGCGCGTGCTTGTCGATGTGCATGCCGAACAGTGCCGGTACGAGCAGCGTATGGCCGAGGCTGCTCACGGGAAACAGCTCGGTGACGCCTTGCAACACGCTCAGGAAGAATAGAAACCAGAGACTCACGCGCGGATCCTCGTAATGGTGGTGTAAGGGGCCGGACCGTTGCGGAGCCGGTGCGGCAAAGCGCACCGATTATGCCTGGGCCGTATTGCAGCGCCAAGCTTGAAGATGGATTTGTCAGAAAAGTTACTGCGTCGCAACAAAATTGGCTGCGAATGCAGGGATCCTGGCGCGAACGCGCGTGTCGCGCTCGCGGGAATCAAACTAGGGGGACGGAACGTGGCGCGGTCAGCGCGCCATCTTGTAGAAGAAATACGCGCTGCTACCGACAAAGAGGCTGAACAGAGCCATGCTCATTGCCATTGCGAGGTCCATGGGGAGGTCTCCTGCGAAAATGCTCTGTGCGCTACCGCACGGTCATGCGGATTATGCTGACTCTCCTCCGTCGACGACACCCACGCTTTCCCGACGAGGGTTTTCACGCATGAGAAAGCGGCGCAAAATCCGCCTCTGCCCGGCGCATCCGCGCCACGCTCCTTCCACCCACTCCAGGCCCGCCCATGAACGCCCATCCAGAACAGGACATCCTCACCCTCACCCGTGGTGCCTCGACGCTGTGCTTCGCGCCGTGGGCCGGCGGCCGTTTGCTCTCGTGGCTCGTCGGCGGCCAGCCGGTCATCGCGTGGCCGGAAAATGCGAACTGGGCCGAGCCGGCACGCGTGCGCGGCGGCAATCCGCTGCTCTTCCCCTTCCTTGGCCGCCATCGTGTCGACGGCCAGATCGGGCGCTGGCGCGACGCCCAGGGCGTGATTCGCGATCTGCCGATGCATGGCTTCGCGCGCGATCTGCCGTTCGCGGCGCAGGTCGACGACGATGGGCACGGCCTGAAGATGACGCTCGTCGACTCCGACGCCACCCGCGCCGGCTACCCGTTCTCCTTTCGCTTCGAGGCGGTCTACCGGCTGGCCGACGCGCATACGCTCAACGTGACGCTCGCGGCGACCAATACCGGCCAGGATCCGCTTCCCTGGTACGCGGGCCATCACTTCTACTTCGCCTTGCCCCACGCCCAGCGCGCGCAGACGACGCTCGACCTGCCGGCGAGCCAGCGCCGTCATCAACTCGCGGACGGTTCGATCAGTGCGCCCGAACCCGGCAAAGCGCAATACAGGCTCGACGACGCAAGCATCATCGACCGCTTCCATGTGCTCGAGCCAACGCCGCCCGCCTCGCCGGTGCGCCTCGTAGCGCCGGGACTCGGCCGCGCGGTGACGATCGACCTGAACCGGCCCGGCTCGCTTCCCTGGTACGCCGTCACGACGTGGACGGAAGCCGCGGACTCCGACTTCTACTGCGTCGAACCCTGGCTTGGTCTGCCCGACGCGATCCACAACGGGCTCGGCCTGCGCTGGCTCGCACCGGGTCAAACGGAGACGGCGACGCTGCGTATCGGCGTCGAGACGCTCGGCGGCTGATCGCGCGCACCGGCGCCGTGCTGGGCCGGCGCCGGTATGGATGCTGCCGCCCGCGTCAGGCATTCGTCAGGCAAAACCCCAGTTGCGCTGGCAAACCCGCTAAAATCAGGCGTTTTGCCAGCGCGGCGGACCGTGGTCCGTCGAGGCAAGGTCATGCGAGGTTCAATGTTGGCACCAGGAATCAGACGGATTGCATGTGCGGCGCTCGTTGCGCTGCTCGCGGCGTGCGGATCGGCTCCGGTCGGCCCCGGCTTTTATCGCGTGGAACGCGGCGACACCGTGTACAAGATCGCTCGCAGCAATCGCCAGTCCGTGCAGAACATCGTGCGCTGGAACAATCTGTCGAACCCCGACGCCATCGAAGTCGGCCAGGTCCTGCGCGTAGAGCCGCCCGCCGGCACCGCGAGCGCCCGGACCGCGCCGCGTAGTGCAGCGACTGCCCCGCGCGAGAGCGCCGACACAACCGATACGGCATCCGCGCCTTCGTCCGCACCTTCGGCGGCGGCCGCCCCGTCGATTTCGCTCGTCTGGCCGACCAGCGGCCAGGTCATCCGCAACTTTGACGGCCGCAACTCGAAGGGCATCGACATCGCCAATGCGGCAGGCACCCCCATCGTCGCCGCGGCGCCCGGCACCGTGGTCTATGCCGGCAATGGTCTGCGTGGCTACGGTAACTTGCTGATCATCAAGCACAGCGGCGATTACCTGACGGCCTATGCGCACAATCAGGCGTTGTTCGTGAAGGAAGGCCAGAGCGTCGCGCAAGGGCAGAAGATCGCGGAAATGGGCAGCAGCGACAACGATCGCGTCATGCTGCATTTCGAGCTGCGATACCAGGGACGCTCGATCGATCCGACTCGCGAACTTCCCGCACGTTGAGACGGGCCACTGCGGCCTGCCAAATCAATGGACGAAAAAAAAGCCCGGCATGGCGCCGGGCTAACGGGGGTTTGGCGCATATCGGCAAAGGACCGGTTTACCATGCGCCGAATCGCAATCTATCAACGCGCTTCCTGCGGCGCAATCACTTAATTAGCGCGAAAATGTGCTACGGCGCACGGATTATGTGTCGCATCACTTTTCAGCAACGAATGAGGACGCCGAATCAACTGCTGCGGCCCATAAGACCGGACGCTTCAGTGACACATATCGACAAGTCGTCAATCGGCGCAAAGGCTTGCTGCGCGGGCCGACCAGGCTAAAGAACATGGCTTTGTCGAGGGGGTTTGCAAGCCAGAATCGTCGGTTTAAAGCATGGTATTTTTCGCATTTTCGAGGCGGCCGGCTTTAGTGTGCAAGCGCACGCAACAATGCATTTATCCGGTGTGGTGTACAAATTTGAAACACCAATTCGCAGCGTGCTTAGCTCAGATGTTTGCTGATTTAATGTGGCTTATTGTCTGTATTTTGGCGCCGCAAGCCTGGATATCGACTTATTAATGTGATTAATACCGCGGATCCGGCGTTCGCCATCGGCCGCCGGTCTGCAGGCAGACTATCGTTTATAGTATCGGCCGCAACGAATTTCCAATCACCATGACTATCGAAGACGCCAATCCCAGTCCAACGTACGCCAGGCTGCTCGGCGAAACCGCCAAGATCGACTGGCAGGATCTCGAACGTTTCTTCGCGCAAGGCAAGTTGCTGAGCGTGGCGCGCGACCTCGACCTCGTCAGCGTGGCGGAGGCCATCGCCAACGACGACAGTGCGGTCGTCATGCAATGGCTGTCTTCGGGCCTCGTCGCCCGTATGCCGGCAGAAACCGCAGCCGATTACTCGGCGCGCAAGCCGGAGTTGTGGGCGGTCGTCGTCTCGCCCTGGGTGTGCGTGCAGGAACGGGCTTGAGCGGCGCGGAGGCTCTGCCCGAGCAGCGAGGCTGGCATCGACGCGTGCTGACGCTCGCGTTTCCCATCGTCCTCGCCAATCTCACGCAGCCCATCCTTGGCGCCGTCGATACGGCTGTGGCAGGCCACCTCGGCAGCGCGGCCGATCTTGGCGGCGTCGCACTAGGCGGCCTGTTCTTCAACTTCGTGTTTTGGGGTTTCGGCTTCCTGCGGATGGGGACGACGGGACTCGTCGCACAGGCCTACGGCGCCCGCAACCTCCCCGCATTGCGCGCGAATGTCGTGCGCGCCCTGCTGCTGGCATTCGCGATCGGCGCCGCGATCCTGCTGATTCAATCGCCCTTGATCCACTACACGCTCGCGGCCATTGGCGGCAGCGCAGACGTGCAGCGCAACGCCGGGGTCTACTGCCTTGCGCGTATCGGCTCTGCGCCTTTCGCTTTGGCGAACTACGTCGTGCTCGGATATCTGCTCGGTACTCAGCGCGTGCGCATTGCGCTGCTTTCGCAGATCTTCATCAATCTGACGAACGTCGTTGCGGTGCTCGCCTATGTGTACGGGCTGCAGTGGGGCATCGCCGGGATCGGCGCAGCGACGGCTACGGCCGATACGCTTGGTTTTGTCTTCGGCGCCTGCGTGCTGTGGAGGCTTCGTCCTCGCGGGCTCGCGCCGCTCGCGTTGCAAACTGTGCTCGAGCCAGCAGCGCTCAAACGCCTCGTCGCGATCAATCGCGATATCTTTCTGCGTACGCTTTGCCTGCTGGGCTCGTTTGGATGGTTCGCGCATCTGGGCGCGAAGCAAGGCGACGCGATCCTTGCCGCGAACGCCCTGCTCCTCAACTTCCAGACCTTCATGGCCTACGGTCTCGACGGGTTCGCCCATGCAGCCGAGGCGCTGGTAGGCGCGGCGATCGGCGCAGGTAATCGCAATGCGTTTCGCCAGGCCGTGAAGTTCAACCTGTTCTGGGCAGCGCTGGGCGCCTTCGGTTTTTCTCTGGTTTATTGGGCCTGCGGACCGTGGATCATCAGGCAGCTAACCGACCAGCCGTCGGTGCGTGCCGCCGCCCAGGCATTCCTCCCGTGGGCCGCGCTTTCGCCGCTCATCTCCGTTTGGGGCTTTTTGCTGGACGGCGTGTTCATCGGCGCGACGCGCACGCGCGAACTCATGCAAGCCATGGCGGTGTCGCTGGCTGTGTTTCTGTGCGCGTCATGGGCGCTGGTCGGGCCGCTCGGCAATCACGGGTTGTGGATCGCCCTGCTCGTCTTTATGGCCGCGCGCGGCCTGACGCTCTCGCCCTTGCTGCCGCGCATCAGCGGCGCGATCGTACCTGTGTCTGTGCAGCTGCGCTGACAGCGCTCGCGCCCGGCGTCGGCGCTCTTACTTAGCAGGCGGCGGGTTGTCGATCATCATCGGCGGCCGGTCGTCGGTCGGCACACCGTGGTAGTCGGGTGGATCCTGCGGCGGGGTGCCGTGGCGGTGAGTCGTTGCGTTGTCGGCACACGCCGAAAGCAATACGGCCATTGCAAGGGCCAGATAAACACGGTACATCGCCTGAAATCCTTTCTGAATGGTAATCCGAGCGGCGCTCCAGCCGGCTAGCGAAGCGGCTGAAGTCGCTATTTTTTCCTTAGCGACACTGTTCTAAGATACGGACATGGCTGCAATCGACAGGAGGCTGCCATGGATGCCGAAACTATTGCGGGTCTGATCGGTCTTGCTGTGGGTCTGCTGGTTCTGCTTGGGCTATCGATCTTCGAATCGCGCGCCTACCGGAAAGAGCACGACGGCGAAGGCATGATGCATCACTGGCTGGCCGAGCATCACGTGCTCGACCGGGTTCGCCGCAGGCACTGAACCCAGCGCCGGCACCGCGTCGGCGCGCCCCTTGCCTGAATCTCACCACGACCAGTCGAGCTGGCCGTGAGGTGGTTTTGCTGCGTCGTTCAGTGAACGAGCAGCTAGCCTTTTATTTCCCAGCGCCCAAACGCCAGAACCCCGGTGCTCTTTTGGAGACACCGGGGTTCTGAACGTACAGCATAAGGAGCCTGACGATTACCTACTTTCACACGGGCAATCCGCACTATCATCGGCGTGGAGCTGTTTCACGGTCCTGTTCGGGATGGGAAGGGGTGGGACCAGCTCGCTATGGTCATCAGG
>NZ_JBFRCB010000010.1:0-312436 GCF_040965375.1 Paraburkholderia sp. EG286A
AAAGACGGTATGCAAGTCTTTGCTTGGGCATTTATTCCATTTTTGATGGTTTTTACTGGAATCATTGCCTTGAGGGTCTCGTGGAAGCTCATGGGTTTTGTCAGGATGGCTGAACTGATTTTCTCGACGTTTGGCTGGAGTAACATAAAGGACATCGATCTCCGCAAGATTTCCCGGAAAAATCGCATGGGCGACACATCCGCCAAATTCGGAAACCTCTATTTCAGGTACAAGGAATAGCTGATTTCGGTATCCTGCTATATGAGAAGCCAAGATTTAGGCCAATCCAGCGTGTTGCTGTCAGGCACGATCTCGGAGCTGAAACGTTCGCGCCGGACTCGTGATTTCGTTCTGACGCAGGTTCAGCATCGACAGATCGGTGCGACTGCCGTGGCTGCGTCGCTGATGGGAAGCGGAGCCATCGCCATTGGACTGATCAGTATGGCAGGTAACTCGGAAGAGGAGGCGGACTGGGTGCAGTTCAATCTGGACGGCAAACAGGTCGAGGGCTGGCTATGGATGATGCCGATGCTTAACGGTGACTCTGTTGAGGTCGCCGCAGAACAGATCGGCGAGAACCGGTACGTCGCCTATGCAGTCAGGCGAAAGGAAGACGGCTTGCTGGCGATTTATCCCCATGCAACTGCAGGGCGCAGCGCGCATTTCCGGAAATCGGTCAAGGCATGGCTATGCTGGACAATTGTGGGTTATTTAGCGGTAACTACGCTAATGGTAATTCAGGCCGGGGGGGAATTATTTCATGACGACGGTGCAAGATTCTTTTTCTTGATGGTCATCCCATTTTTGATGGTTTTTACTGGAATCATTGCCTTGAGGGTCTCGTGGAAGCTCATGGGTTTTGTCAGGATGGCTGAACTGATTTTCTCGATATTCGGATGGGAGAATGTAAAGAACATCGATCTCCGCAAGACTTCACGGGAAAATCGCCAGGGCGATAGATCTGCGAAATTTGGCAATCTTTACTTCAGGTATAAGGAATAGCGGGGTCCGAAATTCCGGATAACGTGACATCTGATTTGGGCAACGGCGGCAAGCGAGGTAGTCCTATGAGCAAGGCCCTGGTATGTGATGGCGACCCGACCACGACTGGCGGACATGTCATCGCGACGGCATCTAGCATGTACGACGGCGACAAACGTATCGCCCTTGATCACGAGATGGCCACGTGCGGCAAGTGCCCGGGCGAACATCCGATCCAGGGCACCGGGACAGACATGGAGGAAGATGGCCGGGCCTGTGTGCTCGACGGCGATCTCGTGCTGTGTCCGTGCAAGGACAACCACGTCAAGGCTGGCGCCGCCGCCGGGTGCGCGACTGACTGACGCCGAATACGCACCATGTCGACCTGGCCCGAAGATTCACATCCCCTCGAACGCCTGCTCGCTGAACCCTGGCGTACGGAGTTCTTCCAGGCAGTGCGCCTGCTCGAACGATGGTTCGTCGGGTACGGTCGCGCGCGGCAACAGGATACGGTGCCTTACCGCATTATGTTTCGCACGACGCTGTCAACGACATTTCCACCGAGTGAAATCGAACAGGTTGTGTCGTTTAGTGCCTCGGGTGAGAGGCTGGGCGACAAACAGCAGCGTGCCGCGGCGGACGTGTTCCGGGTCGACATCACTCCGGCATTCTTTGGGCTGCTTGGTAGTCAGGGGGCCTTGCCGCTGCGGTATACCGAACAGATCGCGGCTCAGGAGCAGGAACACCGTGACGGCTCGGGACGGGCTTTTCTCGACATCTTCTCGAACCGGGCGACGGCCCACTTTTATGCCGCATGGAAGAAGTACCGGCTGCCGTATCACTACGAACTCGACCGCAACGAGCGCTATCTGCCACTGCTGCAGTCACTGGCCGGTGTAGCCGACGCTGGCACACAGAAGGCGTTGCACCGTCAACCCGGCGCGCTTGTCGATGATGCGATCGCCGGCCATGGCGCTGCGGCACGCCATCGTGCCGTATCGGCGATCTATCTGCAGCGCACGCTGTCCGATTATTTCGACGTGAGGTTTCGTGTGGAGCAGTTCGTCGGCCACATGTACGACGTCCCGCGCGAACATCAGTCGCAACTCGGGCAGCACAACATGGTCCTCGGGGCGACTGCGCTGGCTGGCGAGCGGATATGGCTGCGCAATCTGCGCGTGCGTCTCGTCATTGGACCACTGTCGGCAACGCAGTACGACGGTTTCCTGCCCGGCTCGGAGCGCGCGCTGGCACTCGCCCGCATGCTGCACCTGCTGGCCGGCATGACGATCGAATACGAAGTCTGTCTCGTACTGAAACGCGAAGATGTGAAGCCTGCTGAACTGGGTAATGCAGGACGGCTCGGCTTCGATGCCTTCCTGTCAACACGACCAGCCGCAGTTGACCGTCGCGACATGTCCTACCGGCTGCGCAGGGTGCCCGCGCCAGCGGTGGCGTGATGGGCACAGGTAACCGCCCAGTCAAGCCAGACCGCGTTTCGGGAGGGTAACGCAGTTGCCCCCAATTTTGACATTTCCCTCATGCAAAGAGTCGCTGTCTATCGGACCGTCTATGGCGTGTTTGCCATACTCAACATCGCCATTTTCACTAGCCTATGGGTGCAATCTAGGTATGGCAGTCCGGACAATATGCGCCTGCTGGACTGGGGCGCCAACTACGTACCCCTGACACTTACCGGAGAGCCGTGGCGGCTATTCACCGATGCTTTTCTGCATGCCAACTGGATCCACCTCCTTGCCAATCTGTACATGTTCGTGTTGCTGGGCGGAACGCATGGTTGGTCCATGGCGGTTTGCCTCGATCTACGTGCTGTCCGCGCTCGGGGGCAGTCTGTTTAGCGCGATATGGAATAGCGTTCACAAGGTAGTCCATGCACTCATGGACAGCAGTGTTGTCTATGCGGTCATTTCCCGAGCGGAGCAAACGCTCGCATTTCAGATGAGCGTGTACGAGGCGCGTGCGCGACACACGCTCGGCAATCTTGTGCAGGCAAGTTCGCCATCAGGCGGCACGCAGGCAAACCAGTTGGCCACGCCGCCAAATGTCACCAGCGCGCCCGCTGCGTTGAAGAACACTACGCCAGTTTCGTCCGACGCACTGTGGTATGCGTTCCGATCGACGTCGACCGGGGTCCCCGTGAAGCAACCCTCTGCGACGCCCGTGCAGTCTGTCGCGCCGCAATCGGCATCGCCGAAGTCTCCGGTGCTCGGCACGAACACCGATGCGCTCCGGCACATCACAAAGTGATCGGAACGCCATGACGGATTTGTCGAGCGAATGTGAGCGACGGACAATCCCAGACGCCGGTACGAGCCTGCCCGTCTGGTTTAAGTCAGCGTTCGCGCACGTCACTCAGGACGAGTATCGGGAACTCGTGCAGGTCTGGAGTGAGGAGTCTGTGTTGCGGGGCATGGTCGCAACGCTGTCAGCGCTGCAACCGGAACATCTCGCGACGATTGCGTGCCCAAATTGCGAGAACCGGAATGTCACACTGATAAAAGCCGCCCAGGCGTTCTATCACTGCGACGCCTGCGATTCGAATTTTTCCCGATCGAAGAAAACGCCGTTTTATCGCCTTCGGCGTCAGAGCTATCCACGCATCTATGCAACGGCCGTTTTGTTGTGGGCCTCATGGACGCCGTTTGAAGCATGGCGAGTCTCGGGGGCCAGTGATGCGGGCCTGTTCAGGCGATACCGCAAGCGGCTGGCGATCCTGTTTTGCGAGGTGCTGGAGCAGTGTCGTGAGGCAGGGACGTTACCTGTTTCGCGACCCCGCTACCGGTTGGGCTTTTCGCCTGCTGACCAAGGCCTCCAGTGCCTGCGCTGCGGTTCACACGTGAAGTATTTCCACCGAAGCGATGGCGACAATCCCGGCGTTCAATGTGTCGCATGCGGGTACCAGACGTATCTGCTTGCGAAACATCGGCATCGATTACCTGTGCCGCAGGATGTAGCTTGCCCGCACTGTGACGGTCTCAATATTGCGAAGATTAACGAGGCAAGAACTCAACGTATCTTCTACAGATGTCGGGAGTGTAAGCGGATGTGGTACCCAGATGCGAGAAGGCGTAGAGCGTCTGCCGTCCCTGGGCGTGAAGCGTAGCGAAGCTGACGCGAAACAGTGAGGAATCCCTCTCCGGAAAGCCAAGCACAACCGGGGGGATTCCATTGTCGTTCCATGTTTTTCGTGACGAGCCCCGTGGAGCGGCCGTTCAAATCCTAAACATTCGACCTGTAGTGTCAAAAGTAGCAGGACTACTTCGCTGGCCGGGGCGTGCCTACGGCCAACGGCCTCTCAGAGAACGGCGGTTCAGTGCGAAAGCGAACGGGAAATATCGACCCATCACAGCCGTTTGATACGCACGTTTGAACGGCTCGATTCGAAGCAGCAGTGGATACACGATGCAGACTGCGCCGTCGCCAACTAGTGCGGATGACAATAGTCGACATCGGCGAAGTGCGCGTTTGAACGGTAATCGGCAGATGCAAGTGCTGACGTGTGTGTGGCTTGCCCAGTATGAGAAAAGTCATGCTCGCGTCGATGATGCTCGCCTAGGCAATGTCGGTGCCTAGGTTCCAGCCGCTTACGGACTCCACCAGGCCACGCCGAAGCACCACGCGTCCGACGTCTATCGGAATGGGTGGCCGATCGAAAAATAAAATAGCTTGAAGTGTAAATTCAAACCCGCTGAATTTGAATCTATAAGGGGCGAACAAATGACCTTATAGTTCAACTAGTTCAGGATAAGAAAACATGCGAGTCTGCATACATCGGGGAAGCAAACAGATTGGGGGCAGTTGCGTCGAACTGGAGGAATCCGGTCAGCGCATCCTGCTCGACCTTGGGTTGCCGCTGGACGCGCAATCCAATACAGCGCAGCTCCTGCCCGCGCTACGTGGACTCGACGGAAGCGATCCATCGCTGCTCGGAATTCTGATCTCTCATCCTCATCTCGATCACTACGGCTTGCTGGCCCACGTCTCGCGCAACGTGAAGATCGGCCTCGGGGCATCGGCCCGACGGGTGCTGCGCGCGGCATCCGATTTCGTCCCGGGAGACTGGCCATTGCCCGCAGCCGGTTGGGACTACCGCTCGGGCAGGACTTTCGACGTTGGGCCGTTCCGTGTGACGCCCTATCTCGTTGATCACTCCGCTTACGACGCATATGCGTTGCTTATCGAAGGTGGGGGAAAACGGCTTTTGTATAGCGGAGACTTCAGAGGTCACGGACGAAAGTCCGCCGTGTTCGAGAGGATGGTCGCCGATGCGCCGCGCGACATCGATGCGCTTCTTGTCGAAGGGTCATCGTTGAGCAGACTGAGCGCTGACGAAACATTCCCGACCGAGAGCGAGATGGAAGCACACTTTGTCGAGGCCTTCCGCCAGACGCCGGGGTTGGCCTTGGTGCATACCTCTGCGCAGAACGTCGATCGGATCGTCTCCATTTTTCGCGCGGCGAAAAGAATGGGCCGGACTTTGGTCATCGACCTCTACGCTGCCGCCGTTCTGGACGCGACCGGAAACACCAACCTGCCTCAATCGCACTGGGACAACGTGGCCTTGTTTGTGCCGCATGCACAGCGACTGCACATCAAGAAAAATTCTCTCTTCGATCTCCTTTCGAAACACTCGACGAACCGCGTGTTCGAACGCGATCTGAGCGGAGCTGCTGATCGCTACGCCCTCCTTTTCAGGCCACTTCATCGCACCGACCTCGAGCGCGCACAGTGCCTCGCTGGGGCGCATTACATCTATTCGCAGTGGGAAGGCTACTGGGACCTGGGCATGTACGATGACCTGCGCGCGTGGATGGCATCTCACCGCATTCCCAGAACGTGCATTCACACGTCCGGGCACGCCTCGCCTCGCGATCTGAAGGCCTTCGTGCGAGCCATCGCTCCAAAACGGGTCGTGCCGATTCATAGCGTTCGACCTGAGCTGTATCCGGAGCTATTCGCCAATGTGGAAGCGCATGCCGACGGCGAATGGTGGTGTGTCTGAGACAAAAAATGACGGATTTTTTGACGACCTATTAATTGAGAGGATGGGGAAACACGATGGAGAGCATGAATCAAGACGAAGAGCCGAGCTGGATTCGTCACCTGAACAACATGACTGTATTCGCACGTCAACGACGTCAGCATCAGGAGCGACTCGCTGAAATCGCCAAAAACCACTACTACATCCGTATCGGAGGTAATGGTTTCCGGCTAGTTTCGATCCATCTCGACAACCCCTGCGGAAGCGTCTACATCGACAACCGGCCGATCGGCAGCACGTCCAATCTCGACGCCGTGTTCGACCAGGCGATCGTCGCGAGCCACCGTGTCGGTCCTCCGGGTAACGGGAAGCGCGAGCATCGCGTGCAGGCTCATCTGATCCATCGCGTGCTCACGCAGCCGGGCGAACTCCCAGCACTGCTGGATTGCACGGATCTTTTCGACGAACTGCTATTCCTCTCTGACGAGTTCCGTTTGGATGACATCCGCGCCGATATCATCGCCTTGGGAAGGAAAGGATCAAGATACTTTCCGGTGTTCATCGAACTCAAGGCGACCCGAACGTTGAAACGGGTGATCGACCAACTTGAAGGCATCACGAACCGGATGGCGACGCGACCCTATGCCGCATCCGATTTTTTCGCTGCGGCATCGGGTATCGTCGCTGGCCAGATCGAAATGACTCCACTACGCCTGATCATCTGGCCGACCCGTGGAAACGGGAAAGAAAGCGCCGCCGTGTCGAACGCTCGCAGCAAAGGTTTCGCCACCGTGGGTTTCGAGGAGCCGTTGCCAGGCGAGTTCGTATTTAGGCTTGAGTGTTGACATGCTCGCGAATGGCCGTTTGCAAACGATCTAAGGACACTCCGCGAATTGATGTCCGCTTCCGGCCGCCCGTCACGGCACAACAGCCGCGGTAGGCGGCCAGCAAAGCGGCGAGAAACTTCTGCTGCCCCCGTCTTGAGCGCGTGTAGCTGGTACTCGTCATCGCGCGTGGCGTCGTCTTCGACATAGACGTCTTCCGTGCGGCTCTCTTCAGCACAGCCACGCTCGGGCTCGATGCCGAGAACGATCAGGCACGCGCCGGAACCTTCATCGTATTGGTGCACGTACCACTCAATGGGGTCGAGCTGACGTAGCGTGACCGAGGAGTCGCGCGCGGACTTCCGCGTCCCGGCTGCGGTCGCTCTCCAGCCCGAGCAAGCAATTTTCGCCATAGGTCCTCCGGCTATATTCGCTGGGATATTGCCCCTGGAACCGCACACCTGCGCGCGGAGAAGGCGCCCCTTGCCCACCGACAAAAAGACGCTGTATGCGCGCCAACCGGGCGACGATGGAACTTTGATGCATCACGCTCGTTGCGACGGACAAACATGTAGGTCACGAGCGCCAGGTACGGCCAGCCCTGCCATGTCGAGAGTTGAGTAAGAGACAGGGCGTAGTCGAGCTCTTCCCCGCCACTCGTCCCCGGTAGGTTCGAGAACTGGCGCGCACACGGTACGCTTTGGCGGCGTCCCCACCGCTCTCGCGGTGGACCTCAGTCCGACCACCGGCGTGCCCCCTGCTAAAATTTCGATTACTTATACGTCAACTAAAACCGAGTATTTATGCGAGAAATAGAGCGACGGGCAACTATAAAGGTTTGCTCGAGATCGCCGTATACGGGGGCACAGGTTGTGTTTGGTGAGATTTGGGTTCTGTCGAAGCTTTCACTAGTGTTACCACACTCGCCGTGGTGGGTGATCCTGATTTTTCCGCTCTTGCTGAGTAGCTATTACGGGATCTGGTTTGGCTACTCCGCAAGATTTAATCGCCTGGTCCGCGACGTCCTACGGATCAGGTAGGCAACGTGTCAGACGAAACGGAAAATCGTGCAATGGACGAATACGGATACACGGAACACAAGGCCATTGAGGTTGGCGCGTTCAACGTTGCTGATGCGACGGCCACCGGCCCTCGCGCACACGACGACTTTGATCTGGATCGGCTGTCGAGACGAAGGCGAATGGGTGTCGCCGGAGCGCGCGATGGGGCTTGCCAGGGTGATTGAATCGGTAGTCGAAGCCCACAACGCCCGGCACGGCAAGTAACGCACCGCGAACAGGAAGACAGGCAGAGCGCCATGAAACTGTTTCTTGATGACGAGCGCCCGACGCCAGTGGGCTGGCATCGGGTTTATTGGCCGATCGAAGCGATTCAACTACTCGAAGCTGGCGGCGTCACGGAACTCAGTTTGGACCATGACCTAGGTGATGACGCGCGCGGGACGGGATACGACGTCATCGTCTGGATCGAAGAAGCGGTCGCGCTTCGAGGATTCGTGCTCCCAGCGATCAGGATTCATTCGGCGAATCCGTCTGCCGCGGAGAAGATGAAAGCCGGCGTCCAATCGATTGAAAGGCTCGTACGCGAGCGCTCTGCCCATCGTGACATCCAGCGTTGAGTAACGCGAATCGAGCAGGCAATCTATCAACATGGACGAAGCTATCACAAGCAGCGAAGCCGACAGCCGCGCATTTGCGTTGGCATATAGCTATCTCGAAATTCTCGCAGCCAGTGACCTGGCTGCCGTATTCGGTGGCGCGCAGGGCCTTTCGGGGCTATTCCTTCCTACTGTTCCAGCGAACTTCGGGGGCGCTAAGCACCGTCTATTCGTTGTGGGGATGGAAACGAAGGCCTGGCGAGACAAAGAATGTAAGTTTAAGCAGGGAAGAGTGCCCACAATTGACGCCGTTTTCGAGTCGATGCGGTCGCACGCCCGGTGGCTGGAGCGTCCGCCCGAACGCCATAAATTTCTGCAGTTCCTATGGCAGGTGAAGCGGGCGATGTGCGTCCAACTCCCCGATGCTGACGTCGCTGTCGGTTGGGCGAATCTGTTCTGCGTGAGTCATGCCGGGAGTTCGCCGACGCGGGCCGAGTCGTTCGATTGCATTCAAGCTTTGCCGCAGGATTTGCTTCGTGCCCACATCGCCGTGACGGATCCGGATGTGATCTTCTTCACCACTGGCGCCGCCGCGTATGATCGATACCTGCGTGACTGTTTCCCTGATCGGGCTGATAGCGTGGCAATTGAGCCGCGCTGCCTGTGGCAGTTCCGAGTCATCCGCGCTATGTTGCACACAATAGATGGCGAGACACCGCCTTGAAGTTTGCCGTTGATTATCTGCATTCGCGTCCAGTTGCGTCCCCCGAGACAATGTAGTTGGATTAGGAGGTCGGAAAACACCCCAGAGATTGGATCGATGTCCAACCTCTGGGGCGCAGTTCACTCCAACCACTGGCAGTGGGCCTTTCTGATTTATTGGACCAGGATTACGGCACTATGCGGAAAATCACACCGTTGCCCCAATAGCCATTGCTGAACGATTGCTTCGTATTGTCGCCACCATTGAAGGTCGTGCCGATTAGCGCGCCGGTTGTGGAATCAACCACCAGTTGACCCGGCAGCTGACCATCGGACCCCGCAAACGAATGGATGATGCTGAAGGCACCCGAGTTCGTTATCTTGAAGACGCAACCCAAGCCGTTAGCGCCACCCGTGGATGTCGTGCCATACAGGGCCCCGTCCTGACCGAGAACCAGTGCGTTCGTGGGCGATGCGCCATCTGCCTGTGTACTCGTTGTGGGCGCAAACACGTGGAGCACAGTGAAGTTGCCCAGAGGGTCAATGCGGAAGATCGAGCCCAGCGTATCCCCACCTGTGTACGTGGTTCCATACAGCGCGCCATCAGAGCCCACGACGAGTGCAGACTTGGGGCCTGCGCCGTCAAGGTTCATGAATGACGACGTGCTGCTGCTGTTGTCGGTCTGTGGGCCGAAGTTGTGCAACACCGTTTCCGTCCCATTCGGAGACAGCCTGAAGACCGTGCCAGTACCATTGGCACCGCCATTGGTGGTCACGCCATAGAAGTTGCCATCCGAGGCCAGAACAAGACCACCGGCCGGATTCTTCCCGTCACCGGAACTCCCAGCGAACACGTGAAGCACAACCAGGGCTCCCGTGCCCGGATCAAAGCTAAACGCGGTACCAGAGGTAAACGGGTCCCCTGCGGTAACTCCGTAGAACAGGCCGTTGGCGCCGCGAATGAGCGAACCCGATGGGGCGATGCCTTCCACTCCAGTAGTGTAGAACGAGTGAGCAACGGTATCCGACGTTGCCCCGTTCTGCATTTCGAAAATCGTTCCCTGCGAAAAGTCAGTTGTGACCACGCCATTGATGAGAAGCGAATTCAGTTTAGGCACCCCGCCATAGGTCGAGAGCCCAAACAGGTTGCCGGAAGCATCTAGAGTGAGCGCACCTGAAGCGATTTCGGCATCGGGGCCGAGGTAGAAGCAGGAGCTATCCGCATACCCAGGGGCACATCGACCGGTTGTGATGTCAGGCGTCGTCGAAGGCTGGAACGTGTAGAGCGTGGAGAACGCTCCATTAGCGTAGTGAAACACCGAGCCCGGGGATATGTTGCCCGCCGATACACCATAAAAGCTACCATCGGATGCCTGGGTCAAGTATTTCGTGCCCAGCGCCTCACCCAAGGCAAAGGAGTAGAGCACGGAGAACACGGATCCCGACGCAGTGTTGCCGGTTGAGCCACCTGTGCCAGTCGTATCCCCGGTGTTGGTGTTGACGCCCAGCAGCGCATTGAGTTCGGCGGAGGCCTTGCCCGTGTTGTCGATAAGATTCGCCTCCCTCAGCTCATCGAGGTCGGCATCCGGACCCGTGTTATTGGCCACAAACGACGTGGTGAGGAATGAACCCGAATTCGAAGCGGCCACCCAGTTCCTCACCGCGTTCAGCACTGCGGCTTGAGCCTGCGTGACCTGCGATGACGAAGGGGCAATTGAACCGCTCGCGATCTGACTGACAAGCGCCGAAGCCGAGGAAAGCCCCGTCTGCGTGGCCAGATACGTCATCATCATCTCAGTCAAGGAGTGACGTTGGACGTACCGGCACTGAGTGCCAACGAGTGCAGCGTGATTGTCGGGCTAGAGGCGGTGGCAGCCTGGGTTACGGTCAGGGCACATGGCCCCTGGAAGTCGAAAGACGCCGAATAGCTACCGGTACTGGAACTTGAGGTCGTCGCCGAACCGCTCTTGCAAGCGATCACGATGTTGGCATTGACCATCGGAGACCCCGTTGCCACGGTTCCACTGATCGTCGGGCTAGATGCCCGAGTGGAACTACCCCCGCTACTCCCGCTACCCCCACCGCACGCAGCGAGCGCCAAGGATACGCTTGCGAGCGCAACTACCCCGATGCGGAAATCGTTATTCTTCTTCACTGGTTGTCCTTCAGGAATTATTTTGATAGGCGCGTAGAAGTATAACGAAACTTACGCATTGTTACATGTGCTTACATACTCTTGCATCCCGTGTGAATCCGTATAACTGCCGTCAGCAACGCAGAAACTGCGACTAGCCATGCAGAACGGTTGTGAGCGAGGCGCGCTGCTGGCGGCCGCAATTTGGCGCGCAGCCGACACCCGGATGTCCGCACCATAGCGCACGTCAATGGCCGTAGATGGCCCGGACTCGGCCGTTGTCGCTCTCCGGTTCGAATCGGTTTTACGTCGGTAGATCGGCTCGACACCGGCTTCTTCTATATGGCGCCAGGCTCGAGAAGAGTATGACGTTCGGCCGTCGATCGAACTGCTCGTTCGTTTCAGCGGGCATTGATGCTGCCGAGGTGCTCGGCGGCCCGCCATGTTTGTCTACGCTAAGCGTTCATTCGAATTTATGCGAAATGCATCAAATGCGGGCGACGCGAGCTAGCGTTACGCCTCTAGATAGTGCGGGTGCCCCTAAAGTTAATTAAGTGCTCGCCGTAAACGATCTAGGTGAGCTTGTTATCTTTGCGTGATGAGCGAATCGGAATCCACCGCTCACCTGAGCGTATAAAAAAATGAATCAACGAGGGGTTTCCATTGAGAATGCAGGTTAAGGCACGGCCGCTTTGGCTTGCCACGATCGTCGCTTTTGCCGTCTCCGGGTGCGCGAATCCGGGCGGGTTTCAGCAGGCTGGTGGTAACGCAAACGATTCAAAAGGCCAGGGCGATCTCAACATCTTTGAGAGCACATTTGATAATCCGGACCCGTGCGCGAACAGCAACCGGAACATCGGCGTTGCTGTCGGCGTAGGCGTCGGCGCAATACTGGGCGCGGTAATCGCGAAGAAGAACAAGGTTGCGGCTGCCGCTATCGCGGGAGCTGTCGGCGGCCTGGCGGGCGGCCTGATCGGTCATGCCGTGGACAGCCGACGTTGTGCCTTGTCGAGGATCGCGGCCAGACACGATCTTACCTACAGGGCTGCGCCGCTCGAAGTCAAAGCGTCGGATACGGGCAAGGCAGAACAGGTTGGCAGTTCCTTCACGATTGTGGACACCGCCAGACACACCCAGTTCGAAACAGGCTCGGCTGAACTGACGCCTGAAGCAAAGATCTACTTCGGCGAGATAGCCGAGCAATACCGCACGTCAACGCGCATTGCCGAAGCGTCCAGCGCTGAGGAGAAGGCTGCGGCTGCTCAGACGAAAATCCTGCTGATCGGACATACCGATGATACGGGGAGTTCGGAACTCAACGCGGATCTCTCGGAGCGACGTGCACGTGCGGTGGCGCGGCTCTTCGCCGACCATGGCGTCTCGTCCGAAAACGTTTTTTATCAAGGAGCCGGTGAAACGCTCCCCATTGCTGACAACCATACGGAAGAGGGCCGCGCGAAGAACCGGCGGGTCGAGATCGTCGATCTAACAGGGGCGAAACCGGACATCCTCCAGAGCTACGCGAGCAGTCGGGTGCCACAGTATCAGTACTACCGCGCGTCGGCTTCGCAATCTGACGAACAGGTCGCACGAGCACAACCTAAAAAGCCGGTTGCGAAGACAGCCAAAAACACTCCGGCATTGAGGCAGTCGAAGAGCGGCGCCGAAACGAAAGCGCAGGCTGTCGCATCCGATTCGGGCGAGCAACCTGCCCCGATTGGCAAGCCGGCATTGACTACCGTCGCGGAAGAGACCATTGCGTCGACGGACGGCATTGATTTCGGCTGGCGTCCAACGACACCGGGGATGGTCGGTCTGAAGTTTGCGGCGATTCCAGCGCAGTCCTCGACGTTCGCGCCTCTGTCCACTGCGGTCGCCGACGAGGCTCCCGTTTCAAAAAGCTGCACGAACGACCGGCCGCGCATCTCTCACGCGATGAAGTCCGTTGCAGATGACCGCGCCGTGCCGGTGCGTGACCATCTGCAGAATCTATACGGCAGCAGTTGGGGCGCGACGGTCAACGGACAATATCTGGCGCTTCAGGACGTGTCCGTGCTTCGAAATGGCTCAACCGCAGGCAGCAAGCCGACGTTGCTGGTCTGGAAGGACTATGAGAAGCGCGGTGGCCTGTCTGGGCCTGCCGAGGTACGACTGTCTCCCGACGTGAACGCATACGCGGTCAAGGACGGCGTCCTGTACCGGGTATTCGTCAACAGCGCTGGCGTGTTCGATTGCGCGGACATCATTTTCTCGAACGGGAAGGTGACCGCAGGCGAGCTCGTGCGTCACAAGAGCAGTCAATTCTTCACAGTCGACTACGTGCCCATCATCGCACGCTCATAAAATCGGGGAAAAACAATCATGATGGACATTATCCAAGCCAATATGAGTACCATCATCTGGTGTCTCGTGGCTGCGCTGCTGGCGGTTGGCGCGTTTTCGTTCAGGTCGACACTCGAGTTCTGGCTGAACCACTGGAAGTACACCTTCCCGATATTGGGGAAGACCGCACGTCTCGCGCGCCATGGGATCCATGGGCAGGGTGGCTGGACCGATTCAGAACGTACGCTTTGTGGTGACTACAACAAGTTCATCTCCTATCTTTCCAGGGCGGAATTCAACAAGCGTAACGACTACCTTGCGAAGGCCGACGACAGCGGGCGCTCGCCTACGCCGCTTTGGTTGATGGTCCTGTTGACGGTATTGGTTATCGCGGAGGGCCTCGGCTTTTCGTATCTTCTTGGTAGCTGGATGGCGCGCGATGGCAGCGCCAATACGCACACGTTGCTCATGATTGCGATTGTGCTGGTGCTGTGCGTCATTATGGTTTTTCTGACCCACTTCGCCGGTCATCAGTTGTATCGATCAAATCTGGTCGCACGCTGCCGCAGGCAATGGAAGCAGGACAAAAGCCAGGAGCGCTTTTCCAGCCGCAAGGTCAAGCTTGACGCTGATCAGTCTGTGGACGATGCGGAGCCGGATTACACGCAGATAGTGAACCGGGTAGGGACCAGTCACAGCTACTTCATGGTTGCCCTGACCGTATCCGTAATTCTGGTCATCGCTGTTACCTCTACATGGATGCGCTGGAGCAACCTCAACGCGGAGCAGACGCGTGAAGCCATGGGCGTGAGCCAGTCAGCAGACGCTGGCAATCCCTTTGCAACGACCAATGCAGTCCCAGCCGAACTCGTCGCAAGCCAGAAGGCTGCAGATGACCGGGCCCGTGCGGAGGAATCTTCCTCGACCCGCAGCGAAGGTGCTGCCGCCTTCATCACGCTCGCAGTGATTTTCGTTGTGACCCAGATCGTCGGTATTTTCGGTGGCTTCGCCTGGGGCTTCGGCGGACGCGAGAGTCTTGCCGCATGGCGAACCACCAAGGGCTTCACGACGTTTGAGGACTACAACAACTATTTTGCGCCATTGCGTGCAATCGCCCAGTCCCAGCTGGAAAACCTCCAGAAGCGACTGGCGGAGAACGCCGATATTTCGGGCAAAACGTTTTCGAAGACGTTCCGGGACTACGTAATCGAGCAACGCGCCTTCTCGGATCTGGAGTCAGGCGCAGGTCATGTGCAAGCCGTCGTGACGCCGGAGAGCGCCATGACGGCACCAATTCTTATCGAAGGAGGCAAGAGGCCGGAGGTTTCGTCGATTCCCGTGCTGCAACCGGTTGCTCCGTCGACGGTTCCTCCGGTTTCGGCTGGCCAGAGTATCGGCGCGATCATTGCCGAGATCGAGGGTGAGTCCGATGTTTCGCGTAAGAAGGAACTGATTTATCGCCTCGACGAAACGGTGCGCCAACAGGTCATAGGTGAGATAAAACAACGCAAGGAGCGGGCTGAGGCTGCCAAGCACGCACTGGACTCACAGCTTGACGACCTCTTTAAGGCATAACCGTTTCATGATCCCACGAATCAGATATCTTGCCGCAGTGATAGCACTGGGCACGTGCGCCGGCACCGCGCTGGCGGGAATCAGTAATGATGTTCCGAGTTGCTATGCGGCGAATCACATCAAGCCTGCGACGGGCGCGATCGGACAGGAGATGTTCATCGCTGTCGACCAGACGACCGTGTTCGATGAACGCTTGCAAGCACAGATCGCAGCGACCGCGTCATCGGCTATCAAACCGGGAAGTGCGTACACGCTTCTCGACTTCTCGGCATTCTCCCAGGGCCGTTATACTGAAGTTGTGACGCGTGGTGTCGTGGACCCTCCGATTCCAGAGAAACATCGCGACGATATCAGCGAGCGTGCGCTGCGCACTTTCGATGCGTGCATGACGGGGCAAACGGCTTTCGCACGCAAGTCGTTGCTCGCAGCCATCACGCACGTTGAATCAACGGCAACCAACGAGCTCGCCAGGTCCGACATCCTCGCTGCATTGAAGGATATTGGAGACAAGGTGCGCGCCTCACCGGCACAGGACCGTGTGGTTTTCCTCGCGTCCGATATGCTGGAAAACAGCTCGATCTCGAGCTTCTATGCGCACAACGCGGTTCGCCACATTGACCCGCAGACAGAGATTCAGAAGGCTAGAGCCGCGGGCATGGTTGGCGATTTCGGTGGCGCGCGCATCTACGTAATCGGCGCAGGTCTGCTGTCGGGCGATGTGAAGGTGAAGAATGCCTACCGTGATCCGCAGACGATGAGCGCTCTGAAGGAATTTTGGACATTGTATTTCGAGCGCTCCAACGGGAAGCTGCAGGAGTTTGGTGCGCCCGCGCTGCTGAACCCGGTCGATTACTGAATTGACCAATCTACCGTTGATGGAGGCTTTCGGGTCACGGCGGATTTTCCGTTCGAAATCGGCTCGGCCCGGGTTTCGCCCAAACCGTTAGGTCGTGAAGACAATGGTTTGCGTCCCGCTAAACAGACGAAGCAGGAGCGCTCCGAGAAGGCAGCGACGATTGTCATCACGTGGCTATGCGCGCTGGTTCGGCTTTGGGAGAGCCTGAACCCAGGCAACTTTCGCGGAATATTCGTCGGGCTACGACCGCAGCACCATCGGTCGCTGGATCAGCGGCGAGTCGACCTTTCCGTTGCTCGTAACGGCATCTCGATCTGCTACTGGCCATTCGTAACCGCCCGCCCCGAGGGCCTTTTTCCCCTGAAAGGGAAGGAAGAGGAGGAGAAAGAAGGAGGAAGCTCCTTCCCTTCTTCTTTACAGGTGCATGAAAGGCCGCGCGGCTATCACTATCGGAGCCGCTAGTTTGATTTCGGCAGTGGATCTGTAGTGTAAAGATTTGGTGGGCGAGCAACCTCGAGTTCGATCAAGTCGCCGCCTCGCGGGGATCCCTAACGCGGCCTCCCGGAGAGAGTGAATGGGTCATATCGACCCGATGCTGTCATTCGGATTGGAGCAGTCACGGCGACCGCTATCGAACTTGGAACGGCCAGTCTCCGATGCTCATCAACAACGCCGACGCCGCATATTCGCTGTGTCTGAGTGACGACGTCTCCTGTACCGGACCCCGGACGAGATCTATCTGACTGGCTTCGATGGCAAGTCCGGCATTGTCGACAGGTTCGGCGGGAAAGGGGCAGCGCCGTTCAGCTGCGTGTGATATCAATACAGCTTAAAACGCGGTCCACTCTGTCTTGGCATCGGGGTCCACTTTGCGGTTCGCTTTCAGGCACCGACGACGCTGATCCAGAACGAGTTCGTGCCACGGCTTTTTCGGCAGGTGTTTCTCAAATATGTCAAGAGTGCACAATACGTCGTGGTCCGGATTCGCGTAACGCGACATCTCCCGCAACACCTGCAAGTCGGGTTCTGGCTCTTCGAGCGTCAAGATAGTTTCTAAATTCCACGCCATGAAAAAAGTGAGCGCATGGATCAGATCATCGAGCTTTCTGACTTTGATTTCCTTGAGCTCCTGCAAATTCATGACGTTGCCTTCGGGGAGGTAGATTTCATGCGATCCGGAGAAATCGACCACGTTGATTGAGCGAGGTAGTTCAATCACGATACCGCTTCCAACAGCCAAGCTCAATTCCTTTAGCGACGTAAATCCAGAGACATTGCAGTGGCGGCGCGACGCCCCAGCATCAACAGCACGCGCCTTTACGTCCAAGCTGCGTATTCCTTCGACGCACTCGAAACGGCTCAGGTCTTCCGGAGCAATGCCGTAGAGCGAGACATCGAGCACGTTTGGGCCGAACGACATGTCCACGTTTATTTCATGCGGCTCGGCTATTACTTCCAGCCGCCGGAGCGCATAGATCTCTCCGAGACACGTCAGATCAATGTGCTTCTTGTAATCGATCGACGCCGACGAATCGATCAAAAGCATCTTTAGGTTCGACAAAGAGGTGAAGTGCTTGAGGGCCGCGGCGATATCAAGCACTGCGTCGACACGATCGTGAGATCCTTGATCTGGCTTCGGTTTGACAGTGCCTCGAGTGCGCCAGCGCCGATGTCGCGATAAATCTCAAGCGACTTGAGCCTCTTGAGTTTGCCGAAATATCGCACGAGCATCGGTGAAAATCGTTCCCGCATTTCCTTAATTTGGATCGTGCCAAAGTTGTCGTAAAGCATTACCGCTCCGATCAGTCCGGATGTCTTCGGATGCTCCCTGGCAAGCGCGTAAGCCATGAGACAGTTGTAGGTGTCTTCCGTCCACGGTCCGTGAAATCTGACCGTCCAGTTCCCAGGACTTCGCTTGCGGATGATGCGCAGAAGATACTCATCTGGATCGAAGACAGACCAAGCTTCGAGAAGCGCATTCTCCACCAGCGAACCGGGCATGTCGGCGTAGCTCTCGATCACGGGCAACATCGCTTGACCGCCTACGAGAGAGGCGCAGCAAATACATGCAACGACGACCGCTTCGCCTGCGCTCTGATGGTCTAGTAGCAGTTTGGGATCCAGGGAGGCTGCGGGCGCAAGCTTGCGCGAAACGTCTAAATCTCGCGGCGGAAACACGCTTCTGGCAATAACCTTGATCTCTGCCAGAAGCTTCTCGTCCAGATCGGTGCCGGTGGTCTCGAGACAGCACACGGCCGTCGTCTTCGCGTCAAGCGAAGGCGCTCGCAATCCGAATGCCCCGCCTTTGAGAAGACCTTTAATCAGTTTGTTGCGCATGGTGCCCTTTGCATGTCCGGCGGCGAACACCACGACCTCTCGCCAGTTCTCATTCTGCGCCTTCTCGCAGAGGAATCCGATGTCACCTAGTTCCACCGCTCGCCGTGCGCCCATGTATTCCAGAAAGGTCCGATGAATGAAGTCGATCATGCCGAACTCCGGCTGCCTTAGCACGCCGCATCTTTCGAGCAGTTCGAGCAGGATTTCGGGCGCCTCCGAAGCTCTCTTATCGATTCGGCTCGTTGATTCCTTAATTCGCTCGAGCGCATCGTCGTATTCGACCTCGCTCTGGTCGTTGCGAAGCATCCAGTACGCAAGATGATCCAGGAGGATCTGTTTGCGGTTCGGCTGAAGTTGTTCTGAATGAATCGCCTTGATGCCACGTGCTTCCTCGCGCGCGAACAGCAACATATTCAAGGCATGGCTGTAGAGCGCCATCCGGTTATCAGGCAGTCGCTGGCGCAGGTTCCAGTTAAGCGCGCAGGTCATAGCGCATAGCAGCGGATTCGAAGCGAGCGAGCGAATCGCCGCACGGTCACGCAACGTCTGACACAGCGCACGTTCGTAGTCGTCGAGCTGCTCGTTGATCTCAGCATCATGAAGCTGGCCGCTCCTGATCGCGGCATGCCATTGTCGCACGAACAAATCGCTATCTTCGAGCGACATGGATTCGAGCGTCACCTGATCGAAGCGCGCCTTCTCCAGAAACTCAGAGATCGGCGCCCCGTGCTGCGGCCTGGCATCCAGAGCGACGGGTCGCGAAGAGACGATGAAGATTGATTGTGGAAACGTCTCGATCAACTCATCGATCCATGTGATCAAGCTCGGGCGCTGCCTGACCGGAATCTCATCGATGCTGTCCAACAAGACGACAGCGCCATCTCTCAATTGCCCGTGCACCCAGCCGTCTGGCGCGCGCCTGGCGATCATCTGCGCGTTGCGTTCGAGGAAATCATCGGGAGAGGGAAGCCCGCGATCAACGTAATCGCGAAGTTGCACGTAAAAAGGCATTCTCGCGCTCCACTCTTGCAGTGACACCGGAAGCTCCCTTCTCGCGACGCGGACGGCTATCCAGCGCAACAAAGTCGTCTTTCCTGAACCCGCCTCGCCTCGAAGGCAGATGCGTCGGCGCCGGGCAAGGGTCACATCGACGGCGCCCGAGTTACCGCCCACGGTGGACGTTAGCGTGATATATGCTACGGAGAGCGAATATTCGCGGATCGCCGGTCCGACGAATTCGACGCCGAACAATTCCATCTTGTCCAGCTTGCGATTCAGCAGGCGCCGGTACTCGGTCTCGAACTCGGCGATCTCGGACGACTTCTTTTCACTGGCCTGAACGCGCGTAGCATCAAGCATCTTCAGCACGTTGGCTAGCGACTCCTGAAGGTCAGGCAGATCCTTCTTCTGGCGCAATAGTTCAATGGTCGCCGCGTGCTGGAAGTCGGGCATCTTGGGTGCCAACGATACGACATAGGCGCATGCTTCGGTGAGGAGCCGATACGCGAGTGCCTGCGCGTCACCGCCCAGCGTGGAAAATTCTTCCTTGGCGCGCGCGTGCTCTGGTCTCGAGCACAGAGGAGTTGACATCAGCTGTCACGACCTCCGTTGCTAAATCAAGCGAGTCGAACAACCGGGACACCGCGACATACGCGGCTTCCCTATCGTGTTCCTGCAGCGACGGGAATTCCGTTTCGACGAGCGGCTCCAAACGCGTACCGATCTCGTCAGTGAGATTCTCGAAGAGCGCCTTCGCGCCGCGCTGCGCCCGGTAGTCCTTCACCTTCTCCTTCAACATGTCTAGGGCGCCTTCGATGCCTGCCGGCGCGATGCTGTGGCCGTCAAGCCAGATTTTGAATGTAGCCTTCGTGACTGCCGCGCCAACGTTGATAGCAAGCAATTCAAGCGAGGACATGGGCGCCTCCGGAAATGGCGACGAGACAACTTTGAACTATAGTGGGCACCCGTGCGTTGTCCAGCCCAAGTGCCTGACGCCTGTGTTCTTCGTCGCTATGTATGCGACGATACGCGACCAGCTATCCAGTCAACTAAACGACAGAAGTTGGTAATCAAACATCCTGACGACTGTACGGGTAGTAATCCACGCCGGCGTCACCCCGCCCGGGAGCCATGCGAGTTGCTTCGTCTTGAACGGCCACAATCGAGCTAGTCAGCGCGCTGGATATCCGCAAGGCGAGATGGACCCCGTCCCGTTCATGGCGCAATGCACCGCGGCACTTATCGATCGGCCGGAGGTCCCGATCGGCATCGCATGTGCTGCCAACCGCTCGGTCGTAGCTCTGAATACGGTGTGATGGAGGTACCGAAGGAACGCCGTGAGCATCCTGAAGCCCGCGTGACCTATGCGATGTTTCTCAACGGGGAGTGGCAACCAATCGGGTAATTCTCCAAGTGATCGCAGTTTCAAGGATCCGCTCAGGCGAATGCCAGCGAATCTCTGCCTGCATGACTCTGACGCACACAATGCAGGGGCGGAGCGTCGACCGGTTCCGATGGCACCAGGCATCAAGGAGTCGTTCCAGTGTCAATCTTTGGTGCTGAATGAATGTCGGAAAGTGGCCGAACCCAGGTCGACACGTCCGGCTCAGTTCGACGCCTGCCGACACGCGCGGAGGCACCGTCACTTTCCTGTGGCCGATGGCAGGCATCGAATAACCCTTAACTACACCGGCAGCGCTTTCGGCGCCAGATCTTTCAACCGAATCCGCGCCTGCCGTCGATCTCGCAGTGACACAATTGTTGTCGCAACTGTGACGGATTTATTGCGAACTACGGGTGTGCCGCTAGCGGTGCGGATGGCGCCGCTTTCGCGAGCCAGGTTACGCCGTAGAGCTGGTTGATAGCTCCAAGTCGAAAGCGCGTACAACTGCTGCGGGCTGCGGTTTCCGCCCGCACTACGAAGAATGGCGACGACCATCATCGGGACAGCCACCAATAAGATAAACCGTGGCACCAGCGGACACCGGCACGACCAGTATGACGTGCCGGTGGCGAATGTACATCGTGTGGTGCCAGTCAGCCCTCGCGAAGTCGTTGAACTGCTTGCTCTCTTTCCTCGCCGCACCAATGTCGCGATGCCGGCACACGTACCGTCGTCGCCATCCTTGCCGGCTCTCCAGGAAGCGCGCACAGCAGGGTCCGCGACCAGCACACAGCGCGCTATTCTGGTCTCCCCTTGGGAATTGGTGCAGTCACTGAGTATTCGCCGCAACGGACAGGTCTGATTTCTCATCTCCCGCTACTTCTATTCGGGCTTGTCGGCCGGACCATAAGCGACAGACGGTCCTCTTCCGGTATTGGCGATATGGTCAATGAGCGCGAAGAACGGGTCCACCGCATACCCGGCAATGAACGCGAGTGCGAGAGGCGAAGCCGAAATGGAGCTGTCCATGAACTTGTCGAATAGCCCGATCACCGTGCCCACGATCGCAGCGACGATCACGCGCGCGTGATTGGAACAGCGCGCATGCGACGCGTGATAGGTGTAGCTTCGGGTTCGGGCGCACAAGTCCCGAAGAATGAATGCGAACGTGCCAAGGACCGCGTATAACACCGGCAGTAAATACGCGATGATTGCGCTCCAGAAAAAATCGCTGGTGTGTTCAGCATTCTGCGCCATTGCCCGAATGTCCTGATACACCGCGAGTTTTTCCATGCCATCGTCGATGGCGTGCTCGGGTCCTTTGGGCTTGGGGTCGTCCGTGTCGGCATCGCTCCACCAATTCTTTGGGAGCAGCATCGGCAGGGTGACTTCGAGATTTTCTCTACGGGTCGAAGCGTTCGCCATCCACGGCGACTCGTAGGGGTTCTCGCTGCCATGAAGGGAGAGCCGTTCGAGCCAGATTGTTTCCGCGTAGAGCTGGCGGTTGTTGCGCGCGAACTCCTGAAGCTGTTCCTTGATCACGAGAACAGAGGGTGTCAGCGCCAGCTCGGCGTCGATCCCGGGTATCTCCCCGGAAACACGCGACATGCCTTGTTTGGCCGAGACTGGCGTTAGCGGAGTTTTTTGAAGGGATTCGAAGGCATCGCCTCGACTTTTCGTGGTAATGGAAATGCGCTGCCGCTCCAGGGCCTCGTGGAGCGGAATGGCGATTTTGTCGTTCTTATCGATCAACGCCTTGCCGCTCTCGGAAAGCTTCGAGTCGACGAACATGACCATGGATGCGGGCACGATGATCAGCGTCAGTAAGAGTGCCAGCGAGAAATAACGCCGTGCCGCTTTCCTCGCCGCCTTCATGACTTTCGGATCGAGCGCCTCCGCGGTGACGGGCTTGATTGCGTTAGCCAGATCGCTTTGCGCGCAATACAGCTTCGCTTGAAGTGAAGCGGCCCATTCGCCGCGCATTTGCGCTTCGCGAGCCATCGCAATAGTTTCTGAAATCTCGAGTTGGATCGGCTTTCCGGCGCGAGCGGCATAGGCCAGCATCCTTTCGGAGTCTTCAAGGAGCTTGACGACGGATGGCCCCATAAAGTTAGGACTGGACATGATCAACCTCGAAGTGATCGCTGTTGGCAAGGTGCGAGACCTTGGATCGCATCCCTTAAGCATCCATCGTGCCAATCAGCCAAAGCGTCGATCCAGCGGACATGCCTGGCGCATCATTCAAATCGGTGTGCCAGGTGTTGCCTCGCGACCAACGCTTTTTCGGATCATGCGTTCGGCCGATTGCGTCGGTGCGGAGCGCACCGCGACGCGCAACGAGCCCAGTTCCGCCTGATACTGACGCCAGTGCTCGCTCGTGCACCAGACTTCTCGCAGCATCCGCAAAAGCGACGCCGCATGTGTGTCGCGGGCGAGGCGCGATCGCATGGCGAGCGTCCGGCAATCGTCGTCAGTCTCGATGAGCGCCGCGTAGCGAGCGTCGGTCAGGCTGGAGGCGAGGCCCTGCGAGGACAGCGCGTCTCGCGCGAAGGCCGCGTCGCCGATCGCAACGGCATTGCCGAACTCGGCCCACTGCATCGACGCAGGCCGGGAGCCGGTGCAGTGCCATGTCCGCGTGGCGAGATCGGCGACAGCCCAGCGCGCAGCGCCATTGAGCAAACGCTCGCATACTTCGGCCCCGCTGCCGGCCAACATGTGGCCGCGGCCGACGATTCCGATCGTCGTGAAGTGCGCACCAGCCGCTCGATACAGGTAGCCGTGCGGCAGCGCGGCCACCATGAGCGGGGCGATGGCGCGCCGCGCGTCGCAGTCGATTGCGAACGTCCGCGCGACCCAGGGGCGGCGGCAGCGGTAAACATGCGTCGCGGCGACCGCGCGGCGCCCTGATGCGTCGACGATGCGGCTCTCGCGCCGCCGGTGCGTCGAATCTTGCTCTGCCGGCCAGGCCGGCGCACGGCGCGGCAGGAATTCGATGCGCCGGTTGCGTATGGCGAGGGCGAGCAATGCGCGCTCAAGCGCTGGCCGCTCGAGATGAGCCGCCGGGGCCGTATCGATGATCTCGGGCTCCGGCGAGCGCCACGCGATGGCTCTCGTGCGAACGAATTCACGCACCCCGAGATCATGTGGATGAACCCCGAGTTCAACGAGCTCCGCAATTGACTTCATGGGCACGGCCTCGATCCAGCGCGCGTCGGCTTGCGAGGCCGCCTTGAGCGGCGGCGTCACGAAGACGCGCTCGTGCCGCGCGCGCCACAGCGCGCAGGCGAGCGCTGCCGGACCCACGCCAATGATGGTGAGGCCGGCTTCGTTCGAAAGCGGATCATCGTCCGGCATCGGCGCGCGCGGCGCGCCGGTTCTCGCTCGACGCGTGCTCAAGGCGGATCCATGGGCGTGAAGCGCGCATCGCCGATGGCGTCGAACACCACGAGGAAGCCTGCGCCGGCAACTGCCTGCATTGCCGGCAACAAGCCGCCGGGCTCAGCGATCATTGCCGACCTCGCCTCGTTGATTTCGGCCGCGCCGGCCGGCAGCCCTTGCGTGTATCCGCTATACAGTTGGCCCAGCGTTTGCACGTAGAGCGTTTGCAGGGCCGCGTGCGCCGCGTTGTCCGCCGGCGGCGCGGCGAGGTTCGGGCTCACCAGGTAGTCGGCGACCGCATGCCGGCCCAGCCACTCCTGGATGAACTCGAACGTCTCGAAGTGATCTTCGCCTTCGGCCATGACCGTGCGCACCGTCTGCTGGTCCTCGTTGGTGCCGTCGCGCGCCAGGGTAGCAAGGATGCGCGCGTAGAGGCCGTCTATCGACTGCGAAGGCGCTTCGAGCGCAAGGTACCCGACAATTGCCTCGGGCGTGGCCGCGCTCGGCGTCCACGGCGTGCTTCCTTGTCCGGGCAGCACGCGCGCAACATGCAGCGCCGGCTCGAACGCTTGCTGCGCACGCTGCGACATCGAAGCAATCACGCCATTGACCGCGCGCAGATGCTGCATCTCGCCGATGGCGATCCGCATCAGCTCGGCGCGCGCCGCGGTGATGTCATCGCGCAGTGTGCCGACCGGCGCATCGGTTCGCAGCGAGAACGCCGCAGTGAGGTAGGTCTGCATCACGGCCAGTTCGACACCGGACGCGTAGCGCAACTGTGCCATCAGTTGCTGCGCGTTATCGAACGGTGACGCCGTGCGCACCTGGGCAAGGTAGGGGCCGAGATTCTCGCGCCCTTCCAGAACGAAGTTCAGCTCTTGCCAGCGCGCATTGATTTCGTAGTGGTCCAACTCGGAATCGGGCAGATCGACCGTGGCCGGTTGCGGCAGTACGTCTGCGACACGGGCCGCGCGCTCCCACGGCACATCGGCATTCCATTCGGGAGCCGTGGCACCTACCGCCGGCTCGGGCGGTCGCGCAATGTCAGGGTGATTCGAGGCCCAGTAGAAGCAGGCGCAGTCCCGGAAGTCGTGCGTCCACGGGCTGCACAGCGATTGAGTCAGCTCTCCGGGCACGAACATGCCGGCGAGCGCGCCCTTGTCGTCCAGGTAGCGCTGGCGGGGCCCGGTCAGCGCTCGCGACGTCGCCCCGCGTTTGAGCGTGACCGTCACCGGCGTGCCTTCCGTAAGCAGTCGAACAGCGGTCCAGACATCGGGTGGATTGCCATTGGAGTTCGTGGCGTTGAGGTCGGCAATCTTCAACGTGCGTTGACCCAGTGGGCCAAAGGTGCCTTGCAGTGCAGTGATGGTCCAATGGCGGCTCTGCTCGAGGTCACTGGCGATCGCGCCGTAGGTGCTCGCGCTCGCCGCGTCCAGTGCGCCGGCGTTTTGTGCGGCGCCAACGCCGTCCTTATCCACGGAAATCACGTTGATCCGGTCGCCCAGAAGATCGACTTCGAGGAACGGGAAGAAGCGCCGCTCCAGGTTGCGCAGGTCGCATTCGAGTCCCGGAAAGCAGTTGCCGACGCCGGACTCGAGCAAGGTCGAGACCGGATTGCCAGTAACCGGGCTTGCAAGCACCGAGGGCGTGCTCGCGCTCGAACCGCGGCGCAGCGCCGCGACGTTGCGCGGCAACAGTTTGACAGGGCTGCTCACTGCGTCCCCCTTCGAAGATGAGTCAAGTGTGGGAGGTCGACGCGCAGGCGTCGAACCAGTCCGGGTGGCTCGTGCCCAGTTCGCAATAGGCCGCAAGGCAGAATTCGAGCCAGTTGCGAATGAAGTCGCACGAGGCCTCGGTGCGCTGCGCGGCCTCCTGATGACAGCCGCCCGCACAGAGATAGCGAGCCCAGCAACTCGCGCACTGGGTCTGCGCGTGCACATGGCGCTGCTGTAGAAAGCGCGTGCGGCGCTCGCGCTGGAGACTGTTCGAATCGCCGACCTTGAAGTCTGCGTTGCCAATCGCGCGATGGCAGGTGTACCAGTCCCCGTTGGCGGCGACGGAGTGATAGCCGCCGCCCGCGCCGCACGGGTAGGGGGAGCTCGCCCCGCGGTGCAACTGCTTCAGTGCGACTGCAAGGTTGGTGAGCCGCAGCGCGCCTCCGGCTGGAATACGCGCGAGCTCTCTGCGCGCCAGGTCCGACAAGGAGCGCAGGTAGACGGGCCAGTCCGCGTCTTGCAGCGCGCCTGAGCCTTCGGGGCCACGGCGCAGCGGCGCGAAACCGACTTCTTCGAACCCGAGCGACAGGATCGCATCGAACGCGCGCGGCAAGTCGAGCTGCATGCGCGTGATCGTCGCGCGCGCGGCGATATGCGCCTGGCCGGGGTCGGCGAGCAGTGGCGCGATGGCTTCCCGCAGCCGTGCGTGGCTGCCCGCGCCGTTGCCGGGGCCGCGAACGAACGGGCGCAAGCGTTCGTGAGTGGGCGCGTCGCCATCGACACTGACCGTCACGGCAAAGGGATGGCTGCGCAGCAATTGCCGATCGTCGTCGTCGAGCAATGTGGCGTTCGTTGTGACTGAAAAGCGCACATCGAGGCCGGCGCGCTTCCCGGCATCCGTTGCGTACGCGACGGCCTGGTGCAGCAGGTTGCGGTTGACGAAGGGCTCGCCGCCCAGGAATCCGATGGTCAGCGGCGCATCGGTGTCGGCTTCGGCGAGCAACTGGTCAATTGCCGCACGCGCCGTTTCCCAGCGCATGGGCTTGGGCTGCGCGCCTTCGAAGCCGCCGCGCGCGGCGTAGCAATAGCTGCAAGCGAGGTTGCAGCTCGAACTGACGTTGAGCGAGATGCTCTGCGGAGCCGGCACGACGACCTGCGAGAGCGAGCCTGCCGCGGCGCCGTCCAGCAGAAGCGTATCCGCGACGGCACTCACGAGATGGTCGATCTCTTCGTCTGGCTCGCCGTTACCATCCGCGCCGGTGAGGTCGTAGATGCGCGAGCCTGGCACGAGCAAGACATGGTCGCCAACGCGCGAGCGAAAGCGCCGTACGAGTGGCGCGTCGGGTGGTGAAGGCAGCGGCGCAGGCGGGTCGGTGAGTCGCTCCATCACGGCTGCACCCTGCGTACGCGCGCGAGCACCTGATCGCGACGCCGCTGCGCGCGCGCGGAGAGCGGACTGCCGGCCGGACGCGGAGCAGCTGCTGCGGCTTGCGCCACCGCTTGCGGTATCGCGGCCGTTCCGGTCTCGGTCTGGCTTACCCAGTCCATCAATAATTGGTACTGCCAGGCGGACAGGCTGAGCGGGAGGGCGTTGGACTGGCGCATGAAAGGCGGCATGGCCATCGTGGTCACATCGGCGGTCTCGTTCGCCCTGATTTCGAACGGGCCGCGAATCAAGGCCCGCAGGCGCCCCGGGTTCTTGAGGATGAATGCGACCAGGGCCTGCAGATCGGACAGATCCCGGTGTCTCGACCGCGCGTGCTGGGTCATCGGCAAAGGAACGTCGTTGCTCGGAGCCAGCAGTGCGTACATGGGATTGCGCAGCGCGTCGCGGCCGCCGGCAGCATGCGTTGCGTCGGGCGTCGTATCGTTGGCGATGGGCTCTGGCTTGAGCTGGGCGCCGGTGAGCGTCGCCGCGCGTTCGGCTCGCCAGCAGTCGACGTTGAACAGCGACATGGTTTCGTAAATCCGCTCGAAGAGATTCTCGACCCAGGCATCCCGCTCCGGCGCCGACATCGCGGAAGAGCGCGCGGCGGCGTCGCCCGCGCGGTCGTTGATCTCGTCAGCGAGGGAGACGAAGGGTCGCCGGTCCGGGGCGAAATCCGGCGGCGCAACGAAGATCGACGCCGCCGCCGTCAGCGTGCGGCCGCCTTGCGGTAGCGGGAGCCGGACTTCGATCCGCGCTTCGCACGTGTCGTCGACGACGCCCAGTGAGGCTTGATTGCCGACGCTTGCGCCGTCGTAAGTGTCGGATGGCGCGTCGGGCGCCCTGGTTACGGCGATCGACCCGGCCCAGCCCGCGGAGGGGTCGAGGAAGGCGCGCGCGGCGTCCACGGGTGCGAAACGGTTGCCCCGGCGCGTGGTGGGCTGAGGCGTCGCGGTGTTGGGCGGCCCGTAGAAGTGACCCTGCGCCGGTGTGAAGCGAAGCCGGATGACGGCGACGTCGACGACATCGGCCCAAGGCGTGCTTCCGGGCGCCGGCTGCGATCGCGAACGCAGCACCTGCACCGAGCCAAGCGGAATGCTGCGGCCTCCCGGGATCATTTTCGGTTGTGCGTCCGGGGGGCTCGTAGCAAGCAGCAGTTTCGCGCCGTGATCGTCCGCCCCGACATCCACCGGCGCAAACGTGCCGAACCGAAGCGCCGGGTTGCCGGTGCGTCGCGCCGCCTTGCCGTTCATTGCCGTCACGCTGAATTGCAGCGCGCTGAGCGCGATGTTCTCGGCAGTCAGCCGATCAGGCGTCAGCGAGACTTCCCGCCACGTCGAGGGCGCACTGCCCGGTTCGCCGACGAGCGCCCACACTTCGACAAAGGGCGCCACGGGGCGGATCATGGCGCCGTCCCTGAAGCGCAGACTGGCCGGCAGGTGCGGTGTGACCGTCGCGTCGGCTTCCACGGTTAGCGACCAGTCAGGTGCCGCCACCGTCTCGCCGGTCGACCTCGGATCGGGCGCGGTCTCCCAACGATACGAATCCTGCGGCACGCTGCCCCCGCCGAGCCGCGCAACGGCGAACGGCGGGTTCAAGAACAGGTCCTGAATCACTTCGGCCATGTTCGATCCTCCTGGGTCATGGGCGCGGGTTCGCGATCGGCCCTTCGGCCCCGTGAACGGCGTTTGAATAAAGAAGCTGCACCGGCAGAAGGGTCGTTCTCGGCGGGTCGCTGATCTCCTTGAAGACCAGCGCCAGGTTTGAGCCGGCCTGGAAGATCGGCTGGTCGCCGACTTCCCGGCCTTGTCTGGAGGACCAGCCGAGAAAGTCATTGTTGTTCTTCTCGATCGCGTCGTTGACGTCCGGGTCGGTGCGGAACTCGTTGACTTCGTGATATAGCGTTCCCACTACGCTCTTCCACGACTGATCAAACGAAACGATTCCGTTCTCCTTGTTGCCCGGAAGCATTTCGGAGTACACACTGGCCGAGTAGTACAGCGTGCGTGTGGCGCCGCCTTGGGTGAAGTGAACTGAACCGTGATAGCCGCCCAGCCCTTCGAGCGAACTCGCCCCCTGAAGCTCGAGTATCGTTCCAGCCGGCAGCAGCAAATTGAAGAGGCACGTATCGAGGTTGCTGTCCTGGATGAGCGCTGATTCCAGCAGCGCGACCACCTGGTCTTGCACGTTCTTCTCGGTCATCTTTTCGGGCTTCGCTGCGTTGAGAATGACAAACTCACGCTGTTCGCACGCGAGCGTGGCGCCGGGGAAATACTGATGCATGACGTTGTTCATCTGCTTGTGCTGCATGGCATGCCCGATCGCCGCGTCGATGAACTGAATATCGCTCTGCACCCAGGAACCGCTTCCACCCAGAAATATGTTCTGAAACTCCATGCTCGGAATCACTTTTCCGCCATGAAACAGCAGGTCTTCGAGCGGTGCAGGATTGACGCCTGGTGCAATGGCTTGCGGTTCCGGCCAGTGTTGGCCAGGGAGTTTGGAACTCACGAAATACTCGCGCTCTGCCTTTGAGCCAGGCCTCGCTTGAATTCGCATGGGCATTTGCTTTGGATAGGCGGCCATATTTCCGCTCCTGATTGATGTGGGCGTGATCGAATGCGGCAGGACTTACGGCGAGCGACAGTTTTCACAGTCACATCGACGACGGGTTGAGCACAGCAAAAAAACTTGGCGAAAGCCATGACGTCGCATTGAAGGGACACTTGCCGCGCATCAACGGCGGATTCTCGGCAATCCGGGAATAGAAGCTTTCGAAGCAATGATGCTATCGCCCATTCAATACGTTACCTTTCTTTAAATAAAATTGATCTTTAGTGCCAATTTAGAGTTTGTTGTAAGCGATGCTTTTTTATCCGGCAAACGATTAATTCATCAACCTATGTGTGTGTCCGCACAGACTTCCTGTCCTTCGTCTCCCATGGAGTCGGACTGCGAGCATGCCGCGCGAAAGATTGTCGCGCGTACTGACAAAGTTGCGTCGTTTTTCTTATGTCGATCAGAAGCAGGTGCTGAACCAGATATTAAATCGGAGAGAAAGTTATTTAACAACGAGCGCTATTGTTCGCTTCCGCACACAGAGAATAGATTTTCTGTGTATCACCACTCGCGATTTTCTAATCTTCTCGTCGAAGGCCATCCAAAAAATCAAGCCCGGAACACTGGTGCGGGAGTGCTTCTGGGGGGCATTCTTCGTTCCACTCCAGTGTTCGTCACGCTTGCGTGAATCTGCTGAGGAGGACGAGTCTCGCCCGAGGATGTCGTCCAGATCGTGTATCGAGAAATTATGAGGAGAGAGACATGTCACGCAATCTGAGCGACGAACCTTTGCTGCCGACAAATGACATTCAAGGCGATATTCTGGCTGGTCTCATCAAGCAAAACGAACATCTTCTTTTCTTCAAGATATCGGACGTGAAGCGTTTCAAAGCTTTCCTTCGTTCGTTGCATCTGACGAGCGTCGACGAAGTACTCGCACAGGATGAGATGATCAGAAAGAGCAGGAACGGCACCCGTAGAAAACTGCTGCCCACGCCGGGTCTCAACATCGCTTTCACATTCTCTGGACTGAGCGTACTTGGCATTCGCGATATCGACCCAGGATCGGCGAAGGCTTTCATCGAAGGCATGGGCAAGCGGGCGGACCAGATGACCGATCCGCCCACAACGTCGTGGACTATCCTGCGCCCAGACGCGAATCTCCACGGAGTCTTCGTTGTGACCGGCGCCAGCCATGCTGAAGTGGCGGACATTATCTCTCTGCGTCTCGCTCCACCAAACGAGAATGGCTGGACGCTCTTGCACACGGAGGAAGGCCAGGTACGTCCTGCACCTGTTGCTGGTCACGAACATTTCGGCTACGCGGATGGCGTGTCGCAACCGGGTGTGAAGGGGAGAACCTCTGCCAACGTTGCACTCACACCGACAGCTACTGGTGCGGATCCCTCGCAAGGCCAGAAAGGCCAGGATTTGCTGTGGCCCGGTGAGTTCGTCTTTGGGTTTCCCGGCCAGAATCCTCAAGCCGCTTCGCTGGAAGTCAAGGGAGACGATAAAAAGCCCCCCTCGCCGTTCATGGAAAACGGTGCGTATCTCGTGTTCCGGCGTCTCGCGCAGAAAGTTCCTGAGTTCAATCGCTCAGTCAAGCTTGCCGCACAAAGCATCACTAGTGCGGCCAACCCGATGAATCCAGATTTACTCGGCGCACAGATGGTTGGCAGATGGAAAAGCGGTGCAGCCATCATCAAGGCGCCGCTCGTTGACAATCCCACCATCGCCGACGGGACGCCCGATGTCAACGATTTCGAATTCGACGGCGACCGGCAGGGCTTCAAGTGCCCGTTTGCCGCGCATATCCGCAAAGCGTATCCACGCGACGACGTCCCGGGCAAGCCGAACGTCAAGGACAAGAAGGAGATCGACGCGGCAGAGGCGTTTACGCAGTCTCACCGCATGCTAAGACGTGGCATTGCTTTCGGCCCTGAGGTGACTGAAGAGGAGGCGCTGAACGAGCAATCGGCAGGTGGCGACAAAACGCGTGGTTTGCTTTTCAAGTGCTACATTACGTCGATTGAGAACCAGTTCGAGTTCGTTCAGCAATCGTGGGCGAACAACGTCAACTTCTCACAACCAGAAAGCGGTATTGATCCCATCATCGGCCAGTCCCATGAAACGCACCGGTTTTTTGCCGGTGCCGCGCCACAATCACTACAGCAAAGCGACAAGCCGCAACTCGAGCTGGAAAGTTTCGTGACTCTGGAAGGTGGTGCTTACTTTTTCGCGCCCAGTATCAGAAAGCTGCACGGGATTGTCTAGATTCCGACTGATAGGAGCGCACGCGAGTAGCCGCCATGCCAGAAGGCGTTTCGGGAAGGCCGCATTCTGCGAAGCAGACCCGAAACGCCTTGCTTTGGTGACGAAACGAAAGCAGTGAAGCCTTCGAGGAGGCGGCAGCGCCATGTTTGACGAAGCCTCCGAATTGGCGCTGTTTAGCGAACTCTCGCTTATCCTGACTGACGAGCCGATGATCGCTGCGTCGACCGCCGGGCGCCACCTGGCCACAGTAAAGCAATATGTGGGGCAGGACAGGCTGGACGCAGTGCTCGCGCAATTTTCAGCATTGAAAGCTGCCGGGGGCGATCTCGTCGCTGCTGTCGGGTCAGACTTGATTAACAGCGGAGGATTCGGGCCAGTCGCCAAAGCGATTGTATTGATCTGGTTTGCGGGTGTCCCGGACCTGAGTCCAGGCGCCCCGGGTCCAGCCAGCGAAGCCGATTTCTTTGAGTCTCTTGTGTGGAGCGCCATTGGCGTCCATCCGCCGGCCTACTCGGATGGGTACTACGGCTCGTGGCGCTATCCGCCGGATACCGGGCGCTAAACCATGACAACCGCCACGCAATGTGAACTTACGGATTTCGACGCTGTGATTATTGGCGCGGGCGTGGCTGGAGCACTGCTAGCCTGGCGCCTTGGCGCCGCGGGTCTGAGCGTCGGCTTGATTGAAGCGGGCGCCGGCACGGTCGATCGCGCGGCGGCGGTTGCAGCATTCGGCGCCTCGAAAGATAAACCGCTCGGCGCTCCTTACCAAGCGGTTGGCGCGGCCGGCCCTGAGCATCCTGGTCCAATGAACGAATACTACGATCAGGCTGGCCCGGAGGACTTTCTCTCCACTTACGAGAGGATCGCTGGGGGGTCGACTTGGCATTGGCTAGGACATACGCCGCGCCTTCTGCCCAATGATTTCATGATGCATTCGGTTTACGGCGTCGGAGTGGATTGGCCGATACGTTATGACGACATCGAGTCGTGGTACTGCGACGCCGAGGCCGCGCTCGGCGTCGCAGGGGACGACGCCGAATGGAACGGCGTGCACGGCGCCTTCCGTTCTGCACCGTTTCCCATGACGCCAATCTGGCCCAGCTGGTCGGACGACTATGTCGCCCGGGCGGTGAACGGAATCGAGGTCGACGGGCAGGCGCTCCGAGTGCTCAAAACGCCGGCGGCGCGCAATTCGCGGCCCTACGACGGGCGGCCTCCGTGTGCCGGCAACGCAAGCTGCATTCCAGTGTGCCCGATCGGCGCCAAGTATGACGGCTCGGTGCACGTCAAAAAGGCAATTGCCACAGGCAAAGTCCAATTGATCGCGGATTCGATTGCCACGCGCTTGGTGCTGGGACAGGATCGTCGTATTACGGCGGTGGAGTATAAAAAAGAAGGGCTGCTTTTGAGGGCAAGCGGGAAAGTCGTGATCCTCTGCGCACATGCTATCGAATCGGCCAAGCTGCTCCTGATGTCTGCAGGCGCGGGCGCGCCGCTGGGAGTTGCCAATTCGAGCGACCAGGTCGGACGAAATTTGATGGACCACATGCAGAAGTCGGTGTTCGTAAGAACCAGAGATCCGGTTTACCCGTTTCGCGGGCCGCCCTCAACCTCAGGAATCGAGACGTTTCGGGATGGTGCATTTAGGCGCAATCGCGCAGCAATGCGATTCTCGCTGAACAACGACGGCTTTTATCGTGCGTCGAATTCGTCACCGGCATCGGACCTTCGTGACGCGGTACAGCAGGGTCTTTTTGGTGCGAAACTTCGGCGCCACCTTCTAGATGTCGTTAGTCGCCAACTCCGCTTCAGCCTTTCTACTGAACTGCTTCCAGATGCCGACAATCGCGTAACGCTCTCCCAACTGACGGATAGGGATGGTTTGCCACGGCCGCGAATTCACTTCAATGTTGGCACCTACACGCGCGACGCTTTCTTGCCAGCCCTATACATAGTCAACCGGATGGCGACCGCGCTAGGGGGCGAAATTGTGGAGGAGGATGTTTCGGTCGAGGCGGGAGGCCATCACTATAGTGGTGCCGGCCATATTATGGGAACCTGCCGGATGGGCACGGACAGTCGTCAAGCCGTAACCGACGCCAATTGCTGCGCCTTTGACCACCGCAATCTTTACATCGTGGGATCGAGCCTGTGGCCGACTTGCGGCACCGCTAATCCAACGCTTACCATTGCGGCACTCAGCCTGCGTGCTGCCGATCACATTGCAACGACGGAATTCGGCCTGCGGCTGGGGAGCCTGACATGAGCACGCTGCCTGCGCCGAAGAATCGAACCGAGCTTATCGCGCTGCTCACTGAGGCATGCGAGCTGGAACACGGCTTGGCGTGCAGCTATCTGTACACGGCATTCTCACTCAAGCAACGGACCGCCGAGGCGGGACTCAACGTTGACCAATGCAGAAAGGTACGGTTCTGGGCATCGCAGATCTTTTTCATAGCTTCGCAGGAAATGATGCACCTGGCGCAGGCGTGGAATCTTTTGATTGCGATCGGAGGTACGCCACACTGCCTTCGGCCGAACCTGCCGCAGGGAACCCGCTATTACCCCCTGCGCGCGAGCATCGCTCTTGAGCCGTTCAGCGAAAATGTGCTCAAGCGCTTTATCGTTTATGAAACGCCCCACGAGGCAGAAGTGCAATGGGTGAGACAGGGTGCAAGCTTCACTGCGGCCGAAGCGACGAGAGGACACGTCACGATCGGGGAGCTATACGGAGCAATTGAACACGGATTTCGGTATATCGCGAACCTGATTCAGGAGAATTCTGAAAACCAGATCGATCACCGCCGTGCGCAGTTTTACGACATCGTCAGGGTGACTAGCGTCCATTCGGCAATTCAGGCGATCGGGAATATCGTTCATCAGGGGGAGGGTGCTGTCGTCGACCGGTTAGACTGTCACTATGGCATGTTCATTAGCATACTCAACGAGTACAGGCAACTCCGAGATACGGCAGGGCCTGAATTTCAACCCGTGCGACCAGTCATGAGCAACCCCGTTGCCGAGTCGCTCGATGGTTATGGCGCCGCTGCACATCCGATCAAGAATCCGTTGACCCGGCGCTGTGCGGAATTGTTCGACGAAATCTATCTTTTGATGCTTCAATCGTTGGCGTCTGGATTCTCGCACGCCATGGATGCGGAACGCGCAACGAAAATTGTACGAACCGCGATCGAAGTTATGGTCACGACAATCCGCCCTCTTGGCGACGCGCTCTGTTGCATGCCCGCGGACGTTAATGGCCTCAACGGCGGCCCGGGCTTTGGTATCACACGCTTCAACGCGTTGCCGGCGGACCTTTCTCGGGCTGTCGATCGGATCGTTTCACGCCTTGGAGAACTTGCTAACGAAGCCGATGCACTTGCGGCTGAACTGCCATCGATGGCGCAAATCGCCTCTGTAGCCGGGCGGCTCAATGAAACTGCAGCACGATTGTCCAATTGAAAGGACTCGATAACATGCCTTCCACTCCCGCCGCTTCCGGCCCCGACGATCACCAGATTGATTCGGTCATTCTTCAGCATCTCGGACTGTTCCGCAAACCGGGGGTGGTATCCGTCCGCCCAGGTTTGCGCATTACAGGCGGCAAGTTGACGAAGAGTCCCGCGATCGTTGTCAGCGTGCGCAAGAAGACGAGCAATATCCCACCAGAAGAGATGTTGCCACGCCAGCTCGAAGGTATTCCCGTCGACGTGCGTCCCGTGAGTCCAACGGAGGCACTTCGAGCCACCGACCCGGAGGCCTTCGCGCAAGAACTGGCTGATGTGCCCCGCGGCAATGTGCCAATTGAATTGCAAACGGCGAATTTTCCTCTCGAGCGTAATCTCGACGGAAAGCTGATCTCTCCACTGGTCGACGCGGCGGTCGCTCGCGTGCGCCCGCGTCGGCCTGGCGAGCCGATACCGGGCGCAGCGGCTGCCCATGCTTATCAAAAGCTGCAGCCTGAACTCCTCAAGGCCGTCACAGACACGTTCAAGGTGACTTGCTTTGCGAGCCCTGCCGCGGGCTGGCAGACGCTTGGGCCGTTTATTGGTAGCGTAAAGAAAACCCTCACGGTTGGCATGTTCGAGTTCACCGCGCCGCATATCGTTGCCGCCGTTCAAAACAGTATGACGGGAAAGACACTGAATCTGGTTCTGGACGATCCAGATTACGACACCACTCATCGTGAGCAAACAAATGACGTGACACATCAACAATTAGCCGGCACCCTTGGTGACGGCATGAAGTTCGCTTGGGCAGCAGAGGGGAGGGACGAGCACAATAAGATTCACCTGTTTCCCGCCGCATACCACATCAAGGTTGCGGTAGCCGACAAGGAGTCCTTCTTCCTTTCGAGCGGAAACTTCAATACATCGAACCAACCGGATTTCGATCCTATCAACGCGCCAAAATCTACCGACGCAAATACCTCCAGCATCAGCGATCGCGACTGGCATGTCATTGTCGAACACGGAGGGCTATCCACGACCTTTGAAAATATAATCTTGAGAGACTTGGATCAGGCGCTTCCCGGTCAGCAGGAGGCAAGCGCTCCTATCCTGAATGACAGCGTTAAGCGCGTCGGAAGGCCCTATAAGGAGTTCCCAGCGGCCAGGACGTTCAGTGGCAACATGACGATTCAACCAGCGCTGACACCAGACAACTATGGTGCGGTCATTTTGCCTTTGATCCAGCAGGCCAAGAAGAGATTCTGGATGCAGACTCAGTACATCAAGCCAAGCTCGCGCTTTGAGAGTGACGAAACGCTGCCTTTGGCGCAACGTACGATCCTTGGACAATTAATCAATGCGGTAAGCGGGTTGATCAAGCGACGTGTGGACGTACGGATCATTGTCGATGCCCGTGTCACAGCGTCGATGATCGAATATCTGGACAAGTATGGCGGCATCGATGGAACGCGCGTTCTCCGTCAAGTCAATGTTCACAACAAAGGCATGGTCATTGATGACGACACCGTTGTAGTCGGGAGCCAAAACTGGTCAACAGAGGGCGTTGACACCAACCGTGATGCCAGTCTGGTCATACGCCATGCCGATGTGACGGCCTATTGGGCCGGAATCTTTGAAAGCGATTGGTCGACAATGACCATACCGGACGAGGCTCCCCAATCATCCCGGTAGAAAAGAGGCGCGCAGGTCGCTAACGGATCGCGAGATCGAGGAGGTTGCCCGCGCGGTCATCAAGATCGATCCAGTCAGGACTGCGTGTTTCAGCCAGTCGAATGGCAAGTTCCAGTCGGTAGATGCGGAACAACGGGTCCCGCCGATGACGCCCTCTTTCGGGGAGCGTCGTCGGCTAGCTGCGAGGCAATACTTGGTAATGGCGATGGCCACGATTTCACAGCCGGGGGCGGCGTGAGCGACCGCCGTTTTTTCCGCTTTGTCGGTTGATTTCCGATCCAGCGCAATCCGCGGGGGTTGCCAGCGGGCTCGTCTCGTTGCATAAGTTGTGATGGCGTCTCTGCACGCGAATCCAACGATTGCTTGCTAGATTGATGAGACGTTTGAATCTCGTGGCTGCGGGATTTCCAAACGGCCGAAAATGCTCGACTATGCTCAGACGCGGAGGCCGCCCGAGAGGTGACTATGACGACTGCAACGGCAGCTCTACAGAACCTTCATTGAACTGGTGCCGCCAGTTCCTGACGTTCGACTTTCCCGCGCGCAAATGGGCGTTCTCGCCAAAAACCCTTCGGTTTGAAACCCAGGTACCCTGGCGTTTCCAACAGGTAGGCCATCGCGCTCCGTCCTGCTTCCACGGCAGCGGTGAAAATCTGTAGACTGAAGTGCATCGGTGTCAGCACCCGCAATTGGACGTTGCGCATCAGGCGCCGTCCAACTTTAGGATCTGTAATGTCGAGATTCGAATGGCGAACAGACACACACATCCAACGACCTGTTGCCACCAGTCGGAGCTGAAAGAGCAGCTATCAGAGCGGAGCAGTCATTCGATACCCTCCCTGAAGGGCAAGTAACCTTGAGGCCTTTGCGGTCGCTCAGATATCGCCGTTCGTAGGGCAGCACCAGGTCGCTCTTGAGCCATCCATACTCGCTCGACCTCGAATGGCGGCTGTCGCTGCGGTCGGATTAGTACTCTCGACCCGTTAGCGACACTCGGAGTCTCGGATCTGGAGCAACAATGCAGTTGTCGGGAATCCGACTGTCCCAGCACTGGATTCCTACGATCGGCATTGACCCCACAGTTGCCTTGAGCTGTAGCCGCGTCGCGCCTGTAAAATCATCTCGCCGATGACAACAACAAAGACTGATAGCTCCATGAATAAACAGCTACGCTAGGTCGCCGTTGGGGTTGTCGATCTCATGCCGCCAGTCATCTTCCCAGGCGACGACGCGGGCGCCATCGTTACCGGGCACCTGCGTCTTCGCAATGAGCGACGGCCGGTGTGCCGCACGCCCAAGTGGGATATGCAGAACGTCTGTTAGACCACATAGCCGTGACGATGCGATTGTTCAAGCAGTAAATGGCGGCCTATGCTTTTCTAGACTGAACACTGCAATTGTGAAGAACGCTGACCCAGCCGACTATTAACAATTCGTGTCCTGTCGAGGAAAGCCGGCCGCACTGCGAAGTCACTTTGTCCGCCGGAAAGCGGAGGACGCTTAATCCTCCAGAAACTACGGCTTCATTCTCCTTGCTTTGTTCGACTCCAATACTGCCGCCAACTCAGCAGTGCGCCGGTGGCACGAGAAACAAATTGTAGCGAATTCAGACCTTCTCTTGGCCGAGATCTGTGCAGCACGTGCGCTAACCAGCACTCTCTCAGAGGTCGCCGCGAATAAACGTATGAGGAGAGCCTCGTGGATAGAATTGTGGAGCCAGTCGTCAAAGACAAGGGTGGAAAAGCGGTCGCGGGTCCCCACGAGTCTGCAGGTGACCGACTACTCAAATACGTTCCGCCTGACGTTGCGGGTTTCTACGCCGTTGCCCAGGCGGCACTTGCAAGTTACTCAAAAGACTCCTTGGCATCACTTTCGGCGAGCACGCTTGGGATCGCGATTCTGGTCGCGTGCATTGCGGCAACCTACGTCTTGCTCAACAGACAGATGAAGTCTAAGGCGCTTCAAGCAAACGTTAAGCAACGTCTCCTGCTGTCGCAATTCACCATATCCGTGATCGCGCTCCTCGTGTGGTCCTATTCGATTAATTCGTATATCTGGGGTGGCTTGTATAAGTCACCGATCGCAATCATCGCCACGGGGATTTTCGTGATGTTCGCAGGCATTCATGTGCCGACGATCACGGCGGCGGAGAAGCAGCAGAGCCCGGGTACAACGACAGGCCAATGAGCTAGTGACATCAACCGATGCCTGACGACATTCTGCGGAGAGGACAATGCAAGCCCAAATTGAGTTTTCTCAGCAATCGCCATTCCAGAATTTTCTGCACCAACTATTTAGCGAAGGCTATCAGGCAGAGATCGTTCAGGGTGTCTTCATTGACTACCATCCTTACTGGATCCAACTCTGGATTTGTTACAGCAAGTTTGGCATGACCGATGGTTATCCGTACGGCATGCCCGACGGCGCATGGGCCCTTGAGCACTGGCAGTACCTCTCAGGCATGGCGGACTCAGAGTGGCGGCCAGACGAATGGAAGGACTTTTGCCGAAGATGCCAAAGAGCCGAGGGCGCTGCGCCGTTCCTGGTTAAGATCAGCATCGTCCCCGGCGCAGACCTCACGCGCGCGAGGATAGTTCGCTCGATCGCGGATCGACAGGTGGAGTTTTTCTGCACGCTGGAGGAGCGCCCGATTGCGCGAGCCGCTGCGTCGGTTCAGGGGAGTACCGGCATGATTGCCGACGAGGCAGGCACCCTTGGCGGATTTCTACGTGATAGAAACACCGGAAGCACATACGGGCTTACCTGCGCTCACGTTGCGCAGAATTGCGGCCGTCCAGTGACCCTAAACGACGTGTCCGGCACAAAATACGCCAATGCTGGAAGTGTTTTCGATAGCAACTACGCTACGCTCAATACAAGGCCCGGAGGGCCTTGCGACATCACGATCCCGTTCCTTCCAGAACATGTTGATATCGCATTGATTGAACCGGATAGAATTCATACCGGGATGAATTCCGTATCCGGTATTGGGGTTGTTGATCAAATTTATAACCCCAGCCAGTTTGGCTCAGGTTCGGATGTCGTCATGAGAGGCATGTCATCCGGAAAACACGACTACTACGTTGGCGCATACTGCGCGATCTACCGGGTCCTCTTCAACGACGGCTTCTATCGATGCTTCGATAAAATGTTCCAGATTTTGAGCACGAGTGGCCGCTCGCCCTGGCTACCCCAAAAGATGGCCGTTCGCCCCGCCTCCGGTGATTCAGGGGCATGGATTTTGTGCGCCAACGCTTCAGGGAACTATGCCTACTGCGGAACGCTGGTTGCGGTCGACGATTTCAGTGGTTACGCATGTCTCGCTGATTCCGTTCTTAATTGGGCCGCGAGCAAGCACAACATGGTCCTCGACCCAGTCTGACGCTCTCAACGAACCGAGGCCGTGCGTCGTTCAGTGGTGGGAGTGCCGCCGCAGGCTTGGTCTCCCCGACGACCTCGTACTGGTGACGTGGCACAACTGAATGGGATAAATGAGGGCCAAATGTCGGCACCGATGTGCGCCTTATCTCCTTGTCTGATTTAGTCGAGATAGCTAAACCCGTAATGCAGTAACCGCCGCGTACACGGCAAACTGCCACGAACATGAAATAAACGCGAAATACATCAAATGGGTGGCGAGTAAGGTATCTGACGAAAGGCGGAAAAAATTTCAAGGACTGGGCCAAGTGCGAGGCGGTAAATTCATGTCAATAGCATAGTACACTTGCTCGCTGAGCCGGTTTCTACCTTGGCATTGTGGTCGGTGTCGTCACCGACGCGAATCAAGTTCATCACTGCCGACGCCCTGGGTGACCAATTTAAACTTACCGAGGGGCGCTATGTAGCTCGAAATGGCAATCGTGTGTCCTTGCCTGCGGCATCCCGACCTATTGCCGAACGTGTCGAGGAAGGCGATCCGTCGATGAAAGACAACGGCGTCCCAATTGCTCGCCATGGCCACCGGGCAACGTGCGGGAAGCTGCTGAAGCGGATATGGCGCAGGGCCGTGTGTACAGCGATGGCTGTCGGCGAAAATCGTGCGCCTGACGCCGGGCAATCTCTACTCCTTTTGGGGCATGCGTTCGCTGCATGCCAATCAGGCCTGTTTGCCCACCAGCGTACGCAGCACGGTATTGCTGCATTTTGGCGATCCTCACGAGGGCAGCGTGTTCAAAGGTTTTCCCAGCGATTGCACGCACGGAGACTGCGGCGCATGGCGCGCGACTAGCCTTCGCAAAATGAGTCAAGCAACGTTGAGATTCTCACTTGAGTCGACAGAAGCGAAGGCGATTGCCGCATGGATCGCTTATTTTCATCTGGTCCGTGGACTGTGGACGATTTTCCTGCGTCCGTCGAACACTATCCCGCTAAAGTTTGTGAGCGGGATGCCGGAAATCCATGCATGGCGCACGAACAACCGAACATTCCTGAAAATGATCCGAGCTGGGCAGAAACACGGGCGATCGAGGCGAGCATTCGCGCGATCAGACGCAAACATGGAAAGAGGAATCCATAAGATTTTACTTCGGATAGCAAGGAATGACCCGCTGTCATGGAAGAGTTCGCGCGCGATATCGGTGCTTGCGCTCGATATCAATGAGATTCGACGGAGCGGTGTCAGAAATCCGCACGATTAGGCGCTGCCGAATAGTTTGCGGCAAGCGAGCCGGTGCGGTCGTCTTTACGCGTCAGTATTCGGGAAAACCGGGGTTGGCGAATATGTGTGATGCCGCACACATTGCCCATGCTACGAAAGCCGTATCCCGCACACTCGCCTAAGCTCAATGAAGCGCGGTGAGCCGCTTTTTTGACACCTCATGCGCTTTCGCCACAACAATAGAAGTAGTCACCGAACAACGACAAAAAGCATAGCGGTCCGCGCGCGAGAGTGGCGTGCATGCATGATCGCGTATTCTCCAATTCGCCTTGGGTCTTGCCTTATTTTCACGGAGATCTGAAATGGATGATTGGGTGCAACAGTGCGTCGTGTTCCTTGAGCTATGCGAATTCGGGGCAAGCATTCCCGCCATGCCAGCGGGGTCGTCAAAGGTCCTCGCCCTGTCTACCTACAAGTCTTTGTGTGGAGAGTGGTTGAACAGCGCAGCGTTTTCACCCCTGTCCTCCGAGAAAAAGAGGGTTTTACGCGACCACGTTGTTGCCAAGCTAACGAAACTTCACCAGGAGGTGGCTCAAGCGCGATCCCTCGCGGAAACAGAACAGCAGCGGCGCGCCGCCCTTGAAACACAACTATTGCAAGTTCGCGGCGAGAACGATGAGCTTCGCGAACAACTCCGGAGGCTGCGACGACAGCCACGACCTGGCTGAGATCACTGTCGACGCGGAGATGATCGCCTATTCGGGCATTTTCGATAACGCTCGGGCGATTGCGACTGCCTTGTGGGTCTAGATGCGCGGGGATGGCGTAGACTCGATAATTTTGTCACCGGCTCGGCCTTGCTCCGATGCGATCAGAGCGATACGTGTTGACAATTTTGTTGCCACTGAAAACACGATAAAAGCGTCACCCATCGGAAGGCCGGAGTAAGGCGATAAAGAAAATCCCCAGGGCGTGTACCCGAGGTTAGAAGATCGGAATACCCGCTACTCGTAGCGTGAAAATGTTCCTCATAAAATGTAGTAATTTCTATTTACTGGGATGCGATGTGTGAATGAATGTGCTGAAGCTAACTCTTGATAGAGCGCGCATCGCCGCTGCCTCGGCAGACGCTAGCTGCGCTCCTGCACGGCAGAAGGAGTGCTTCCAAATGTGGTCGACGGCAAGTTTTGGTCGCGTTGCTAAATCCTGGTCGCTGAAAGCTTAGGCTACTTGGATGTTTAGCCTGATGTCGAATTGACACATGTCATGTCGCAAAGTTGACAGATTTAATGTGCTCTACGTCTACGAGTGGAAACGCAATAAACCTCCGGGCGCGTGACACATCACGGTGAGGTCGTTTTTCACGCGCAATAGTTTGATTAAAAAATATACACATTACGATAAGAATACTTATCCTAATGCCCGTGGAACACCACACCCCCCGCCCAATTATTCACACCCCGTGTACAACGCCTCAACGCTGGAGGGGCTAATTTCCACCACCCTTTGCGGCATCCTTGCACCTATCGAGCGCGCACCCATTCCGGCGCGCCGCGCAACGGAGAACGCGACATGAGCAAGACATTAAAAATCGCCGCCATCGCCGGCGACGGTATCGGCCAGGAAGTCATGCCCGAGGGCGCGCGCGTGGTCGAGGCGGCGGCCGCGAAGTTCGGTCTGAACCTCGAAATCACCCATTTCGACTGGGCGAGCTGCGACTACTACCTGCAGCACGGCAAGATGATGCCCGACGACTGGTTCGCCACGCTCAAGGGCTTCGATGCGATCTATTTCGGCGCGGTCGGCTGGCCCGACAAGGTGCCCGATCATATTTCGCTGTGGGGCTCGCTCCTGAAGTTCCGCCGCGAATTCGACCAGTACGTCAACCTGCGCCCGGTGCGTCTGCTGCCCGGCGTGCCGTGCCCGCTCGCCAACCGCAAGCCCGGCGATATCGACTTTTTCGTGGTGCGCGAGAACACCGAGGGCGAGTACAGCTCGGTGGGCGGCAAGATGTTCGAAGGCACCGAGCGCGAGTTTGTGTTGCAGGAGTCGGTGTTCACGCGCCACGGCGTCGACCGCATTCTCAAGTACGCATTCGAGCTCGCGAACCAGCGCGGCCGCAAGAAACTCACGGCGGCCACGAAGTCCAACGGCATCTCGATCAGCATGCCGTACTGGGACGAGCGCGTGGCCGCGATGGGCGAGGCGTATCCCAACGTGAAATGGGACAAGCAGCACATCGATATTCTGTGCGCGCGTTTCGTGCTGCAACCGGACCGCTTCGACGTGGTCGTCGCCTCGAACCTCTTCGGCGACATTCTTTCGGACCTCGGCCCCGCCTGCACGGGCACGATCGGTCTGGCGGCCTCGGCGAACCTGAATCCCGAGCGCAAGTTCCCGTCGCTGTTCGAGCCGGTGCACGGCTCGGCGCCCGACATCTTCGGCAAGCAGATCGCCAACCCGATCGCGATGATCTGGTCGGGCGCGATGATGCTCGAGTTCCTCGGCAACGGCGACGCGCAATACAAGGCCGCGCACGACGCGATCATGCAGGCCATCGAGAAGGTGCTGGTGGAAGGCCCGCGCACGCCCGACATGGGCGGCACGGCGAACACGACGGAGATCGGCAGGGCAGTCGCCGCCGCGCTTTAAGCACGTAGGCGTGGGGTGTTCCGGCGGGACACCTCGCTACTTCTCACGCACTCAGTGCGGCGCGGCTCCCGTGGCCGCGTTTTCTTCGGCGCCCGGCTGTGCAGCCGCGGAGACGCCTGCCGCCATGTCGGCAGGCTGCGCGGCACGGCACAGTGCCGTGAGCCACACATCCTCGCCATGCGGCGCCACGCGCGCGTAGCCTTGCTCCACCACCAGCCGCCACGTATCGTCGGGCAGCGCCGCCCGATACAGCACGCGATAGTCGCCGCGGTGCGCGAGCGCTTCGTTCACGGCCGCTTCGCGCGCCGCGCGGTCGTCCGGGTGAATGTGCCGCGAAAGCTCGACATAGTGGCGCGGCGCGTGCGCCGGATCGACGCCGAACAGGCGGCACCACTCGTCCGAAACGATCAGCTCGTCCTGCGCGCGCAGCCAGCGCCAGGCGCCGAAGCCCGCAATGCGCGCGGCGTCGTTGAGCAGTTGCAGGCGCCGTTGCTCCGCGGATTCCACTTCCTTGCGCGCACTGATGTCGATGGTGGTGCCCACCACGCGCACCGGGCGCCCCGCGTCGTCCAGCAGAGTGGCGACGCGCGACTCGATCCAGCGGATCTGCCCGTCCGGCAAGATGATGCGGAAGTCCCAGACGCGCGGCGCCGTGCTCGCAACCAGCTCCCTGAGCGTCTCGTCGTTCAGCCAGATCGAATCCTCGGGATGGAGGATTTCCCAGAATTCGGCGTTGCTGTGAATCTCGCGGCCATAAAGCTTCGCGCAGTTGCTCGAATAGATCAGCTCGTCGGTGACGAGATTCCATTCCCACGTCACGATGCCCGCCAGTTCCTGCGCCTGCTTCATGCGCGCCTCGTTCGACATGATCTCGGCGGTATAGCGGCGGCGCAGGTCGGTCATCGGCAGCTCGGTATTGCCCGCGATGCCGAGGTCTTTCACGGCTTCGTCGCCGTAGCGCAGCCAGACCCAGTTCACGTCGAGAAACGCCGCGAGGCGGCGCAGGTTCGAATAGTCGATCTCGCCGCCGCGCGTCCACTTGTGCACGGCGGGGCGTGATATGCCGACGGCGTCGGCGACTTGCTGCAGGCTCAGCTTCTTGTGCTCGAGCAGCACTTTCAGACGGAACGCGAACGTATCCTCGGACATCCATTTCCCTCTGTGACGAATCTCGCGCGGTCGAAAGAATCAAGCGCAAAAGGGCGGCATACACCCCAGGGCCGCCGATCGGGGCCGGGCATATGCCGCCTCTGATGAATCGGGCGCGCGGCCCGGACGTTTCGTCCGCTCCGTAACTCCCGCTAGTTTAACGGATCGGCAAGCGGGCCGTTCCGGACGCACGACTCATGGTGTCCCGCATACGCAGCCGCCCTAGAGGTCGATCACGAGGCGCGGCGTGCGCGCACGCGACACGCACAGCAAAATGGTCTTCTGCGCGGCTTTCTCGTCGTCGTCCAGATACTGGTCGCGGTGATCCGCCTCGCCTTCGAGGATCGGGACTTCGCAGGTGCCGCATACTCCTTCGCGGCACAGCGACTCGACCGTCACGCCCGCGCGCTCGATGGCCTTGAGGATGGTCTCGTCTTCGCCCACTTCGAGTTCGATGCCGGACTTCGCCAGTACGACCGTGAACGCCTTGCCGCCGGTGTCCGTCGCGGCGAATTGCTCCGAGTGCAGCTGCGCCTTCGGCCAGCCCAGCAGCGCCGCGTTCGCGTAGACGGCGTCGTTCAGGCCTTGCGGGCCGCAGACGTAGACATGCGCGTCGCCGGGCAGATCATGGAACAGCTTGAAGAGATCGAGCTTCTGGCCTTCGCTGTCGACGTAGCAGTGCACGCTGGCCGCGTGCGGGCCGGTCTTCAGCTCGTCGACGAAGGCGCCGTGCTCGGGGCTGCGATACGCGTAGTGCAGTTCCAGCTCGACATCTTCGGGGCGATGCTCGGCCAGTTGCGCGAGAAAAGGCGTAATGCCGATGCCTCCCGCGATGAACACATGCCGCTTGGGGCCGTTCGTGCTCGCGAGTTCGAACAGATTGGCGGGCGAGCCGATCGCGAGCCGCGTGCCTGCCTCGACCTTGTCGTGCATGAAGGCGGAGCCGCCGCGCGACGCCTCTTCGCGGCGCACGGCGATCTGATACTGGCGCGTGTCGTGCGGCGAGCTCAGGAGCGAATACGCATTGTGGTGCCACTGCTCGCCGTCCTGCATCGAGACGAGCACGTGGGCGCCGCCGCTGAATTCGGGCAGCGGTGCGCCATCGGGCAGCGCGAGCGTGAAGCGCTTGATGAGCGGAGTGAGTTGTTCGACGGCGACGACGTCGACAGTGATCGATTCGCGGGCGTTCATGTTGACTTCCTTGACTTCTGAATCCGGAAAAAGCAGCGGATGCGGCACGGCCCGCATCCGCTCGAAGCTGGGCGCCGGCCTTAGCGCGTGACACCCGCCATGCAGAGGTACTTGATCGACAGGTAGTCTTCGATCCCGTACTTCGAGCCTTCGCGGCCGATGCCCGACTGCTTCACGCCGCCGAACGGCGCGACCTCGTTGGAGATCAGTCCCGTGTTGATACCGACGATGCCGTACTCGAGCTGCTCGGCCACGCGCCAGATACGGCCGATGTCGCGGCTGTAGAAGTACGCGGCGAGGCCATAGATCGAATCGTTCGCGAGCTGTACGACTTCGGCGTCGCTCGAGAAGCGCACGATGGGCGCGACCGGTCCGAAGATCTCCTCGGCGAGCACCGCCATGCCGGGCTTCGCATCGGCGAGCACGGTGGGCGCATAGAAGTTGCCGCCGCGTGCGTGCGGTGCGCCGCCCGTGACCACGCGCGCGCCTTGCGCCACGGCGTCGCGCACGAGGCCGTCGACCTTGTCGCGTGCGGCTTCGGTAATGAGCGGGCCGATGTTCACGCCATCGGCAAAACCGTCGTCCACCTTGAAGGCGCTCACGCGCTCGGCAAAGCGGCGGCAAAACTCGTCGTAGACCGCATCGTGCACGTAGAAGCGGTTTGCGCACACGCAGGTCTGCCCGGCGTTGCGATACTTGGAGAGCAGGGCGCCTTCGATGGCGGCGTCCAGATCCGCATCGTCGAACACGATGAACGGCGCGTTGCCGCCCAGCTCCAGCGAGACCTTCTTGACCGTGTCCGAGCACTGGCGCATCAGGAGCCGGCCCACTTCGGTCGAGCCCGTGAACGTGAGCTTCCTGACGAGCGGGCTCGACGTCATTTCGAGGCCGATCTCGCGCGACTTGCCCGTGACGATGTTGATCACGCCGGGCGGAATGCCGGCCTGTTCCGCCAGTGCCGCGAGTGCGAACGCGGACAGCGGCGTCTCGTTGGCGGGCTTGATGACGATGGTGCAGCCGGCGGCCAGCGCCGGTGCGGCCTTGCGGGTGATCATCGCGGCCGGGAAATTCCACGGCGTGATCGCGGCGCAGACACCGATCGGCTCCTTCGTCACGACGAGGCGCTGGTCCGGGTTCGGGCTCGGGATCACGTCGCCGTCGATGCGCTTGCCCTGCTCGGCGAACCACTCGATGAACGAGGCCGCGTAGCCGATCTCGCCGCGCGCTTCCGCGAGCGGCTTGCCTTGCTCGCATGTCATGATCTGGGCCAGCGCTTCCTGGTTCGCCATGATGAGGTCGAACCAGTTGCGCAACAGGCGCGCGCGCTCCTTCGCGGTGGTGGCGCGCCACGCGGGGAAGGCGCGGTGCGCGGCCTCGATGGCCGCGCGGGCTTCCGGCGCGCCCATGTTCGGCACGTTCGCGATGCGCTCGCCCGTGGCGGGGTTGGTCACCTCGAGCGTGGCGCCGTCGTCGGCGCCGCGCCACTGGCCGTCGATATAGGCCTGCTCACGCAGCAGGCCGGGATGTTGAAGGTTCGTCATGCTGGCCTCTTAGTCCTGATACTGCTGCGCGAGCAGATTGTGGAAGTGCGCGATGCCGTGCTCGCTGATGCCGCTGCGCTGCTTGTCGACCATGATGCGGCCCTGGCCGCGATAGCCGCGCGACTTCAGGCCCTTCTGCACGCTTTCCACGAGGCGCAGGTCTTCCGGGCGGAACACGGTGCGATACCACTCGATCAGCTTCTGCTGCTCTTCGGTCGGCTCGTCGTTGAGGAAGTAGATGTCGTAGTGCTGGAGCGTGACTTCGGCGCTCATCGGGAATTCGTAGATGACGGTCATGAAGTCGCTGCCCGGCGGCACGTTGAACATCGTGCACGGCCACGCCCAGTAGCCGCTGAAGCTCGGGTCCTTCACGGACGGATCGAGCTTGAACGAGCGCTCCGACGACTGCGCATGACCGAACTGCACCGTCCAGTTGCCATGCAGCGTGTGCGTGTACTGGTCGATCTTCACGGAGTCCGAGAAGCCGGGGTGAGCCGGGCCGCAGTGGTAGCACTCCAGATAGTTATCGACGATCGACTTCCAGTTGGCCGGCGTTTCGGTCACGAAGCGGGCAGCCAGCTTGAGGTCGTCGATCACCGGGCAAGCCTTGCGCAGGCTGGCTTCGAGGCCGGGCAGTTGGGCTTCCACGCCGTCTGCATTCGGGTTCAGGTTGATGAACACGAAGCCTGCGTATTCCTCCACGCGCACCGGCACGAGCGTCGAGTTCTCCTTGTCGAACGACTCCACATGATCGCAGTTGTTGGCGTGCGCGAGCGCGCCGTCGAGCTTGAACGCCCAGGCGTGGTACGGGCAGGTGATGACGTTCTTCGCCTTGCCGCTGCCTTCGAGCAGCTGGTGGCCGCGGTGCGGGCAGACGTTGTAGAACGCCCGCAGGACGCCGTCCTTGCCGCGCACGAGCAGAATGTTTTCGCCCACCACCTCGCGCGTCACGTAGGCGTTCGCTTCGGCCAGCTCGCTGCGGTGCGCGACGCAGATCCACGCGTTCTCGAAGATCTTCTGTTCTTCCGACTTGTATACCGCCTCGGAGGTGTAGTAGCTCGCCGGGATGGTCCAGGCGAGTTCCGGGTTGGCGCAGAAGTCGGCCGGCAGTTTCGGCTGTTCGGGTTTCTTGTGGAATTCGATCGGGAGGTAGGTCATGGGGTCCGCCGTACTGGGGTTGGTTAACTAACAGTTACGATGAAACTAAAGGTTAACGAAAATATAAGTGAAATTTCGGCGACGGTGGATCAGGGTTATCCCTTGACGTTGTCGGATGTACGGCTTGCATTGATGCACGTGGCCTATTCTTGTTCTTATAAATCAACGTCAATTGACGTTCGGCAAAGCAAATCGATTTCTCCCCGGGCGTCAATAGGAGGATGCGATAGTGCGACGAAACCCTCTACGGTGCGTACCATTGTTAACTGTTGGTTTTAGATTAACCGCAGGATAACCGCGCCGTGTCTGGAAACCGGAACCTCTGGTATCGGGGCCGGCGCGGGAAGCGCAGCCGCGTCATGCGGGCCCGCGCGAGCCACCCCACAACTGGAGGAGACATGTCCCAAGAGGCAATAGCCGAAGCGCTGGCCAATGAGCCGTCGCGCGCCAAATCGCGAATCGAATCACGCTCGATCGACTACGTGCCGCTCGCCGAACGCAAGGGCCGGGCGTGGCACCTGTGGCCCGTATGGTTCACGGGCGATGCCAACCTCGCGACCATCGCGGCCGGTGCGATCGGCATCAGCATGGGCGGCAACCTGCTGTGGAGCGCGATCGCCATCGTGCTCGGCAACGTGCTCGGCACCTTCTTCATGGCGTTCCATTCGAGCCAGGGGCCGCAGCTCGGGCTGCCGCAGATGATCCAGTCGCGCCCGCAGTTCGGCTATATGGGCGCGTTGCTCGTGTGGGTGGTCGCGCTCGTCACCTATATCGGCTACAACTCGTTCAACCAGCTGATGGCGGGGCAGACCGCGCATCATCTGCTGGGCACGGAACCGCATCTGAGCTACATCGTCTTCACCGTGATTGCGGTCGCGCTCGCGGTATTCGGCTATGACCTGATCCACAAGGCGCAGCGCTGGCTCGCGTTCGCGCTGCTCGCCGCGCTCACGATCTTCAGCATCGGCATGTGCGTGAAGGTGCCGTTCCCCGCGGGCCAGTTGAGCCTCGCCGGCTTCAAGACCACGCCGTTCCTCGTCCAGCTCTTTTCGGCGGCGGCTTATCAGCTTTCGTGGTCGATCTACGTTTCGGACTACTCGCGGTACTTGCCGCCCAATACCGGTGTGCGTGCCACCTTCTGGTGGACCTTCCTTGGCGCGTTCATCGGCGGCGTCTGGATGATGCTGGTGGGCACTGCCGCGGCGGCGCTCAATGCGCAGATCGAGATTTCCGATGCGGTCCAGCGCGCGGGCGACATGATCTTTCCGGGCTTCGGCACGGTCACGCTGCTGCTTTCGCTGCTTGGGCTGCTCGCCATTACCGGCCTGAACTTCTACGGCGCCTCGCTCACGCTGCTCAGCATCACCGACTCGTTCAAGCCGCTCAAGTCGAACGCGACCAAGCGCGTGGTGAGCCTCATCGTGGTAGCCCTCACGGCGACGTCGCTCGCGTTCGCGGCGTCGGACAACTTCATGGGCAAGTTCGGCGATTTCCTCGGCATTCTCGGCTACCTGTTCACGCCGTGGACCGCGATCAACCTGGTCGATTTCTTCATCGTGCGTCACTCGCATTACTCGGTGCGCGAGATCTTCAACCCGCGCGGTATCTACGGCCGCTGGAACTGGCGTGGACTGACCGCCTACGCGGTGGGCTTCGTCGCGATGATCCCGTTCTTCAAGACGGAGCTTTACACCGGCCCGGTTGCCAATGCGCTTGGCGGCACCGACATCGCGATGCTCGTGGGTCTGCCTGTTGCTGCGCTGGTCTATCTGTGGACCTGCCGCTCGCTCGACATTGAAAAAGAACGCCAACTCGTGCGCGAAGCCGACCGCGGCCTGAACTGATTGCGCCACCACAGCGACTACAAGATGAAATCGATGAACACAATGCGGCTTGCCGCACTGCACGCGGCTGCGCTCGCGCTCGCCGCGCTTCCGGTGGCAGCCCGTGCACAAAGCAGCGTCACGCTCTACGGCGTCCTTGATGCGGGCGTCACCTATGTGAGCAACGCCGGCGGCTCGTATCAGGTGAAGTTCGACGACGGCGTTTCGTACGGAAATCGCTGGGGCCTGCGCGGCACCGAGGATCTGGGCGGCGGCCTGAAGGCCGTCTTCAAGCTGGAGAGCGGCTTTCACATTGGCAACGGCAAGCTCACGAACGGCGGATCGCTTTTTGGCCGCCAGGCTTATGTAGGTCTGCAAAACGACTGGGGCACGCTCACATTCGGCAACCAGATCGACATGACGCAGGAGTTCGTCTACCTGTACAACGCCTCGTCATGGGCGAGTGGCTACGCCATCAACCAGGGCGACTTCGACCGCATGAACGGCGACCATCTGCCGAACGCCGTGAAGTTCATGTCGAGCACGTTCGGCGGCTTCCAGTTCGGCGGCATGTACTCGTTCAGCAATACGCCGGGGGACTTCCACACGGGCAGCGCGTGGAGCGTGGGCGCGCAGTATCAACACGGCGCGTTCTCGATGGGTACGGCCTATACGCAGTTGAACAACCCGTCGGGCATCTACGCGTTCGATCCCTACAACATGATCGGCGTGCGCACGTTCTTCGGCAGGCCGACCGTGAGTGTCGATCCCGCCACGGGCGCCGTCAGCTCACTCTATGCCAGCACGCCGTTCCCCGTGGACAAGCAGGGCGCCTTTGGCGTAGGCGCGAGCTACGTAGTCGACAAGGTCACGCTGATGGGCGCGTTCACGTACACGCAGATCAAGGCGTTCGGCGAAAGCGAGCACATGCAGGTCGCCGAGGGCGGGGCGAACTGGCAGATCACGCCCGCAGCGAGTCTCGTGGGCGGCTACCAGTACACGCACTTCGACGGCCACCACTGGAACCAGCTCTCGGCGGCGATGCATTATCTGCTGTCGAAGAGCACGGACGTCTATATCTCGGGCGACTGGCTGAAGGCGTCGGAAGGCGTGGATGCGGTGATCGGCTATAGCTTCACGCCGTCTTCCACGACCACGCAGGCCGATGTGCGCATCGGCATGCGCCACACGTTCTGATGAAAGCGGCTACCACGCCGGAGCTGGACGACCTGCGGGTCTTCTGCACGGTCGCCCGCAAGTCGAGCTTCGGTGCGGCCGCCGACGCGCTTTCCGCCTCGGCGGCATACGTGAGCAAGCGCGTCGGGATACTCGAAGCAAGGCTCGGCACGCGTTTGCTGCATCGCTCGACGCGCCGCGTGGCGATGACAGCGGCGGGCGAGCGCGTTTTTTCCTGGGCCGAGAAGATCCTCGACGACGTGGACCAGCTCGTCGAGGACGTCTCCAGCACGCGGCGCATTCCGCGCGGCACGTTGCGCGTGTCGAGCAGCTTCGGCTTCGGGCGCAAGTTCGTCGCGCCGGCGCTCGCGGCGTTGTCGGACCGGTATCAGCAACTGAACGTGCAGCTCGACTTGTTCGACCGCGTGATCGATGTGGTGGGCGAGGGCTTCGATCTCGATGTGCGCATCGGCGACGACATCGCGGGCCATCTGATCACGAAGCGCCTCGCGGCGAACTACCGGGTGCTCTGCGCCGCGCCCTCGTACCTTGCGCAACATGGCACGCCGCAGACCATCGCGGAACTGGAGTCGCATGCTTGCCTCGCGATCAAGGAGCGCGATCATCCGTTCGGCGTCTGGCGGCTCGATGCAGAAGGCAAGACGACTGCCGTGAAGGTGACGGGCCCGCTTTCGACGAATCATGGCGAAGCCGCGGTGCAATGGGCGGCGCTGGCCGGGCGCGGCGTCGTGTTGCGCTCGATCTGGGACGTGGGGCCGCTACTGGCCGAAGGCCGGCTGCAGCGCGTATTGCCCGAGGTTACGCAGCCCGCCAACGTCTGGGCGGTGTTTCCGGAGCGGCTCGCGCAGTCGGCGAAAGTGAAAGTGTGCGTGGACTTTCTGGTCGAAACGTTCGCGCAGGCCGGGTTCGGCGGCGCAGCGCGGCCGGTGCCGGAGATCGCCGATAACGCCTGGCGCGATGTGGGTGCAGGCGAACGTTTCGTGGAATCCGACTAAAAAGGAGTATTTGGCGTGATCGATTTTGCCCATGTTCGTTCGTTGCTCGAGGCGCGGCGCGAAGGCTACAGCCTCGCAGGCGACTTCTATACGGACCCTGCCATGCACGAACTCGACATCGAGGCGGTCTTCTCGAACGAATGGCTGTTCGCGTGCAACGTGGCCGAAATTCCGCGCGAAGGCGACTACATCACGCTCGATATCGGCAAGACTTCGGTGGTCGTGCTGCGCGGGAAGGGCGGGGAGGTCGGCGCGTTCTTCAACACCTGCCGCCATCGCGGATCGCTGCTCTGCACCGAGCCGGCGGGGCACGCGAAGCGGCTGGTCTGTCCGTACCATCAGTGGGTCTATGAGCTCGACGGCAGCTTGCTGAGCGCGCGCCAGATGCCCGCCGGTTTCGATCGCGAGGCGCATGGCCTGCGTCCGGTTCATGTCGAGGTCATCTGCGGGATGGTTTATGTCTGCATCGCCGACACGCCACCCGACATCTCACGCTTCAAGGCAGCGGTCACGCCGTATATCGCGCCGCACCGGCCGGATCGCACCAAGGTCGCCTTTTCGATGACGCTCGTGGAAGAGGCGAACTGGAAACTCGTCATCGAGAACAATCGCGAGTGCTATCACTGCGTGGGAAGCCACCCGGAACTGCTCGCTACGCTGATTGAATTCGCGCTGCCGGACGATCCGCGCGCGAACCGCGATTTCCAGCTTCTGATGCAGGAAAAGACGGCGCTCTGGGAGCGTCTCGCGTTGCCGCATTTGCCCGCGGACGGCGGAACCGAATTCCGCTGCATCCGCTTGCCGTTCCATCGCGGCGCGGTGTCGTTCACCGCCGATGGGCGCCCTGCGTGCAAGAAGTTGCTGGGCGGTCTGACCGAGCCCGATATCGGTTCGGTGCGGATGTTCAGGGTTCCGAACAACTGGAACCACTTCCTCTCGGACCATATCATCCATTTTCGCGTGCTGCCCCTGTCGGCCACGCAGACGGCGCTCAAGACGACGTGGCTCGTGCACGAGGATGCCGTAGAAGGCGTGGACTACGACGTAGCATCGCTCACACAGGTATGGCGCGCAACCAACGAGCAGGACGCCACGCTGGTGATGCACAATCAGCGCGGCGTGAGTTCGAAGGCGTATGCGCCGGGGCCTTATGCGCCTTCGGAGTTCATGCTGACCAACTTCACCAACTGGTACGCGCGGAAGCTGGCGGAGTACGTAAAGCGAGCACGGTGGGCGATTTCGCAGGCTTGATGAAAAAAGTGCATCAATTAGTTCTTAAATATCGTTTGTAGCCTGCGTTTCCCCATCCCTATACTCGGTCCGGCGTTGCGTGTGTGCTGCACACCGCTGACGTATTCCCGGCCGCTTCGTTTCAGGCGTGCGGCCACCCCAAAAAAATGAAGACGGCACGTACGTCAGTCGGTCCCGTGCGTGAATCCCGCAAGAGGGAAGCGGGAAGGCCAGACGTGCTTCGCCTCTGAAAGTCGACATGGAGACAGCGCACGTCATGCGTTCACAATCCGGCAACCATTCTGAGAATCCATCCAGCTCGAGACCCCGGAAGCCCAAACTCCATCGCAGCCTGCAAGCGCGCCACTTGCGCATGATCGCCATTGGCGGCTCCATCGGCACGGGCCTGTTCGTGGCCACGGGCGCATCGATTTCGCAGGCCGGCCCCGGCGGCGCGATCCTTTCGTACATGGTGATCGGCCTAATGGTCTATTTTCTGATGACGAGCCTCGGCGAGATGGCGGCGTTCATGCCGGTTTCGGGCTCGTTCGCCGCATACGGTGCAAAGTTCGTCGATGAGGGCTTCGGTTTCGCCATTGGCTGGAACTACTGGTATAGCTGGGCGGTGACGATCGCAGTCGAACTCGTCGCGGCGCAACTCGTGATGGGCTACTGGTTCCCGCACGTGCCGGGCATCTGGTGGAGCGCGCTCTTTCTCGCCGTGGTTTTCTCGTTCAACGCGTTGTCGGTTCGCGGCTTCGGCGAGGCCGAGTACTGGTTCGCGTTGATCAAGGTGCTGACCGTGCTTGCATTTATCGCGATCGGCCTCCTGATGATTTTCGGCATCCTGCATGGCGGCCCCAGCAATGGCTGGGAAAACTTCACGATCAAGGACGCGCCGTTTGCCGGCGGCTGGAGCGCGATGCTCGGCGTTGCCATGATTGCGGGCTTTTCGTTCCAGGGCACGGAGATGATTGGCGTTGCGGCGGGCGAAGCAGAAAATCCGGGCTCGACGATTCCGCGCGCAGTCAAACAGATCTTCTGGCGCATCCTGCTTTTCTACGTGCTCGCGATTTTCGTCATTGGCGTGCTCGTTCCCTACACGGATCCCAACCTGCTGAAGAGCGACGTGACCGATATCGGCGTGAGTCCGTTTACGCTCGTCTTCCGGCGTGCGGGTCTTGCCTTCGCGGCCGGCGTGATGAATGCGGTCATCCTCTCCGCCGTGCTGTCCGCCGGCAATTCCGGCATGTACGCGTCGACCCGCATGCTGTACAACCTCGCCATGGAAGGCCGCGCGCCGCGGCTGTTTGCGAAGCTCTCGCCGGGCGGCGTGCCGCGCAACGCGCTGTACGCGACGACCGCGGTCGGGGCACTGTGCTTTCTCTCGTCGCTCTATGGCGACAAGACGATGTACCTTTGGTTGCTGAATCTGTCGGGAATGGCGGGCTTCATCACGTGGCTCGGCATTGCGGTCAGCCATTATCGATTCCGCAAGGGATTCCTGAAGCAGGGCTATCGCCTCGAGCAATTGCCGTATCGCGCGAAATGGTTCCCGTTCGGCCCGATTCTCGCCGCCGTGCTGTGTACCGTTGTCACGCTCGGCCAGAACTATCAGGCTTTCCTTGCCAATAAGATAGACTGGGTAGACGTGGCTGCGACCTATATCGGCCTGCCGCTCTTTCTCGTGGTCTGGTTGGGCTATTCGATCGTGCGCAAATGCCGGCGGGTTCGCTACGAAGACATGGAGATCGCGCCGTGGATCGAACGCCAGATGGCGGCTTCGACCGAGACTTCGTCGAGCGCCGGCTATCCCGCGAGCATTGCCAGCCAGGTGAATCAGGTGAAGGCGGCTTCGGACGTGTGATCCCGCGCTGCTGGCGTCGACCTTCTCCTGTTTTCCTTTCGCACATCGAAATTCTGCAATCGCATGAATAACTACTACGAATCCACCGTTTCTCGCCCGTCCTACCCGCAACTGACCGGCAAGACCGATACGCAAGTCTGCATTGTCGGCGGCGGCCTCGCCGGCCTGAATACCGCGCTCGGGCTGGTCGAGCGCGGCGTGCGCGACGTCGTCGTGCTCGATGCCGAGCGCGTGGGCTTCGGCGCATCGGGCCGCAACGGCGGCTTCGTGTTCGGTGGCTACAGCCTCGACAATGCCGATCTGCTGCGCACGCTCGGGCACAGCCAGGCGCGCGCCCTGTATGGGCTCACGGTCGACGCCGTGGATCTGATCCGCACGCGCATCGCGCGCTACGGCATCGATTGCGAGATCGTCGATCGTGGCGTCATGCTCGCGAACTGGTTCGATGATCCGTCGCGGCTCGACGCCACGCGCACGCTGATGAAGCGCGACTTTGGCGTCGACTGGGAGCCGGTGACGAAGGACGCGTTGCGCGCGCAGTTGAAGACCACGCGTTATCACGGCGGCCTGTTCGAGCCCAACGCTTTTCATTTCCATCCGCTGAAGTATGTGCTCGGCGTTGCGAACGCCGCGGCGCAGTGCGGCGCCCGAATCTACGACCAGTCGCCGGTGCGCGCGATCGAGCGGAACGGCGCGGGCTTCGTCGTGCGCACACCGCACGGCACCGTCACCGCGAAGGATGTCGTGTTCGCCGGTGGCGGCTATGCGCGCGGCGTCGCACCGCGTATCGAGCGCGCGGTATTGCCGATCGCGACCTATGTGATCGCCACCGAGCCGCTCGGTGCGCGCCTCGCCGATGCGATCGACGCGCCCTATGCGGTCTACGACACGCGCTTCGCGTTCGACTATTACCGGCCGCTGAAGGACACGCGCATTCTTTGGGGTGGCCGGATCTCGGTGCTCGACCGCGGTCCGGAAGCCATCGCGCGGCTGCTCAAGCGCGACCTCGCACGCGTGTATCCGCAACTGGCGGACGTGAAGATTGAGCACGCCTGGGGTGGCTTGATGAGCTACGCAAGGCACAAGATGCCGCAAATCGGTCGAGACGCCGACGGCGTCTGGCATGCCATCGCATTCGGCGGCCACGGCATGGCCCCCACCACGGTCGCGGGCGAGACGCTCGCCGACGCGTTGGCGCTGGGCGTGCCGGTGCCCGAAGGCTTTTCCGCATTCAGCCTGACGCGCACCTTCGGCCTCGCGGGCCTCGCAGCCGCACAACTCACATACAGTGCCTTCCAGGCGCGCGATGCGCTGGCTGCATACCGCCACTAAGCTCTCTATTCGCTCTGCGCAACCCGATGCCTGCTGCGAGGCCGGGTTGCCCGTGCGTGCCACGTATTTGACGGCGTCAGTGAATACAGGAGCCGATGCACCGATTCGTGAAGAAGAATGAGTATCCGTTTTATCAGGCATTCTTCACGACTCATGGCTCATGGATTCACGCATTTCACGTCCATTTTCAGAAAATCTTGCGGGATACTAATCGCTGAAATCAAGCGGATAACCGCACGACCACGAGACGTGCAATAGCCTCGAATCAAGGAGACGCCTTGGGCAATAACCGATCCAGCCGGCGCGATATGCCGCTTTCCCTGATCAGCCTGTCGATCATTTTTTTATCGGTCGCAGGGCTGGCTGCCTTTCCCAAACAATCTATTGCCGGGGCGGAGCAAGTCCTCTACTGGTGTACGACGATTTTCGCTTCGCCGGTCCTCCTTTTTGCATTCGGGGCGTTGATATTCGTCGTGGGCCTCGCCGTCAGCAAGTACGGCAGGATACGGTTGGGCGAAGGCGAGCCTGACTATTCGACGCTCTCCTGGATCTTCATGTTCATTCTCTCGGGCCTGGGTTCGTCGGCGCTGTATTGGGGCTTCCTGGACTGGGCTTACTACTATCACACCCCGGGTCTGGATCTGCCGCCGGAGTCGCAGCAGGCGCTCAAATTCAGCGTGGCCTATTCGTTTTTCCATTCGGGGTTGAGTGCCTGGGCCATCTACGCGATTGGCGCGGTGGCGATGTGCTATCACTTCCACGTCCGCAAGAACAAGGGACTGAGTCTCGCGGCCATGATCGAGGCGATCACCGGCTGCCGGGCCAATGGTCCGATCGGCAGACTGATCGACTTGCTGTTCATGCTGTGCATGTTCGGCGCACTGACCATTTCACTGGTGCTCACCGCCACGACGTTCTCGCGGCTGCTGGCGAATCTGACCGGCATTCCCGACTCGTTCGCAACCCAGGTGATCATCATCGTCGCGGTATCGGTGCTGTTTACACTGAGTTCATGGGTCGGCATGGACGGCGGCATGAAGCGCCTTAGCCATATGGTGTGCTGGGGCGTGCTGGCGTTGACCGTCTACATCTATCTGGTCGGACCCACGCAATTCATCACGAGCAATTCGCTGGCCAGCATGGGGCTGATGTTGACCAATTTCGTCGACATGAGCCTGTTCACCGACCCGATGGGCGATGGCAAATTCACCCGTGAGTGGACGGTGTTCTACTGGTTGTGGTGGATTTCGTACGCGCCGGGCGTCGCGCTCTTTGTGACGCGCGTCTCGCGCGGACGCACCATTCGCGAAGTCATCGTGGCCATGATGCTGGGCGGCTGTGTCGGCGCGTGGTTCGTGTTCGGCGTGCTGGAAAACTATAGCCTGCACAATTTCATCACGGGCGTCGTCGACGTGCCGGGCGTGTTGAACCAGCAGGGCGGCGAAGTGGCGATCGGCATGCTGCTCGGCCATCTGCCAGCCGGGCGTCTCGTGATGGCGTTCTTCCTGATCGTGATGGCCGTATTCCTCGCGGCGCACATGGACGCGGTGGGCTATGCCGTATCGGCGACGTGCACCCGCGATCTGGCCGAAGGCGAAGACCCGGCTCCCGCGGACCGGCTGTTCTGGTGCATCATGCTCACGCTCGTGCCGCTGGCGATGATCTTCTCGAGAGCGCCGCTCAACACCATGAAGACGGCCGTGATCGTCACGGCGATTCCGTTCCTCCTGGTGCTGCTGGTCAAGGTCTATGGTCTGCTCAAGTGGCTGCGCGAAGACTATGGTCATGTTCCGGGACACGTCATCGAAGAGCGTAATGCCTCGGTGGCCACGGTGGCGGTCAACAAGCAGCCGGTCGGCTGAACGGGGACGACATGCAGAGCCACAGCAGGCATTACCCGCTCAGCCAGGCCATGCGCGAATTCGTGGAGACCAGCGCCACCTTCTGTGCCGCGGACGACAGCGTGCAGGCGGGAAGAGCCGCATACGACGCGCTGTGTCGCCACTTCACCCCCGCGCGCGACGCGAGGCTCGCAATCGAAGAGCGTTGCATCGCCGAAGCCGACCGGCAGATTCCGATCCGCCTTTATCGTCCTGCGGGCGAGGCACCGGCCCAGGGCTGGCCATGCGTGTTGTACCTGCATGGCGGCGGCTGGGTGGTGGGCGGGCTCGACTCGCACGAGTTCATCACGGCGCCGATGGCGCGAGATCTCCGCGCCGTCGTGGTGGCGGTCGATTATCGTCTGGCGCCCGAGCATGTGTTCCCGGCCGCGTTCGACGACTGTCTGGCGGCATGGCGGCACCTTCAGGCGCATGGCAACGCCTACGGGATCGATCCGTCCAGACTCGTGGTGGCCGGAGATAGCGCCGGCGGCAATCTCGCGGCGGCGCTGTGCCTCGAAATCGCGTGCACGGGCGGACCCGTTCCACTCGGCCAGGCGCTGATCTATCCGGGGCTCGGCACCGATCACAGCCTGCCGTCCTACCGCGACAACGCCGATGCGCCATTGTTGAGTGCCGCCGATGTGGCGTACTACCTGAGGGTTTACGCGCCCGATCCGCAAAGTCATGGAGACCCGCGGCTTGCTCCGGTGGCGGCCGTGTCGTTTGCAGGTGTGCCACCGGCTTTCGTGGCCGTGGCCGAATTCGATCCCTTGCGTGACGATGGCAATCTGTACGTCGAGCGGTTGCATGCTGCAGGCGTTGCGGCGCAGTTTCATCTCGGGCGCGGATTGCTGCATGGCTGCATGCGTGCACTGGAGCGTTGTTCCGAGACGGCACGCCTGTACAAGGCTTTTGTCGAGGCGATAGCGCATTTCCTGGGCCCGCAGGAGCCGTAGTTGCGCTCGGTCGGCCCGACCGCGCGCCAGGCGTGCGGGGCGTGCCGCTATGCTGGAATCCGCATGTTCGGTGCGGTTTGTTGTCAAGACGCGTCTATTTCGGCTCCCTATACTCGCCTGACATTGCCCGGCGCCACGCCACTCCCCCTTCTGGAGGCAAGCCATGTCGACGATTCCAGCACGCATAGAACGCATGCCGTATTCGAGTTTTCATCGGCGATTGTTGTGGCTGGGAGGACTGGGCTATGTGTTCGATGCGATGGATGCCGCCGTGCTGGCCTTCATGCTGCCGGTGCTGCGCACGCAGTGGCATCTGAGCAGCGTACAGACCGGCGTGCTCGGCAGCGGCACCTTCATCGGGTATTTCTTCGGCGCCGCGCTGGCCGGCATCCTCGGCGACGTGATCGGGCGGCGCACGGTCATGGTGTGGGCGCTGATCATCTACTGCATCGCGTCGCTCATTAGCGCCGGGGCGCAGGACTGGCCGTTCTTCATGGCGATGCGCATCGTCGCCGGTGTGGGCACCGGTGCCGAAAGCGCCATCGTGGCGCCGTTTCTCTCCGAGTTCGTGGCGCGCAAGTATCGCGGCACGTTCACCGGCAGTCTGGCGGCGTTCTTTTCGTTCGGCTTCGTCGCCGCCGCGGTGCTCGGTTATCTGTTCATCCCGCTGGCCGCCGATGCCTGGCGCGTCGTCTCGGTGATCACCGCGCTGCCGGTCGTCATGCTGCTGTGGTGGCGGCGTGCATTGCCGGAGTCTCCGCGCTGGCTCGATACGCGCGGCAGAACCGCCGAAGCCGTGGCGATCGTCGACAAAATGGAAGCGGAGGTGCGCGCCAACGGCTTGCAGCTCGAGCCGCTGCAGCCGCACGAGCCGGCCGCACCGGCGACCGCGGGACGCGGCACGCCGCTCGGCAATCTCAAGGCACTCTGGTCGCGCGAACTGGCGAGCATTACCGCGATGGCCTGGCTCATGTGGCTGTCGATCACGTTCAGCTACTACGCGTTCTTTACGTGGATTCCCGGCTTGCTGGTGCAAAGCGGCATGACCATCACGCGCAGCTTTTCGTATTCGCTCGTCATGTACCTCGCGCAGATCCCCGGTTATTTTTCGGGTGCGTGGCTCAATGAAAAGATCGGCCGCCAGGCCACCATCGCGAGCTACATGGCCCTGGGCGGCCTCTCCGCGCTGGGACTCGCGCTCACGCACGGCAATGCCGAAATCCTGACGGCGGGCTTCCTCCTGTCGTTCTTCATGAACGGGACGTATGCCGGCGTCTACGCTTTCACGCCCGAAGTGTTCCCCACCGAAGTTCGTGCGACCGGCATGGGCGTCGCTTCGGCGATCGGGCGCCTGGGCGCGATCGCCGCGCCTATCCTCGTTGGCTATCTCTACCCGCGCCTCGGTTTCGGCGGGGTTTTCGGCGCCACGACGCTGGTGCTGATCGTCGGCGCGCTCGCCGTTCTGATCATGGGCGTACCCACGCGCGGCCGCTCGCTCGAAGAAATTGCCGCCATGCGCATGAAACGCTCGGAGTCGGCGCATGACGCGCTCGCGCGAGGCAACCAAAGGGGGAACGTATGAACCGCATCCTGTTCAAGAACGGTGCTTTGCTCGATCCGCTGCAAGGCGCATTGCAGCCGGGCCACAACCTGCTGGTGGAGGGCGACACGATCAAGGCCGTGTCGCCAGGGCCGATTGACGTGCACGACGCGCAAGTCATCGATCTCGCAGGCAAGACCCTCATGCCGGGCCTGATCGACCTGCATGCGCATATGGTCGCGACGCAGTTCGACTTGCCGGCCCAGGCAAGAATGCCCAACGTCTTCGTCACGCTCAAGGCGGTGCCGATCATGCGCGGCATCTTGCGGCGCGGCTTCACGACCGTACGCGATGCGGGCGGTGCGGGCCTCGCGCTGAAGCAATCGATCGAAATGGGCCTCGCGCAGGGGCCGCGCCTGTTCGTTGCCGGGCGTGCGCTCAGCCAGACCGGCGGGCACGGCGACGTGCGCGCGCGCTCGGACTTCATCGTCGGCGACGCGCCGTGCAATTGCTGCGTGCGCGTCGGGGCCTTGAGCCGCGTCGTCGACGGCGTCGACGCGTTACGCCGGGCCGTGCGGGAAGAGCTGCAGATGGGCGCAGACCAGATCAAGATCATGGCCTCGGGCGGCGTCGCGTCGCCGACCGATCCGGTCGGCGCGCTCGGTTACTCGGAGGACGAGATCCGCGCGGTCGTCGCCGAAGCCCAGGCGCGCGGCACCTACGTGATGGCGCACGCCTATACGCCCGAATCGATGCAGCGCGCGGTGCGCTGCGGGGTGCGCACCATCGAGCACGGCAATCTGATCGACGCACCGACCGCCGCGCTGATGGCCGAGCACGGCGCGTACGCGGTGCCTACGCTGGTGGCCTATGAAGCCTTGCATCTCGAAGGGGAGCGCTACGGCTTGCCCCCCGAGAGCGCGGCCAAGATCGACATCGTGCGCGAGGCCGGCTTGCAGTCACTGGAGATATTCAAACGCGCCGGCGTCAAGATGGGCTTCGGCACCGATCTGCTCGGCCCATCGCATCGCATGCAGAGCGACGAGTTCACGATTCGCGCGCAAGTCCTGACGCATGGGGAGATCATCAGCAGCGCCACCACCATCGGCGCCGAAATCCTCGGCATGACCGGCAAGCTCGGACGCCTGGCGCCGGGCGCCTATGCCGACGTGCTGGTGGTCGATGGCGATCCGCTGCGCGACCTGCGCTGCCTCGGCGGCCAGGGCGATCACATTCCGCTGGTGATGAAGGGCGGACGCGTCGAGTTCAACGAATTGCGTTGAAGCGGGATTAGCGCGTGCGTTTCGGAGGGGGGACCACGTGATCATCCGGTTATGACGATCCCCCGGTTGTCCTGGGGCAACCCACATTCAAGGGCAGTCCTCCAGATTTGCCGTGTCAGACAGCGGCCAGAAATCGCCGACCAAGCGTCGACGCGCGAACGAGTCGATGGCCGCCGTGCTCAACCCTGCGCTGTCGACGGAAATGATCTGTCTGGCGAGATGGCGGTAGTACGCCCGGAAGTGGTTCGCGCCCTTGATCGCGATGATCCGATGGCCGGTGACATCGATGCCGTGCAATGCAAACGGCTCGACATCATAGATCTGCTCGGCGCGCGACGCGACGATCACGTCCACACCTTGAATCACGAGTCGGCACATCGCACCAAGGTCGAAATGTACTCCAGCGAACATGGCTCCAGGACGGTTGACGAATTTGCCGTCCGTGATCGACTTGACGTACGCCTCGGCCTCGACCGGTGCGCCCTGATAGCGCCCGAGCTTCCCGCCCAATGAGACGCGAATCGTGCTGCCGACACCCGCGCGCTGCGCCTGCGCGACGACCTCTGTATCGTTGATCGACGCAAAGCAGGTCGTGCCAGGCGCAGGTCGCGCGTCGAGCAGCGCCCGCAGCAAATGCGTGCCGTCACCGGGCGTGCCGCCACCCGGATTGTCGGCGTACTCATTGACGACAACGGGTCCTTCGGGTTCGGCGAGGGCCAATGCAATGCCGTCGACGGGCGTGGGAAACTGCGGTCGAAACGCGTCGCGATGCGTCCAGATGAACTGTGCCACTTCATCGACGCAGCGCTGCGCAAGCGCTGTATCGCCCGTCGTTGTGCATATGACTGCCGGACAAGGCGCGGCGATGTCGGCGTACGGAAAACCATGAAACCAGGAGCAGTCGACCACGCCAGGTTGTGCCGCCAGTCGCGCACACACTTCGTTCACTGCGGCCGGAATGAATCCCTCCTGTGTGGTGACGATGTACGGCAGCATCGGCAGGCGACGCATGACCGTCACCGGTCGCAGGCGGCCATTGACGACCTCCACCAGCCACTCGACGGCCTCGATACCGCGGTCGAAGAAGTCGGTATGTGGATACAGCTTGCAGGGTAGCGTCAGTTCACAAGCCGAACGCATCGCCTCGGTCATGTTGCCGTGCAGATCGTAGACGACGGCGATGGGCACGTCCTTGCCGACAAGCGCCCGCACCGCGAGCGCCAGGTCGCCCTCGACGTCGTCGGTGCTGCCGGCAACGCCGGCGCCATGCAAGGCAAGCAGGACGCCGTCGAGCGGCAGTGCCGCGTGGATGCCGTCGAGAATATTGCGCTTCATTGCCGCATACGCGTCTGCTTCGATGGTGCCCGACGGCGTAGCCTGTCCGACGTAGGTATGCACGAGCGTCACGCCGGTGCGCAGTGCGCCCTCGATAAAGCCGCCGACCTGATGGTTCGAGCGCGCGAAGGCGGCGGGAATCTCGTCGCCCCAATACTGTTCGAAGGCGCTCAGCGGCGTCATGCCCGCAAACTCGGTGGCATACGTATTGGTTTCGTGAATCAGTCCGGCCACGGCGAGCCGGGTGGGGTGGCGTGCGATAGTCAAAGTCGTTTACTCCAATGGCGTCTGGTGGCTTGACTCAGCGGTTGACCGTCTTCGGATCGAAACTCAGCGCCAGTAGCGCGCTGACGACGAGCGAACCCGCGATGATGAAGATTGCCGGTGCCGTGCTGTGATACGTGTCGCGGATCCAGCCGATCAGGTACGGGCTTACGAAGCCGCCCAGATTCGCCAGACTGTTGATCGCACCGATGCAGGCCGCAGCCGTCGCTCCACCGAGAAATGCCGTCGGCAACGTCCACATGATTGGCGAGAAGCTGATGATGCCGGCTGCAGCGAGCGAGAGCGCGATCATCGCGAACACCAGGTGCTGGCCGGCGAAGACGCTCGCCACCAGGCCGAACGCCCCCAGCAGCATGATGCCGGCCAGATGCCAGCGGCGCTCGCGTCGACGATCCGAACTACGCCCGACAAGCACCATCGCCACGATGGCGACGAGATACGGAATGGCGCTTAGAAAACCGATTTCCAGTCCGCTCCGCGCGCCGGCGTCCTTGATGAGCGTCGGGAGGTAGAAGCCGAGCGTGTAGAGCGCCATCATGGCTGGGAACGTCATCAGAATGATCTTGCCGATGCGCAAATCGCGCAGGATGCCCGAGAGCGGCAGGTGCTCGCGGCCGTGATCGTCATTCGCAATGTCGCGCACGATCATCTCGCGTTCTTCATCGGTCAGCCACTTTGCATGGCTCACACGGTCGGTCAGAACCCACAGCACACCGATGGCCAGCGGCAACGTTGGCAGGGCTTCGAGCAGGAACACCCATTGCCAGCCGGCGTGGCCGCCGACCCGATGAAACCGCTCGAGAATCCAGCCCGACAGCGGGCTGCCCAGCAGGCCGGCAATGGGAATGCCCGCCTGAAACACGGCGGTCACCTTCGCGCGGCGCCGATTCGGAAACCAGTAGGTGAGGTACAGAATCACCCCGGGGTAGAAACCCGCTTCGGCCACGCCGAGCAAAAACCGCACTACGTAGAATTGCCACGGCGCGCTGACGAACGCCATAAGGCCCGAAAGCAGCCCCCAGGAAACCATGATCCGGGCGATCCAGCGGCGTGCGCCGACCTTGTGCATGATCAGGTTGCTCGGGACTTCGAACAGCATGTAGCCGATGAAGAACAAGCCGGCGCCCAAACCGTACGCCCCTTCGCTGAATTGCAGATCGGCCAGCATCGTGAGCTTGGCGATGCCGATGTTGACCCGGTCAAGATACGCGACGACGTAGCACAGCATCAGGAGCGGGATGAAGCGAAGTGCCACCTTGCGATAGGTGGCGTCTTCGAGCGTCGCGCTCCCGGCACTTGCCTGAACCTCCGGTGGGAAAACGGCTTGCGGTTTCATGAATGTGTCTCCAGGGGCGAGGATGGGGCGATGACGATAGCCTCAGGCGATCTTCACCGTATCTGCAGTCGATGCATTGGCGTTCCGGCTCACAAGCGCTCGCGCATGCGCTTGAAAACGCTGTAGCTCCTCGGGCGGCACCAGCGAGCCACCCGTGGACCATATGACGTGAGTCGCTTCGCGCATGTCCACATTGTGTGCACGCGCATAGGCCCGGCCTTCGGGCGACTGTGTGAGCCAGGACGGGCCACCGATGCCGGCCGCGGCCGAGGGCTCGATCTCGATGCCCAGTGCGGTTTTGAGTGACAGTAAATGGACGTAGAGCTGCTCGTCCGGCACAGTAAAGACCCCCGAGAGTTGCGAGGTCATCAGTGGGCTGACGAGGTGCGATGCCTGCCCGACGGCCAGGCCGTCAGCGTCGGTGCGGTTATCGAGGCCGATATCGTAGACAGAGACGGGAGCGTCGCCGCCCGAAGCCAATTGCACGAGTACGCAGGGCGAGGCCACCGGCTCGGCGAAGAAGCAATGCACGTGCTCACCGAAAATAGCCTTGAGTCCGTACGTGATGCCGCCCGGGGCGCCGCCGACGCCACATGGCAAATAGACGAACAGCGGATGGGCGGCGTCGACCGGGCGGCCCGCGTCGGCGAGCTGCCGGGCCAATTGCTGAGCGCAGGCAGCGTAGCCAAAGAAGAGCAATTCCGATCGCTCGTCGTCGACGAAATGACTGCGCAGTGCGGCAAGCGCCTGCTCGCGCCCGGCGGCCACCGCCTGCGCATAGTCGCCCGCGTGCTCGACCACACGCACATTGCGATGGCGCAGCCGGGCCTTTTTCCATTCCTTTGCGTCGGCTGACATGTGTACGACAGCGTCGAAACCGAGTGCGGCTGCCATCACGCCGATGGACAGGCCGAGATTGCCCGTGCTGCCGACCGTCACCGAATACTGCGAGAAGAGGGCGCGTGCGGCCGGTGTGGCGAGTGCACGGCGGTCCGCGTCGGCGTCGATCAGGCCATGCTCGATAGCGATGGCCTCGGCGAAGGCCAGAACCTCGTGAAATCCGCCGCGCGCCTTGATCGACCCGGCTACCGGCAGCGCATCGTCGCGTTTGATGAACCACGCGCCCACGTCCATCTGCTCGTGCGCGTCCAGCTTGCCGAACAGAGCGTCACGCAGCGCGGTCGCCGGCGTGAGCGGTGAGTCGATCACGCCTTGGGTCTCGGCCAGTTCGGGGAACAGCGTCGCTAGCAGCGGCGCGCAGCGCTCGAGGCGCAAGCGGGCTTGCTCGATCAGTTCGGTAGAAGGGGCAGAGGTCGGCAGAGGTTGGCCCAACGCCGGATTTACCCATAGCACGGGTTCGTGCGATTGAAGTTTGGCTAATAGTGGAGGTGACAGGTGGGGATGGGTCATGAAGAGCGTCGCGTCGATCAATTTGCTTAACGAGCAGTGATACTAGTCCTTGGTGTCGTGTAAAAATAGCGCTCGTTACTAATGCACGCATTAGCTGGACTAATACCCATGCAACTCGATGCCTCACTTCTGGGCGCCTTGCGGTGCTTCGAAGCCGCAGGGCGCTTACTGAGCTTCACGCGCGCGGCGAAATCGCTCAATTTGACGCAGAGCGCAGTCAGTCAGCAGATACGTCAACTCGAAGACCGGCTGGGTTACACGCTTTTTGTGCGCGAGGCGCGCGGCCTGAAGCTAACCGCCAAGGGCGAGCCTCTGTTCGAGACTACGACGCGCGCACTCGGAGAGATTCAGGCCACCTTGAACCGGCTCGGCTTGTCGAATGCGCCGCTGCAGGTGAACTGTCTACCATCGTTCGCGTTGGAATGGTTGATGCCGCGTCTGACGGAGTTTCATCGTCAGCAGCCGGAGGTCTCCGTGCGGCTCAAAGCAGAATTTCAGACGTTGGATCGCCAGTCGATGAACGCAGAGGGAATCGACGTCGCAATTCGCTATGACCCGGCGAGCTATACGGAACTGCAGGCCAACGTATTGCTCGACGAATACCTCGTGGCCGTGGCGACACCCGAGTATCTGGCTCTCCATCCGGCCTTTGCTCGCGGGGAGTCACTGGATGGCGTGGTGTTGCTGCACGACGCGTCGCCGTGGGTCGGCGCAGCGGAGTTCGTGGAGTGGCGTACCTGGATGGACGAGCTTCATCCGGAGTGGCTTGAGCAGCTCGACGGCCCGCAGTTCAATCTGTCAAGTCTCGCCATTGGGGCTGCGCTCAGCCATCAGGGAGTCGCGATGGGGCGCACTGCGCTCGTCTACGACGCGATTCGCGCCGGACGGCTGGTCAACGTGTTTAACCGCGCGGTGAGCGCGCCCGCTCGCTACATGCTGCTCTCCCGCAGTCCGGATGACCGTCGCGCTGCGATCTTTGCCTCGTGGCTCAAGCAGGAGTGCGAACGTTTCGATGATCTGCGCTCCGCGCAATCGCTTGTCAAGGTACGCTAGCCGCTTTGGCAGACAGGCTGGCGCTTGTGCGGACATCGTTAGTGAACATTCCGGGCTGCAACCTCGCCGCTGGAAAGCACAACTCCATGACGCTCACGCGCTATTTCACGCGTCGCATCGATTTCCTGCAGCGTGCGTGCCGAATCCCATCCTAGCGCCTGTGCTGCAATCGCGGAGACTTCCAGCAACAATGCGTTCGTCAAATGCCCTGAGATCGCAATGGTCGTGCGGCGGAAAACGAGATCCGCGAGGTGCGTCACCATATCGTGTTCGCACAGGTATCGAATCTCATGCGCTGTGTAGCCCGACTCGCCCGCGAGCGGATGATCCGCGCTTCCATCCTGTGAATTCGCGCAGTACGCGGCGACCACCGCCGCCGTTGTGCCATAGCGGGAAAAAAGCGTCTCGGCCCGCACGGCCGGAAGAGTGTGCCGTTGTGCGAGCGCGCCGATCCACGCGTCCCGTGTGCCCGCATCGTGCGGATAATCACGGCCCCCGCCGATCGGCTCGTGGCGCGTGCTGATCTTGCGTGAGCGTCCGAGGCGTCCGAGCGCATCGTCGGCGACCGATTCCGCGAATCCGCGAAAGGTCGTCCACTTGCCGCCTACCAGCGACAGCACCGGGACCTGCGTCCCCGGCAGGTGATCGACGTGCACCTCATGATCGCGGCTCACATCGCCCGGATTCGCAGCGTCGGAATAAGGCAGTGGCCGCACGCCGCTATACCGGAAGGCGATATCCGATTGCTTGAGATTCACACCGGGAAAGACTTCGCGCAAGACGCCGAGCATATAGGCGACTTCGTCGTCCTCGCAGCGCACGCCGTCCGGATCGTCGACGCGGATATCGGTCGAGCCGATGAGCAGCTTGTCCATAAACGGATAGATGAGCGAGATGCGGCCGTCTTTCGAGCCGTAGTAGACCATGCGGCCGCGCAGTTGCGCATGGAGTTCGGGATGGTCGACGATCAAATGCGACCCCTTCGCTCCGCCGATATATTTCCGCTCGATCCCGAGCGCTGCATTGACGCTGTCGATCCACGCGCCACCCGCATTGACGACGATAGCGGGCTCCGTGGCAATGCGTTCTTGCCTCACGAGATCACGCAGCCACACGACGCCGCTCTCCACGTGATCGACACTCACGTAATTGGCTGCGGCAGCGTGCTCGCAGGCAGCGAGACCGTCGGCGACGAGTTCGAAGTTCAGCCGTTCGGCTTGCGTCACTTTGGCGTCGTAATACGTGGCAGTCGCCTTGATCGCAGGATCGAGCAGCGGCAAGCTCTGCAGCGACTGCTTTCTGAGCGCGAAACGGTGCCGCGGCATCGTGCGGTCGTGCCGGCCGAGGAAGTCATACATCGCCAGACCGATCTTCGAGATGACCGCGCCGCGATCGGCGAGCTTGGCCTTCATGCCGAAGAAGCGGCGCGCAGACGCGATCATGCCGCCGAAGTACGAGTGAATCGGCAATACGGTTTCGAGCGGCCGCACATAATGCGGCGCGTTTTTCAGCAGCAGGTTGCGCTCCAGCGTGGATTCGGCCACGAGGCGAAACTCGCCGGTTTCGAGGTACTTCACGCCACCGTGAATGAGCCGCGACGGCGCGCTGCTCGCCCCCGAAGCGAAATCCGTCTTGTCGATCAGCAGGCAGTCGACGCCTTGCAATGAGAGGTCGCGAAAGAGGCCCGCGCCGTTGATGCCGCCGCCGATAATCAACACGCTGACCTTTGGCTGTTGCCTCGCGCGGTCGAGAAAGAATTTGCGGTTTCGTTCTGTCATCGATGGTTTCCCCTTTTAGTGCGCGACGGCCGCACGGTCGAGCGCGGGCCACAGAGGCTGCATCGCTGCCGTGAGCCGCGACCAGAGCGCATATGCCTCGTCGAGTTGGCCATGTCGTTCGGTGTCCGGAACGTATGTGTGCGCAACCCGGCACGCGCGCGCGGTCGCATCGGAAAGCGAGGCGAAAACACCCACGCTGACACCGGCGCAGAGCGCAGCGCCAAGCGCGCTGGCCTCCGGACTCCCGGGAATATCGATCGCGACGCCGAGAACATCGGCGAATAGCTGGGCAAGCAGAGGACTCGACGAGCCTCCGCCAGTCAGCCCGGCCCGACGTGCAGGAAACGCGCTCGTCAATGCTTCGACGTGCCAACGGTGATTGAACACCATGCCTTCGAGCACGGCACGCGCCAGATGCGCGCGACGATGCCACGAGCGTATGCCGAAGAACGACGCACTCGCCGGGTGCTCGAACGGCGAGCCGAACAGGAACGGATGAAACATGACCGAACTCGGCTCCGCGAAGGCCGCTTGCACTTCGTCGCCGATCAGGTCGAACAACGCGCAACCAAGCCGCGCGGCTTCCTGCGTTTCGTGCTGAAAGAGTTCGCGCAACGCCCAGTCGACGTTGCTCGATGAAGCAGGCGAGATGGACATGTTCATCCACTGGCCGGGGCGCGTGCCGTTGCGGCACGACCAGCGCGGATCCCGTTGCGGTCGATCGGAGAGGATTTCGTTGATGCTGAACGTGCCCGCCGTAATCGAAATAACACCCGGTTCGATGTTGCCCATGCCGAGCGCGCTTGACGTGACGTCGTGCAGCCCGCAGGCAACCGGCGTGCCTTCCTTCAAACCGGTCTGTGCGGCGGCCTGCGCGGTGATCCGGCCAGCGGCCGACGCCGAAGCGATGATCTCCGGCAGTGCATGACCGATCGACGGCAGGCCGTAGAGCGCGAGGACATCGTCGCTGTAGGTCTGCGTATCGACATTGGTGAAGGACGAACTCGCTTCGGTCGGATCGGTGGCCGGCACGCCGGTCAGGCATAGACGCAGCCAGTCCTTGCAAAAGAGCACGTGGCCGATCTTCGCAAAGCGTTCGGGCTCGTTGAGCTGGATCCACTTGAGCAGGCTCACCGCGGCGTAGGGATAGGGCTGCTGGCCCGTTAGCGTTAGTGCTTTTTCGAGCACGCCTGCCTCACGCCAGCGTTCGGTGACGTCGAATGCGCGACTGTCGAGCGAGAGGATGCCTGGTCCGAGCGGCGCGCCGGCGCGGTCGACGAGATAGAGCCCGTCGCCGTGCCCGGTCACGCCCACGGCCGCGATCGAGTCCGCCGGAATCTTGTGCAACGCATCACGGATGGCGCCGCAGGCCGCTGCCCAAACCTCTTGCATGTCCCGTTCGACGTGCCGCGCTCGCGGTTGGCGCTGTTCGACGCGCCGGCTTCCCACCGCGACGGTGCGTCCGGATGTGTCGAAGACGACGGCCTTGGTGGCGGTCGAACCGCTGTCGACGCCGAGTAGATAGCGTTCCATCGTGTCTCCATGCTGTTTTTGGTGCTTCGCAGCAACTTTCTTCCGGCCCTTGAACAGGTGCAGACCATCCAGGGTTATCGCGGATGGCAGCCGGCGAAAGGAATGCTTACCTTGAAGTCACTGAAATAAATTTCAACTCACGAAAAAAATATCACTTTTCGTGGGTGCATGGAGACAACATGACGAAAATCGCCGGAAAGCGTGACGCCGAGGACAGTCTTGCGATACGCGCGGCCTGGCTGCACTACGCAGCCGGACAGACCCAGGCCGACGTCGCATCGCGACTCGGCGTGAGCAGCGTCAAGGCGCACCGGTTGATCACGCGCGCCAATCAGAGCGGCGCGATCAAGTTCACGATCGACGGCGATGTCGCCGAGTGCGTCGTGCTCGAAGCCGAACTGGCCCAGCGCTATGGCTTGAGCTATTGCGAAGTGGTGCCGGATCTGCACGAAGGCGACTTGCCGTTGCGCGCGCTGGGCGTCGCGGGGGCGTACTTCCTGCAACGCGAGATCGCGGCGCGCCAGGACGGCGTGATCGGCATCGGGCACGGGCGCACGCTCGCCGCCGTGGTCGCGAACATTCCGCGCATGGACGCGGGCACGGTGCGTTTCGTGTCGCTGCTCGGCGGCGTGACGCGCAAGTACACCGCGAATCCGTACGACGTCATCCACAAGCTCGCCGACCAGACGGGCGCGGTGTCGTACGTGCTGCCGCTGCCGTTTTTTGCCAATACGGCGGAGGATCGCGAGGTGCTGCTCTCGCAGCGTGGCGTGCGCGAAGTGTTCGATCTCGCTGCGCATGCGGATTTGATGGTCGTCGGCATCGGCTCGGTAGATGAGGACGCGCAGCTCGTCGCGTCGCAGATGATCGAACCGGCGGAAATCGAGGAAGTGCGCAGCAAGGGCGGCAAGGGCGAACTGCTCGGCCATTTTTTCAGCGATGCCGGCGAATCCGTCGAAACGTCGCTGGCGGCGCGCACGGTGGCGCCTCCGTTGGCCGATCTGACGAGCCGGCGCATCGTGGCCATTGCCGGAGGCGCGTCGAAGATCGCGGCCATCCGCGCCGTCCTGAAGAGCGGCCTCCTTAGCGGCTTGATCACCGACGAGGCCACGGCGCTCGCGCTGAATGGCGACCCGGTCGAGAAGGAAGCGCCGTGATGGACAAGGTCATGGGCACAGTCAAGGGCAACGCGGCACGAGATCTCCTCGTCGGCATCGACGCGGGCACCTCGGTCATCAAGGCCGTGGCCTTCGATTTGTCGGGACGGCAGATTGCCGTGGCCTCGCTGCCCAATCGCTACACGACCAGCGCCGATGGCGCGGCGACCCAGTCGCTCGCGCAAACCTGGGCCGATTGCGCGCAGACCTTGCGCGATCTCGGCTCCAAGGTCGAGGGCCTCGCGCAGCGCACGCAGGCGCTGGCGGTCACGGGCCAGGGCGATGGCACGTGGCTCGTCGGTGCGGGCAACCAGCCCGCAAGCGACGCCTGGCTGTGGCTCGACGCGCGCGCCGCGAACACGGTGCGTGCCTTGCAGGAAGGTCCCGCGAGTCGCGCGCGCTTCGAGGCGACCGGCACCGGGCTCGCCGCATGCAGCCAGGGCGCGCAGATCGCCCATATGGCCGCGACGATGCCGGACGTGCTGGCGCGCGCCGAAGTCGCACTGCATTGCAAGGACTGGCTGTATCTCAATCTCACCGGCGTGCGCGCGACCGATCCGTCGGAGGCCAGCTTCACCTACGGCAACTTCCGCACGCGCCGCTACGACGACGCGGTCATCGACGCACTCGGCCTGAGCGCGCGGCGCGGCCTGCTGCCCGAGATCATCGACGGGACCGAACTCACGCATCCGCTCTCTGCGCAGGCCGCAGCCGAGACGGGCCTGCTGGCCGGTACGCCCGTGTCTCTCGGCTTCGTCGATATTGTGCTGACGGCGCTGGGCGCGGGCATCCACACCGAAGGCGCGGCGGGCGCGAGCTGCTCGATCGTCGGCTCGACGGGCATGCACATGCGGGCCATGCGCAACGAAAACGTGCATCTGAACGCGGAAGGCACGGGCTATGTCATCGCGCTGCCGTTGCCGGGCATGTCGGCGCAGGTGCAGTCGAACATGGCGGCCACGCTGAACGTCGACTGGGTGCTCAATCTCGCCTGCGATCTGCTCACGCAGTTCGGCACGAGCCTTTCGCGCAGCGACCGGATCAAATGCATCGACGGCTGGCTGCAGGAGGGGCGGCCGGGCTCGCTGCTGTATCACCCCTACATCTCGGATGCAGGCGAACGCGGGCCGTTTGTCGAGCCCAACGCGCGCGCGGACTTCATTGGACTGACGAGCGAGAGCCGTTATCCGGACCTGGTCCGCGCCGTGGTCGAAGGGCTCGGGATGGCCGCACGCGACTGCTACACGTCGATGGGCATACCCATGCCGGACGAGCTGCGCCTGACCGGCGGCGCGACGCGTTCGCGCGCGTTGCGCGGCGTGCTCGGCGCCGTGGTCGGCGCGCCCACGCGGATCTCCACCCGCGAGGAAGCGGGCGCGGCCGGCGCAGCCATGATGGCGGCGGTCGCGCTCGGCGTGTATCCGAACATGAATGCGTGCATCGCCGAATGGGTGACGCCGTTGCTGGGACAGCCCGAGTCGCCCGATGCGGAACTGACCCGGTTGTACGCGCAACTTTTTCCCGCGTATCGCAAGGCACGCGAGGCGCTGGTGCCGACGTGGGCGGAAACGGCCCGATTGCTGAAATCGCGGCATCGGCCAGTTTCCGCAAGCCTCAACTAACGTCGAACATGGAACGTGAGATGAGCGAGAAGGACATGGTGGACCTGTGTGTCATCGGCGGCGGCATCAATGGCGCGGGTATCGCGCGCGATGCGGCGGGCCGCGGGCTGTCGGTAATGCTGTGCGAGAAGGACGATCTCGCGCAGGGCACGTCGTCGCGTTCCGGCAAGCTGGTTCATGGCGGCCTGCGTTATCTGGAGTACTACGAATTCCGGCTCGTGCGCGAGGCGCTGATCGAGCGCGAAGTGCTGCTCAACGCCGCGCCGCATATCATCTGGCCGCTGCGTTTCGTGCTGCCGCACAGTCCCGGCGATCGTCCCGCCTGGCTCGTGCGCACCGGCCTGTTCCTGTACGACCATCTCGGCGGCCGCAAGAAACTGCCGGGCACGCGCTCGCTCGATCTGTGGCGCAATCCCGAAGGCGCGCCGATCAAGGACGAGTACCGCAAAGGCTTCGAGTATTCCGACTGCTGGGTCGACGACGCGCGCCTCGTGGTGCTCAACGCCGTCGACGCTGCTCGGCGCGGCGCCGAAGTGCTCACGCGCACCGCGTTCGTTTCGGCGCGGCGCGAGGGCGGGGCGTGGCGCGTGGAACTGCGCGACGCGCGCAACGGTGCGACGCGGGTGGTGAGCGCGCGGGCGCTGGTCAACGCGGCCGGACCCTGGGTGTCCGAAGTGATCGGGCGCGCGGGCGCGCAGTCGACGCGCAAGGTGCGGCTCGTCAAGGGCAGCCATCTCGTCACGCCGAAGTTCTGGGAAGGTCCGCATTCGTACCTCGTGCAGAACCACGACAAGCGCGTGATCTTCATCAACGCGTACGAAGGCGACAAGGCGCTCATTGGGACGACCGACGTCGCCTGGGACGGCGCCCCGGAAACGGTGGCGATCACGAACGACGAGATCGACTATCTGCTCTCCGCGGTGAACCGCTATTTCAAGCATCCGTTGCGCAAGCAGGACATCGTGGAGACGTTCTCGGGCGTGCGCCCGCTCTACGACGACGGCAAGGGCAATCCGTCGGCGGTCACGCGCGATTACGTGTTCGACCTGGACGTTAGCGGCGGCGCGCCGCTATTGAATGTCTTCGGCGGCAAGATCACCACCTTTCGCAAGCTCGCCGAGCACGCGCTGCAAAAGCTGCAGCCGACCTTCCCGAAGATGGGTGCGGACTGGACCGCAGCCGCGACGCTGCCCGGTGGCGACATCGAAGGCGCCGACGTGCCGCGTTTCATGGCGAAGCTCCAGGCGCAGTATGAATGGCTGCCGCGCAACCTGTTGCGCTATTACACGCAGACGCACGGCACGCTGACGGCCCGGGTGATCAACGGCGCGACTTCGCTCGCCGGTCTGGGCCAGCAGTTCGGTCCCACCTTTTACGAGGCGGAGGCACGTTATTTGATGGCTAACGAATGGGCTGAGTCGGCCGACGACATGCTCACGCGGCGCACCAAGCACGGCTTGCACATGAGCGCCGCGCAAAAGGCCGCCTTCGGAGTCTGGCTCGACGGCCTCGTCAGGAAATCCGCGTAAGCGGGCGGGCCGCAACCCCGAGGCAACCCATAGGACACGAGACGAACATGGCATTCACACTCGCACTGAACACGAATCCGCTGGTGAACCGCTTCGCGGAGCCGGGCGACCTGATCGACGCCATCGCGCACGACATGAAGATCCGTGACGTGCAGTTGACTCACGAGTTCATCAATCCGTCGTGGCCGGCAGCAACGACGCGCAGGCTGACGCGCGAGATGCGCGCGGCGATGACGCGTACCGGCGTGCGCATCACGTCCGGCATGACGGGGCCCTACGGGCGGCTGAACCACTTCGGTCATCCGGACGCCGAGGTGCGCCGCTACTACGTCGACTGGTTCAAGACCTTCGCGGATATCACGGCCGACCTGGGCGGCGATTCGATCGGCACGCAGTTCGCCATCTTCACCTACAAGGACTTCGACGACCGGGCGCGCCGCGACGCGCTGATTCAAACCGCGATCGATTGCTGGGCCGAAGTCGCCGAACATGCGAAGGCGGCGGGGCTGAAATACGTGTTCTGGGAACCCATGTCGATCGGCCGCGAGTTCGGCGAGACCATTGCCGCGTGCATGGCGCTGCAGGACAAGCTGAGCGCCGCGAACATGGCGATCCCCATGTGGATGATGGCCGATATCGACCACGGCGACGTCACGAGCCCCAATCCCGACGACTTCGACCCCTATGCGTGGGCGCGCGCCGTGCCGAAGGTGTCGCCGATCATTCACATCAAGCAGTCGCTGATGGACAAGGGTGGTCATCGTCCTTTCACCGCCGAGTTCAACGCGCGCGGCCGCATTCAGCCCGAGCCGCTGATCAAGGCGCTGCACGAAGGCGGCGGACGCGACAACGAGATTTGCCTCGAGCTGTCGTTCAAGGAGCGCGAGCCGACCGACCGGCAAGTCGTCGAGCAGATCGCCGAATCCGTGGCGTTCTGGGCCCCGCATTTCGATTCCGGCGTTGCCGATCTGAATATCTGAGGAGATCCGACGATGCACGGCACGAGGACACAGAAACTGATCAACGACGGCGACGCTGCCGTCGACGAGATGCTGGAAGGCATCATGGCCGCCCACGGCGACCTGCTCACGCGCAACGACAGCGCGCCGCGCGCGATCGTCGCGCGCAACGGGCCGCGGGCCGGCAAGGTGGCGCTCGTCATCGGCGGCGGATCGGGCCATGAGCCGACGTTTCTGGGCTTCGTCGGCAAGGGGCTGGCCGACGCGGCGGTGATCGGCAACGTCTTCGCCTCGCCGCCGCCGCAACCGGCCGTGGACGCCGCGCTCGCCGCGCATGGCGGCGCGGGCGTGCTGTTCATGTACGGCAACTACGCCGGCGACGTGATGAATTTCGACATGGCCACCGAGATGCTCGAACTCGAGGGCGTCGAGGCGCGCACGGTGCTGACGACCGACGACATCGCCTCGGCGCCGCGCGAGAAGCGCGCAACGCGCCGCGGCGTGGCGGGCAACGTGTTCATCTTCAAGGCGGCGGGTGCCGCCGCCGATCTGATGATGCCGCTCGACGAAGTGGAGCGCGTGGCACGTCATGCCAACGCGCGCACCTACACATTGGGGGTGGCGCTCGCGCCGTGCTCGCTGCCGCAAACGCGACGTCCGAACTTCGAGATCGCGGCCGGTGAAATGGAAATCGGCATGGGCATTCACGGCGAGCCGGGCATGCGTCGCGAGGCGCTGCGCACGGCCGACGCCATCACCGACGAAATCATGGACGCGATCCTCGCCGAGATGGACGCGGCAAAAGGCGATCGCGTTGCCGTACTCGTGAACTCGCTCGGTTCCACGCCGCTGATGGAGCTGTACATCCTCAACCGCCGCGTGGCGCAACGGCTCAAGGATGCGGGGCTCGTGGTGCATCGCACGCTGGTCGGGCCGCTTTGCACGTCGCTCGAAATGGCGGGCGCGTCGATCACCGTGATGCATCTGGACGACGAACTCCAGCGCCTCATCGATCACCCGTGCGAATGCGCGATGTTTCAGCAGAGGGCCGCATGATGCCCGCGCTGACCACCGCCGATATGGCACGCCTGTTCCGCGAACTCGCGGACGCCATCGCGAAGGCGCGCGACGAGCTGTGCCGGCTCGATGGCGAGATCGGCGACGCGGACCACGGTATCGCGATGGAGCAGGGTTTTAGCGCCGCCTCGAAAGCGATCGAGACACTGCCGACGGAAGCCACGCTCGCGGATCAGTGGAACGCGGCGGCCAAGGGTTTTCTGAACGCGGTGGGCGCGTCGTCGGGACCGCTCTATGCCACCGCATTCATGCGCGCGGCCAAGGTTGCCGGTGCGCGCCAGGCTCTGCCACTGAACGAGGCGCCGGGCCTGATCGTTGCGATGGCCGAAGGCATCCGCTCGCGCGGCCGGGCCGAAGTCGGCGAAAAGACCATGGTCGATGTCTGGGCGCCCGCGGCGGCCGCGATCGAACAAGGCATGGAGGAGGGCTTGCCGGTGCGCGAGATCATGACGCGCGCGGGCAAAGCGGCAACGGCGGGCGCCGAGTCGACGATCTCGATGGTCGCGACCAAGGGCCGGTCGTCGCGTCTCGGTGAACGCAGCATCGGACACATGGACCCGGGTGCGGCGTCTGCTGCGATGGTGGTGAATGTGATCGTAGAAAACTGGAGGAGACATGGCACGGATTAATTGGGCAGACGGTCGGCAAAGCCGTCATTCCGACGCAAGGGAGGTGAGCCAATGAGCGCCATTGCTCCATCGACGAAGGGTCATTCCGGGCACAAGGCTCGCCTCGTGATCGAAGTGGTGTTGCTGGTGATTTTGCTGGTTGCGATGGCAATGAGCACGAAGGTCGTGAAGATCGGCTCCAGCGCGGACTCGCAGACCCAGGAATTCGAACCGGCCGCCTACGGCAAGAAGCAGTTCCCGAAGACCCAGGCCGCCATCGAAAAGCGCGCGGTCGATGCCGCCACGCTGGCCGCGGCCATCGCCAAGGATCAGGACGCGGCGGGCAAGCAGTACGGTGTGGCCGGCGGCGGCGTGGGTCCCGAGATGTCGGTGAAATTCACCGGTGTAGCGGGCAAGGAAGATGCGGGCGTGTACGAAGTGAAGGTGCCCGGTTTGCCTGACTCGCTCGTCGTGCGCGTGCAAACGGGACCGGCAATCAACGGCACGGATCTGCGCGACGCCACCGGCGACATCAGCTTCGGCCAGTTCACCAACCAGATCGACTACCAGAACGCCGGCTACGCGATCAATGCGGAAATGAAGAAACAGGTCCTGTCGAAGGTCGATACGACCAAACTGACCGGCAAGACCGTCTCGGTCGTCGGCGTATTCCAGCTGATCAATCCGAACGGCTGGCTCGTTACTCCTGTGAAGCTGGACGTCAAATGAGCACCGCGACCCCAATCACGACACCTGCCGCAACGAAGGACGGCGTCCTGCTGTCCGCGCGCAACATCGTCAAGTCTTACGGCGGCGTGCATGCCCTGAAGGGCGTGAACTTCGAGATCCATCGCGGCAAGGTCACGACGCTGTTCGGCGAGAACGGCGCAGGCAAGTCGACCCTGATGAAGATCCTGTCCGGCGTGGAAAAGCCTACGTCGGGTGAGATCGAACTCGACGGCGAGCCTGTCGCCTTCGCCTCGTCGAGCGATGCGCGCGATCACGGCATCTCGATCATTCACCAGGAGCTGAGCCTCGCGCCCAATCTGAGCGTGCGCGACAACATCTTCATGGGCCGCGAGCTGCGCACGCCGACCGGCGTGGACTTCGCCGAGGAGGCGCGCCAGACGCAGGCACTGATGGTCGACCTCGAAGAAGAGATCGACCCGATGACGCTGGTCCACGACCTGCGCCTCGGCCAGCAGCAGGTGGTCGAGATCGCCCGTGCGCTCTCGGTCGACTCGCGCATCCTCATCATGGACGAGCCGACGTCCGCGTTGAGCGCTTCCGAGGTCGAGGTGCTCTTCAAGGTGATTCGCGACCTGACGAGCCGCGGCGTGTCGATCGTGTACATCTCGCATCATCTCGAAGAGGCGTTGCAGGTCACGGACTACGCCGTGGTCCTGCGCGACGGCAGGATCACCGCCACGGCGCAGCGCAAGGACATCGATCTAGGCTGGATCGTGCGCAACATGGTCGGCGAGAACTTCGATCTCGGCTCGCCGCCGACGGGTTACGCGTTCGGCGACGTCGCGCTCGATATCGACGACATCAGCGTCGCCGACGAATCGGGCACGGGCACCTCGGTGGTCGATCATCTGTCGCTCAAGGTGCGCGCCGGTGAAATCGTCTGCATCTACGGCTTGATGGGCGCAGGCCGCACGGAACTGCTCGAAGCGGTGGCCGGGCGCACGCACCTTCCCGTCACAGGCGGCAAGGTCCTGCTCGAAGGCGAGGACATGGCGTCGCTGAGCATTAGCGGGCGCATCGCGAAGGGTCTCGTGCTGGTGCCGGAGGACCGGCAGCGCGATGGCCTCGTGCCGACCATGAGCGTGGGCTCGAACATGTCGCTCGCGAGCATCCGCTCCTTCGTGAAGGGATTCCTGATGTCGCCTGGCGCCGAACGCGAACTCGTAGGCGAATCGATCCGCAACGTGCACGTCAAGACCTCGGGAGCGGGGGCATCGATCCGTTCGCTCTCGGGCGGTAATCAGCAGAAGGTGGTGATCGGCAAGATGCTGGCGACCGGCCCGAAAGTCATCCTGCTCGACGAACCCAGCCGCGGCATCGACATCGGCGCGAAAGCGGAAGTGTTTCGTCTGCTCGCGGAAAACGCGAAGCAAGGTCTGGCCGTGGTCTATTCGACTTCGGAAGTCGGGGAGTGTCTGAGCGTCGCGCATCGCATCATCGTCATGCGGCGCGGCAAGATATCCGCCGAATTCGGACCGGATGCCAACAAGGACGACATCATGGCCGCCTCGGGCGAAGCCGTGGTTGTCTGATCGTAGCAATGCCAGGAGACATTCAACATGAACCATGCCGCCAAAACACCGAGATCCAGTCGCTTCGGCGGAGAAGGGCTTGACTTCGGCAAGATCCTGCTCGAAGGACGTGCGTTTTTCGCGCTGATCGCCATTGTCATTATCTTTTCCTTTCTGTCACCTAATTATTTCGCACTAGAAAACTTCCTGACCATGGCCTCGCACGTGGCCATTTACGGGATCCTTGCGATCGGCATGCTGCTCGTGATCATCAACGGGGGGATCGACCTCTCGGTGGGCTCCACGCTCGGACTTTCCGGTGTCGTCGCGGGATTCTTCATGCAGGGCGTGACGCTGAACATGCTCGGCGTCGTGGTGTATCCGCCGGTGTGGGTGGTGGTCGTGCTGTGCTGCGCGCTCGGCGCGCTCATTGGCCTCATCAACGGGATTCTCATCGCGCGCTTCCGGGTGCCGGCCTTCGTCGCCACGCTCGGCGTCATGTATGTCGTGCGCGGGTTCGCGCTGCTGATGACCAACGGTCTCACCTACAACAACCTCGGCGGACAGGCCGATCTGGGCAATACCGGTTTCGACTGGCTTGGCTTCGACCGGCTGTTCAACGTGCCGGTGGGCGTGCTGATCCTGGTGGTGATCGCGGTGCTTTGCAGCCTCATGCTCAATCGCTCGGCATTTGGCCGCTGGCTGTATGCCTCGGGCGGCAACGCTCGCGCGGCGGAACTCTCCGGCGTGCCGGTGAAGCACGTGCAGATCAGCGTGTACATGCTCTCGGGCATCTGCGCGTCGATCGCCGGCCTGATTCTGTCCTCGCAGCTCACCTCCGCCGGTCCGACGGCGGGCACGAGCTACGAACTGACGGCCATCGCGGCCGTGGTGATCGGAGGCGCGTCGCTGATGGGCGGCACCGGCAATATCCGCGGCACGCTGCTCGGCGCATTCGTGATCGGCTTTCTGTCCGACGGTCTCGTGATCATCGGCATTTCGTCTTACTGGCAAACCGTATTCACCGGCGCGGTCATCGTCCTCGCGGTGTTGCTCAATGCCATTCAATATCGCCGCCGTGTCAAGCGTCCCGCGCCGACCGGTGGACAACTGGCTTCTTCGCAAGGCGGCGGCAAGGCTTGAGCCGTACGGCCGGCAAGCGAGAAGTGAATTGACGCTTTACACCATCATCCACTGAGGAGGAGACAACTCATGACCTTCAAGACAAAGACCACCATCCTTGCTGCCTTGGTTCTGGCCGCGCCCTTGTTCGCCGGACAGGCTCACGCAGCCGGCGGCCTCATCAGCATCATCGTCAACGATCCTGCGAACCCGTATTGGCTTGCCGAGGGCAACATCGCCTCCGCCGAAGCCAAAAAGCTCGGTTACACCGCCAATGTTTCCGCATCGAAGGGCGACACGAATACCGAGAGTCAGCAGATCGACACCGCCATCACCAACAAGTCGGTCGCGATCATTCTCGACCCGGCCAACGCGAGCGGTTCCGTTGGCGCCGTGAAGAAGGCGATCGCCGCGAAGATTCCAGTGTTCCTCGTCAATGCGGAAATCAATCAGCCGGGCCTCGCCAAGGCGCAGCTGGTGTCGAACAACGCTCAAGGCGCCGCCCTGGGTGCCCAGCAATGGGTCAAGGACGTCGGCTCGAAAGGCAACTACGTCGAACTGCTCGGCGCGCCGTCCGACAACAACGCCGCGACGCGCTCGAACGGCTACAAATCGGTGCTGAGCCAGTATCCGGATCTGAAGATGGTGGGCTCGCAAGTGGCCAACTGGGACCGCACGCAAGGTTTCAACGCCACGCAGAGCCTGATGCAGGCGCATCCGGACGTGATCGGTGTCATCAGCGGCAACGACGAAATGGCGCTCGGCGCGATCGCCGCGCTCAAGCAGGCCGGCAAGCTCAAGAGCGTGAAGGTCGGCGGCTTCGACGGTTCGCCCGCAGCGGTCGATGCGGTCAAGGCCGGCGAGTTGCAGTACACCGTGCTGCAACCGGTCGCCGAGTTCTCCGCCAAGGCGGTGCAGGAAGCCGACCAGTACCTGAAAACTGGCAAGACGGGCGCATCGAGCGAGAAGCAGCTGTTCGACTGCGTGCTGATCACCAAGGCGAACGCGTCGAAGTACACCGCACCGTTCGTGCTGTCGAAGTGAGTCGACTGGCGTATTGATCGATGTGCCGGACTGGCGGCTCGAGTCACTGCCGCCGGTTCCGGCGCGACATGCGCCGTGAGACGTGAGCGCATAGGCGCAACAAGGTAGCCATGACTGATTCCCTCTTTTGGGTCGGCACGAGCTGGAAGATGAACAAGACGCTGGCGGAAGCGATCGCTTTTGCCGAGCGCATGCTTGCCAGCCCCGACGACCCGCGAATTCAGTGCTTCGTGATTCCGCCTTTCACCGCGATTCGGGAAGTCAAATCCATTCTTGCGGAGACCGACATCAAGGTCGGCGCGCAAAACATGCACTGGGCCGAGCACGGCGCCTGGACCGGTGAGATAGCGCCGCCGATGCTGGTCGATTGCGGCATGGACCTCGTCGAACTCGGTCATTCCGAACGGCGCGAGCATTTCGGCGAAACCGACGACACCGTTGGCCTCAAGGTCGAGGCGGCCGTGCGCCATGGGCTGACGCCGTTGATCTGTATTGGCGAGACGCTAGAGGACAAGCAAAGCGGCCGCGCCGCAGAAGTGCTGGCTGGCGAGGTCCGCGGTGCACTGGCAAGACTCAGCCCGCAACAGCGCGCGGCGCCGATTCTGCTCGCGTACGAGCCGGTGTGGGCCATCGGCGAACACGGTGTTCCCGCCAGCCCCGAGTACGCCGATGCGCGACAAGCGGAAATCAGTCAGGTCGCGCAGGCGATTCTCGGCCGCCGCATCCCGTGCCTGTACGGCGGCTCGGTCAACCCCGGCAACTGCGCGGAGCTCACCGCCTGCCCGAATATCGACGGGCTCTTCATCGGTCGTTCGGCGTGGGATGTGAGCGGGTATCTGGACATATTGAAGCGCGTCGGGGCAGTGCTCTGACCTCGATGCGGGCTTGCCAACCCTTATTCTCAAGGAGATCGTCATGAAAGTGGCCATTGGAGGCGACAGTGCCGGAGTCGGATTGGCCCGGGTGCTGGCCGACTATCTGAAAGATCGTTACGACGTTTTCGAAGTGTCGAGCAACGAAGCGAATCCGAACGAGTTTTACGCCAATCTCTCGGACCGCGTGGCATCCGGCGTAATCAGCGGCACATACGATCGCGCGATTCTCGTATGCGGCACGGGCATCGGTGTCAGCATATCGGCGAACAAGGTACCGGGCATTCGCGCCGCGTTGTGCCACGACACTTACTCCGCGGAGCGCGCGGCGCTCTCGAACAACGCGCAGATCATCACAATGGGCTCGCGCGTGATCGGGCCGGAAGTGGCCAAGGCCATTGCCGATGCGTTTCTCGACAACACGTTCGACGAAAACGGGCGTAGCGCGGGGAACGTCGCGGCGATCAATGAGGTGGATTCGAAGTATCACCATCGGTGACGCTGCCGTAAATGCCATTGATGCTTTAAGACGGTTTCGGCGCACCCAACTCACGCGCGGCGCTTCACACGCGGCAGCACGCACAGCGCTTCATATGCGAGATTGGCGGCAAGCAGGGCGGTGGTGCCGAACGGATCGTACGGCGGCGCGACTTCGACCACATCGGCGCCCACCAGGTCGAGCCCCCATGCGCCACGAATGATCTCGAGGGCTTGCGGGACCGTCAATCCAGCGATCTCCGGCGTGCCGGTACCGGGCGCGTACGCCGGGTCGATGCCGTCGATATCGAAACTCAGATACACCGGCCCTCCGCCAACCTGCTCGCGCACCTCTGCCATCAGCGGTTCGAGCGAGCGGTTCCAGCACTCCTCGGCCTGCACTACGCGAAAACCCTGTTCGCGGCACCAGTCGAAGTCTTCGGCGGCGTAGCCGGTGCCGCGCAAGCCGATCTGCACCACGCGCTGGCAGTCGAGCAGACCTTCCTCGACCGCGCGGCGAAACGGCGTGCCGTGCGCAATCTTCTCGCCCATCATCGTGTCGTTGACGTCAGCGTGAGCGTCGACGTGTATCAGGCCGACCTTGCCGTGCCTGCGATGAATGGCACGCAGGATCGGCAGCGTGATCGTATGGTCGCCGCCTAGCGTGATCGGCGTAGCACCGTGGCTCAGGATCGCGTCGTAGGCCGTCTCGATCCGGGCGATCGAATCGGGGAGGTTGTACGGATTGATCGCGACATCGCCGATATCCGCGACGCGCAGCGAATCGAACGGCGCGGCGCGTGTCGCCATGTTGTACGGGCGCAGCAACACCGATTCGGTGCGAATCTGGCGCGGCCCGTAGCGCGCGCCGGTGCGATTCGATGTGCCCAGATCGAACGGCACGCCCACGAAGCAGGCATCGAGCCCTTCGGCACTCTCCACGTTGGGCAGTCGCATCATCGTCGCGATCCCGCCGCAGCGCGGCATCGCGTTGCCGCCCAGGGGCTGGAAATATTCCGTGTTCATGATTCGCTCCAGTTGTATTCAGTCAGTTGCTTAAAAGCATTCGGTGAATGCATTTTCCGCGCGACGGCGGGACACGAACAACCGAAATATTTTCATGCGACGCATGTCCTCCCGTCATGGATCGGCGTAAACCCTCGCACCTCGCCATGCATAGGCGGGTTTTCCTCAGGTCATGCAAGAAGCTCATGCACCTCATGAAAACATATCGATTGTCCGCGCCGCGCGGCGCCGCTGAGAATGGTTTGGACAACGACGCAGATGCATGTGCATAGGCCAGCCGGGCCGGCATCGGCATCGGGCGGTACCAACCAGGAACGCGACCATCCATGAACTATCCGGAATTCACCGCCAGCTTCGAGGAAGCCGGCGCGCGGCCAATTCAGTGGCCCAATACAACGGGCCAAACCTGCGGCGAGGCACTCGTCACCCTGCTCGAAGGATACGGCGTCCAGTACGTGTTCGGCATTCCGGGCGTGCATACGGTCGAGCTTTATCGGGGTCTCGCGGCTTCGTCCATTCGCCACGTCACGCCGCGCCATGAGCAGGGTGCGGGCTTCATGGCGGACGGCTATGCACGCGTGACCGGAAAACCTGGCGTGTGCTTCATCATCACGGGGCCGGGCATGACGAACATCGCGACCGCGATGGCGCAGGCGTATGCCGACTCCATTCCGATGCTCGTGATATCGAGTGTAAATGCACGCCGCGAACTCGGTAACGGAGACGGACGCCTGCACGAACTGCCGTCGCAGCGCGACGTGTTCGCCGGGCTCACCGCGTTTTCGCACACGCTGCTCGATGCTGCGGAGCTGCCCCAGGTGCTGGCCCGGGCATTCGCCGTTTTCGGCGGTGCGCGGCCGCGGCCCGTGCACATCGAGATTCCGCTGGATGTGATCGTCGCGCCCGCTCGCGGCATGAACCTGCTGCCGGCCGCGCTGCCGGCGAGGCCGGCGGGGTGCCCGGCGGCCCTCGCTGCGGCCGCAGACCTGCTTGCCACGGCGCGACGTCCGCTGATTCTCGCAGGCGGTGGCGCGCTGCACGCCGCGGCCGAACTGCAGGAACTCGCCGAGCGGCTGCAGGCGCCGGTTGCGCTGACGATCAATGCCAAGGGCCTGCTGCCGCCGGAGCATCCGCTGCTGCTTGGCTCGACGCAATCGCTGCCGCCCACGCGGGCGCTGGCCCGCGAGGCGGACGTCGTGCTCGCGGTCGGCACCGAGTTGGGCGAAACCGACTACGACGTGGTGTTCGACGGCGGCTTTTCGATCGAGGGCCGGCTGATCCGCATCGACATCGACGCGCAGCAACTGATGCGCAACTTCAGTCCCGACGTGGCCATCGCCGCCGATTCGCGGCAAGCGCTTGGCAGCCTGTCGACGCGGCTGCATGAAGGCATCATGTCGGCGCGTCAGCGCGACTGGGGCGCGCAGCGGGTTGCGCTCGCGCGGCAGGCCGTGGAGGCCGGCTACGACGCGCCGACACGCTCGCAGAAGCGCCTTGTCGAGACGATCACCGCGGCGTTGCCACACGTCATCATCGCGGGCGACTCGACCAGCCCCGTGTATGCGGGCAACTTCGTGCACGACGCACCGCAGCCGCGTTCATGGTTCAACTCGTCGACCGGCTACGGCACGCTGGGCTATGGACTTCCCGCGTCGATTGGCGCGAAGCTCGCCGCGCCCGACCGCCCCGTGGTTTGCCTGATCGGCGACGGCGGGCTGCAGTTCACGCTGCCGGAACTCGCCAGCGCCGTGGAAGCCAGGGTGCCCGTGGTGGTGCTCTTGTGGAACAACTTCGGCTACGGCGAGATACGCCGCTACATGACGGCGCGCGACATCGTGCCGGTCGGCGTCGATATCCACACGCCGGATTTCCTCGCGCTGGCGCGTGGCTTCGGCTGCGTGGCTGCTCGCGTGGATACGCCCGATGCGCTTGCCGCCGAGCTGCAGCAGGCCGTGTCGCGCGACATCCCGACAGTGATCGAAGTGAACGAAGCCGACTGGTTTGCGCGGGTGCCGGCATGAAACAGCATGAAGGGTTCGAGCTGCGTACGCAGCTCTACATCGACGGCTTCTGGTGCGCGGGCGAGGGCGGGAAGCTTCTGCCGGTCGTCAACCCATCGACCGAGGAAACGATTGCCCAGGTCGAGGCCGGCAACGCCGCCGATGTCGATTGCGCGGTGCGTGCCGCCGCACGGGCCTTCCGCACCTGGAAGAAGACAACCGGCGCGCAGCGTGCCAGCTTGCTTCGTGCGATCGCGAGCGGCGTGAGCGACCGGCGCGAGCATCTGGCGGCGCTGCAGTCGCTCAACAACGGCAAACCGCTGGAGGAAGCGCGAATCGACGTGAGCGACGTGATCGCCACCTTCGAGTACTACGCGGGGCTCGCCGAACAACTCGACGCAATCGGCGAGTCCGGGGTCGCAATTCCCAGCGACGACTATCAGGCGAGCGTCCGGCGCGAGCCAGCAGGCGTGGTCGCGCTGATCGTGCCATGGAATTTCCCGATGGTCACCACGGCGTGGAAGCTCGCGCCCGCGCTCGCGGCCGGCTGCACGGTCATTCTCAAGCCCTCCGAAATCACGCCGCTGCCCGAGCTGGCGCTCGCTGCGATCATTGCGGACGCCGGTGTGCCGGGGGGCGTGGTCAACGTCGTGACGGGCACGGGCACCGAAGTCGGGGCGCCGTTGGCGGCACACCCGCTCGTCGCGAAGGTTTCCTTTACCGGCAGCACCGCCGTTGGCGCGCAGGTCATGAAGACCGCTGCGGACACCATCAAGGGCGTGAGTCTGGAACTGGGCGGAAAGTCCTCCATCATCGTGTTCGCCGATGCGGACCTCGATCTCGCCACCGACCTTGTGGCTGGCGGCGCGTTCTTCAATGGCGGCCAGATGTGCTCGGCCACGTCGCGCGTGCTGGTCGAGCGACCGATAGCGGACGCGCTCGCCGCGCGTCTCGCCGACCGCGCAACGCACACGGTCGTGGGCGATCCATTCCAGCCCGGCGTGCAGATGGGGCCGCTCACCAACCGCGCGCAATACGAACGCGTGCAGCGCTACATTGCGCGCGGCAAGGCCGACGGCGCGCGTCTCGTGATCGAAGGCGAGGCGCCGGCCGGTCCCGGCTACTTCGTGAAACCGACCCTGTTCGTCGATATTCCGGTCGAAAGCCCGCTGTGGCGCGAGGAGATCTTCGGCCCCGTGCTGTGCCTGCGCAGCTTCGATAGCGAGGACGAGGCCATCGGCGCGGCCAACGACACCGAGTTCGGCATGGTCGCCACGGTCGTCACGCGCGACGCCGGGCGGGGCAGGCGAGTGGCGGCCGAACTGGAAGCGGGCGTCGTGTGGATCAACGCGCCGCAGGTCATCTTTCCTCAGACCTCATGGGGCGGCTACAAGCGCAGCAGCATCGGGCGCGAGCTGGGTCCGTTCGGGCTCGCCGCCTTTCAGGAAATCAAACAGGTGCTCATGCCCGCCGGGGCCGCCGGCGCGCCGGAATGCGTTCGCGGTGCATGAGCTTTTGTCATGGCGCGCATGCAGAGATTTCGTTTGTTGCGGGTTTTTGACGCACGTAGAGTCCATTCACGCAGCACGTTCGCGTGAATTCAGGTAATGGCAGCGCGCATTGGGCAGCGCCCATACGGTTCAATCAGGAGATGACCATGCAGGGGATCAAGCTGGGGAGAAGGCAGGCCATTAAGGCAATCGGCACGGCTCTGGCGGCATCGGCGCTGCCCATGCCATTCATCAGTACTGCCAGGGCACAGGAGAAGAGCTATGCGGGCAAGACCCTGCGGCTGCTCACCTGGTCCGACGACACCGGCGCGGCGGCTTTGCGCAACATCGCCGCCACGTTCAGCCAGAAGACCGGCGCGCAGGTCATCGCCGACCGCGCCGATGGCACCTCCGGCATGGTCGCGAAACTCAAGGCGGCAGGCGACCGGCCCACCTACGACGTGATCACGCTTGCCGGGGTCGGCGCCTCCGGTCTCGCCGATGCGGGCCTGCTGATGAAGCCGGACCTGAACAAGCTGCCGAACCTCAAAGACGTCGCGCCGCAATACCGCACGGGCGCCAATGGATTCGGCGTCGGCTACCTGCTGTGGTCGGACGGTCTCATCTACAACACGTCCACCGTGAAGACCGCGCCCTCGACGTACGAAGCCCTTTGGGATCCGAAGTATGCGGGACGCCTGTTCCTGCCGCCGCCCGAATGGGCGGAAGCGGTCGATCTCGCGATCATCGCCGCGAAGATGGCGGGCGGCTCGCAGCAGAATATCGATCCGGGCTTCAAGAAGCTCGCCCAGTTGAAGGACCGCGTGCTGACGCTCGGCGAAAATCCGAACCAGGTCGCCGACCTGTTCCGCACCGGCTCGCTCGACATCGGCGGCATCTATGCACCGGCATTCTTCCCGGAGCAGATCCGCAAGCCCGAGTACAAGATGGCCGTGACTTACGGCATGAAAGAGGGCTTCGCAACCCAGCTGATGTTTACGGTGATTCCGAAGTCGCATCCCGGCGATATCGATCTCATCCACGCGTTCATCAATCATTCGCTCGATGCCGGCGTGCAGGGCCGCATGGCCGCCGACGTGCTCAACGGTCCGGTGAACTCGCGCGCGATCATTCCCGCCGAAAGCCGCGCCTTCGTACCGTCGCCCCAGCAGATCGCCGAGAAGGCCGTGCTTCACGACGACAAGGCGCTCGCCGCGTTGCAGCCTGCGTGGATCAAGCGCTTCACCGAGATCTTTTCCGCGTGAGCGCCATGTCAGCCCTCTCTTCACATCGCGCGGGCACGCCGGCGCAGGCCGGCGAGTCGACGGCCCAGCCCGCCACCGCAACGGCGCTGCCGCGCGTGCCGCCGTTGCTGCTGCTCGCGCCGATCCTCGCGTTTCTCGCTGTGCTGATCGCGGCGGCGCTCGCCGTGCTGCGCATGAGCTTCGGTGTACCAGGCAATGAGTGGCATGCCTTCACACTGCAGAATTACGTCGACCTCGGAGACGCCTACTTCCTGCGCTCGCTCTGGCTGACCTTGCGGCTGGCCTTCCAGAGCATGATCGTCGCCGTCGTGCTGGCGATTCCCGTAGCACTCGCGATGGCACGTACGCAATCGCGCACCGCGCGGCGCCTCCTGCTGGCCGGCGTGCTGCTGCCGCTGCTGGTCAACCTGCTGCTGCAGGGCTACGGATGGCTCGTGATGCTGGGGCCGGCGGGCCTCGTCAATCACGTGCTCATGGCCACCGGCCTGATCGGGCGTCCCGTGATGTGGCTGTATCGCGAGAACGGCGTGCTGCTCGGACTGATTCAAACGGCTTTTCCGCTCGCCGTGCTGCCCATCTCGAGCGCGATGCGCGCGGTGTCGCGCTCGTACGAAGAGGCGGCGGCTACCCTCGGCGCGAGCCGCTGGCAGACGCTGCGCCACGTGATGCTGCCGCTGGCGATGCCCGGCATCGTCTCAGGCGCGTTGCTCGTGTTCGCCTATAACGCGAGCGCGTTCGCGGTGCCGCTGCTGCTGGGCGGCCGCCGCGTGCCGATGCTCGCCGTGCTCGTGCACGATCAGGTCGCGCCGTTGCTGAACTGGCCCGCGGCGTCTGCCTCGGGTGTCGTTCTGATGGCCGCGACGCTTGCGGTGATGGCCATCTCGCAACGGCTGGTGCGCAACCTGCAACGCCACGCGGAGTCCCGCTCATGAATGCCTTGCGTATGCCCCTGACGATGCCCGGCCGCCTCAGCCGCGTGACGGGATGGTGCGCGACGATCGTGCTCTTTCTCGCCGCGCTGCCGATCCTGACGATGATCACGATGTCGTTCGGCAATGCCGACACGCTCGAATTTCCGCCGCAGAGCTTCGGCCTGCACTGGTACCGGGCTGCCTGGCACACCTTCGTGTCGCCCGACGCGAGCGACGTGCTGTCCATGGGCACCGCGCTCACGACGAGCCTCATCGTTGCGGTCTCGACGATGTTCATCGCCACCGCCGTGTCCGTGCCCGCTGCCTACGCACTCTCGCGCTACCGTTTTCGCGGCAAGGCCGTGATCGAGCAACTGGTCGCGCTGCCGCTCGTCTATCCGCTCGTGATGCTGGGGCTTTCGCTGCTGCTCGTCTTCAATGTCCTGCCGGTGGAGTTGGGCGTGGGGCGGCTCGTCATTGCGCACGTGATCCTGGCGCTGCCGTTCACGGTGAAGAACTGCGCGGCATCGGTTGCATCGATCGGACCGGAGTTCGAGGAAGCCGCCTGCGTGATGGGCGCAAGCCCGCGGCGCGCGCTCGTCGACGTCGTGCTGCCGCTCATGCGCCCCGGCATTCTCGCCGGCATGCTGTTCGCGTTCATCATTTCGTTTAACGAATTCACGGTGACGTTCTTCCTCTATGGCATCAACACGATGACGCTGCCTGTCTGGCTCTACAGCCGCACCGTTTCGTCGCTCGATCCAACCGTGTTTTCGTTCGCGGTCTTCATCGTGCTGATCGACTTCGCCTTGATCTGGCTGCTCGAAAAGCTCGTCGGCGACGCAGGCGTGGCGCTCTGATCGCCGCCTCTCACGCGGTCCCCGGGCACAAAGGAACTCTCATGACTCATCTGTCTTTGCAGGCCATCACCAAGCGCTTTCACAACGCGTTCGCGGTCGACCACATCGATCTCAATGTTCCGGACGGCAAGCTGGTGTGTTTTCTCGGGCCTTCCGGCTGCGGCAAGACAACCCTGCTGCGTATCATCGCGGGCCTGGAGACGCCGACTTCCGGATCGGTGCTGTTCGCGGGGCGCGACCTCACGCAGGTGCCGGCCAACCGGCGCGACTTCGGCATGGTGTTTCAGTCGCTCGCGCTGTTCCCGCATATGACCGTTGCCGCCAATGTTGCCTATCCGCTGCGTTTGCGCGGCGTCGACAAGAGCGCACAAGCAAAGCGCGTGGCCGAACTGCTCGAACTGATCCAGCTTCCGCACATGGCAAACCGGCCCGTGACGCAGCTTTCCGGCGGCCAGCGCCAGCGCGTGGCGATTGCGCGGGCGATTGCCTCGTCGCCGAAACTGCTGCTGCTCGACGAGCCGCTCTCGGCGCTCGACGCGAAGCTGCGTGAAGCGATGCAGGTCGAGATTCGCCTGCTGCAACAGCGGCTTGGCATCACGACGATCATGGTCACGCATGACCAGCGCGAAGCGATGACGATGGCCGACGAGATCGTGGTGATGCAGAAAGGGCGTATCGCCCAGGTCGGCAGGCCGCTCGACATTTACCGCGATCCCGTGAACGAATTCGTGGCGGACTTCATCGGCCTCGGCAACATCTTGCCCGTGACGCTCGAAGCCGATGCCGGCATCGCGCTGCCGGGCGGCCAGCGGATCGCCGTCAATGCCGCGCTGCGCGCGCCGGAGCGCTCGGGCGACATCCGCCTGCTGATTCGCCCGGAGGACGTGTGTGTGCGGCCCATGACGGCGGATCCCGGCCCGAACGTCGTCGCCGGCAAGGTGACGTTCGTTCGCGACGTGGGCGCGCAGATCGAAGCAACGATCGATTGCGACGGCTTCACGCTCACCGCCGCCACCACACCCCGCGAGACGCCGGACCTCGAAGTGGGGCGGCCGGTGCTGGCCGAGATGCCGGCCCACGCGTGCAGGCTGATTCCGGCGCATACCGCGCACTAAAAATTCGCGTTGATATTTTTTACCCCCAAAGAAGCAGCTGGAAGGAGACATCGTCATGAACACCACTCACGTCACCACGAACCCCGTGCAGCGCCTGGCGGCTCGCACCATCGCAGCCTTCGCGCTGGCCGGCATGGCTGGCCTCAGCGCGTTCGCACCGCTCGCGCACGCGGATGCCCTCGACACGATTGCGAAATCGGGTGTCGTGCGTGTCGGCGTCTTCGAGGACTATCCGCCGTTTGGATCGATCGGGCCCGACATGAAGCCGCAGGGCTACGACATCGACGTGGCCAATCTGATCGGCAAGGCCCTGAATGCAAAGGTCGAACTCGTGCAGGTGACGGGCGACAACCGCATGGCCTATCTGGCGGATCACAAGGCGGATATGCTGCTCTCGGTCGGCCAGACGCCCGAGCGCGCGAAGGTGATCGACTTTTCGCAGCCGTATGCGCCTTACTATCTCGCGGTATTCGGTCCGAAATCGCTGGCGGTGAAGAATGCGGGCGATCTGGCCGGCAAGACGGTCGCCGTTGCGCGCGGCACGCTCGAAGATCTGAGTGTGTCCAAGGTGGCGCCGCCCTCAGCGGTCATCAAGCGCTTCGATGACCCGAACGGCGCGATTTCCGCTTTCCTGTCCGGTCAGGCCCAACTGCTCGTGGTTGGCAATGACGTTGGCGCGACCATCATGGCCCGTCATCCCGCCAACGATCCCGAGCAGAAGTTCTCGTTGTTCAGCTCGCCAGATCACGTGGGCCTGAACAAGAACGAGCCGCGCCTGAAACAGAAGGTCGATGACGCCATCGCGGCCGCAAAGAAGGACGGCTCGATGAATGCCATCTCGCTCAAGTGGCTGCGTGCTCCGCTGCCGGCCAGTCTTTGATGCGCTCCGGCTCCCGCTTACCTGACGACAGACGGCGCAGCGATGACTTACACATTCGACTTTAGTGACTTCGGTCTTTACGCGGGCATGCTCGCGCGCGGCGTGGAAGTGACGCTCGGCCTGACTGCCGTCTCGACCGTGCTGGGCGGCGTGCTCGGCATTGCCGGCGCGAGCCTTGCCGTCGCGGGCCCGAGGTGGGTGCGCGCGCTGGTGGCGTCCTACGTCGAGCTGATCCGCAATACGCCTTTTCTCGTGCAGCTGTTCTTCGTGTTTTTCGGGCTGCCGGCGTTGGGCGTGCAAATCAACGAAATGCAGGCGGCGGTACTGGCGATGACCGTGAATCTGGGCGCCTACGCGACCGAGATCGTGCGCGCCGGCATCGACTCGGTCCCTCGCGGCCAGCGCCAGGCGGCCATGGCGCTCGGCTTGCAGGGGCGGCAGGTTTTCCGCCATGTCGTGCTGCCCCAGGCGCTCGCCAACGTCTTCCCGGCACTGCTGGGCCAGGTGCTGATCGTGATGCTCGGCTCGGCCGTCGTCTCGCAGATTTCCGTGCCCGACCTGACCTACGCAGCCAACTTCATCCAGTCGCGCAACTTCCGTTCGTTCGAGAGCTACGTGATCGTCACGGTGATCTACCTGCTGCTGTCGATCGTGTTGCGGCTGCTCATCAACCGGCTCGGCAAGGGCCTCTTCGCCGGACGCACGGCGCGCGGCGCCGGCGCCTCGCGCACAACCCTGCGCGCGTGGTTTTCCGGTCGCGCCCGCATGGCGGCATCCGGCCTTTCGAAGGAGCGTCCGTAATGGTCGAGTTCACTCTCTGGGATATCGCGCGCAATCTGCTGCTCGCCGCGCGCTGGACCGTCCTGCTCTCGCTTTGCGCATTCGTTGGGGGCGGCGTCGCGGGCCTCGTGCTGCTGGCCATGCGCGTGTCGCCGTTGGCCTGGCTGCGTCGCATCGCCGTGCTGTACGTCGAGCTGTTTCAAGGCACGCCACTGCTGATGCAGCTCTTTCTCGCGTTCTTCGGGCTGCCGCTCGTGGGAATCGAAGTGTCGCCGTGGCTGGCCGCAACGGTGACGCTCACGCTGTACACGAGCGCCTACCTGGCCGACATCTGGCGCGGCTGCGTCGAAGCCGTGCCACGAGGGCAGTGGAGCGCCGCGGCCAGTCTCGGCATGACTTGGCCTCAGCAACTGCGTTACGTCGTCTGGCCGCAGGCATGGAAGATCGCCGTGCCGCCCACGGTTGGCTTTCTCGTGCAGGTGGTGAAGAGTACGGCGCTCACGTCGATCATCGGCCTGACCGAGCTGACCAAGACCGGAACCATGATCACGAACGCCGTATTTCGTCCGTTCCCGATCTACGCAATGGTCGCACTGCTGTACTTCGCGATGTGTTTTCCGCTCACGTGGTATGCGCGCGTGCTCGAAGGCCGCTACCAGCGTGCCCGTCACCGCTGAACGCATGAACTTCAACGCTTTTCAGAAGCAGGTTTCCACATGATTACCATTAGCAACGTATCGAAGTGGTACGGTCAGTTCCAGGTGCTCACCGACTGCACGACGGAAGTGAAAAAAGGCGAAGTCGTCGTGGTGTGCGGGCCGTCGGGCTCGGGAAAATCGACGCTCATCAAGACGGTCAACGGCCTCGAACCGTTTCAGAACGGCGAGATCATGATCAACGGCGAGTCGGTGGGCGACAGGAAGACCAATCTGTCGAAACTGCGTTCGAAAGTGGGCATGGTCTTTCAACACTTCGAACTCTTCCCGCATATGTCGATTACCGAAAACCTCACGCTCGCGCAGGTGAAGGTGCTTGGCCGGCAGAAGGACGAGGCTGCGCAAAAGGCCCTGGGGCTGCTGCATCGCGTCGGCTTGCGCGCGCATGCGGACAAGTTTCCCGGCCAGCTCTCCGGCGGTCAGCAGCAGCGTGTCGCGATCGCCCGCGCGTTGTCGATGGACCCGATCGCCATGCTGTTCGACGAGCCAACCTCGGCACTCGACCCGGAGATGATCAACGAGGTGCTGGACGTGATGGTCGAACTCGCCCAGGAAGGCATGACGATGATGTGCGTGACGCACGAGATGGGCTTCGCGAAGAAGGTGGCGAATCGCGTGATCTTCATGGATCAGGGGTGTATCGTCGAAGACGATCTCAAGGAGGCGTTCTTTGCGCAGCCGAAGTCGAGCCGCGCGAAGGACTTTCTTTCAAAGATCCTTCACTAGGCCGCTTCCGTCAAACCGGAAACGCGAATCCCATGCGACGCCTTCCTCCCCTCAACGCACTGCAGGTGTTCGAAGTGGTTGCCCGCCACCGCAGCTTCACCTGTGCCGCGGAACATCTGTGTCTCACGCAGGGCGCGGTGAGCCGGCAGATCCTCTCGCTGGAGGACTACTACAAGTTTCCGCTTTTCATCAGGGGAAAGAAGGGGCTCACCCTCACGACCGAAGGCGAGATGCTGCTGCCCGTCGTGAAGGAAGGTCTCGCGCGTATCGAGGAGACGTCGGCGCGCTTGACGCGGCAGCGCACCGATCTCGCCATGAAGGTGCCGACCTGCATCATGCGCTGGATGTTGCCGCGCATCATGCGGTTTCAGGGCGAGCACCCCGACTTGCTGGTGCAGATCACGGCAACCTGGCAGCATGACGTCGACTTCCAGGCCGAGCCGTTCGACGCCGCGATCATCTACGGTTCGTCCCCAGGGGCCGATGTTCACGCGGTGCCGCTCTTCGACGAGCAGATTACGCCGGTGTGCGCGCCGGAACTGCTGAACAGCAAGCCGCTCGCCCAGTTCGACGATCTCTCGCAATTCACGCTGCTGCACCCGACGCGAGACCATCGCGACTGGCGACAGTGGCTCGATCAGGTCGGCGCGACCCAGGTGGACGCGAACCTGGGGCCGAGTTTCGAGACACTCGACCTGGCGACGAACGCGGCCATGCAAGGCTTCGGCATCGCGATCGGCGACCGCACGCTGGTCGATGACGACCTCGTGGCGAAGCGGCTCGTCATGCCGTTCGACACGGTGATCGAAACGGGCGCGCGCTATTACTTTGTCTATCCCGAGTGCGTGGCACATCAGCCGAAGGTGAAGCTCTTCAGCGAGTGGATGGCACGGAATCACCAACCACAACCGGCGCTTGCGCCGCTATAGCAACCGCCAGGCTAGCGGCGCACGCTCAAGTCTGCGCCGCCGCTTCCTCCGCCTTGTCGCGTTCCAGCAGGGGATAGGCCAGCGCGCAAATATGCGACTGGATGCGCACGAGATCGCGCAGCACGTCGAGGTGCAGCGAACTCGAGGCCAGGCTGTCCGGCTGGCCTTCGCGCAGCCGCTCGAGGTGGCGTTCGCGCGTCGATCGTTCGAGTTGCCGCAGGGCCTGCTTGTCGGCAATGAGCTGCGCCGCGGTCTGCGTCCGCCCCGACACGAGCAGGGCCTGAGCGCGGCGAAAGCTGTCGATCACCGAGTCGTGCAGCATGCGCAGCTCTTCGGTGCCCTCGGCCGAAAAGCTCAGCTGCATCTTGATCTTCTTCTGTGCGATCTCGAGCAGATTCCTGTCGATGATGTCGCCGATATGCTCGAGATTGATCACGGCGGTCATGATGTCCGACGCCCAGCGCCGGTCCTCCTCGCTGAGCGGCTCGCGGGTCAGTTCGGTGACGTAGCGCTTGATCGCGTCGTGGAGTACGTCCACGGTGTCGTCGCGGCTCGCGATATCGCTCACCGCGCGGCGGTCATTGGCGAGCAGCACCGGCACGCTCTCGCGCAGCATGGCCTCGACGATCTCGCTCATCCTGATCACTTCGCGCGCCGCGCACGCCAGCGCCAGCGGCGGAGACTGCAGGGCGCTTTCATCGAGGTAGCGCGGCGAGCCCGCGTCGTCGCCCGCGGCGGGCGAGGGCATCATGCGCTCCAGCAGTCGCGCGACCGGATCGAGCAGCCCGATGAACACGACCGCGATGGCGACATTCAGGCCGGTGTGAAAATCGGCAATCGTGCGGCTGGCGTCGCCGGGCAGCGTGTCGAGCAGGCGCGCGAGCGGCGAGCACACGGCGAGCAGCAGCACGCACACGCCGCCGCGCAGCAGCAGGTTGCCGGCGGGCAGCCTGCGGCGGCTGAGGTCGTCGCCCTTCGCCGCCTCGAAGTACGGATTGAGCGCGCTGCCGACGTTCGCGCCGAGCACCATGGCGATCGCGATGTCGAGAGGCACGGTATGCAGCTTTGCGAGCGACATCACGAACAACACGACCGGAATGCTCGAATGCGCGGCCCATGTGAGCACGCACGCCAGCGCGGCGTTGAGCACGGGTTCGCCAGACAGCGCGCCGAGCACCGTACGCAGCGCGGGCGCGGTTTCCGCGGGCTGCACCGTCGAGACGAGCAGCGTGAGCGCGAGCAGCATGAGTCCGAGGCCGATCGATGCCCGGCCGATATCGCGGTTGCGCGAGCCCTTGCCCCTCTCGAACAAGGCCATGCCGATCAGCAGGCACGCGGGCGAGATCCAGCTGAGGTCGAGCGAGAACGCCTGCACGATCAGCGTCGAGCCCACGTTCGCGCCGAGCATCACGGCGAGTCCGGTCACCGAGCCCATCAGGCCGCGCGCCGCGAACGACGACGCGATCATGCCGGTTGCCGTGCTGCTCTGCAGCGCGCCGGTGATCGCGAGTCCCGCACAGAACGCGTTGAAGCGGTTGCCGAGGCTGCGCGCCATGAAGCGCCTCAGCGACGCCCCGAACGCGCGCATGAGCCCGGACTCGACCATGTGCAGGCCCCATGTGAGCAGTGCGACACCGCCCGCGAGATGAAGCACGATCAGGATCATCCGGCGCCTCCTTTGTGTTGTTTTTGGTTACATCGCTTGCACGCCTGCCTCGATCGCCTCCTCGAGTATCGTCAGCGCATCGAGCATCTGCGTGGCCGTGACGGTGAGCGGCGGCGTGAGCGTGAGGACGTTGCCCATCGTGGTCTTGAACGACAGGCCGCGATCGAGCGCGCGGTACAGCACCGCCTCGGCCAGGTCCGGGTCGGGCGTCTTGTCCGTGCGGCTCTTTACGAGTTCGATGCCGAGCATCAGCCCGCGCCCGCGTACGTCGCCGATGGCGGGAAGCCGGCGCTTCATCTCGTTCAACCGCTCGAGCGCGAGCGCGCCGACACGCATGGCGTTCTCGACGAGCCCCTCGTCCTCGATGATCTCGATCGTGGTGAGCGCCGCGCGCGTGGTGACCGGATTCTTCTCGTGCGTGTAGTGGCCGAAGGCCCAGTCGCCGGCGACGTCGAGTTCGGGCCGCGCGATGCAGGCAGCGATCGGCAGGATGCCGCCGCCGAGCGCCTTGCCCATTACGAGGATGTCCGGCACGACGCCGTCGTGGTCGCAGGCGAACATGCGCCCCGTCTTGCCGAGGCCGGTCGGGATCTCGTCGAAGATGAGCAAGGCGCCGTGCCGGCGGCAGGCCTCGTGCACCCGTTTCCAGTAGCCGGGCGGCGGCAGATAAGGCACGCAGCGCGCGGGTTCGGCGATCACGGCGGCCACGTCGCCTTCGCGCTCGAGCACGTAGTCGACCATGTTCGCGCAAGCCATGCGGCACTGGTCGAGCCGCGGCGCGCCGCGCTCGTCGCAGTCGTGCCCGTAGGGGCATCGGTAGCAGGCGAACGGCGCCACGTGCTGGGAGCCCGCCACGAGCGGCGCGGCCGGCCCCGAGCGGAACAGCGCCTCGCCCGAGAGGCTGGATGCACCGATCCCCGCACCGTGGAACGCGTCCCAGAACGAGAGCGTCTTGAAGCGCCCCGTTGCCGTGCGCGCGAGCTTGATCGCCACTTCGTTGGCGTCGGATCCGCCAGTCGTCAGCAGCACCTTGGAGAGCGTGCCCGGCGCGATTGCGGCGAGCTTTTCGGCGAGCAGGACCGCGCTCTCGCACGCATAGCGGCGTGGCGCGAACGGCAGCGCATCCATCTGCGCGGCGATAGCGGCTTTGAGGCGCGGATGGCCATAGCCGATGTGATGCACGTTGTTGCCGTGGAAGTCCATGTAGCGGCGGCCCGCGACGTCCTCGATCCAGATGCCTTCCGCCTTCGCAATGGCGTTCAGGCACGGCGTAGAGACCGACTGGCGCAGGAACGCCGCGGCATCGCGCGCGAGCAGCGCGCTGCTGCGCGCATCGAGCGCTTCGCGCTGCCATGCGCGGCGGCGGCCGGTGAGGTTCGTGTCGCTCTCCGACTGGGCGACCACCCGGTCCACGTGCTCGCTGTGGGCGTTCATCGATGCGAGGCTCGATGGGCTCATCAGCGCACCGCCGCTTTGGTCGAGACGCGCGAGAGCGCGAGCAGCACGAGGAGCGTGCCGCCACCCAGCACCATCGTGAGGGTCGACGCGTCGAAGATCGCACCACGGTCGGACAGCGCGAAGATGCCGACGGGCAGCGTGACCCAGCCAGGCGGGTAGATCATCAGCGTCGCGCCCAGCTCGCCCATCGACAACGCGAAGCTCAGGCTGAACGACGCCAGCAGATACGGCGCGATGAGTGGCAGTGTCACGCGGGTCAACTGGTAGAACGGTCGCGCGCCGAGGCTTTCGGCGACCTCGCCGTACTCCGGCGCGAGCCGCGAGAGCCCCGCCGACACGTTGCCATACGTGAACGCCGAAATCAGCAGGTAGTGGGCGAGAAACACGATCGACGCCGTGCCGTTGAGCAACACGGGCGGCTGGCTGAACGCGACGAGCAGCCCGAGCCCGATGGAGACCGACGGCACCGCGCTCGGCACGAAGAAGACGACGTCGAGCACGCGCTTCGGCATGCCCTTCATGCCGCGCAGCGCGAGTGCCGCCCATGTGCCGCTCACGAGCGCCGCCGCGCTGGCGAGCGCCCCGGTGAGCACGCTCACGCGCAACTGGTCGGCCGAATCGGTGTGGAACACCCGCGCGTAGTGGGCGAGCGTGAGGTGGCTCGGCAGGATGCCGTTCCACTGTCCGCTCACGCTGGCGAGCGCGATCATCGCGACCGGCAATCCATAGATCGCGGCGAATAGCAGCGCCGTCGCACTCCAGGTCGACACCTTTGCCCATTTAGCCCAAAGCAGCACGGCGACCTCCGCAAAGTGACACGACTGTCCGGTAGCAGGCGTAGAGCCCGAGCGACAGCGCGATGTTGATGACGGCGATCACGCAGGCCGTGGTGTAGTCGAACTCCTGAATCGCCTTGCCGTAGATGAGCAGCGGCAGGGTGATCACGTCTTTCGCACCGATGAACAGCACGATGCCGAACTCGTTGACGGTCAGCAGCAGGCAGAGGCTGCCGCCGGCGAGCAGCGCGGGCAGCGCGGCGGGCAGGATGATCTGCCGGATGATGCGCAGCGGCTTCGCGCCGAGACTGCTCGCCACTTCGATCTGCGCGTTGTCGATCTGCGAGAAGCAGGCAAGCAGCGGGCGCATGATGAACGGCGTATAGACCGTGACCTCGGAGAGCACGACGCCCCACTGCGTGTACAGGAAGTCGACGGGCGGCAGGTTCAGGTGGAAGAACGTCATCAGCGACTGGTTCAACAGACCCGCCGAGCCGTACACGAACGTGAAGGCGAGCGCGACGAGAAAGGTTGGCAGTGCGATGAACGTATCGATCAGGCGACCGACGAAGCGCGCGCCGGGAAACGGCACGAACGCGATCACGAGCGAGAACACGAAGCCCAGCACGAGGCAGCCCGCCGACGCGCTGACCGCAATGGCGATCGTGTGATAAAGCCCGCTCAGGAACTGTCGCGTATGCAGCACGGCGGCGAAGTTCGCGAGCGTGAGCGTGTGGGTGCTGGAGTCGGCCCCGCCGCCCAGCGCCTGCAGCGCGATGAGGCCGAACGGGTAGAAGAAGATCGCCGCCAGCACCACGAGCGGCGGCGCGATCCAGAGGCCGCGCCAGCTGGCGGGGGAGCGGCCGGCCGGCGCGGGCGGTGCAATGACGAGATCAGCCATGGCCTTCGACCTCCGGTACGAGCGTGACATCTGCCGCGTCGAAATGAACGGACATCGCAGTGCCGGGCTCCGGCGGACTTTCGAGCGGCGCACGCGTGAGACGCAGCGCCTCGCCGCCGACATCGAGCACGACGCTGTGTAGTTCGCCGAGCCACTGCACGCTCTGCACGACGCCCGTCACGCGATTGGACGCTTCCGTGCGCGGCCTGAAGTGCAGGTCGTGCGGCCGCACGCACACGTAACACGCGCTGGCGGCGGGCAGGCCGTGATGATTGCGCCCGACGATCGAGAAGTCGCCGCAGCGCACCCGCGCGAAGCCGTCGGTCGTGGGCTCCAGTTGTTGCGCCGGCAACACGTTCGCACGCCCGAGGAACTCCGCCGCGAAACGGTTCGGCGGATGCCGGTAGAGCCCCTGGGTCTCGCCGTGGGCCACCAGCTTGCCGTCGCGCATGATGCCGATGTGGTTCGCGAGCGTGAGCGCCTCGGTCTGATCGTGCGTCACATAGAGCACGGTCAGCGAGGGCAGGCTGCGATGCAGCTTCGCCAGCTCGTCGAGCATCGAGCGCCGGATCTGCGCGTCGAGCGCGGAGAGCGGTTCGTCGAGCAGCAGCACCTGGGGCTGGATGGCGAGCGCACGCGCGATCGCCACGCGCTGCTGCTGGCCGCCGGAGAGTTCGCGCGGATAGCGCTTCGCATACTTCGACATGCCGACGAGGCCGAGGCACTCGGGCACCCGCGAGCGGATCGTGTCCGCATCGGTGCCGCGTGCACGCAGGCCAAAGGCGACGTTGTCTTCCACGCGCATGTGCGGAAAAAGCGCGTAGTTCTGCACGACCATGCCGATGTTGCGTGCATACGGTGGCAAGCGCGTCACGTCGCGCTCGCCGATCACGATGCGTCCCGCGCTCGGCTGCACGAAGCCCGCGACGGCCCGCAGCGCGGTCGTCTTGCCGGAGCCCGAGGGGCCGATGAGCGCGACGATCTCGCCGGGCTTCACGGTGAGCGTGAGCGAGTCGAGAATGGTCTGGCCGCCGTACGTCACCGAGACATTCTCGAAGCCGATTCCGCTGGCGCCGTGCGCAACCGCCGCCGGCACCGCGGGGGCCTGCTGCGCAGGCCCGCGTTCCATGGTGAAGGTATTGGCCATTAGTTGCTCGAGATCGCCTGGTTGTAAGTTGCCACGTCGGACTTCAGGTCGTGCATGACCTGGTTCCAGTCGGGCTCCCAGATTTCGACGCCCTGCAGCATCGCGCTGAGCGTCTTGAAGTTGGCGTCGGTGGGATGCACGTCGGTGCGCACGGGCATGCCATAGGCGGACTTGCTCACGTCCTGCTGGGCCTCGGCGCTCAGCAGGAAGTCGATCAGCTTCTTGCCGTTGTCCGTATGCGGCGCGCCGGCGACGAGACCGATGTAGTAGGGCAGCGAGAAGGTGGCGCGGCGCCCGCTCGGGCCTGCGGGAAAGAAGACCGCAATGTTCGGGTTGTCGCGCATCTGCGAGAGGTTCATCTGCAGATCGCCGTTGGCGACGTAGAGTTCGCCCTTGTTCACGAGCGCCGTGAGCTTGCCCGTGGAGGCGGACGGCCCAAGGTTGTTCACCTGGAGCTTGCGCAGATACGCGAAGCCGCCATCCTTGCCGTCGAACGCGTGGAAGGTCTGCAGCATCAGCGCGGTGCCGTCACCGGCCTGGCCCGGCGTCGAATACTGCACCTTCTGCTTGAACTGCGGCGCGAGCAGATCCGTGTAGGCCTTGGGCGCGCTCTTGAGCACCGCGGAGTTGTAGATGAACGTGGGGTAGTTGTCGACCATGGCGACATACAGCCCCTTGGCGTCCTTGTCGCGCGCGGCGATCTTGTCGGCGCCAGCCGGCGAGTAGGGCTGCAGCAGGCCGTCGGCCGCGGCCTTTTGCATGAACGGCGGCAACGTCACGAGCACGTCGGCCTGAATATTCGACTTCTCCTTGCCGAGGCGATCCACCACGCCGCTCGACCCGGCCTCGATATATTGCACCTTGATGCCCGTTGCCTTCGTGAAGGCTTCGAACTGGTTGCCGAACCAGCTCGGCGTGCCGTCGTGCAGACCGTCCGCGCTATAGATGGTCACGACGCCGGATTGTGCATGCACGGAGCCCGCTGCGAAGGCGAAGGCACAGGTCACCGCGGCGATCAGTTGAGTTTTCATATTCAACCTTCCTTGAGTTCGGATGCTGAAAAAAACCTCGTAGGGCCGCGCGCTGGCGGCTTGCGTCGCAATCCTGCCGGTTGCTGCCGTTACTCCCAGGGCATGGACCAGGTCCTGACGTTGGTGTAGCTCTTCATCGCCTCGACCATGCCTTCCTTGTAGCCGTTGCCGGAGTCCTTGATGCCGCCGAACGGCGACATCTCGGTGCGGTAACCCGGCACTTCCCAGACGTTCACGGTGCCGACCTCCAGTTCGTTGACGAACTTCGTCGTGTAGTCGAGCCGGTTCGTGCAGACGCCCGAGGAGAGGCCGTAGGCGGTCGAGTTCGAGATGCGGATGATGTCTTCGATCTGGTTGGGAACGCGAATGATCGGGATGACCGGGCCGAAGGTCTCCTCGCGCACGAGTTCGCAGTCGTAGGGCACGTGATCGACGACGGTGGGGGCGAACAGCGCGCCCTGGCGGGGGGCGCCGTAGAGCACGCGTGCGCCGTGCGCTTCGGCGTCGGCCACGCGGCGCTCGAACAGTTGCGCGGCCGCTTCGTTGATGACCGTGCCCACGTCGACGCTCGGGTCCATCGGGTCGCCGCACTTGAGCTTCTTCGCGTGCACGAGCACACGTTCGACGAAGGCATCCGCCACGCTTTCCACCACGAGAATGCGTTTGACCGCCGTGCAGCGCTGGCCGGAATTCTTGGTCGCGCCCGTCACCGCGAGCAGCGCGGCTCGGTCGAGGTCGGCGTCTTCCATGACGATGAGCGGGTCGTTGCCGCCCAGTTCCAGCACGGTGCGGCGGTAGCCCGCGTGCTGCGCGATGTACTTGCCCACACGTACCGAGCCGGTGAACGTGACCAGGTCGCAGTGCGGGTCCGTGATCATGCTGTCGCCCATCGTGCGCGGATTGCCGGTCACGACGCTCAGCATCTCGGGCGGCAGGCCCGCTTCGTAGAGCACGTCGGCGAGGGCGAGCGCGGTGAGCGGCGTGAGTTCGGTGGGCTTGAGCACCACCCGGTTGTTGGTCGCGATGGCCGGCGCGAGCTTGTGGCTCACCATGTTCAGCGGATGGTTGAACGGCGTAATGGCGGAAATTACGCCGAGCAGCGGCAGACGCGTCGTGAAGATCTTGCGGTTCTTGCCGTTCGGGCTGATGTCGCACGAATAGACTTCGCCGTCGTCCTTGATCGTGAGCTGCGCGGCAAACGACCAGACGTCATAGGCGCGGCTTGCTTCGTAGAGCGAATCTTTCCAGCACAGACCCGACTCCGCGGTGATGAGGCGCGCGAAGTCCTCCTTGCGGTCGCGCAGCGCTTCGGCGGTGGTCTGGAGGATGCGCTGGCGCTCGAAGCGCGTGAGGTGCGGACGTGCGGCGTGGGCCTTGGCGAACGCTTCCTGGACGTGTTCGGGGCGGCCCGCGGGCACGGTGCCGACCACTTCGTTCGTATAGGGGTTGAAGACTTCGATCACTTCGTCGGTCGAGACCTGCCGGCCGGCGATGCGCATGGACTCCTGCCTGAATGCGGGTTTGGTCATGACGTTCATCGCATACCTCGTTCTAGAATCCGGTTGGGCACGCCCCCTCGCGAATGCGAGCGGCGGCGTGCGGGGGGCCTTCGTGTTGATACGCGTGTCAAGCGGCGGCGGCTTGTGCGACGTGGTTCAGCGCGACATCGAAAATGTCGAAGTTGCGCAGCGCGCGGCCCTGCGGCCAGTCGGTCTGGCGGTTGACGATGAGCGGCACGTCCTGCTCCGAGATCCCGCCATGCGAGCGCAACGGTTCAGTCAGGCCGGAGAAGTCGTGGCGCGCGGCGCTGGTGCCGAACACCTTGGCGCGCGTGCCGACCACGACGAGGTCGCCGATCCGGTCGGGCGGCAGCTCGAAGCGCTCGCATGCCGCCTCGCTCGTCAGCGCGAGTTCCACGCCCGCGGTGTTGCGCAGCTTGTCGAGCAGCGACGCGGCGCCGGCCGCGTCGGTGCCCTCGGGCAGGTAGACGGTGGCGAACGAGCCGAGCGCGCCATGGTGCGCGACGTAGGGATCGGTGATCGGCAGGATCACGCGCGCACGGCCCTTGCCGGTCCACTCGTCGAACAGGTCCTGGAGGTAGAGCACGTCGGGCTCGCCATTCGCGCGGTGTTTGTCGTTCATGCCGTGGTCCGCCGTGATCGCGAGCACGCAGCCTGCGGCGTCGAGTTCGCCCACATAGCGGTCGAACATCGCGTAGAAGTCGTTCGCTTTCGGCGCTCCGGGCGCGGCCTTGTGCTGCACATAATCGGTCGTCGAGAGATACATCAGGTCGGGGCGGAACGTATCGAGAAGCTTCACGCCGGCGGCGAACACGAACTCGGAGAGATCGGCCGAGTAGACGTCGGGCAGCGGCTTGCCGACGAACGCAAGCAGGTCGCCGAGACCGTTCTGCTCGCGTGTCGCCTGATCGGCCTTTTCGGCGGAGAAAGCGATGGCGCGGCCGCTTGCGAAGTCGAGCCCCTTGCCGAGCAGCGTGCGCAGTTTGTCCTTCGCGGTGACGACCGCCACTTTCGCGCCGGCGTCGTGGAACGCCGCGAAGATCGTGGGTGCGCGCAGGAACCGCGCGTCGTTCATCATGACTTCTTCGCCGCTCGCACGGTCGTAGAAGTAGTTGCCCGCAATACCATGCACTTTCGGCGGGCGGCCCGTGAGGATCGAGAGATTGTTCGGGTTGGTGAAGCTGGGGATCACGCACTGCGCAATGCGGCTCGTGCCGGTGCGCAGCAGCTTCGCCAGATGCGGCGCGCGGCCTGCCTTGATGGCCTCCTCGATATACGCCGGCTCGGAGCCGTCGAGGCAGATCACCACGACGGGCGCGGCGGGAAAGCGGTATTCGCGGCCGTTCACGGCCACTGCGGTGTCATTCAGCGTGCTCATTGCATCTCCATTCAGGCTGTCTTTTCGATCTGGCCGACCATGCCCATTTCCTCGAGGACCTCGCCGATTGCGGCGAGTGCGGCGCGGATTTCCTTTTCGCCGATCCGGCCAATACAGCCGATACGGAACGAGTCGGCCACGGTCAGCTTGCCCGGATAGATCACGAAGCCGCGCGCCTTCAAACTCTCGTAAAACCGGGCAAAGACGAAGCGCGGGTCCTCGGGCATGTGGAAGGTGACGATGATCGGCGCCTGCAGCGCGTCCGCGAGCAGCGGCCGGAAGCCGAGCGCGCGCATGCCGTCGAGCAGGATCCGGCAGTTGTTGCGATAGCGTCCCCCGCGACCGGCTACGCCACCTTCGGCATCGAACTCATCGAGCGCCTGGTGGAAGGCTACGATCACGTGCGTGGGCGGCGTGAACCGGTACTGGCTCGTCTTCTCCATGTTGAGCCACTGGTCGTGCAGGTCGAGCACGAGCGTGGTGGCGTTACCCTGGCTGCGCTTGAGCGCTTCGACCCGGCAGATCACGAAGCCCAGGCCCGGTACACCTTCGATGCACTTGTTGGACGATGCGGCGACCGCGTCGATGTGCATGGCCTGCACGTCGATGGGCAGCGCGCCGAAGGCACTCATCGAATCGACGAGATAGCCCTTGCCGTATCTGACCGCCAGTGCGCCGATCTGCGCGATGGGGTTGAGAATCCCCGAGGTCGTCTCGCAGTGAACCGTGAACACGTGCGTGATGGAAGGGTTGCTCGCCAGCAGCGCCTCGACCGCGGCGAGGTCCGGCGGCGTGTCTTCGGCGGTTTCGTGCACCACCGTCCTGCGCCCGGCGATGTCGAGAATGCGCTTCGCCCGCTTGCCGTAGGCGCCATTGATCAGCACGAGCACTTCGCCATCGGCGGGCACGAAGGTCGTGAGCATGGCCTCGACGGCGAAGGTGCCCGAGCCTTGCATGGGCACCGTCGTCCAGTCGTCCGAACCGTTCGCTATCCTGACGAGTCGCGTGAGCACTGAGCGGTTGATCGCGATGAAGTTCGCATCGCGCGAGCCCCAGTCGTGAACCATTGCCGCTTTGACGGTGCGCGAGGTGGTGAGTGGGCCGGGTGTGAGCAGCAGCGGATCGCCGGTTTCTGAAGCTGCAGGGGAGGAAGCCGTGGAAGATGCCGTCATGGGGTGTCTCCGTGAAGGTCTGTTCTGACTGACTGTCTGACTGCGTGTTGAAGTCACTTTAGGACGTGCAACAAAAACAGTCAATACGCCACTATTTGCCACAACACCAGGGGATACGCTGATGCATCGGTAGTGACTGAGTCAGATGCGCCGCGGCAGGTCGCAGCGCGGCCCGGCCCTGCGTGCGCGCAGGGGAGCGACATGGAGATGGATGGGCAAACGCCCGTGTATGCGGCTCAGCGCTCGCCGCTCGCGACGATCACGCGCCACTGCTGCAGTTCGAACGCACGAGCGATACGCGGAGGCGGCGGCGCATCGACGACGACGCCTGCAATGTGCGGCACGGGCGTGATTCGCACGGGCGTGCCGTGCTCGAACTTGGTGTGGTCGGCGAGCACGTAGACCGCTTTGCCGGCGTTCATCATCAGATGCCGCTGCTCGGCGGCGAGCCGCGAGTAGTCGGTGAATTCGCCTTCCGGCGAGATACCGCTCACGCCGAGAAAAACGAGATCGACGCGATAGTGGGCGAGCGCGGTCATCGTCTCGATGCCGAATGCCGCTTCATCGTTCGGCTCGATGTCGCCGCCGAGCACGATCACCTTCACGCCCGGCGCGCGGCACAGTAGCAGGCCGATCGGCAGGCTGTTGGTGATGACCGTGAGGTCGCTGTGGTTCGTGAGCGCAGCGGCGAGGCCCAGCGTGGTGGAGCCCGAATCGAGCAGCACGACCATGCCGTCGGCGACGAGCCGCGCCGCCGCGGCGCCGATGGCTGCCTTGCCCGCAGCGTTCGCCGCTTCGCGCGTGGCAAGTGACGGTTCGTCAACAGCGCGCTTCGCCGCGCCGCCATGGACGAGACTCAGGCGGCCCTGTTCTGCGAGCGCCTTCAGGTCGCGGCGGATCGTTTCGCGCGAGACGCCTAGCGTCATGCTCATGTCGGCGACACTCACTGAGCCGCTCGCATCGAGGCTTTGCAGAATGTAGTCGGTGCGTCCGACGGCGAGACGGCGGTTCAGCGGCGCGGGTGGAGCAAGGGGTGGGGCGGCGCGGTCATCTGGCATGGTGTTGCCTTTCAGGAAAGGAAAGCGCGGCGGTGCCCGTGAACTGGACGCACAAGGGTAAGCCACAAAATACCACAAATTGCCGAGCCGTTCGTTCCTCTCGAAGACGTGGCAAATCACCGTTGTTTCTTGACGGTCGCGCGGTGCCACGCCACCCAGACGAGGCAAAGACCCCACGGCAAGCGCCCAGGGCTCGTGGCAAATGGAGTTGTTTTTTGTGGCGTCGTGTTGCATTATTTGGCACGGTTGCTGTCCTCGCAACGCATTTCACTTCGCATCGAGGCCCACCCTATGCCTACCCCTGTCCCTGCGCATGCGCGCGTCGTGATCGTCGGCGGCGGTATCGTCGGCTGCTCAGTGGCTTACCATGTCGCGAAACTCGGCTGGAGCGACATCGTCCTGCTCGAACAGGGCGTGCTCTCGTGCGGTACGACGTGGCACGCGGCGGGCCTCGTCGGCCAGTTGCGCGCGCAGCACAGCATGACGAAGCTCATTCGCTACTCCACGACCCTTTATGCCGAACTCGAGGCCGAAACGGGACTTGCCACGGGCTGGAAGCCGTGTGGGTCGCTCTCGGTGGCGCGCACGCCGGAGCGGATGACCCAGTTGAAACGCACGGCGGCGTCGGCGCGCGCCTATGGCGTGACTTGCGACGTCATCGGGCCGCGCGAGGCGGGCGAGTTGTGGCCGGTGATGCGCACCGACGACCTGCTTGGCGCCGTCTGGCTGCCGGGTGACGGCAAGGCGAATCCGACGGACCTGACGCAATCGCTCGCGCGCGGCGCACGCATGCGCGGCGCCCGCGTAATCGAGAACACGCGAATCACGGCTGTGCACACGGCTGCCACGCGCGCGCGGCGGGCCGTGACCGGGGTGACGTGGCGCAACAAGGACGGCGACGAAGGCACGTTGCACGCCGACCTCGTCGTGAACTGCGCGGGGCAGTGGGCGAAGGCGATCGGCCGGCTGGCTGGCGTCACGGTGCCCCTGCATTCGGCGGAGCACTACTACATCGTGACCGAGCGCATCGCGGGCGTGCATCCCGATTTGCCCGTCATGCGCGATCCCGACGGCTTTATCTACTTCAAGGAGGAAGTGGGCGGCCTCGTGATGGGCGGCTTCGAGCCCAATGCAAAGCCGTGGGGCATGAACGGGATTCCGGAGAACTTCGAGTTCCAGCTGCTACCCGACGACTGGGATCAGTTCGAAGTGCTGATGGAAAATGCCTTGCAGCGCGTGCCGGCGCTCGAAACCGCGCAGGTTCGCCAGTTCTATAACGGGCCGGAATCGTTCACGCCGGACAACAACTTCATTCTCGGCGAGGCGCCCGAGCTGCGCGGCTTCTTCGTGGGCGCAGGCTTCAACTCGATGGGCATCGCCTCGGCAGGCGGGGCCGGCATGGCGCTCGCCGAGTGGATCGTGGCCGGCGAGCCGACCATGGATCTGTGGCCCGTGGACATCCGCCGCTTTGCGCGCTTCAACGGCAACGACACCTGGCTGCACGACCGCGTGAAGGAAACACTGGGGTTGCACTATGCGATGCCCTGGCCAAATCGGGAACTCGACACGGCGCGGCCGTTCCGTCGCTCGCCGCTCCATGCGCTGCTCGCCGCCGATGGCGCCTGCTTCGGCAGCAAGATGGGCTGGGAGCGCGCGAACTTCTTCGCGCCCAAGCCCGCCGAGGCACGCATCGAGTACGCGTTCGGCCAGCAGAACTGGCTGGCGTGGAGCGGCGCGGAGCACCGCGCCTGCCGCGAGCGCGTTGCGCTGTTCGACATGACGTCGTTTGCCAAGCTGCTCGTCAAGGGGCGTGACGCGGAAGCCGTCCTGCAGGGCATCGTCGCCAATGACGTCGCCGTGCCGGTCGGCACCACGATCTATTCCGGCATCCTCAACGATCGCGGCGCCTACGAGTCGGACGTCACGCTCACGCGCCTGGCGCAAGACCAGTATCTCGTCGTCACTGGCTCCGCGCAGGCAACGCGCGACTTCGACTACCTCGAGAAGGCGATTGGCCACGATCGGCACTGCGTGCTCGTCGACGTCACCAGCCAGTACGCGGTGCTCGCCGTGATGGGGCCGCACTCGCGGGCGCTGCTGCAAAGTGTCTCGAAAGCAGACTGGAGTCCCACGGCCTTCCCGTTTGGCCAAAGCCGCGAGGTCGACATCGGCTACGCGACCGTGCGCGCAACGCGCGTGTCCTACGTCGGCGAACTGGGCTGGGAGCTCTATGTGCCCGTTGAATTTGCCGTGGGCGTCTACGAGACGCTTCACGCGGCGGGTGAAGCGTTCGGGCTCGTGAATGCGGGCTACTACGCGATCGAGTCATTGCGCCTCGAGAAGGGCTACCGCGCGTGGGGCCGCGAACTCTCGCCCGAGCACAACCCCTTCGAAGCCGGGCTCGCATTTGCGTGCAAGCTCGACAAGGACATCGCCTTTCGCGGGCGCGACGCACTTCTGCGTCTGCGCGACCAGCCATTGCAGCGTCGGCTCGCCGTGTTCAGCGCCGACGGCGCAAGCGATCGCATGCTATGGGGCGGCGAAGGCATTCTGCGCGACGGCAAACCGGTTGGCTCGGTAACGTCGGCCGCCTTCGGCCACACGCTCGGCTGCCCGGTTGCCATGGGCTATCTCTCGCGCCCGGATGGGCCTGTCGATGCCGCGTGGCTCGCCCAGGGGCGTTACACGATCGACGTGGCGGGAGAGCCGATTCCCGCGACGCTGCATCTGCAAGCGCCATACGATCCGCGCTCGTTGCGCATGAAGAGTTGACTGAGTCATTGCGGGTAACTGAAGGGCTGCTCGCGAGCGGGTCAACGGCATCGTCCTCCCAGGGTGGCAACATGCATTACGCGCAATTGCGGGCATTTCATGCGGTGGCGGAGCAGGGCGGCTTTTCGAAGGCGGCCCGCGCGCTTGCGCTTACCCAGCCGGCGATTTCCGATCACGTGCGGCGCCTCGAACAGGACTATGGCGTACAGCTTTTCGAGCGCACCGCGCGGGGTGTCGAACCGACGGACCTCGGCCGGCGTCTCTACGCGGTGACACGCCAGATGGTGGCCTGCGAGCGCGACGCCCGCCGCTTGCTCGAAGCCGCGGGCGAGCTCGAGTCGGGCGAGCTTTCCCTCGTCGCCGACGCACCGGACCTGGCGATGAGGCTGATCGGCGCGTTCCGGATGCGCCATCCGGGGATCGTGGTGAAACTCTCGGTGGCCAACGCGACCGAGTGCATGCAGCGCGTGCTGGCGGGCGTCGTCGATGCCGCGATCTCTGCCGCACGGGTCGTACATGCCGGCCTGGAAACGCGGGTGCTGTGCGAGGCGCCGCTCGTCGCTGTCGTTCCTGCCAGCAGCGCGCTGGCCACGCAGGCTGTGCTCAGCTATGAAGCGCTCGCGCTCGAACCGATGATCTTCCGCGAAACGCAATCCGTCACGCAGCAACTGCTCGAAGCGGAACTGGTCCGCAAGGGCCTGCAAGTGCGTCCCGTGCTGTACGTGGAAGGTCGCGAAGCGTTGCAAACCGCGATTACGCAGGGCGTTGGCGTGGGTGTCATCGCGCGCACGGAGTTCGGCGGCTCGCCGGGCGTGCGCGCGATTGCGCTCGCCGACTGCCAGGTCCGCATGGTCGAGTCGCTGGCGCGGCTCGCGGACCGCCCGGCGTCGAACCTCCTCGATGCACTTTTTAGTACCGACCCTGTATCGCCCTGACTTCGGGCTCGATCGTTGCTACCCCCTACCGCGGGTCCGCCAGGCGATCGAACGGGCGCAGATGGGCGGACAACGATCGACTCATACGAAGCAGAAGGCATCTGTCATGAAACGCGAAGCATGAAAGAACGAGCCACTGTCGTGTGCTGGCAGCGCGGACGGATTCTCCTCGTCGAACGGGGACGATCGCGATGGTCGCTGCCGGGCGGCACGATCCGGCGCGCAGAGTCGCCAGCGGACGCTGCCCTGCGCGAACTCAACGAAGAAACGACGCTCGAGGGCTGCGAGCTGGGATACCTGTTCCAGTTCGGCGGGCTCAACAAGCGGCACCACGTCTTTTTCTCCGTGCTGCACGACGACGCGAGACCGGCGCCGAGCAACGAGATCCTAAGGTGCCGCTGGTTTCGTCCCCAGAAGGTATCGACACTGATTACCAGCGTGCCGACACGCGAAATCGTCAGTCTCCTGTTCGGTCATGAAGTGGAGCAACCCACGCTCGTGCGCGCGTAACGCGCTCTGCCGCCGCGCGGCCTCGTTCCCCGCAGCCCCGTCCAGCTTCGAATCCAGACGTCACTCCACGCGCGCCGCCCGCAACTATCGGGCGCGCTGATGAATGAGATCGCAAATTGCGAGTTTTTCTATTGGCCGCTCATTTATACGATATTCACTATCGGCACAAAGTTTGTGCAGCTGCACCGCAAGCGTATCTGGAGGAGCGATGGAACATCAGCCCCGCACGCAGAATGAAAAGCTCGAGGTCAAGACCACGACGTGCTACATGTGCGCGTGCCGCTGTGGCATACGCGTGCATCTTCGCGACGGCGAGGTTCGTTATATCGACGGCAATCCCGAGCATCCGCTTAATCAGGGTGTGATCTGCGCCAAAGGCTCGTCGGGCATCATGAAGCAGTATTCGCCGGCGCGCCTCACGCAGCCGCTGCTGCGCAAACCGGACGCCCTGCGCGGCACCGCCCAGTTCGAGCCCATCTCCTGGGAAGTGGCGTTCGACATGCTGGAAAAGCGCCTCGCGCATCTGCGCGCGACCGACCCGAGGCAATTCGCGCTCTTCACGGGCCGCGACCAGATGCAGGCGCTCACAGGTTTGTTCGCCAAACAGTTCGGCACCCCAAACTATGCGGCGCACGGCGGCTTCTGCTCGGCGAACATGGCGGCCGGCATGATCTATACGATGGGCGGCTCGTTCTGGGAGTTCGGCGGACCGGACCTCGACCGCGCGAGGCTGTTCTTCATGATCGGTACCGCGGAGGACCATCACTCGAATCCGCTGAAGATTGCGATTTCGAAGTTCAAGCGCGCGGGCGGCCGCTTCATCGCCATCAATCCGATCCGCACGGGCTACGCGGCAATCGCCGATGAGTGGGTGCCGATCCGTCCCGGCACGGATGGCGCGCTGTTCATGGCGCTCATGCGTGAGCTGATCGAAAGTAACGCGTATGACCGCGAATTCGTCGAGCGCTATACGAATGCGGGTGAACTGCTCGATATGCGCGCCGACTGCGATACATATGGCCTGTTCGTGCAGGACCCGACGGTCGAAGTGCGCAATCCGCTGTTTCCGCAGAATCACCTCTGGTGGGACGCCGCGAGCCAGCGCGAAGTGCCGCATCATGCGCCCGGCGTGCGTCCCGCGCTGGAAGGGCGCTATACGCTCGCAGACGGCACGCCCGTCGCGCCGTCGTTCGAGTTGCTGCGTAAGCAGGTTGCCGACTGCACGCCGGAGTGGGCGGCGCAGATCACCGGCATTCCCGCCGCGACGATCCGCCGGCTGGCTCAGGAAATGGCCGATGTCGCGCGCGATCAGAAGGTCACCTTGCCGATTCAGTGGACCGACGCCTGGGGCGAAACGCACGAAACCGTGACGGGTGCGCCCATTGCCTTTCACGCCATGCGCGGGCTCGCCGCGCATTCGAACGGCTTTCAGTCGATACGCGGCCTCGCCGTGCTGATGTCGCTGCTCGGCACCATCGACCGGCCCGGCGGTTTCCGCCACAAGTCGCCTTATCCGCGCGCCGTGCCGCCCTCGGCGAAGCCGCCCAACAGCCCCGACGACGTGAAGCCGAACACGCCGCTCGCGAACGGTCCGCTGGGCTGGCCCGCTGCGCCGGAAGATCTGTTTATCGACGCCAAGGGCGAGCCCGTGCGCATCGACAAGGCGTTTTCGTGGGAGTACCCGCTCGCCGTGCATGGTTTGATGCATAGCGTCATTACGAACGCGTGGCGCGGCGATCCCTATCCCATCGATACGCTGTTGATCTTCATGGCCAACATGGCGTGGAATTCGTCGATGAACACGATGGAAGTCCGCAAGATGCTCGCGGACAAGCACGAGAACGGCGAGTACAAGATTCCGTTCATCGTGGTGTGCGATGCGTTCCAGTCGGAGATGACGGCCTTCGCCGACCTGATTCTGCCCGACACGACCTACCTCGAACGCCACGACGCGATGTCGATGCTCGACCGGCCCATTTCCGAATTCGATGGTCCTGTGGACTCCGTGCGCGTGCCCGTCGTTCCGCCGACGGGCGAATGCAAGCCGTTCCAGGAGGTGCTCGTCGAGTTGGCGAGCCGCCTGAAGCTGCCGGCCTTCACGACGCCCGAAGGCACGCGCAAATACCGCGACTATCCGGACTTCATCATCAATCACCAGACGGCGCCGGGCTCCGGCGTGGGCTTCCTGATCGGCTGGCGCGGCAAGGACGGCGACAAGGCGCTGGTCGGCGAACCGAACCCGCGGCAGTGGGAGGAGTACGCGAAGCACAACTGCGTCTACCACTACACGCTGCCCGAGTCGCTGCAGTACATGCGCAACTGCAACGGGCCTTATCTGGATTTCGCCGTCGAAAAGGGCTTTCGCAAGTTCAACGAGCCGATCGTCATCGCGCTTTACTCAGACGTGATGCAGAAGTTCCGGCTCGCCGCCCAGGGCAAGACCAAGGGCCGGCAGCCGCCCGAGCATTTGCGCGCGCGCATCGAGCAATACTTCGACCCGCTGCCGTTCTGGCATGCGCCGCTCGAGCACGACGCGACCGATCACGCGCAGTATCCGCTCGCGGCCGTCACGCAGCGTCCCATGGCGATGTACCACTCGTGGGACTCGCAGAACGCCTGGCTGCGGCAGATTCACGGCGAGAACTATCTGTACATGAATCCGCGCACGGCGGCGGCGCAGGGCATCGAGGACGGCGGCTGGATCTACGTCGAATCGCAGTGGGGCAAGGTGCGCTGCCTCGCGCGCTACAGCGAAGCGGTCGAGCCGGGCACGGTCTGGACGTGGAACGCCATCGGCAAGTCGGCGGGCGCCTGGAATCTCGGACCCGACGCCAACGAATCGCAGCGCGGCTTCCTGCTGAACCACCTGATCGCCGACGAGATTCCCGTCAAGCGCGCCGATCACACGCGCACCTCGAACTCCGATCCGGTCACGGGGCAAGCCGCGTGGTACGACGTGCGCGTGCGCATCTACCCGGCGGAGGCGCACGCCGACCACACGCTGCCGCAGTTCGCCCCCATGCCCGCGCTGCCGGGCGCCGTCGGCACCGGTGGCGCGGGGGGCTTCATCCATCGCGTCGTGCAGACGTATTTCGCCGGGCGCGGCGAGTTTGCCGCGCGTCTTGCGAAAGCCGCGCAACGCAAGTGAAACGGAGAGCATGCTATGACACAGATGGCGCTCGTGATCGATCTGAACGTCTGCGTGGGCTGCCACGCGTGCGTGACGAGCTGCAAGGAATGGAACACGTCGGGCGAGGCGGGCAGTCTTGCCGACTTTCGCCCGTATGACGCCGATCCGTCGGGCACGTTCTTCAACCGGGTGCAGACGTTCGAAGCCGGCGAGTATCCGCTTGCCGACACCATTCATTTTCCCAAGTCGTGCCTGCACTGCGAGGACCCGCCGTGCGTGCCGGTCTGTCCGACCGGGGCAAGCTACAAGCGCAAGGAAGACGGCCTCGTGCTGGTCGACTACGACCGCTGCATCGGCTGCAAGTACTGCGCGTGGGCCTGCCCCTACGGCGCGCGCGAAATCGACGAAGCGCGCAAGGAAATGACCAAGTGCACGCTGTGCTCGGACCGCATCTACAACGAAGCGCTGCCGGAGCGCGACCGCAAGCCCGCGTGCGTGCTGGCGTGCCCGACCTCGGCGCGCCTCTTCGGCGACATTCACGATCCGGAGTCGGTCGTGTCGAAGGCGATCCGCGAACGGGGCGGCTATCAGCTGATGCCCGAGTGGGGAACCCGGCCGTCGAATCACTATTTGCCGCGTCAACCGGTGACGTCCTGCGGCAGCGGCTCGTGTTCGTGCAAGACAGCGGGCGCGGGGGAGACCGAAACGCTGGAAACGCAGGTCGAACACGGCGCGCTCAATCTCGCGTCGATCGCCACGCGCGTATGAGCACGTCAGCGCGCCCGCATGGCGCGCCCCGAATCAAAGAGTGGAGAACGGTATGAATCCGGCATTTTCCGTGGTGTTTCTCACCACGCTGAGCGGTGCGGGCCAGGGGTTGCTGATCGCGCTCGTCGGCGTGGAGCTGGCGCAGCGGCTCGGCTTCGGCGACGTGGCGGCGGTTCCGGCGATGTTCTATGTCGTCGGCGCGGCGCTTTCGTGCGCGCTGGGCGCATTGGGGCTCGTGGCGTCGTTCTTCCATCTCGGCCATCCCGAGCGGGCATGGCGGGCCATTGCGATGTGGCGCACCTCGTGGCTGTCGCGCGAATGCCTGTGTCTTCCCGCGTTTCTGGCCTGCACGTTCGCCTATGGTCTCGCGCACCTGCTTGGGGCCTCGTATTCCCTCGCAATAGGGGGCGTGGCTGTCGTCGCGAGCCTGCTGCTGTTCGTGTGCACCGCGATGATCTACGCGTGTCTGCGCTTTCTGCAGGAATGGGCGACGCCGCTCACGCTGGTCAACTTCGTCTTGCTCGGCTGCGCGTCCGGCTTCACGCTCGCGACCGCGTGCGCCGCAAAGTTCGCACCGGCCATGGCGGTGCCGCTCGCCGTCTGCGCCTGCGTGTTGACGCTGGCGGGCTGCGCGTCGCGTACGGCCTCGCTGGTCCGCAACGCGCGCCTGCGCCCGAAATCGACCGTGCAAAGCGCGACCGGCATTCGTGCGGCACATGTCGAGCAGAAGTCGCGGGGATTTACGGCGGGCGCTTTCAATCTGCGCGAGTTCTTTCACGGCAAGACGCCAGGCGCGCTCAAACGCATCAAGTGGACGTTCCTGATCGCGGCGTTCCTCGCTCCTTTCTGCCTCGTGGCGATCGGCGGCGGCATTCGATCCGTTGGGCTCTCGTTCGCGGTGTTTTGCCTGGCGGCTGTGATCCAGTACGCGGGACTGGTGGCGGAGCGCTGGTTTTTCTTTGCCGAAGCGCGGCATCCGCAGAATCTCTACTATCAGCGTTCCTAGTGGAGTGGGAGGCATCCAGACTCGAGCCTTAGCCGGCGGCTACACGCACGCTACTCGCGGAACGTCTTCGCGGTTTCCGTTGCGGCATGCCTCAGGTCGGGCACGAAGGCGAGCAGATCGTCGAGCGCGACGCGCCCCACCGGCGCCTGCACGGCGATTGCCGCGCACGCACGGTTGCGGTCCAGCATCACGGGAACGGCGATCGCGATCAAGCCCTGTAAATGCTCCTGATTATTGATCGCGAGCTGGCGGCGGCGTGTCACCGCCAGTTCCTTGCGCAACGCTTCGCGGTCGGTGATCGTTTGCTCCGAATGCGCGCGCAGCGGCAGCGTGTCGATCATGCGGTCGCGCCGCTCCTTGGGCAGAAAGCTCAGCAGCAGCTTGCCGCTCGCCGAGCAGTGCAGCGGCACATGCGAGCCCGGCTGCAGATGCATTCGCAGCGGCCATTCGGTCTCCACGCGGTCGACATAGACCACGTCGTTACCGGCGAGCATGGTGAGATTGCAGGTCTCGCCGATCTTCTCGACGAGCTGCTCGAGCAGCAGATGCCGCGCCGCCGCCGGCCCCGCATGCATCAGCACGTTCACCGCCATCATTCTCACGCGGGCCGAACACTCGTAGAGCTTGTCGTTGGCGCCGCGCGTGACGAGCCACGCGTCGGTGAGCTGCGCCAGGATGCGGTGCACGGTCTGCTTGGGCAAACCGAGCGCATCCACCAGATCCATCATCGCCAAAGGACGGCCTGCCTGGGCTAGCGTTTCCAGCACGCGAAACGCGCGGACTGCCGCCGCATTCGATTGGTTCGATGTGGACACGCTTGTCTCCTGCGTCGGTTGCGTTGTGCGGTCGACGCCAGCTTTCCCGTCATTGTGCATCTCCCAATGCGATTTTCGGGACTGGTGAAAGTCCCGAAAATCGCATATTCCGCGCCTTGGTAGTCGTGTGTCTGCGATTGCGCGGGAATCGGGACTCGCACTCGCGCGCCGATGAATAGATTGGCAGTACAGCCAATTATTTGATCGGAGCGCGCCGATGAATGTGAGAGAGACCGTCGCCAACGCCGCCGGTGCGGGCAAACCCGAAGCGCCCGCGCCGCAGATCGCCGCGCTCGTGGCGCGTGCGCGTGCGGCGCAGCAAGCGTTCGAGTTCGCCGGGCAGGCAACCCTGGATACCGCCGCGGCGGCCGCTGCGTGGGCGATCATGGAGCCCGGCCGAAACCGCGAGCTGGCCGAACTGGCGGTGCGCGACACAGGGCTCGGCAACGCCGACGACAAGTTCCGCAAGAACTACCGCAAGACGCTCGGGTTGCTGCGCGACCTGCATGGAAGAAAGACCTGCGGCGTGATCGCGCGTGACGAGGCCACGGGCATCGTCGAAATCGCGCGCGCGGTCGGGGTGGTCGCGGCGATCACGCCGTCCACCAATCCGGCCGCGACGCCCGCCAACAAGATCGTCAACGCGCTCAAATGCGGCAATGCGGTGATCGTCGCGCCTTCGCCGAAGGGCTATGGCGCGTGCGAGACGCTCATCGGCTTCATCCACGCGCAGTTCGCCAAAGCGGGGCTGGACCCGGCGCTCGTGCAGATGCTGCCCGCGCCGGTGGACAAGGCTGCCACCGCCGCGCTGATGCGCGAAGCCGACCTCGTGGTCGCGACGGGCTCGCAGGCCAATGTGCGCATGGCCTACGCCAGCGGCACGCCGGCCTTCGGCGTGGGGGCCGGCAACGTGGCGTCGATCGTCACGCGCACGGCGAACCTTCGCGATGCGGCGCACAAGATTGCCGCGTCGAAGACCTTCGACAACGCGACGAGCTGCTCGTCGGAGAACAGCGTCGTGATCGACGAGGCGGTCTACGACGCGATGCTGCACGAACTCGCCGCCTGTGGCGGCGTGCTGCTCGACGCGCAGCAAAAGGCGCAATTGCAGCCGGCGATGTGGACCGACGGCAAGCTCTCCTCGCGTTGCACTGCAAAATCCGCGGAACAGATCGCGCGCGCCGCCGGCCTCGACGAACTGGCAGAGGTCGCGGCGCACACAGGCGCGTTCCTCATGGTCGAGGAGAGCGGCTTCGGCGCGGCCCATCCGTTTTCGGGCGAAAAGCTCGCACCCGTGCTCACCGTCTACCGCGCGCGCGATTTCGGCGTGGCGGCCGATATCGTGCGCAGCCTCTACGCGTATATGGGCGCGGGTCACTCGGTCGGTCTTCACACGGACGACCCGGATCAAGCCGTGACGCTGGGTTCGACGCTGCCGGTGGCGCGCGTGATCGTCAACCAGGCGCATTGCTTCGCGACGGGCGGCAACTTCGACAACGGCCTGCCGTTCTCGCTCTCGATGGGCTGCGGGACCTGGGGGCGCAACAACTTCTCGGACAATCTCGGCTTTCGCCAGTACCTGAACATCACGCGCGTGGCGTACCCGATCGCGGAGCATGTTCCGGAACTCGACACCTTGCTCGGCGACTATTTCCGGAGGTTCGGCCAATGAGCGCGCCCGCCACGATCCGTGCGCTGATCGAAGCCCGCGCCGCGCAGTACCCGGACAAGCCCTTCCTGCTGGCCGCGCCCGACGAAGGCGCCAGCGCAGATGCCGGCGCAGCCGCCGGCAACGCCACGGCAGGCGCGACGCTGACCTTCGGCGCGTTGCTCGAGCGTTGCCGCACGCTCGAGAGCCGCTTTCGCGACGCCGGCCTCAAGCCGGGCGACGTCGTTTCCGTGCTGATGGGCAACGGCATCCAGACTGCCACGCTGCTGCTCGGCGCGATGTACAGCGGACTGATCGCGCATCCGCTCAATTTGCTTTGCCAGGCGTCGCAGCTTGCCTATATCGTCGAGCATTCGGATACGCGGATGATCTTCGCGAGCGCGCAGACCAGCGGCGCGCTCGCGGCGGCGCTCGCCGCGCTGCGCGAGCAGGGCATGTCGCGCCACATCGCGCTCGTGCGCACGGAGCCCGATGCCGTTGCCTTGCCGGTGCTGCCCGTACTCGAAACGGCGGCCGCCGATGAGGCGAGCGTTGTGCCGGCGGCGGCGAGCCTCGAAGGCCTCCCGGTCCTGGAATCAGCGCCCGTGGAAGAAGCCCGGTCCGGGCCCGATGGGGCCGACATCGCCCTGCTGATGTACACCTCGGGCACGACCGGTGCGCCGAAGGGCGTGCTGCTCAGCCACGCCAGCCTCCATGCGAACGCGCGCAACATCAGCCTCGAGCACCGGCTCGCCGACGACGACCGCGTGCTGGCATCGCTGCCGCTCTATCACATCAACGGCCTCGTCGTGACCTTGCTTGCGCCGCTCTGGCACGCGGGCTCGGTTGTGCTCACGCCGCGCTTCTCCGGGCGCACGTTCTGGCGCGACGCCGCCAGCTACGGCTGCACATGGATCAACGTGGTGCCGACCATCGTCGCCTATCTCCTCAACGGCGACGAACCGAGCGGGCTCGACCTCTCGGCGCTCAAGTTCTGCCGCAGCGCGTCGGCCGCGCTGCCCGCCGACCATCATCGCGCATTCGAGGCGCGCTTCGGCGTCGGCGTCATCGAAACGATGGGGATGACCGAGACCGCCGCGCCGGTCTTTAGCAATCCGTACGATACATCGCGGCGCCGCATCGGCAGCATCGGCCTGCCATCGGGCGGCGAAGCGCGCGTTATCGATCGTGACGGCCGTGAATGCGGACCGAACGAGTGCGGCGAAATCGTGCTGCGCGGCGCCCAGCTCATGCGCGGCTACTACAAGCGCGGCGAGGACACGGCCAAGGCCTTCACCGCCGACGGCTGGCTGCGTACCGGCGACCTCGGCTATCGCGACGACGAAGGCTACTTCTATATCAACGGCCGCTCGAAGGAACTGATCATCAAGGGCGGCGAGAACATCGCGCCGCGCGAGATCGACGAGGCGCTGCTGCGCCATCCGGGCGTGCTCGACGCGGCGGCCGTCGGCGTGCCCGATCCCGCCTATGGGCAGGAGATCGTCGCGTTCGTGGTGGCGCGCGAGGCGCACTGGCAGGGCGCGCCCGACCCGGACGCTCTGCGCGAGCACTGCCTGCGCGAACTGGGCCGCTACAAAACGCCGAAAGAGATCCGCTTCGTGAACGAACTGCCGCGCGGCCCCTCGGGCAAGGTCCAACGGCTGAAGCTCGTGACGCCCTCGGGCTGATACACGACTGCGCCTCGCGCGCCAATGCGCGCATCCGACCCGGCGACACAAAAGAGAGACTCAGGAGACGACGACATGAAGCAGCACGCGCAGCGCGTCAAGACGCGCCATATCATTCTCGCGGTCATGTGTCTGATGTATTTCATCTCGTACATCGACCGCGTCAACATCGCGGTCGCGGGACCGCTGATCCGCCACGAAATGGGCCTGAGCGCGGTGCAGCTCGGCCTGGTATTTTCCGCATTCGCCTATCCCTATGCCGTCATGCAGATCATCGGCGGCTGGCTTTCCGACAAGTTCGGTCCGAAGATCGTGCTCACCGTGCTCTCGCTGATCTGGGGCGCGGCGACGCTCGCCACGGGCTTTGCCGGTAGTGTCGCGATGCTGGTGGGGCTGCGCTTCGCGCTCGGCGTGGGCGAGGGCGGGGCGTTTCCCACGGCCACACGCGCTTTCACGTACTGGATGCCGGTGGGCGAACGCGGCTTCGCGCAGGGCATCACACACAGCTTCGCGCGCCTGGGCGGCGCGATCACGCCGCCGCTCGTGCTCGCGGTGGTCGTGGCAGGCGGCTGGCGCGACGCGTTCATCCTGCTCGGCATCGCGAGCCTCATGTGGACGGTGCTCTATCTCTTCGTGTTCACGAACTCGCCGGAACAGAACCGGCGCGTCACGCCTGAAGAGACCGCCGAGATCGGCTATTGCAAGGGCGACTGCGACCGGGCGAAGCGCGCGGCGACGCCGTGGCGCAAGCTCGTGCGGCGCATGTGGCTCGTCACGTTCGTCGACTTCTGCTATGGCTGGCTGTTGTGGGTCTATCTCACATGGCTGCCGTCGTATCTGAAGGAGTCGCGCGGCTTCGACCTCAAGCAGCTCGCGCTCTTCACGGCGCTGCCGCTGCTCGCCGGCGTGGTGGGCGACACGCTCGGCGGCGTGGTCTCCGACCGCATCTACAAGTGGACGGGCCGGCTGCGCTTCGCGCGCTGCTCGGTGCTCGTGACGGGCATGGGCGGCTCGCTCATTTTCCTGCTGCCCATGGTGTCCGTCTCGAACCCGATGGTCGCGGTGCTGTTCCTCTCCGCTTCGTTCTTCTTCCTCGAGATCACGAATCCGGTGCTGTGGACACTGCCGCTCGATATCGCCGGCAAGTACGCGGGCACGGCGGGCGGCATGATGAACACGGGCTTCGGCATTGCGGGGATGGTGTCGCCGGTCGTGTTCGGCTACCTGATCCAGCACACCGGCAGCTACAACGTGCCGTTCCTGATCTCGGCCGGGTTGCTGGCGCTGGGCATCGTCGCGGCGCTCTTCATCGATACCTCACGAACGGTCGAGGCCGACGAGGAACGCGAGCGGCGCATGGGCCCGGAAGAGGCAGGGGCCTTCGCGTTCCTCGACAGCATGCCGACCGTGCGGCTCGAGCGGCACACGCTGCGGCGGCCGCTGCGCTGGTGGCGTTGAGCCTCGCAGGGGGGCGAGGCGTGAGGCACTACATGCGGCGGCCCTGAAGGCGTCCGGGGGCTTCCGGTGCCTTGCGGGGGCCGTCGCCCAGGTACGCCTTATGCGCCGCCGTCGAGCTTGCGCAGGCGCCAGATGAGGCTCGACGTGTCGAAGCGGCTGCCGCCCAAACGCTGTACGTCGCCGTAGAACTGATCGACGAGCGCCGTGACCGGCAGCGCCGCGCCGTTGCGCTTCGCTTCGTCGAGGCAGAAGCCGAGGTCCTTGCGCATCCAGTCCACGGCGAAGCCGAAGTCGAACTTGTTGGCCATCATGGTCTGGCCGCGGTTGTCCATCTGCCAGCTCGCGGCGGCGCCCTTGCCGATCACGTCGAGCACGAGCGCCATGTCGAGCCCGGCGCGCTCGCCGAAGTTGATCGCCTCGGACAGCCCTTGCACGAGGCCCGCGATACAGATCTGATTGACCATCTTGGCGAGCTGGCCGGCGCCCGCTGCGCCCACCAGCGTCACGGCCGCCCCGTAGTGGGCGAGCGTCGGCTTCGCGCGTTCGAAGGCCGCGGCTTCGCCGCCGCACATGATCGTGAGCTTGCCGTTCTGGGCGCCCGCCTGGCCGCCCGACACGGGCGCGTCGATGAAATGCAGGCCCTGCTCGCCGGCTTGCGCCGAAAGCTCGCGCGCGACGTTGGCGGAGGCGGTCGTGTGGTCGGCAAACACGGCGTCGCGCGCCATGCCGGCGAAGGCGCCGTCCGCGCCGAGCGCGATGCTGCGCAGGTCGTCGTCGTTGCCGACGCAGGCGAGCACCAGATCGGCGCCCTGGGCAGCTTCGCGCGGCGTGGCGGCCGCGCGGCCGCCGTATTCGGCGACCCATTGCGCGGCCTTTGCGGCGGTGCGGTTGTAGACCGTGACGTCGAGCCCGGCCTTGGCGAGATGGCCGGCCATGGGATGGCCCATCACGCCGAGGCCCAGGAACGCGACACGGCGTACCGGATTGGGGGCGGACGAGGATGCGGATTGGCTCACAGTGGCTCCTTGGGGTGGGGTTTGAGGCTGGGGCGGTTTCATTATCTCAGCTATCGGCGCGGCGCCTGGGCGGCGTCCGCACGAGGCGGCGCCGGCCTGGGCGCGAGCTGGACGCGGCCTGGACTCAACGATAAGGCGCGTCTGGCACTAGCCGCGCGCGTTTTTGTCAGCCGATACTCGGTACAACAAGACGGCCTGGCCGGCCTCGCTCGCGACTGGAGCAGCGCGCCCGGGTCCCCAAAAGGAGACAAGGATGCTCAGGTATCTGATCGGAATCGGCCTCCCTTTTCTGGGCGTCATCGGCGCGCTGCCGTGGGTGGCCGCACAGCAGGACCGCTACGTCTTTGGCGTGCCCTTCATCTACGCGTGGATCTTCGCCTGGTTCCTGCTGACCTCCGGGTGTCTCTTCATCTGCTGGCGCTGCTTCGACCGGCACCGCTACGCGAACGAGCACTAGCGAGCGCCCGCGGCGCAGACCGCATCCGCGCGCCACCGCCCATCCCATCGTCTCCACCCTGGAGAGCCGCGCATGTCCACATTCGTCTTCTCGCTCCTGATCGCCTTTTCGCTGTATCTCGCCATCCGCTCCCGGCGCGGCCACGGCAAGCAGAGCGTGCACGACTTCTTCGTCGCGTCGCGCCAGTTCGGCGTCGCGCTCGTGTTCTTCCTCACGGCCGGCGAGATCTACAGCATCGGCACGATGGTCGGCTTTCCGGGCGGCATCTATGCGAAAGGGCCGACCTACGGCATCTGGTTTCTCGGCTACATCCTGCTGGCTTACCCGATCGGCTATTTCATCGGGCCGCGCATCTGGGAGGCCGGCAAGCGGCACAACGCCATTACCCAGGCGGACCTCTTCAAGGGCCACTATCGCAGCCGCGCGCTCGAGTTGATCGTCGCGGGCTCGTCCATCCTGTTCCTGATCCCCTGGGGCGAGCTGCAGTTCACGGGCCTCGTGTCCGCACTCAAGGGGCTCGGCTGGCACGTTCAGCCGTTCTGGCTGATCGTCGTCTGCGCCGCGCTCGCGTTCACCTATATCGCCATTTCCGGCGTGCGCGCCTCCGCCTGGATCGCCGTGCTCAAGGACATCCTGATGCTGCTCGCGATCATCGTGACGGGCGTGGCCGCCGCGTGGATGGCAGGCGGCACGCACGAGGTGTTCCAGGCCGCGAGCCACCAGGTGAGCAACGCGATGACGCCGCCGCAACTGCGCTTTTCGATGAGCACGATGCTGTTCCAGTCGCTCGGCTTCTATATGATGCCGTTCGCGGCGCAGGGCTTCTTCACGGCGCGCGGGCCCAACACGATCCGCCGGACCCAGATCGCGATGCCGCTCTACATGATGATGTACCCGTTCCTCGTGGTGGCCTCGTACTATGCGATCAGCGCGAACCTCAAGCTCGCCTCGCCCAACGACGCGTTCTTCGCGGCCGCCGTCCACCTGCTGCCCGACTGGCTGCTCGGCCTCGTCGCGGCGGGCGCCGCGCTCTCGGGGCTGCTCGTGCTGGCGGGCATCTGTCTCGCGATCGGGCCGATCGTCACGCGCAACCTGATTCCGAACCTGCCCGAGACGCGCCAGAAGCGCACCGCGAAATTCGTGATCGTGGCCTATCTGCTGGTGTCGATCGCCACCACGCTGCTCACGCCGAACCTCATGCTCTTGCTCATCAACCTGACCTACTACGGCGTGACGCAGTTCCTGCCCGGCATGCTGATCCTGCTCGCCGGACGCCAGGTGCGGCCAGGTGCGGTGGCGGCCGGCATTGTCTGCGGCCAGGGCCTCGCGATCGTGTGCTACGTGCTGCATATCGGCTTCGGCGGCATCAATCTCGGGCTCGTGTGCCTGGCTGTGAACGTGCTCGTCGTCTTCGTGGGACATATCCTGTTGCGGCCGTCCGGGCGGCGCTATGGCATGCCCGATCCGCTTCACCATCATTCATAGGAGTTGAGCTGTCAATGAATCCGCAAGCCTCGTCTTCATCTGCCGGTCAGCCGGTCACGGTTTTCGCGGCGCGCCGCATCCTCACGCTCAACCCCGGCCAGCCGCACGCGACGCACGTGGCCGTGCGCGAGGGGCGCATTCTCGCGGTCGGCACGAGCGAGGATGCCGCGCGGTGGGAGACGCAATACGGCGCCTGCACGCGCGACGACACGCTGCGCGACAAGGTGCTGATGCCGGGGCTCGTCGAAGGGCATTGCCACCTGATGGAAGGCGCGGTATGGGATGCGGTCTACGTGGGCTACTACGACCGTCGCGGGCCGGACGGCAAGCTGTGGCACGGGCTGCGCACGCTCGACGCGGTGCTCGAACGCCTCTCGGAAGCCGAACGCGCCATGACCGAAGACGGCCCTTTGCTCGCGTGGGGCTTCGATCCGATCTACTTCGGTGCGGCGCGTCTGACGACACGCGAACTGGACACGGTCTCGGCGAGCCGCCCGATCGCGATTCTCCATGCGAGCGTGCATTTGATGAACGTGAACAGCGCGATGCTCGCGCTCGCCGGCATCGACGAGGACACCGACGTGGACGGCATCGCGCGCGACGCGCAGGGCCGGCCCACGGGCGAGCTGCAGGAGTTCGCGGCGATGTTCCCGATCTACCAGGTGATTGGCGGCAAGCTCGCGATCGCGGCCAGCGAGAAGCCGCACGCGGTCTGGAATTTCGGCCGCGTTGCGCAACTCGCGGGTGTGACGACCGCCACCGATCTCGTCAACGACCTCTCGCCCCAGGGCAACCGGACCTTGCACAGCGTCACGGCCGACCCCGACTACCCGGTGCGCATCGTGCCCGCGTTCGCGCCGCAGCGTAATCCCGCGCAGAGCGCGGCCGGCGTGCTCGAGGCGATGGCGGGCAATACCGACAAGCTGCGCTTCGGGCCGGTGAAGTTCATCGTCGATGGCTCGATCCAGGGCTTCACCGCGCGTGTGCGCTGGCCAGGCTATGCGGGCGGGCAGCCCAACGGCCTGTGGCTGATTCCGCCCGCGCAACTGGTCGAGGTGTTCGAGCCGTACCACTGCGCAGGGTTGCAGCTGCATATCCACACGAACGGCGACGAAGCGACCGAGGTCGTGCTCGACGCGCTTGCGACGCTGCTCGCGCGTCATCCGCGGCCCGACCACCGGCACACGCTGCAGCACTGCCAGATGGCGGACGCGGCGCAGTTGCGGCGCATCCGCGCGCTGGGCCTGTGCGTGAACTTCTTCGCGAACCACATTTACTACTGGGGCGATGCGCACTACGGCCAGACCATGGGCCCGGACCGCGCGAACCGCATGGACCCGGCCGGCTCGGCGCAGCGCATGGGCATTCCCTACGCGTTGCATTCGGACGCGCCCATCACGGCGTTGAGCCCGCTGTTTACCGCGTGGTGCGCGGTGCGGCGCGAAACGGCCAGCGGCCGCGTGCTGGGCGAGGCGGAGCGGCTCACGGTCGATGAGGCGCTCCATGCGATCACGCTCGGCGCCGCGTACACGCTGTGCCTCGATCACCTGATCGGCAGCATCGAGGTGGGCAAGTTCGCCGATTTCGCGGTGCTCGACGAAGACCCGAGCACCTGTGCGCCCGAGCGGCTGAAGGACGTGCCGGTGTGGGGCACGGTGCTCGGCGGACGCGTCATGCGCGCCCCGCGATGAATCCCGCCGCCACGCCCGCGACCGAGCGCGCGCCGATCGACCTCGCGGTGATCGGCGGCTACCTCGGCGCGGGCAAGACCACGGTGGTCAACCAGCTGCTGGAGGCGCCGCACGGCAAGCGCATCGCGGTGCTCGTCAACGACTTCGGCGCCGTGAATATCGACGCCCGGCTCGTGCGCGCGCACAGCGACGACGTGATCGAGCTCGACAACGGCTGCATCTGCTGCACGATCGGCGGTGCGCTCGTCGATGCACTCGCGCGCCTCGCCGCGCGCGAAGAGCGGCCAGACCTCCTGCTGATCGAAGCGAGCGGTGTGTCCGACCCGGCGAAGATCGCCCAGGTGGGTTTGCTCAACGGCGCGTTTCGCCTCACGGCGGTGCTCGTGATTGCGGATGCGCTCGAGTTCGTGCACACGCTCGCCGATCCGCTGGTCGGCGCGATGGCGCAGCAGCAGATCGACAGCGCGAGCGCCGTGATCGTCACCAAGCTCGATCTGATCGAGGCCGGTGCGCGCGAGCGAGCCGTCGCGGACGTGCGCGCGCTTGCGCCCACCGACATCGTCGTGGCCGCGGATCACGGCCGCGTCCCGCCCGCGCTGCTGTTCGACGCGAGTTTGCCGCAAACGCGCGCGCTCGCCGATGCCAGGCGCTGGCAGCACCAGCCGCTCGGGTCGAACGCCGGCGTGTTGCCCGCCTTCGCAAGCGTGACGCTTGCCGCGCCCGACGTGCTGGACAAGGCGCGCCTGCGTGCGTGGCTCAAGGCGCTGCCGCGCACGATCCTGCGCGCGAAGGGTTTCGTGCGCGTGGCCGATGCGGATGGCGGCATCAGCACCCGCGTGTGCCAGGTCGCTGCCCGCCGGCTGCGCATGACGCCGCCCGCGCAGAGCGAGCATGCGGCGGCGAGCGCGGAGAGTGTCATCGTCTTCATCGGCTTCATCGATCTGGAAACCGAAGCGATGTTGCGCGACGGACTGCTCGCGTGTTGCGTGCATGCCGCCGCGTAGCGCCACATTCAAGGCCGCGCGTGCAGCGCGGCGAACTCTTCACCGTACACCGCTGATGGCCAGATGCCGCGTGTGATGGCGGCGGCCCACCCAGGCGGCCGAGAGCGCGCTCACGAGACCCGCGAACATCGTGTAGAGGCAGATGAGCCACGGATCGCCGCCGTTGCGCTGCAAGAGCCAGGTCGCGATGATCGGGCTGATGCCGCTCGCGAAGATGCCGGAGAACTGATAGACGAACGAGATGCCGGAGTAGCGCACGTTGGCGTCGAACAGCTCCGCGAAGAGCGCCGCCTCGGGTCCGTACACAGACGCGTAGATGACGCCTAGCGGAATGATCACGGCGATCCACACGAACACAGGCGAGCCGCCGCTGTGCTTCATGAGCCAGAAGCCGAAGAACGACGACAAGCCCGTGAAGAGCGAGCCCCAGAAATAGATGCGGGTCCTGCCGATGCGGTCCGAAAGACGGCCGAAAAACGGAATCGTGAAGATCATCGTGAAAGCGGCGGCCATCACGGCGAGCAGGGCGTCGGTGCGCGAGAGCTTGAGCGTCTGCGTGAGATAGGCGATCGTGAAAACGGCGAAGACGTTGAAGAACACACCGTCGATGAAGCGTGCGCCCATGCCGGCGAGCACGTTGCCGGGATAGCGGGAGAGCACCTCGGCGATCGGCACACGGACTTCTGCGCCCTGTTGCTTCACGCGTTCGAACTCCGGTGTTTCCAGCACGCGCAGGCGGATATACATGCCGATCGCCACCAGCGCGAAGGAAAGGAAGAACGCGACGCGCCAGCCCCAGGCGAGAAACTGCGCGTTGCTGAGCACGGAGGAGAGCAGGGCGACCACGCCCGACGCGAGGCAGAGCCCGATCGCGAGGCCGATCTGCGGAATGCTCGCATAGAGACCGCGCTTGCCCTCGGGCGCGTATTCGAACGACATCAGCACGGCGCCGCCCCATTCGCCGCCGAGGCCCAGGCCCTGCGCGACGCGCAGGATGAGCAGCAGCGCGGGCGCCCACAGGCCGATCTGCGCATAGGTCGGCACGGTGCCGATCAGCACGGTGGCGACGCCCATGATCGAGAGCGTCATGATCAGCATGCTTTTGCGGCCGAGCCGGTCGCCGAAGTGACCGAACACGATGCCGCCGAGCGGACGGCTCAGGAAGCCCACCGCGAAGGTGCCGTAGGCGAGCATCGTCGAAATGAGCGGATCGCCGCTCGGGAAATAGAGTTTGTTGAAGACGATGCCGGCTACGACGCCGTAGAGGAAGAAGTCGTACCACTCGATGGTCGCGCCGATCAGGCTCGCGACGACCACGCGCCTCATCTGCCTGGCGTCGGTGCGGGGCAATGCGTTCATGGCTGTCTCCTTGTTGGGGCGCACCTGGTGCGGTGCGGTTCCTTGAAAAGCAGGTATTTTCGTCAGGTATCCTTTGTTTGCTGCGTATCGTTTCAGTGCTGCTTGGACTACTTGCTTGTGCCCCTGAGCGTGGTGACTTCAGGGGTGGGCCTCGGCATGCTCCCGTTGCGGCTCGGTGAGGCTCGCGTGGTCCTCGAGAATCATGTCGGCGGCTTTCTCCGCGATCATGATCACGGGGGCGTTGGTGTTGCCCGAGACGAGCTCGGGCATGATCGACGCATCGACGACGCGCAGCGCGGCGAGGCCATGCACGCGCAGGCGTTCGTCGACGACCGCGGTCGCGTCGCGGCCCATCCTGCAGGTGCCCGCCGGGTGATAGATGGACTGGCTGAACTGGCGTGCAGCATCGAGCAGCTCGGCATCGCTCTGATACTGCTCGCCGGGCACGAACTCGGACAAGATATGCGGCGCAAGCGCCGGCGCGGCAGCAATGCGGCGCGCCACGCGAATGCCGCCGATCACGACGGGATGGTCGCGCGGATCGGACAGGTAGTTGGCGCGAATGGCCGGGTACTGGAGCGGGTCGGTGGAGCGGATTTCGACGCTGCCGCGGCTATGGGGCCGCAACTGGCAGACGGACGCCGTGAATGCCGAGAACGGATGCGCGCCCTGGCCGGGCTTGTCGGCGCTCAGCGGCTGCATGTGAAACTGGATGTCGGGGCGCTCGACCGCGGGGTTCGAGCGCGTGAAGATCGCCACCTGGCTGGCCGCCAGCGTGAGCGGCCCGGTGCGCCAGAGCGCGTATTGCAAGCCGATCCACGCCTTGCGCAACGGATGGTTGACCTCGTCGTTGAGCGTGCGTTCGCGCGTGCGGAACACGAGCCGCACCTGCAGATGATCCTGCAGGTTCTGGCCGACGCCCGCCAGGTCGTGCAGCACGGCAACGCCTGCGTTGCGCAACACGTGCGCCGGACCCACTCCGGAGTGCTGAAGAATTTGCGGCGAGCCGATCGCGCCCGAAGCGAGAATGACCTCGACGCGCGCCCGCGCAGTCTTCTTCACACCGTCCTGCAGATACTCCACGCCGACCGCGCGGCGCCCTTCGAACAGGATCCGGCTCGCCTGCGCCCGCGTTTCCACGATCAGATTGCTGCGTTTGCGCGCGGGTTTGAGAAAACCCTTCGCAGTGCTCCAGCGAAAGCCGTTATAGGCCGTCTGCTGAAAGTAGCCGACCCCTTCCTGGACCGCGCCGTTGTAGTCCTCATTGAGCGGGATGCCGATCTCCTGCGCGGCGGCGATGAAGTGATCGGCAATGGGCCGGCGCAGGCGCAGGTCGGAGACCTTCAGCGGTCCGCCGACGCCGTGCCAGGCGTTTGCGCCGCGCTCCTGATCCTCGGACTTCCTGAAATACGGGAGAACGTCGGCATAACTCCAGCCGCGATTGCCGAGCGCCGCCCATCGATCGTAGTCCTCACGCTGCCCGCGCACGTAGAGCAGGCCGTTGAGCGAACTGGATCCGCCGAGCACCTTGCCGCGCGGCCAGTCGATCTGCCGGCCGGCCACGCCTTCGTCCGGCTCGGTGCGGTAGCACCAGTCGAGCGCGGGGTCGTGCATGGTCTTGAAGTACCCGACCGGGACGTGGATCCACGGATTGTTGTCCTCGCCACCCGCTTCGAGCAGCAGCACGGCGTTGCGCGCGTCGGCACTGAGCCGGTGGGCAAGCACGCAACCGGCCGATCCGGCGCCGACGATCAGGTAGTCGACCTCATGGTCCATGAATCCCGTCTCCTCGAAATCCAGGGGCGGCATGACGCGCCGCGTTTTCGGATCAATGTCGGGGAAGGGGATGCCGACCGCAAGCGGCGACCGTGCGCGCGGGCCGAAAGTGAAACGGAAACTGCCGAAACGGAATCAGAAAGCCATAACGAAGCGCGCCCGTTTTACCGCCGAAGGGGCGACGCGCCGGGGCCCGCTCAGGCGAGCGAGAGCCCCTGAAGCAGCGGCGCAAGTCGGCTCGCCGTCTGCTTCATGCGGCCCACCGACTCAAGCAGTTCCTCGAGGGTCGCGCGCGCGGTCGGGGCATGCACGGCGAGCGCGGCGAGCACGCGTTTGCTGGCGGGGTCGCGCACCGGCACCGCAATCGCCACCATGCCGCGCACGAACTCTTCGTTGTCGATGCCGATGCCGCGCACCGCGAGCTGTTCAAGCTCGGCCGCGAGCGCCTTGGGGGCGGTCAGGGTGCGGTGCGTCATCTTCGTCAGCACGAGGCGTTCGAGCAGCGCGTTGCGCTCGAGCACGCTCATCTGCGAGAGAAACAGCTTGCCGCTCGCGGTGCAGTGCAGCGGAACGTGCATGCCCGGGCGCATCTCCATGCGCAAGGGCTCGGTCGTCTCGACGCGCTCGATATAGAGCACGCGGTCGCCGTCGAGCGCGGTGAGATTGCAGGTTTCGCCGAGCGACTCCACCAATGTGCGCAGCAACACGCGGCACGAGCGCGTGAAGGTGTTGTTGGCGAGCGTGGCGAGCGCGAGCTGCGCCGCGCGCGGGCCCAGCGCGATGCTGCGGTCGTGGCCACGCGAATCGGGCATGTGGATCACGTAGCCGCGCGCTTCCAGCGAATCGATGAGCCGCAGCAATGTCGCCTTGGGAATATGCAGCCGGGCGGACAACTGCGAAAGCGTGTACGGCTGGCCCGCGGACGCCAGTTGCTCCAGCACCACGAGCGCGCGCAGCACGCGGGCGTCGTCCGCCGACGATTCTTCGCGCAGCGCGGGGGCGTGGTCGTGCGCCCCGTTTGGCGTTGGGGGTTGCGTCGTCTCTCGCGCTGTGTCGCGCATCGGTCTCCTCCTGAAGGGCGTGGAAATGAAACGAATTGTTCGAGTTTCCGGGCTTTTTTCAGTATGAGCGCAAAGTTCGCGGCGTTACGTAGCGGATTACCCCGATATGTCATGCGAATGATCCCCTTGCTGGATGAGGCCGCTGGACCAGGCTGTACCAGGCGATAGCGGGCCACTGGCTCTACCTCCGAAATGCGGGTCTGCCTAGAATTTTTCCCAACAGAGCGCCAAAAACGACGACAGCTTTGCATGGAATCAGAGTGACGCGCCAGGCGCCAACTCTATTCGACAGGAGACAGGCATGACGAACAGGCAGTCGGCAGGAACCGCTTTCGTAGCGGAGCGTGCAAGCGTCTTCACGAAGCCTGTGGAGCAATGATCATGGGATACAGCACAGTCGATCCCGCCGCCGCCGGCTTTGCCGCGAGCGATACCGGCTCCACGAAGTACGACCCCAGGTACGATCCGCTCGTCTCGCCGGGCCCTGGCGTCGGCAAGGATTACGCGCCGACCTACTGGGTCGCGACGGCGGGCAGCCCGCCTGCCGACGACGGCCCCGTCACGAGGGATCTCGACGTGGATGTCGCGATCATCGGTGGGGGCTACACGGGGCTCGCCACGGCGCTCTGCCTCGCACGCGAGCATGGCATCAAGGCCGTGGTGCTGGAGGCGAACCGCACGAGCTGGGGCTGCAGCAGCCGCAATGGCGGACAGGGGCAGAACGCCTCGGGCCGCCTGTCGCGCTCGCAATGGATCGAGCGCTGGGGCAAGGATGTCGCCCTGAAAATGCACGACGAGATCCAGCAGGGCTTCGATCATTTCAAGGAACTCGTTGCCGAGATCGATTGCGATCCGCAGCCGGGCGGCCACTTCCTGATCGCACACCGGCCGCGCATCATGGCGAAGCTCGCCGCCGAGGCGAAGGTCTGGAAGGACGTATTCGGCTACCCGTCTGAGCTTTTGAGCGCGCAGACGTTTCGCCGCGAATTCGTCGACGACCACGAGGCGGCCGGCGCGCTGCACGAGCCCGAAGGGATCGGCATCCATGCGCTGAAGCTCGCGTTCGGGTATCTGCGCCTCGCACGTGCTGCTGGCGCGAAGGTCCACACGAGCAGCCCGGTGATGGGATGGGAGACCATCAACGGCGTGCATCACCTGCGCACGCCGGGCGGCGTGGTGCGGGCGCGCGCGGTGGGCATCGCGACCGGCGCGTACACGGCGCAGACGCTGCATCCCACGCTGCGCAGCAAGGTCATGCCGATTCTCTCGAACTCGATGGTTACGCGTCCGCTTACCGAAGCCGAGATCGCCGCGTGCGGCTTTCGCACGACGCAGGTGCTCACGGATACGCGCACGCTGCGCTTTTACTATCGGTTCTTGCCCGATGGGCGGTTGCAGATTGGCAGCCGCAGCGCGATTACCGGTGAGGATGCGCCTAATCCGCGGCATCTCGATCTGCTCAAGGAGGGCATGGCGCGCAAGTTTCCGGCGCTGCGTGGCGTGCAGATCGACTATTCGTGGTGGGGCTGGGTGGATGTGAGCCACGACATGATGCCTCGGGTGTGTCAGCCCGATCCCCGGCAATCGGTGTTTTATGCACTTGGCTATGGGGGGAATGGGGTGTCTTATTCGCAGCAGGCTGGGAGAAGGCTTGCTGAGCGTATCGCAGGTAAGGGTGGACAGCTTACGCTGCCGATTTTTACTACGCCGTTGCCTGGGCATCCGTTTGCGCCCTTCCGGCGGATTGGGCAGAGGATGCTTTATTTGCAGTATTTCAGGCGGGATGAGAAGGCTTGAGTTTTGGTTTTTTTGGTTTTCTTGTGTTCGCGTCCGTACCGACGCGAAAACAAGAAAACCCACAAAACAAAAAAACAAACAAAAAAAAGCGCCACCCAAAAAGGCGCACCAGAAAATCGAATCCGATATCTGTGGAGGTGACATGCAACCCCCGATGGACAACCAGCAACTGAAGTGCGGCCTAAAACAGCGCCACATGACAATGATCGCCCTCGGTGGCGTAATCGGCGCCGGTCTCTTTGTCGGCAGCGGCGTCGTGATCCAGCAAACAGGCCCGGCCGCCGTCCTCTCCTTCCTCATCACCGGCGGCCTCGTCGTACTCGTGATGCGCATGCTCGGCGAAATGGCCTGCGCCATGCCCGCAGTCGGTTCGTTCTACGAATATGCACGTCTCGCCTTCGCCACCTGGCGCGGACCGGGCAAGCTGGCCGGCTTCCTCACCGGCTGGATGTACTGGTACTTCTGGGTAATCGTGGTCGCCGTCGAGGCGGTGGCGGGCGCCAAGCTCGTCCAGTTCTGGCTACCCGACGCGCCCGCCTGGCTCATCAGTCTCGTATTGCTCGTGCTCCTGAGCGCAACGAACCTGATCTCGGTGGGCAGCTACGGCGAATTCGAATTCTGGTTCTCCTCGATCAAGGTGGCGGCGATCATCGTTTTCCTCTTTCTCGGCGGCCTCTATGTGCTTGGATTGTGGCCATCGTCGCTGCACACGACCGCCGTATTGCCGACGCTGCTCGGCCATGGCGGCCTCATGCCGAAGGGCATCGGGCCGGTATTGAGCGGCGCCGTCGCGGCCACGGGCTTCTACTTCGGCGCGGAGATCGTCACGATCGCGGCGGCCGAGGCGCGCGAGCCCGCCAAGGCCGTCGCGAAGGCCACGAACTCGGTCATCACGCGCGTGCTCGTGTTCTACGTGGGTTCCGTGCTGCTCGTGGTCGCGCTCGTGCCGTGGAATTCGCCGGCCATGTCGACGCCCTATGTGAGCGCGCTCCAGGTGATGGGCTTGCCCGCCGCCGCGAACATCATGAACGCGATCGTGCTGACCGCCGTGCTCTCCGCGCTCAACTCGGGGCTCTATGCGGCCTCGCGCATGCTGTTCGCACTGACCCGCCACGGCGACGCACCCGCGGCGCTCGCGAAAGTCAACCGCCGCGGCGTGCCGGTGCGCGCGATCCTGCTCGGCACCGTGTTCGGCTATGTGTCGGTCGTGATGTCGTACGTGTCGCCGGATACGGTGTTCGCGTTCCTCGTCAACTCGTATGGCACGGTCGCGATCTTCGTCTATCTGCTGATCGCCCTGTCGCAACTGCGCCTGCGCAAGCGCCTCGATCCGGCGGCCGTTGGCGAGCTGCGCGTGAAGATGTGGGGCTTCCCCTACCTCACGTGGGTGGCGATTGCCGGCATGGTGGGTATTCTCGTGGCGATGGCGTTCATCCCCGAGCAGCGCAAGCCGCTCTGGCTCGGCGTGGCGAGCCTCGCCGTGCTGCTCGTCACCTACGCATGGCTGCAGCGCCGCGCGCGCATCCGCGAGCGTGCCCGCGACTACGCGCCGTCCTTCGCGACGTGGACGCCCGCCACGACAGAATCGGGCGCGGGCCGCTTCGGCAAATGAAGCCGCAGTCTGCATGCAGTCATGAACGCGACAAGGAGGACGCGATGACCACGGAACGCGCGATGGAGGGGCCGGACCGCATGGTGTCGGTGCGCGAGCGCTTCGGCTTCGATTCGAACCTCATGGTGCCGGCCTTCAGCGAGCGCGACGCCCACGTGCCGGACGTGGACGAGGCTTATCGCTTCAACCCCGAAGTCACGCTCGCCATACTCGCCGGCTTTACGCGCAACCGGCGGGTGATGGTGCAGGGGCTGCACGGCACCGGCAAGTCCACGCATATCGAACAGGTCGCCGCGCGCCTGAACTGGCCCTGCGTGCGCGTGAATCTCGACGGCCATATCAGCCGGCTCGATCTCGTCGGCAAGGACGCGATCGTGGTGCGCGATGGCCGCCAGGTCACGGAGTTCCAGGAGGGCATCGTGCCGTGGGCGCTGCAACGTCCGGTCGCGCTGATCTTCGACGAATACGATGCGGGTCGCCCCGACGTGATGTTCGTGATCCAGCGCATTCTCGAGCGCGACGGCAGCTTCACGCTGCTCGACCAGAATCGCGTGATCCGCCCGCACGCCCACTTCCGCCTCTTCGCGACCACCAATACGATCGGCCTCGGCAATCTCAACGGCCTGTATCACGGCACGCAGATGCTGAACCACGCGCAAATGGACCGCTGGAACGTGGTCGCCACGCTCAACTACCTGCCGCGCGAAGAGGAGGCCGGCATCGTGCTCGCCCGCGTGCCGGAGATGACCGACGACGCGGGCCGGCAACTCGTCGATTCGATGATCAGCATGGCGGCGATGACGCGCAAAGGCTTCGCAACCGGCGATCTCTCCACGCTGATGTCGCCGCGCACCGTGATCGACTGGGCCGAGAACTGCCAGATCTTCCGCGATCCCGCGCTGGCGTTTCGGCTCACGTTCCTCAACAAGTGCGACGAGGCGGAGCGGCCGATCGTCGCCGAGTATTACCAGCGCTGCTTTGGCGTCGAGCTGGACCCAGCGTCCACCGCGAAGGGCGGCGAGGGCGGCGAACCGCGGGAGCCGCGCGCGTGAGTGCCACGCCCACGCCCGAGGCCGTGCGCACCGCGCTGCGGCGCGAGTCGCTCTGCGCGGCCGCCGTGCGCGCGCTCACCGGCGACGCCGCGCTGCATTACCGCGGCGGCCGGCTTTGCCGCGAATCGCGGCCCTTGCCGCTCTATGCGCCGCATCTGCGCAGCAACGTCTACGAGGACGAGTTCGCCTCGCTGCGTGGCGCCGCCGACGCCGCCGCACAGCGGCTTCTCCATTCCGACGCGGCGCTGCACCGGCTGCTGGCTCCCGACGCCCCGATCGAGCGCCTGCTGTTCGAGCTGTTCGAGCAGGTGCGCTGCGAGGCGCAATTGCCGCCCGGCATGCCGGGACTCGCGCACAACCTGCGGCACCGCTTCGAAACGTGGTCGCGCGCGTATTGCCGGGCGGGCTTGACCGAAGGCCATCTCGGCATCCTGCTCTATACGGTGGCGCAGATCGTCTGGTCGCGCGTGAGCGGCTGGCCCGTGCTCGACGAGACCGAAGACCTGATCGAAGCGACGCGCGCCGGCATCGTGCCCGAGATCGGCATGCAGCTTGCCGGGCTGCGCGTGACTCGCGCAGATCAGCGCGCCTATGCGGCGCATGCCCGCGAGCTGGCGCGCCGCGTCGCGACGATGCTCGAAGACGCGCGCGCGGCACATGCAGGGGACGACGCCGAGGAAGCCCGCGCAGCCGACGACGCCTTGACGTCGTTCTCGCTATGGGTCGACTTCGACGAAACGAGCGTCGAGCTGCCCGCGCTCGCGCCGACCGGCGTGAGCCGCGTGCTGGCCGAGGCGGCGAATGGCTATCGCGCATACACGACGCAGTACGACCGCGAGATCCGGCCCGCCACGCGCGTGCGCGAAGTGCTGCTGCGCGAGTATCGCGAGCGGCTCGACGGGCGCATCGCCGCGTGCGGCATCAATGTCGCGCGCCTGGCGCGCGCGCTGCAGATGGCGATTGCGGTACCGCAGCGCGATGGCTGGCTCTTTGGTGAAGAGGACGGCCGCATCGACGGTAGACGCCTCGCGCAGGTTGTCAGCTCGCCCGCCGAGCGGCGCGTGTTCAGGCGCGAGCGATACGAGCCGCGCAGCGATTGTGTGGTGGGCTTCCTGATCGATTGCTCGGGGTCGATGAAGGCGCATATCGAGCCCGTTGCGATGATGGTCGATCTGCTCGCGCGCGCATGCGAGCAGGCGGGAATCGCGACGGAAGTGCTCGGCTTCACGACGCTCGCCTGGAACGGCGGCCGGGCGCGCGCGGACTGGCTCGCGGGCGGGCGGCCGCCGCATCCGGGACGCCTGAACGAGACCTGCCACATGGTGTTCAAGTCCGCCGACGAGAGCTGGCGGCGCGCTCGCCCGGCCATCGCCGCGCTGCTCAAGGCGGACCTGTTCCGCGAGGGCGTGGACGGGGAGGCCGTGGAATGGGCGTGCGCGCGGCTCGCGGGCCGCACCGAGGCGCGGCGCATTCTCGTCGTGATTTCGGACGGCAGCCCGATGGACACGGCCACGGCGCAGACGAACGACGCCTTCTATCTCGACAATCACCTGAAGGAGGTGGTCGCGCGCCACGAGGCAATGCGCGACGTCGACGTGATCGGGCTGGGCGTCGGGTTGGACCTCAGTCCGTACTACCGGCATTGCGTCGCGCTCGACTCCGGCGAGCCGCTCGATATGGCCCGCTTGATCGATCTCGCGCAATGGATTGGGGCGCCGCGTTAGCGCAATGGCGGCGGGCTGCGCACAGTCATCGATTCCTGCGCGGGCCATCACCCGCTCACATCACACCATCAGCTCCTTCACCGCGCACAGCACGAGCGAAGCGCCGATGATCATCAGCACGCCGAATGCCAGCCTGCGCATCGCGAGGGAAGACAGCGGCGGCGGGTAGTGGCGCGCCGCCAGCGTCATCAGCATCACGACCGGCGCGGCGAGCGCGGCCTCGATGCAGATCGAAGCGGGAAGCTCGCCCTCCCAGGCGCTGAACAGCACGCGCACAAGCGACGTGACCGTGAAGAGCAGGATCAGCGCGCAGCGAATCTCGATCAGCTTGAGCGGCTGGCGATAGAACTGGAAGATGAGCGGCGGCCCGGACACGCCGAACATGCCGCTCAGCAGGCCGCCACACACGCCGCTCACGAAAAAGCTGCGGTCGCCCGAGCGTTGCGCGAGCGGCACGGGCCGCAGCGCGGCGCTCAGTCCGCCATATAGCACGACGGCGCCCAGCAGCAATTGCAGCATGCCGGAGGCCGAGGCGCTCAGGTAGTCGAGCACCATCACGCCCACCACGACCGAAGGCAGCACGCCGAGCGTCGCCGCGCCCACGGCCCGCCAGTCGATATGGTGGAGCTTGCCGGGCAGCGCAGTCGCGCTGTTCGCGAGCGTGACCAGACTCAGCAAGGTGGCGATGCTTGCGAGCGGCGCGAGGCTGAAGCCGCTCGTGGCGCCCATGACGATCATGCTGAGGCCGAAGCCCGTGATCGTCTGAAAATAACTGGCTGCGCCGATCACGGCGATCAGCACCAGGACCTTCTCATGCGTCATGCTGCGTGGGGTTCCTTCGAGTGGGTGACGTCGCGTTGGCGGGCCGTCTGCGCCTGGACCGCCGTCGTGGCGATCACGTAATAGATGTCCTCGGGGCAGCAGCCGCGCGAGAGATCGTTGGCGGGCCGGTTCAGGCCCTGCATCAGCGGGCCGATGGCCTTCGCGCCGCCAAGACGCTCGGCGAGCTTGTAGCCGATATTGCCCGCGTCGAGATTCGGGAAGACCAGCACGTTCGCGTGGCCGCCGCACTGCGAATGCTCGATCTTGCGCTCGGCGATCTCCGCCACGAGCGCCGCGTCGAGTTGCACGTCGCCGTCCACGCAAAGGGTGGGGCGCTGCTCGTGCACGCGCCGCGTCGCCTCGATCACCTTGTCCACGCTCGCATGGTGGGCGCTGCCGCTGGTCGAGAACGACAGCATCGCGACGCGCGGCTCTTCCATCAGCAGGCTGCGCGCGCTGTCGGCGGCGGCCATGGCGATCTCGGCGAGCTGTGCGGCGTCGGGGTCCACCACGAGCGCGCAGTCGGAGAAGATCAGGCCGCCTTTGTAGCGATGAAACGGCTCGCACAGCATCATCAGGAAGAAGCTCGAGACGAGCTTGAACGACGGCTCGACGCCGATCAGCTGGATGGCCGCGCGCACCACGTCGGCGCTGGTATGAACGGCGCCCGCCACCGACCCGTCCGCGTGGCCGAGACGCACCATCAGGTTGGCAAAGACGAGCGGCTTCGCGGCCTCCTCCCACGCGAGTGCGGGCGTCATGCCTTTGGCGCCGCGCAGAGTGACCAGTTCGTCGGCGAAGGCCGTGCGCCATGGGCTTTTTTGCGGATCGATCAGCGTGATCTCGCCGAGCTCGACCGACTCGCGCGCGGCGGCCGCGCGGATCGCGCCCGGGTCGCCGAGGAGCATGATGCGAGCAATGCCCTCCTGGTGCGCCCGCGCCGCGGCGGCGAGCACGCGTGGGTCATCGGCTTCGCACAGGACGATGCGCATGGGCGCGAGGCGTGCGCTTTCGACGATACGGTTAAGGGCTTTCATGGTGTCATGGGCTCATGGACGCACAAACGGGTGGACTCACGCCGGCAGATGGCGTGTCCAGACGAAAACCGGCCACAAGCGGGTGCCCCGCCTGCGGCCGGCGATCGGACGCAGCCCGCGCGCGCCTGCCTGCAACTTACGGCGCGCGCGGGCCGCGGCTGGCCCTTCAGACGAAGTCCTTGTACTTGTCGAGCAGGCGCACGGGCTTCGAGAGCGCGTCGCGGCGGAACGGATCGCCGAGTTCGCGCGTGCACATGATCTCGACGATGGTCGTCTTGCCCTGGTTCATCTGCAGGTCGATGGCGCGCTTGAGCGCCGGGCCCACGTCCTCCAGCTTGTCCACCACGATGCCTTCCGCGCCCATCGCCTTCGCGATGCCGGCAAAGCTCGGGCTGTCCAGTTCGCCCGCGACGAAGCGGCGATCGTAGAAGTCCACCTGGTTCTTCTTCTCGGCGCCCCATTGGCGGTTATGGAACACGACGGCCGTCACCGGAATGTTGTGGCGCACACAGGTGAGCGTTTCCATCAGGCTCATGCCCCAGGCGCCGTCGCCCGCATACGAGATCGCGGGGCGGTGGGGCGCGGCCACCTTCGCGCCCATGATGGTCGGGAACGCATAGCCGCAGTTGCCCCAGCTCATCGCGGCGAAGAAGCTGCGCGGCTGGTTGAAGCGCAGATAGCTGTTCGCCACGGAGTTGATGTTGCCGATGTCGGTCGACACCATGACGTCCTCGGGCATCGCCTTCTCGAGTTCGCGCAGCACCTGGCGCGGATGCAGATACTCGCCGCCGGTAGGCGTGCGTTCGTGCTTCTGCTCTTCGATCATGTCGAGGCTGTAGGCGTCGCGCTCGTGCGTCCACGAGTCGAGTTCCTTTTCCCACGCGGCCTTTTCGGTGGCGATCTGGTCGGCGCGCTCGGCGCGGTTGGCGTCGCTCGCGAGGGTGCGGTTCGCGAGGCGCTCGGTCAGCGCCTGCGCCGAAGCCTTCGCGTCGCCGCAAATGCCCACCGAAATCTTCTTCACGAGGCCGAGCATCTTGTGATCGGCGTCGATCTGGATGATCTTCGCGTCCTTTGGCCAGTAGTCCATACCATGCTGCGGCAGCGTGCCGAACGGTCCGAGGCGCGAGCCCAGCGCAATCACGACGTCGGCGCGCGAGATCAGCTTCATCGCGGCCTTCGATCCCTGGTAGCCGAGCGGGCCGCACCAGAGCGGATGATTCGCCGGGAACGAATCGTTGTGCAGGTAGCTGTTCACGACGGGCGCACCGAGGCGTTCGGCGAGCGCCTTGCATTCCTCGATCGCATCGCCCATCACGACGCCGCCGCCCGAGATGATGACGGGGAACTTCGCGCCGGCGATCAGATCCGCCGCTTCGTTGAGGCTTTCGTCGCCGCCGGGGCCGCGGTCGAGTCGGCGCGGCTGCGGAATCTCGGCCTTGATCTTGCCGTAGAAGTGATCGCGCGGAATGTTCAGCTGGGTCGGGCCCATTTCGGACATGGCGCGGTCGAAGCAGCGCGCGGTGTACTCGGCCATGCGCGCGGGGTTCGTCACGTGGCCCTGGTACTTCGTGAACTCCTGGAACATCGGCAGCTGATTCGCTTCCTGGAAGCCGCCGAGGCCGATGCCCATCGTGCCCGCCTCGGGCGTGACGATCACGACCGGGCTATGGGCCCAGTAAGCCGCTGCGATGGCCGTCACGCAGTTGCTGATGCCGGGACCGTTCTGGCCGATCACGACGCCGTGGCGGCCCGATACGCGCGAGTAGCCGTCGGCCATGTGCCCCGCGCCCTGCTCGTGAACGACGGGAATGAGGCGAATGCCGGCGGGCGCGAAGATGTCCATCGCATCCATGAACGCGGAGCCCATGATGCCGAACATGTCGGTCACGCCGTTGGCCGCGAGGGTTTCGACAAAGGCCTCGGACGGGGTCATGTCCTGCGGGCCGCTGGCCGTCTGAGTGGGGGTCTTTTCGCTCATCAACTGTCTCCGGTTATCGTTTGACGGAACGCCGTGTTTTGAATGCTATTCGGCACCCAATGAGGGTCAAGGGATTCCGTCCTTGATGGGTGAATCTGAAATGGAATGGAACGTTTCGTTTCAAAACACTGGGCGACCGATGCGCCGGTGCGCCGCTGCACGCGGGTCAGGCGGCCTGCTTCGGGCGCTCCTTGCGGAACGCGCGCTTCACGGCGATCAGGCCGTCGCGGAATTCGAAGAGATCGCAGCCTTCGGCTTCGATCCGCCAGCCTTCGGCATGCGTGCCGCTGAACACCCATTCGGATACGCCGCGTTCGCCCGCGACGTAGTGGCGGCCGTCGCCCCAATGGGCGTCGGGGAACGTGCGGAAGACCGCTTCGAAAGCGGCGCGCACCGCCTCACGCCCGACGAAGCGGGCGCCGTATACCTCGGGGCCGCCGGCCGCGTCGAACACGCAGTCTTCGGTCATGAACCCCATCAGCGCGTCGGCGTCATGGCGGTTGAAGGCGTCGGAAAAGGCGGCGAGCGTGTCGGCCGTGACGGCGGGTTGGGCGCTGAGCGTGTCTGCCATACGTGTCTCCAGTGGAAAAGCCGGCGCCGGCCGGTGCGCGAGGACTCGCGCGCGGCACGGTATATCGACACGTTAGGGTTTGCCTCTCGACGGCGGTAGCACCAGTGCGGAGCTTTCGCCTGGGCCAGCGCCCGGATGCTTCCTGAGAGGCTCAGGCGGGCCGCTGCTTGCGCACGACCTCGGCGAGCGCGCGCACGCCGGGTTCGATTTTCTCGAGCTTGATGGCGGAGAATCCCATGCGGAACCATGGACTGTGTTCGGCTTCGTCGGCGAAGAACACGCCGCCGGGCTCGATCAGGATGCCGGCCTCGCGCGCGTCGTCGGCAAGGCGCGCGGAATCCAGCCACGCCGGGCCCTCGACCCAGCACGAGGCGCCACCGCCGATCGGCACGTAACGCACCTCGGGCAGATGGGTGTCGAGCGCCGCCATCAACGCGCGGGCGCGCTCCTTGTAGGCATGCGCGAGCCGGCGCAGCAGCGCGTCGTGGTGTCCGAGCGCGAGAAACGTCGCGAACGCGCGCTGGATATAGGCCACCGGGTGCCGGACCATCAGGCGGCGTAGCGAGCGCAGCTCGCGCACGAGTTCCTGCGGGCCGACCACGTAACCGAGACGCAGGCCGGGGGCGAACGTCTTCGAAAGGCTGCCCACGTAGATCACGCGATCGGCCGTGTCGAGGCTCTTCAAGGCCGGATGCGGCGTGCCGGAGAAGGTGTTTTCGCTCTCGTAGTCGTCTTCGATGATGACGAAGTCGTGCTGCTGGGCGAGTTCGAGCAGCGCCTGGCGGCGCGCGATGGGCATGGTGGCCGTGGTCGGGCACTGGTGGCTCGGCGTGACGAACACGTAATCGCAGCGGGCGAGCGACTCGCGCAGGCGCACCGGGTCGATCCCTTCGCCGTCGATCGGCAATTCGAGCAGCTGCGCGTTGCGATTCACGAAAATATTGCGTGCATCGGGATATCCCGGATTCTCGAAGCCGACGGTCGTGTTCTTGCCGCAGAGCAGGTCGGCGACGAGATAGAGCGCCTGCTGGCAGCCATTCGTGATGATGATCTCCTCGGGCATGGCGAACACGCCGCGCCGCGGCAGCACGCGCGTGCGGATCTGCTGGATCAGCGACTCGTCATCGCGCTCGATCAGGTCGGGCGCCCAGTTGCGGATCTCCATGATCGAGAGCGCTTTCAGGCAGCACTCGCGCCAGTCGTTGGTCGGAAAGAGCGATTGATCGAATTGCCCGTAGATGAAGGGATATGCGTAGTTCTGCCAATTGGCGGGCTTGACGATGTTGCGCTGGGCGGAGGGCGGGCGCACGATGCGCGATTTCCACGCGGGCGGGGCAGGCAAGCGGGCGTCATGGGGCTCGACGACGTCGGGCTGCTGCACCCGCTGCTGGACCCGCTGTTGGACCGTTACGCCGTGCAGGCCCTCCAGCATTTCGGGGTTGACGAAGTGGCCGCTGCGTTCGCGCGAGACCAGATAGCCTTCCTCCACGAGCATCTGGTAGGCGAGCACCACGGTATTGCGCGCCACGCCGAGCTGCTCGGCCAGCTCGCGGCTCGAAGGCAAGGCGGAGTCCGGCGGCAGTTGCCCGTCGAGGATGGAGGCCACCAGCATCTCGCGGATCTGGTGCTGCAGACTTGTCTTCGACTCCGGTGACCGTCGGAATTGCTGTGCCCAAAGGGCGGACGGGGTACGGGTCGGCATGCTTGCTCCTGTGATTGATGACAGCGGCGAGAGGACGTTTGAGCAACCGTATTGCAGCAAAATCGGCCAGTCAATCAACACACGATATTCAACACCGGGCGTCCGAGTCGATTAGGTAAATTTCGGAGCGACTGTTCGCGACGAGACGGTCAGCACCCCGCTTGCCGAAAGAAACTCGACGTGCGCGCGCTCGCCAGGCCCTTGCTGCGGCGCAGCGCGACCGGCTGGCGGGCCTTGCGGCTGCGAGCGCCGGGCGTTCGAATAATCGGAAGAAATCGGCTGGACGGTGCTTGCGGCGCTTCGGGAAAGCGGCGGACAGCGGTCATCCGCGACTGGCCCCATCGGAACTTCCTGCCTGGTACTACCCGCCGCTTTATTGATTGAGAATGCTTGACTAAACGGGCGAGTTCGCGAGTGCGAAATAAAAGAAGCCAAAATTCGCCCGGGTAGCCGCTGACTATACTTGAATTGAGACGGAACCCGAACCGGACGCGGAACTTCGTGCTGGTGTGCGCATTGTTTTTCAACTTGAGGAGACGGCGGTGAGAGCCCTACCCAGACTAAAGATGATGAAGCATCACGCGGATTCGTCGATCGAGCCGGTCATCAAGATCCGCCGCGGCCACGGGAAAATGAATGCCTGGTGGCTGACCACTGCCGTGCTCGTGATGTGCGTCGTGCTCTGGCAGGCCGTATCGATGGCGCGCATCTTCCCGCCGTTCGCGCTGCCCTCGCCGGTGGCGGTGTGGCAGGCCTTCGTCGAAATCGTCCACAACGGCTACGGCGGCCAGTCGCTCGTCAGCGACATCCTGATTAGTTGCTTTCGCATCGTTATTGGTTTTGTGGGCGCGATTGCGATCGGCGTACCGATCGGGCTGCTGATGTCACGCAACAAGATCGTGTTCGACATCATCGATCCGCTGCTGCAGTTCGTCCGGCCGGTTCCGCCGCTTGCTTATATTCCGCTGCTGGTGGTGTGGTTCGGCATCGGCGAATTGCCCAAAGCCATTCTGATTCTGGTCGGCACCATCCCGGTGATCATCATCGGCACGATGTCGGGCGTGAAAAGCACGCCGCCGCTGCGCATCGAGGTTGCCCGCACGCTCGGCGCGACCAACGCGCAAATCTTCCGCAAGGTCGTGCTGCCCTCGGCCATGCCGGAGATCTTCACCGCCATGCGCGTGGGTATCGGCGTGGCGTGGACCTGTCTGGTCGCCGCGGAACTGATCGCGGCGAGCAGCGGCCTCGGCTGGCTCGTGCAGTTCGCTGGACAGGCCTTGCAGGTTGCCATCGTGATCGTCGGCATCGTGATCATCGGGTTGATCGGATATGCAATGGAGCTGGCGATTCGAAAAATCGAAAACATCGTCGTACCGTGGCGCGGACATAACTGATCGGGTGACTGGAGGAGACGACAAATGAAAAAGATGCAATGGGTCTATGGCATGAGCGCGGCTGTGCTGGCGAGCAGTTGCCTGGTTCCGGGCGTGGTGTATTCGCAGAGCAAGCCCGAGGTGATCATCGGCTACGAGGACAACGGCGCCGATCCGTACATGGTGTCGATGGCCGAGCATCTGTTCGAAAAGCAGATGAACGCCGATGTCCAGTACAAGCTCTTCAGTTCGGGGCCGGCGGCGATGAGTGCATTGGCATCGAACAGCCTCACGTTCATGTGCGGGCTGGGCGTGCCGCCGCTCGTCACGGCTATTGCTCAGGGCTTGCCGATGACCATCGTGTACAACCAGGAGCGCTATACGAATGCGGCCGGCATCGTGGTCAAGCCGGATAGCGGCATCCACGACGTCGCGGGGCTGCAAGGCAAGAAGATCGCGATCGTTGCCGGCTCGCAGGCCTCGTTCGAACTCGCGACCTTCCTGGCCGCTGCACATGTGCCGTATGCGTCCGTCACGCAGATCAACATGGCGCCGCCGCAGATGCGCACTTCGTGGGTGACCGGTGCGATCGACGCGGCGATCGTCTGGGATCCGGTATTCAGCGCGCTGCGTACGTCTGGCGGCAAGGCGATCAAGACGGACGGCGATTTGCCGCGCGAAGCCTCGAGCTACAACGTCTGTATTGCCAACTCCGAGTGGGCGAAGGCGCATCCGGACCTGGTCCGCGGTTTCGTCGCGGCGCTCGACCAGGGCTATCAGGTGACGATGAAGGATCGCGACAAGGCGCTCGCCGAGATGGCGAAAGCCACGGGCGTGACGGTGCCGGTGGCGACGAGCGAACTCGCCGGCTACGAGCTGTTTTCCGGCGCCGACCAGACCACGCCGAAAGTCATGGGCCTCGACGCGGGCGTCAAAACCTCCGCCACGTACCTGACTCTGGTGAATACGGCCAAGGTGCTCAACTCGATTGGCCGCATTCCGAGTGTGCCGGCGAGTTTCGACAACAACGTCGCGCCGCAGTACTCGAAGCATCTGGCCCATTGATCCATTGACTGTCTGACTGTCGAGCGGGAGACGAACTTGAACATCGTCATCGATTCTCTGTACAAGACCTTCGGCGCCACCTCGGCACTGGAAAACATCAATCTGCAGTTCCGGGGCGGCGAATTCATCACCGTGCTCGGCGCTTCGGGCTGCGGAAAGACGACCTTGCTGCATCTGCTCGCCGGTCTCACTTCGCCCACCAGGGGCAACATCTATGTCGATGGCGAGATCAAGGACCAGCCAGGGGCCGACCGTGTCGTGGTGTTCCAGCAGGCCGGCTTGTTTCCGTGGCTCAGCGTGGAAGAAAACATCGAGTTCGGGCCGTCATTGCATGGCGTGCCCAAGGCGCAACGGCACAAGGAGTCGGCGGACATTCTGCGCATCATCGGTCTGGAGTCGTTCGCGCGGCACAAGCCCTATGAGCTATCGGGCGGCATGCAGCAGCGCGTGGCGATCGCGCGGGCACTCGTGATGAAGCCGAAGGTGCTGCTGATGGACGAGCCCTTCGGCGCACTGGATGCGCAGACGCGCAGTTCCATGCAGACGTTCTTGACCGCGCTGTGGGAGCAGCTCCACTGCACTGTGGTCTTCATCACCCATGACATCGACGAAGCGATCTTTCTCGGGACGCGCCTCGTCGTACTTTCGGCGCGGCCGGGGCGGGTGGCACTCGACGTACCCATCGAACTGGACCGGCCGCGTACGCCAGAGGTCGCGTTCGAACCACACTTTCTGGATCTCAAGAAACGCGCGATGGGGATTCTCGCGCACTGAGCGCGCGCTCAGCGGCGAGCGGCCGTCGACGCCATCGCGGAAGGCGCAGCGGCAACGCGCGCCTGCGTATCGATGCGGCGGAAGACCAGGGCGGAGATCAGCGTAATCGCGCCCACGCCCGCGAAGCTCATGCGAAAGCCGGGCGCAACCGATCCCCACTGCGCCTCGCCAAGACTCACGAGCGCGCCGCCAATGGTGACGCCGAGTCCCATTGCGAGCATTTGCACCATCGAAAAGAGGCTGTTGCCGCTGCCGGCGTCTTCGTGCGAGAGGTCCTTGAGCGTGACGCTGTTCATCGCGGCGAACTGCATCGAGTTGGCCGCGCCGAAGACGGCCAGCACGGCAATCTCCACGGCGACAGGCGTGCCGCGCGAGATCAGTGCGAACGCAACGATCGATGCGCCCACGATCAGCGTGTTGACCAGCAGGAACGTCTCGTAGCCGTAACGGCGGATCAGCGGCGCAATCCAGCGTTTGGCGACCGTTCCCGCGAGCGCGGCGGGCAGCATCATGAGGCCCGAGCGCAGCGGCGAGTAGCCGAGTTCGAGCTGCATGAGCAGTGGCACGAGAAACGGCACGGCGCTCGAGCCGACGCGGCAGACGAGATTGCCGATCAGGCCGACGCTGAAATTCGGCTCGCCGAACAAGCGCAGCTTGAAGAGTGGTTCGCGGTGGACGCGCGCATACGCCACGTAAGCGAAGGCCGCCGCGATGCCGAGCGCGAAGAGCCCGGCAGACCACGCGGCGCGATGCGTCTGGACCGGCGTGTCGAAGGCCAGTGAGAACGCAATCATGCACAGCGACACGAGTGCGCAGCCGGCGAGATCGAATGGAGGCGCCGCAGTGCTCGACGCGTTCGGCAGATAGCGGTGCACGGCGAACACGCCGGCGAGGCCGATCGGTACGTTGATCAGGAAGATCCAGTGCCACGAGATCGCCTGCACGAACCAGCCGCCGAGCGTAGGCCCAACGATCGGCCCCACCTGGCCCGCCACCGAAATGAGCGCGAGCGCGGAGACGTACTGCTCGCCGCTCACCGCGCGCAGCACCGCGAGCCGGCCGATCGGCATCAGCATCGATCCGCCGATACCCTGCAGCACGCGCGCGACCACGAGCTGCGCGAGCGTGTGCGCGCTCGCGCAGCACAGCGAGCCGAGCACGAAGATCAGAATCGCGACGAAATAGACCCGGCGTGTGCCGAAGCGGTCGGCAAGCCAGCCCGACGCGGGCGTGAGCATGGCCATGGTCAGCGTGTACGCGACGATGACCGGCTGCATCACGAGCGGTCGCACGCCAAGGCTGTGCGCAATCGAGGGGAGCGCGGTGTTGACGATCGTCGTGTCGAGCGTCTGCATGAAAAAGCCCGCGGCGACGATCCATAGCAGCGCCGTGTGGCTCGAATTTTTGTTCATCTGGAACTTCTCGGCGCGCCGCGTCAGGGGCGGGAACGGCTTTGCGGCGCAATTGTCATCAATGGCGTCATGATATTGTTACCATCGCTCATCGGGAACCCCAGTAGAGACTTTGACTGTCATCGGCATTGCCGATAACCATCCGCCATGCTCAATCCCATCTGGCTCAGGACTTTCGAAGCAGTCGCGCGCTGCCACAGTTTCACCGAAGCGGCGCGCCAGCTCGGGCTTACGCAGTCGAGCGTGAGCGATCACGTGCGCCGGCTCGAAGAGGCGATCGGGCGCCGCCTGTTTATCCGCGACACGCATTCGCTCGCCATCACGTCCGATGGCGAGGCGATGCTGGCGCATGCCGGCAGCATCCTGCAGGCGATCAACCGCGCCGAGTCGCAGTTTCGCGCGCCGCGCCTGCGCGGGCGGGTGCGGCTCGGCTGTTCCGACGACGTCGCGCTCGGCCCGCTGCCCGCCGTGCTGACGGCGTTTCGCAATGCCCATCCCGACGTGGAGCTGGAGATCACCATCGGCATGACGGGCCGGCTTTACGAGCTGCTCGACTCCGGCGCCATTGACCTGATGGTGGGCAAGCGGCGGCTGGGCGACAGACGCGGCACGGTGCTCTTCACCGGACGGCTCGAATGGCTCGCGCGCGCCGGCACGACCATGGATCTTGCGCAACCGCTGCCGCTCATCCTCGTCGCCGAGCCGAGCGTGACGCGGGCCGTGGTACTCGACGCGCTGGCGCAGACTGATTTCCGCTGGCAAGTGGTGTGCACGAGCAGCAGCCATTCGGGCTGCGTGGCGGCGGCGCGCGCCGGACTCGGCGTCACCGTGCGGCCCCAATACCTTGCCGCGCGCGGGCTGGCGCCGCCCGTGAACGTCGCGAGCCTGCCGGCGCTGCCCAATGTCGAATTCATCGCGCTCGCAGCGAAGCGGCTCTCCCGCCCGGCGCAAACGCTGCTGCAGCTCATGCACGACAGCGACTTGCGCGGCTCGTGGATTGGCGAGTGAGCGGGAGGGCGGGGAATGCAGCGTGGTGCGCGGATCAGGTGTCGCCGGATTCGAACGCGCTTTCCGCACGCAGCACTTCGACGAACGCCTGCTGGACGGCCGTGCCGAGCCAGTCGGTGCGCACCGTGTAGCCGACCGCGCGGCTTGCCCCCGGCAACGCCAGATCCAGCGCGACCAGCTCGCGCCCCGGGTAGGCGTCGCGTATCTGCGCGCGCGAGAGCAGGGTGAGGCAATCGCTTTCCATCAGCATGGCCAGCATCATCGCGAGCGAACTGGTCTCGAGCACCAAAGGCGGCTTGACCGGCAATTGCGCGAAGATCGAATCGATCACCGCGCGGCGCGGCACCTTGTGCTGCGGCATGACCCAGTCGTGATCGGCGAGTTCGGCAAGGGCGACGACCTTGCGCTTCGCCAGTTGATGCCCCTTGCGCACGGCCACCACATAGGGATCGGCAAACAGTTCCGCTTCCTGCACCGATCCTGCGAGGCGGGGCTCGCGCAGCCCACCGACGATGATGTCGAGCCCGCCGCTGCGCAGTTCGCGCAGCAAATGCGCATGGGACCCTTCTTCGACCGTGACGCGCGCCTCGGGATACCGCTCGCGCAACCGTTGAATGGCGCGCGCGACGAGGCGCGGCGGCAACAACGGCAACACGCCGATCGCAACCTTGCCGGTGAGTCGCCCGCGCGCGTACGCCAGTTCCTCCACCGCCTGGGTGATTTCATAGAGCGCGAGACTCAAACACCGCGCGAACTCGATGCCCGCGGCGTTGGCCGACACGCTATGCACACGGCGCCGGTAAAGCGATACGCCGACGTTCTGCTCGATCTGCCGCGCCGCCCGATGGACTGCCGGTTGCGAGATGCCCAATGCGTGCGCGGCCTCGGCGGCCGACCCTGCCTCGGCAATCGCAATATGGCAGCGCACCTGCGCGTCGGTCAGGCGCCGGCAGATCTTCGCGGCGTTCGCCGCCGCCTGGCCGGTGAGGTCCATCACGGCGCGCTCCATCTGGTCGAGCATGCGGCGTACGCGCCGCTGCACGATCAGCCCTTCGCTCGTCAAATCGCTGCCGCCGAAGCCGCGCTCGAACAGTTGACCGCCAAAGCTCGCCTCGAGCTTGTTGATGGCCACGCTCACCGCCGGCTGCGTGCGTCCTGCGCGCACCGCCGCCTGCCCGATGCCACCGGCTTCGCACACCGCGTCGAACAGGAAGAGACGCCTTAATCGCGCCAGGTCGTCTTCCGACGATGCATGACCGTCCGCCCCCATCGCACCTCCGGAATAACCATTCCAAAACCCCTAGCTTAACGGAAATTTATGGGCAGGGCCTCACTACATATTGAGGCGTTGGACGCTATCGCGCTTACAGTTACGTTCAATTCAGCAGGACATTTCCAGCCAGGAGCCCCTTCATGTCCGTCGTCATCGACACGCACACGCACGCAATTTCCCCAGATAAACAACGCTATCCGCTCGCGCCGATCGGCGGCCATCAGTCGGAATGGTCGGCGAAACGCCCCGTCAGCTTCGAGGCTTTGCTCGCGTCGATGGACGATGCCGGCATTGACCGCGCGGTGGTAGTGCAAGCCTCGACGGTGTATGGAAACGACAATAGTTATGTGGTCGAGGCAGTGCGCAACCATCCGGATCGGTTCGCGGGCGTGTTTTCGATCGACGTGCTGGCAAGCGACGCCGTCACGCAAATGCAGCGCTGGCTCGACGCGGGTCTCTCGGGTCTGCGCCTTTTCACGACCGGCAGCACGATGCCCGGTCAGGCAGGGTGGCTCGACGACGAGCGCTCGCTCCCGGTGTGGGAATACGCGCAGCGCCACAACGTGTCGATCTGTCTGCAGATGACCGCGCAGGGCATTCCCGCGCTGCTGAACATGCTGGCGCGCTTTCCGGACATCCGTGTGCTGCTCGACCACCTCGCGCGTCCCGAACTGGCCGGCGGGCCGCCCTATGAAGCCGCAGCGCCGCTCTTCAGCCTCGCGTCGCATGAGGGCGTGTACCTGAAGCTCACGAACCGCACGATCGCCGAAGCCGGGCGCGGCGCCTCGACGCCAGCCGCGTTTTTCCCGCGCGTGCTCGACGCGTTCGGCGCGAAACGGATTGCGTGGGGGTCCAATTTTCCGGCTGCCGAAGGCGCGTTGCCCGAACTGCTTGCCCAGGCGCGCGAGAGCCTTTCGATGCTGCCAGTCGAAGCGCAAGAGGCGATCTTCGGCGGCACGGCGCGCACCGTTTATCCGGCGCTCGCCGCTTGACGCGCCGAGCGCGACGCAGATTTCGTTTGCAACAGGAATACCCGAATCGTGAGCACACCCACGCAACCGCTGGTCTTGAAGACCGCGCTGAAAACCTATCCGCACACGCAGGCGCTGAAAGCGGGCGCATTGACCGATCCGGCCGTCGAGCTTCGTTTCGAGGACGTCGAACCCATTCACCGAGCGTTCGCACCGATGGCGCGCCGCCAGGTATTCGATGTCAGCGAGCTGGCCATCGTCACGTATCTGCAGGCGAAAGCGTATGGCAAGCCGGTCGTGCTGCTGCCCGCGGTCGTCGCCGCGCGCTTTCAACAGGGCTGCCTGATTTATGATGCGCAGCGCGCCAAACCGGACATCGGGCATCTCGCGGGCAAGCGAATTGGCGTGCGCACCTATGCGCAGACCACGGGCATGTGGGTGCGCGCCATTCTCCATGAAACCTACGGCGTGCCGCTCGAACAGATCGAATGGGTGACAATCGAGGGCGGCCACCTGGAAGAATATGCCGATCCGTCTTTCGTGCATCGCGCCGACGCGGGCAAGCAATTATTGCCGATGCTGCGTGCGGGCGAGATCGACGCTGCGATCCTCGGCAACGATCTCCCGGAAGGGCCGGAATTCAAGCCGCTGATCGACAACGCGGCCGCCGCCGACCTCGAATGGTACGGGCTGCACCGCTATGTGCCGATCAACCACGTGGTGGTAGTGACGCGCGCGCTGGCCGGGTCGAACCCGCAAGCCGTTCGCGCGGTGTACGGCCTGCTCAAGCGCGGCAAGGAATCGGTCGCCGCCGCGAACGCCGGGAAAGCGGACAAGCTGCTGTTCGGTTATGACGCACTGCGCGGGCCGCTCGAAGAAACGCTTGCGTTTTGCGAGCAGCAGCGCCTGCTGCCGCGCAAGCTGACGGTCGATGAAATATTTGCCGACAGCATGGACATTCTGGGCGACGCCGCGCGCTGACGCTGCCTTCGTCCGCTTCACGATTTTTGAGCGAACCTGAATTCGCCGCAGTCTGTCAAGGAGACACCATGAGCCTGCCGGGCAAATCCACCGCCGCAACATCCAGGGAACGTCGGCCGTTCTATCTCGACCTGTCGTTCCAGGTCCTGGCTGGCATGGCGCTGGGTGTCGCCACGGGTTACTTCTTTCCGAAGTTAGGCATTAATCTGCAACCCGTTGGCGACGCCTTTATCCGCATCATCCAGATGCTGATCGGCCCGATCATTTTCTGTACCGTGTGCAGCGGCATTGCGGGCGTCAATGACTTCAAGAAGGTTGGCCGGGTCGCGATCAAGGCGCTCTTCTACTTTGAAGTGGTGACCTCGCTCGCGCTGGTGCTGGGCCTCGTGGTCGTCAATGTGCTCAAGCCCGGAGTGGGCATGAACGTGGATCTGCACGGCATCCACTCGGCCACTGTCGATACCTACGTCGCCAAGGCGCATCACGTCGTCACGACGAGTGAATTTTTGCTCAATGTGATTCCCCATACTGCGATCAGCGCATTCGCTGGCGGCGACGTGCTGCAGGTGCTGTTCTTCTCGGTACTGTTCGCGTTTGGACTCGCCGCCATCGGCGAGCGTGCACAGCCCGCATTGAATCTGATCGAGTCGGTTTCGGGCGCGCTCTTCTGGATCATTGGCCTGACGATGAAAATCGCGCCGCTCGCGGCGTTCGGCGCGATTGCCTTCACGGTCAGCAAGTTCGGTTTCGGCACGCTGCTCTCGCTCGGCAAGCTCTTGATCGAGTTCTATCTGACCTGCGCGCTGTTCATCCTGCTGATCCTGTGGCCGATCGCGAAGGTCAATGGCTTCAGCCTGCTGCGGCTGATGCGCTATATCGGTGCGGAGCTGCTGCTCGTGATCGGCACGAGTTCGTCGGAAACTGTGTTCCCGCAACTGATCGACAAGCTCGAACGGCTGGGCTGCGAGAAGTCGGTGGTCGGTCTGGTTCTGCCGACGGCCTATACGTTCAATCACGACGGCACGTGCCTGTATTTCGCCGCAGCGGCGGTGTTTCTCGCGCAGGCCACCAACACACCGATGAACTGGCACGATCAACTGGTCCTGCTCGCGGTCCTGCTGCTCACTTCGAAAGGCGCGGCGGGCGTGTCCGGTGCGGCCATTGCCGTGCTCGCGGCCACGCTCACCGCTTCGAACACCATTCCGGTGGAATCCATCGCGCTGATTCTCGGCATCCACAAGGCGCTGTCGAGCGGGTTCGTGTTCACCAACATCATCGGCAACACCGTCGCGACCATTGTCGTGGCGAACTGGGAAAAGGCGCTGGATCGCGTCGCGCTCCGGCGTGAACTGAAAGCCGGTTTCAAGCCCGTCGCCACTTCGACGGGACGTCTCAATCAGGCGAGCGGCGGCCACGCAGGGAATTAGCCGCGCGTGAGCGCAAAGCTGGCGGAACGACTGGACCGGTTCCGCCAGCGCGAAGTCATCGCGTCGAATGGGTGAAGTCACATCATGTAGTTAGTCATGCGAATTAAATGAGAGATCTCGCATCTCTCATGCGATGCAAATAAAAAGCCACAATCTTGGAGACTTGTTATGAAAATAGCCGCTTGGAGGAGTGTTGGGGTTGGACTGTCACTGGTTGCCGGCGCGTCGCCCGCCTTTGCGCAGAGCAGCGTGCAGATTTACGGCACGGCAGACGGCGGCGTCCGTTACCAGACCAACGCGGTAAAGGGCGGCGGTACCGTCGTGACCATGAACTCGAACGGCTACTACAGTTCGAACAAGCTAGGCTTTCTGGGCACGGAAGACCTGGGTGACGGCTGGAACGCGCACTTCCGGCTGGAAAGCGGCTTCAACCTCGGCAACGGGCAACTGGACAACACCACCAATACGCTGTTCAACCGCCAGTCGTTCGTCGGCATCGGACACAGGAGATATGGGTCGATCGACCTCGGGCGGCAGTACACGATCGCGCACGACATCATCAGCATTTACGACCCGTTCGGCTTTCACTACACGCCGATCCTGCCGCTCACCCAGGCGTCCGACGGCACGCGCAACAACAATGCCATCAAGTACAAGAATCACTTCGGCCCGCTGCTGTTCGAGGCGGACAACTCGTTCGGCGGCGTGGCGGGCAATTTCGCCAGCGGCGCGACGCGCTCGGTCGGCATGAGCTACAGCATGGGCCCGGCCAGCGTAGGCGGCGTGTACGGACATCGCAGCATACTGACTGGCACGGCCTATGTCCCCGACAGCTATTACCTGGCCGCCGCTGCCTACCGCATTGGCCCGGTGCGCGTTTCGGGCGGCTTCATGTCCGAGGATCTGCAGAACCCGGCGGCACCGCACCAGGTGACGAACAATGCGTTCGGCGGCCTCTCCTGGACCATTTTGCCAAACCTGATTTTCGACGGCGGTTATTACCAGACCACCGTATCGACCGACAAGGCAAGCCGCCGGGGCATTTCGATCATCTCGCTCGCGTATCTGCTCTCCAAGCGCACGACGCTCTATAGCGAAATCGACTACACGTCGTACAAGCACGCGGTGGTCAGTACGCTGAACCCGGCCGGCGCGTCGAGCCAGACCGCCGTGACCGTCGGCCTGGACGTGCTGTTCTAGCCGCCCGCATACACAGCTTGACGCGCGTGAGCGATGCACGCGCCGAACTACCCAGGAGCCCATCATGATCATCGACATCCACGGCCACTATACGACGGCGCCCAAAGCGCTGGAAAACTGGCGCAACCGGCAGATCGCAGCGATCGGTCAACCGTCGCGCGGCCCGAGCGCTTCCGGGCTGAATATCAGCGACGACGAGCTGCGCGAATCGATCGAGACCAACCAGCTACGCCTGATGCGCGAACGCGGGCTCGATCTCACCGTGTTCAGCCCGCGCGCGAGTTTCATGGCACATCACATCGGCGACTTCGAGGTGTCCAGCACCTGGGCGGCGATCTGCAACGAGCTGTGCTACCGCGTGAGCCAGTTGTTTCCGCAGCATTTCATTCCCGCCGCCATGTTGCCGCAGAGTCCCGGTGTCGATACGGCGACCTGCATCCCCGAACTCGTGAAATGCGTCGAGCAGTACGGCAACGTCGCCATCAACCTGAATCCCGATCCCTCCGGCGGGCACTGGACGAGCCCGCCGCTTTCCGACCGCTACTGGTATCCCATCTACGAGAAGATGGTCGAATACGACGTGCCGGCCATGATTCACGTGAGCACGAGCTGCAACGCGTGTTTTCACACGACCGGTGCGCATTACCTCAACGCGGATACGACGGCGTTCATGCAGTGCCTGACGTCGGATCTGTTTCACGATTTTCCCACGCTGCGCTTCGTGATTCCGCATGGCGGCGGTGCGGTGCCGTATCACTGGGGACGCTTTCGCGGCCTCGCGCAGGAAATGAAAAAGCCGCCGCTGGAACAGCATCTGCTCAACAACGTGTTTTTCGATACCTGCGTTTATCACCAGCCCGGCATCGATTTGCTAACCGAAGTGATTCCCGTCGACAACATCCTGTTCGCGAGCGAGATGATCGGCGCGGTGCGCGGCATCGATCCATACACGCAGCACTATTTCGACGACACGAAACGCTATATCGAAGCCGCGGACATGAACCCCGATCAGCGGCTCAAGATCTACGAAGGCAACGCCCGCCGTGTCTATCCGCGACTGGACGCTGCACTCACTGCGCAAGGACGTTGAACATGTATGAGCTTGGCGTGGTATATCGCAACATCATGCGCGCCGATGGCCGTCTTGCCGACTCGCTCGGCGCGTTCGGCAGCGCCACCGTGCACGAAGCAATGGGGCGCACCGGCTTGCTCAAGCCTTATATGCGGCCGATCTATGCCGGCGCGAGCGCATCGGGCACGGCCGTCACGGTGCTTTTGCACCCCGGCGACAACTGGATGCTCCATGTCGCCGCCGAACAGATTCAGCCCGGCGACATCGTCGTGGCCGCGGTGACCGCCGATTGCACGGATGGCTACTTTGGCGATCTGCTCGCCACCAGTTTCAAGGCGCGTGGTGCGCGGGGGCTGATTATCGATGCGGGCGTGCGCGACGTCAGCGTACTCTCCGACATGCGCTTCCCGGTCTGGAGCAGGGCGATCTCGTCGAAAGGCACGATCAAGGCGACGCTGGGTTCGGTCAATGTGCCGGTGGTTTGCGCGGGGGCGCTGGTCACGCCCGGCGATGTCGTCGTGGCGGATCACGACGGCGTGGTCGTGGTGCCGCAGGCCATGGCGGCGCGAACGCTGGAAAGCGCCCGCAAGCGCGAGGCGAACGAAGGTCAGAAGCGTGCGCTGCTTGCCTCGGGCGTACTGGGGCTCGACATGTACCAGATGCGTGAGCCGCTGGAGAAACTGGGACTGCGCTACATAGACTGACTCGCGCCGCGATCAGGTGCGCCTGTCACCTTCGCTGTTAGCTATGCGCGGCGAGATTGCCAACGCACCCACGCGCGCACTACAGCGAACTCCCCCCGCAGATCATGATCTGCTGCCCTGTGATCGCGCCGGCTTGCGGGTCGAGCAGGTACGCGACCATCGAGGCCACTTCCTCCACCGTCACGTAGCGCCCGATCGGCGGCATGACCGGCGCGCTGGACGTGCGCTTCGGGTCGTTCAACATGGGCGTGGCGGTGGCGTGTGGACGCCACATCGCCTCGCCGCTCGCTGCGTCGTGTTCCCAATGGGCGCCGTTTTCATGAGACCAGCCGCGTGCACGAGTCCGTCAATCGCGCCAATACAACTACGGGAAAACCCTCGAAATGATCGATTCGATCAATATTTTGACGACGCCGTCAGATTCCGCGGGCGAACAGAGGGGCGCAGACACCCCATGAAATCCCTGGTGAGCGGGCTCTTTTTGACCGATTGACATATGACGTCTCACCTAATACCTTGACGACTAAGCCGACTCGATGACGGCGGTCGCCGCAGACCTCGTGCTTCTCTGGAAGGTCAGCGCACGTCCAGGTCATCTGGAGCTGGCGAGCCGGTTTTGTCTGGCAAAAGCGGTTCGACCGAATAGTTCTCCCTGACCACAACACGTTGAGGTTTCCCATGAAAGTACCGTTTGCATACAAGCGCGTCGCGCTCGCCGTTGCCGTGGCGGCGGGCGCCGCGTCGTTCAGCGCAGCCGCCTTCGCCGGAGACGTAGTGATCGGCTTCGCCGCGCCGCTGACCGGCGGATCGGCGCACTACGGCATCGATCTGAAGCGCGGCGCGGAACTGGCGCTCGACGACGCCAATGCACAGAAGCTCGTCATCGGCGGGCAGCCCGTGCATTTCGTGCTCGACGCGGAAGACGATCAGGCCGACCCGCGCGTGGGCTCGCAGGTGGCGCAGAAGATGGTGGACGCGAAGGTGGCGGGCGTGGTGGGGCACTTCAATTCGGGCACCACGATCCCGGCTTCGCGCATCTACAACACGGCGGGCATTCCGATGGTCTCGCCCACGGCGACCAACCCCACGCTGACCTCGCAGGGTTTCGGCAACGTCTTTCGCGTGGTGAACTCGGACGCGCAGATGGGCCAACTGGCGGGCCACTCGGCGGTGCAGGCGCTCAAGGGCAAGAGCATTGCCGTGATCGACGACCGGACGGCATTCGGCCAGGGCATGTCCGACGAGTTCGTCAAAGGCGTGACCCAGGCGGGCGGCAAGATCGTGGATCGCGAGTTTGCCACGGACAAAGCCGTCGACTTCAAGGCGCAGTTGACCCGCATGAAGTCATTCAATCCCGACGTGGTGTTCTGGGGCGGGCTCGATCAACAGGCGGGCATGCTCGTCAAACAGATGCGCCAGCTAGGCATGCGCGCAACGCTGCTGGGCGGCGGCAGCTTCGAGAACGAAACCTTCCTCAGTGTCGCCGGCGAGAGCGCGAACGGTTCAGTGTCGTGGGACTACGGCGTGCCGCTGTCGAAAATGAAGCAAGGCAAGGAATTCGACAGCAAGATGAAGGCGAAGTACGGCGAGGGTGTCGTGGCCTATGCGCCCGCGGCGTATGACGCGACATGGGTGCTCGTCAACGCGATGAAGAAGGCAAATTCGACCGACCCGAAGGTCTACGGCCCGTTCATCAAGTCGGTCGCGTTCACGGGGATTTCGGGCAACATCGCCTTTATGCCCAACGGCGACATGAAAGACCCGGCTGCGACGTTCTACAAGGTGATCGACGGGAAGTGGGTGCCGCAGGCGGTCGCGTACGGCGAAAAGGTCTCGGCGCTGCAGAACTGATCGCGTAGCGGGTGTCGTGCCTGATTATCGTCATATTAATCAGGAATACAGATGAAGGCTCGACACCCGCTTCGCCATCTATCGAACTGGCGCATGTGCGCGGAGCGTTCGTTCCGCACACATGTTTACTCGGCGCGCGTACTCGACAGATTGTGATACCGCTCGAGGCTCTCGTTCAGATGGCGGCGCATGGCGCGGCGCGCGGCCGCCACGTCCTGCTTCTCGATGGCGTCGAGAATATCCGCATGTTCGCGCTGGATGCGCCGGATATAGGTCTTGCGCTCCTTCGCATTCGCTTTCGCATGTTTGAGACGCAGGTCGATGGTGATTTCCTGACCCAGCGTGCGCAATATAGACGTGAAATGCGGGTTCTCCGAGCACGTCGCGACGGCGAGGTGGAATTCGAAATCGGCACGCGCGCATTCGGCGTCGTCTTCCACGGAGACGATCTCCATGCGTGCATAGACTTCCTTGAGCGCGCGCAGGTGCGCTTCGGACCGGCGCTGCGCCGCGTAGGCCGCGGATTCCGTTTCCACGCCAATGCGCAATTCGAGCACGTGCATCGAATTGTTGAGCGTGGTTCCGTCGATGAAATCCGGGCTCGCCGGTTGATTCGTGGCTTCGGAAACGAACACGCCCACGCCGTGCCGCGCGATCAGGCGGCGGCCGAGCTTGAGCGAGGCAACGGCTTCCCGTACCACGGTGCGGCTCACGCCGAATTCTTCGCACAATTCCGGCTCGGTCGGCAATTTGCCGCCCGGCGGGTATTCGCCCCGGTCGATCTTGTCGTTCAGTGCCTGGATGACGAGTTCAGTCAGGCTGCGCCGCTTGCCGGAACTCGCAGCATTCTTCAGTAGGGTTTCAGCGTCCAGAGTCATCCCGAGTGCTCCACACCGGATCAGGAGAGCGCTGCAATTCACGGATGCAGACGTACCGCGTGGCGCGGCAGTTGCTAGTCGCGTCTGACCTGCGCCGTATGACATACTATGACTGTAACACAGTCCGGCGCAGGCCCCTCCCGCCGGCCGTTGCGGCCGAAGCGGGGATTGATTTTCATCAAGCGTAGATGTAGCCGCCGCTCACGATCACGTTCTCACCGGTCGCGTAGGTGTTGCGCTCGCTGGCCATCATGACGACCCACTGCGCGATCTCTTCGGGTCCGGCGGCACGGCCCAGCGGATTGGCGCTCGCGAGTTCGCCGAGGAAGCCGAGCTTCTTCGCGCGGTCCGTCGCGAATCCCGCCGGCGCGACCGAGTTCACGAGAATGCCGTCCTTCGCGACTTCCTGCGCGAACGACTTCGTGAGGCTCACGACCGCGGCTTTGGTCGCCGCATAATGCGCGTTTTGCGGGTGCGCCTTGAACGCGTCCACGGACGTGATGTTCACGATGCGCCCGGCCACGTGCGCTTCGACCTTCGCGCGGCCGCGCATGTGCTCGATAGCCGCGACCATCATGTGGTACGTGCCTTTGATGTTGACCGCGTTCTCCAGGTCCCACTCGTCGTCGCTGATTTCGAGAATAGGGCGGCGCGGATAGATCGCCGCGCTGTTGACGAGGCAATCCACGCGCCCGAGCGCGTCCAGCGCCTTCGCGAAGACGGCGTGCGCGGTTTCCTTGCGCGTGATATCGCCTTCGGCGCCGAACACCGTATGGCCTTCCGCCTTCAAGGTGCCCACGGTTTCCTCGAGCAATGGGCCGTTCTTGTCGATCAGCGCGATGCTGTGCGCGCCATCGGCGAGCATCAGTTTGGCGACAGCAAGGCCGAGACCCGAGGCGCCGCCGACGATCACCACTCGTTGATTTTTCATGATGCGTAGATATCCGGTTTTGAAGCAGGGTTTCAGTCGACCGTGACGATTTGCGAGCCGCCGGCTGCCTGGTCGGTGGGGAAGACTTCCATGCGCGAGACGTCTACCGCTTCGGGCAGTGCGAGCGCCGTCGCGATCAATTCCGCGATGTTTTCGGGCTGGATCGAGCGATAGGCTTCGTAGAGCTTTTCGTTCGCGCCTTGCTCGCCGAGCGCCGTACGATAGAGATTCGTCTGCACGCGGCCCGGCGCGATTTCGGTGACGCGCACCTTCGTGCCGAGCAGGTCGCAGCGCAGCGAATCGCAGAACATGCTCACAGCGGCCTTGGTCGCACCATAAACCGCGGTATTTGGATGCGGAAAACGGCCCGCGCTCGAACCGATGAAGAACAGATGGCCGCGCTTGCGCCGCACCATGCCGTCGAGCGCGAGTTGTGCAATATGCAGCGGCGCGCGCAGATTAATATCGATCATGCTGTCGATATCGGCGGGGGCTGTTTCGCCGAACTTCGCGATAGCGGGCAGCAGCCCGGCATTGTTCACGACGACGTCGATCGCTTCACGTTCGAACAACGCACGCAGTGGCGCGATATCGTGCAGATCGATCGCGATGGGCGTGACGCCGCACGCGCTCGCTAGCGCGTCGAGCGCTTTGCCATCGCGGCCTAGCGCATAGACCTTCATGCCGTCCTTGACGAGGCGCTCGGCAATCGCGCGGCCGATGCCGCTCGACGCCCCGGTAATCAACGCGGTTTGATACGAATGGGAACTCATGTCAAAAGCCTTCGTGGAAGAATGGGGAGGGCATCAGATCACGCCTTCTTCGAGAAACGGCTTGTTCTCGACCACGCGCGCATAACCGAGCGGCGCGAGATCGAGCGAGCGATAGCCGCCGTACACGATCAACTCGCTCAAGCCCCGTCCGACTGCGGGCGACTGCTGCAAACCGTGGCCACTGAAGCCATTCGCAAAGAGAAAGTTCGAAACCTCGGAGTGCGGCCCGACGATCGCATTGTGATCGAGCATGCAGAAGTCGTAATGGCCGGCCCACGAATTCACGACCTTGATCGCCTCGAATGCGGGAATGCGTTCGGCGAGCGCGGGCCAGATGACTTCTTCGAATTCCGAATGAATCACGTCGAAGTCGTCGACATCGGCGAGCGGGTCCGGGTCGGGGTAGCAGCCGGTGAGGTAGTACTTGCCTTCGGGGCGGAAGAAGATGCCGGTCGTGTCGATGGTGAGCGGCACGACGCCTTCCAGCGGCGTGCGGCAATCGAATACGAACAGGCAGCGCTTGCGCGGTTCGACGGGAATGTCCAGCCCGGCAAGGCGCGCCATAGCCGGGCCGCGCGTGCCCGCCGCGTTGACCATCACGCCGCAGCCGATCGTCTCGCCGCTCTTGAGCACCACGCCCGTGATGGTCGAACCTTCGCGCAGCACGTCGACCACTTCGTTTTCGATGTATTCGATGCCGAGCGAGCGCGCTTTGCGGCGCATACCTTGCAGCAGACCGTAGCTGTCGAACCAGCCTTCGCCCGACTGGCCGTAGACACCATTGACGAGCCCTTCGGTGTTGAGCCACGGAAAGCGGGTCTTCAGCTGGTCCGGATCGAGCAGTACCACGTCGGCGCCGCATTCCTGCTGCGTGGCGCAATTGCGCTCGAACATCGGCGCGCCGTTCGCGTCGCCGAGATACAGGTAGCCGTTTTCCTTGAAACCGAGTTCGGGCGCATCGCCATTCACGGCGACGCGCGCATGAAAGTCGCGGATGAACTCCGTGCCGAACTGCGAGATCTGGATGTTCAGCGGATTCGAGAATTGATGCCGGATCGACGCGCTCGACAACGCGGTCGCCGACTTCGCATAGGTCCAGTCGCGTTCGATCACGAGAACCGAGCCGTTGAAGTCGGGATTCTCCGCGAGGAAATACGCAGTCGCGCTTCCCACGACCGCGCCGCCCACGATCACCACGTCATAGTGGGGCTTGAGTGCATGCTGTGCCATCTCAGTGTGTTCCAGATAGATCGGTGGGGAAGCGGGGCTCAGTTATCCTTCGGGTCTTCGAAATGGCCATCCGCCGCGAACTGGCCGCCTTGAAAGCGCACAGCCGGGTTGCGCGGATCGCCCACTTCCGTGTTCGCATAGACTTCGGCGCGATAGGCATCGGCGGAGTCCTTCGGTCGGTAACCGAGGTACGCGGCCTGCGTGTTGTCCCAGAAGTTCGCGCTGTTGTTCGAGTTGCCGTACACGATCATATGGCCGACGCTCGGCGTCATGATCGATTGCACGCACAGGTGCGAGAAGTCGTCATACGAAAGCCACGTCGCGAGCATGCGGCGATCGACCGGCTTCGGGAAGCACGAACCGATGCGCAGACACACCGACTCGATGCCGAATTTGTCGAAGTAATAGCGCGAGAGGTTTTCAACGAAGGTCTTGCTCACGCCGTAGAGACTGTCCGGGCGCTGGGGCGAATGCGCGTCGATCGTCTGCGTGCATTCGTAAAAGCCGATGGCGTGCACCGAACTCGCGTAGATCACGCGCTTCACACCGGCCTGGCGCGCGCCTTCGTAAATGTTGTAGCTGCCGACGATATTCGAGTCGAGAATGACCTGGAACGTGTTCTCGCGCGGCGCGCCGCCCATATGGATGACCATGTCCACGCCCTTGAGCATGTCGAACACGGCGTCGCGATCGGCGAGATCGCATATGAAGTGCTTTTCGTTCTCGCGCACTTCGCCCAGCGACTGACGCCCATTGAGGCTCAGCGTCTGTGCATAGGGGCGCAGGCTTTCGCGCAGCACGGAGCCCAGCGCGCCGCCCGCGCCCGTGATCAGGATGTTCTTGAACGGCGGCTTGGTGATGTCGGTCATGCGTTACTCCTTACTGTGGGTTCGACGCCGTGAGCGCGTCGAGCGTGAGGCCGTAGTCGTCGCGCAGTTGCGCTTCGGAGATGTACTCATTGCGGATGTCGCGCAGCAGCGCTTCGCGATCGCGTTGCGCCGGTGCGCCTACGCCGCCGCCGCCCGGCAGCGAGAGCGTGACGCGCTCGTGCTCAGCGACGAACTGCGTACCCTTGCCCTTCATGCGCGTGCCATCGGAAAGCGTGACCTGTCCGGCCGCGCCTTCCTTACCGCCCGAGCGGCCGCTTGCCGGATGATCGATACGATCGAACATCGCGTTGAAGCGGAACTGGTAGCCTTCGCGCGGTCCGATTTCGACGATCTGGCCGAGGCCGCCGCGATACTGCCCGGCGCCGCCCGAGCCCGAGCGCATTTCCTTGCGCCACACGACAATCGGGCCGACCTGCTCGGTGGCTTCGACCGACATCGCGTGCACGCCGCTCGGAAACGCCGTCGCCGAAAGACCGTCGAGTTCGGCGCGCGCACCGGTGCCGCCGCTGTTGAACATGAGGATTTCGCTGCCCTTGAGCCCCGAGCCTTCCTGCGCGGCCCGCGCGCTCACGTGCAGATTCCAGAGCGCGCCCGCGCCTTCGGCCGGCACGCGGTTCGGCAGGATCTTGTTGAGCGCGCCGAGCACGAGGTCCGGCACGAAGTGGCCGAGTACATGGCGCACGGCAACCGGGCTCGGCCGCTGCGCGTTGAGAATGCAGCCTTCAGGCGCCTGCACGCGGAACGGTTCGAGCGAGGCCGCATTGTTCGGCACTTCTGGCGCGATGATGCACTTGAGGCCGTAGCACGCGTAGGCCTTCGCATACAGCAGCGGTACGTTGATGCCGAACGGGCTCGAAGGCGACGTGCCCGCGAAGTCCGCGAGCAGGTGATCGTCGGAAACCGTGAGCGTGACGTTGAGCTTGACCGGCGTATCGTAGCCGTCGAGCGTCATCTCGTTCGTCTGCGTTTGCTTCGGCAGCGCGGCAATGCGCTCGAGCGTCGCTTCGCGGCTGCGCGCAAGAATGAATTCGCCGATGCCTTCCACGTCCTTGAGCTCGAACTCCTTGAGCATTTCAATCAGGCGCTTGTGGCCCGTCTCGTTGCACGAGGCGAGGGCGTAGAGATCGCCGACCACCTTGTCGGCTTCGCGCACGTTGTTGCGCAGGATGTTCACGAGATCGCGATTCACTTCGCCGCGCTCGATCAGCTTCATGATCGGCACGAACAGACCTTCTTCGTAGATCTCGCGCGAGTCGGGACCGAAGCCGCGCCCGCCGATATCGACCACGTGCGCGGTGCTCGCGAAGTAGCCGATCAGTTCACCATTGTGAAAAGAGGGCGAAACCACGGTGAAATCGTGCAGGTGGCCGGTGCCTTTCCACGGATCGTTCGTGAGGTACACGTCGCCTTCGTACATGCGCTCGACGCCGATGTCGTTCATGAAATGCTCGACGGCTTCGGCCATCGTATTCACGTGACCGGGCGTGCCCGTGACGGCCTGCGCGAGCATGCGGCCGCGCTTGTCGAAAATTCCCGCTGATAGATCGCCGGCTTCGCGCACGCTGGTGCTGAACGCGGTGCGGATGAGCGCCATGGCCTGTTCTTCCACGACGGAAATCAGGCGGTTCCACATGACCTGCATGTGGATCGTATCGAGATTGCTGAGCGACATGCTTTACTCCTGATTGGCCTTGGCGGCATTCAGTTCTTTGGCGACGACGAGCAGGCAGCCATCGGGCTGAACCATGGCGTCGAAGGAGGAGGTGACGAGCGTCGACGTTTCCGGCTCGACGATGATCGCCGGACCCGTCACGCTTTCGCCGACCTTCAGCGCTGCGCGCTCGACGATGGCCGCCTCAACGAAGCGATGCAGCGCGGCGTCGAAGATCTTGCGCGTCTTCGGCGGCACCACGGCGTCGCGCGACGTGAGCAGCTTCAAACGCTCGACCGGCGGAAGCGGGGAGCTGGCCTTCACGGCCCAGCTGACGATTTCGATATCGAGGCCATCGATCGGGCGGCCGAAATATTGCGTGTAGGCGCGCGTGAACGCTTGCGTGAATGCGTCGCGATCTTCGGCGGTGAACTTGCGATACGGGAACGCAACGGGAATCTCCCAGCCCTGGCCGACATAGCGCATGAACGCCTTGACTTCGACTTCGGGCTCGGCGTCGCCCGAACCCTGGCGCGCGAAGCGCAGGGCTTCTTCGCTCAGCTCGCCGACGATGTCATTGAGCACCGCTGCGTCGAAGTCGTTGAAGCGCATGGTTGCACTGCGCACGCTTTCGTAGCCGAAGGGCGCGCGCAGGAAGCCGATGGCGGAACCTACGCCGGCACCCGGCGGCACGATGAACTTCTTGATGCCGCTCTTTTCGCACAGGCGCGCGGCGTGCAGCGGACCCGCGCCGCCGAACGTGATCATCGTGTAGTCGCCGATATCCTTGCCGCTTTCCACGGCATGCACGCGCGCCGCGTTGCTCATGTTCTCGTCCACGACTTCGGCGACGCCATACGCCGTTTCATCGGGGCTCAGATTGATCGCGCCGCCGACCTGTTCGACCATCGCGCTCGCTGCCTTGTCGATGGAGAGCACGATGCTGCCGCCCGCAAAGTTCGCGGGATCGAGGCGGCCGAGCAGCAGGTCTGCGTCGGTGACGGTGGGCTGCACGCCGCCGCGCTGATAACACGCGGGGCCAGGCTCCGAAGCCGCGCTATGCGGGCCCACGCGAATCTGCCGCATCACGTCGAGCGAAGCGATCGAGCCGCCGCCCGCGCCGATTTCCACCATCTCCACGACGGGAATCGAAATCGGCATCCCGCTGCCTTTCTTGAAGCGATACGTACGTGCGACTTCGAACGTGTTGGCTGTTTTCGGCGTGAGGTCGTCGATCAGGCAGATCTTGGCCGTGGTGCCGCCCATGTCGAACGAGAGCACCGTGTTGAGATCGTAGCGCGCCGCGATATGCGCCGCGAAGATCGCGCCGCCTGCCGGACCCGATTCGACGAGGCGCACCGGAAACTCCGACGCGCTTTCGATCGAGACGATGCCGCCGCCCGAGTGAATGATGAAGATGGGGCAAACGGCGCCCGCCGCGCGCACCTCGCCGACCAGGCGGTCGAGATACGACTTCATGATCGGGCGAACGTAGGCGTTCGCGCAAACGGTGTTGAAGCGCTCGAACTCGCGGATCTGCGGCGACACTTCGCTGGAGATCGACACCGACACGTGCGGCAGACGCTTTTCGAGTGCGTCGCGCATCATGCGCTCGTGCACGCCGTTCACGTACGCGTGAATGAAGCCGACGGCGACGCTTTCATAACCGCCTTGCTCGATGCGAGCCGCGATGGCTTCGATCTGCGCTTCGGCGGGGGCGAGCAGCACGCCGCCTTGCGCGTCGATACGCTCGGCGAGCGTGAAGCGATCGCAGCGCTCGATGAGGGGCGGCGGCAGCTTGATGTTCAGATCGTACTGTTCGAAGCGGTTTTCCGTGCGCATCTCGATGGTGTCGCGGAAACCCTCCGTGGTAATGAAGGCCGTCTTCGCGCCGCGGCGCTCGATCAGTGCGTTGGTCGCGAGCGTGGTGCCGTGAATGATGACGCCAATGTCCTTCAACGCGATGCCAGCCTTCGCGGCGACGATGCCCACGCCCTTGATGATTGCGCGCTCGGGCGCCGTGTAATCCGTGAGGACCTTGGTGGAAAAAAGTTCTCCACCCAGTTCCAGCGCGACATCGGTGAACGTTCCGCCGATATCTACACCTACCCGTGCCTTGTCGTGACTGGCCACCATGACTCTCCTGTTCAAAGCCTAAACGTATGCGGAATACGGGTTCCGCGAACTGCTGTTGACGATCCTTGTGAGGGGCGCCGGCGTGCGTGCCGCACCTCGATTTTCGCGTGCTCGTTGATGCGTGTCTGGCGTCTCCGAACGTTATTTTTTGCTCGTTGACATATGATGAGTGACGTCTTACAGTGCTGTCAACACGAACAAAAAGATTTTCATGTTTTACGGTTTCTTGCTGTCTCTCACAACTTCCGCAGCTCATTGTTTTTTATAGATTATTTGTCGTGCGCCGGCATCAAAGAAGACTCGTTTTGACGGCGTTCTCAGCGTAAACACTGATAGGTTGTAGTCGCGTAAAAAATTAACTTTTCGTGGAATTTTAAGGCGGACGGCGACACCACCTGTAGCAGTCGCGTGTTTCTATGAAAGATGCATGAATTAGGACAATGAAATATTCGTGTCGCCGCACCGTGTGCATCTTGCGGTCGACGTGAAAGGGTAGGACGAAAGGGAACAATGATGAAAGTTCTGGTAGCAGTGAAACGGGTCGTTGACTACAACGTGAAGGTTCGTGTGAAGTCGGATGGCACGGGCGTCGACATCGCCAACGTGAAGATGTCGATGAACCCGTTCGACGAGATCGCCGTGGAAGAAGCGGTGCGTCTGAAGGAAGCGGGCGTGGCAACGGAAGTCATCGCCGTTTCGGCGGGCGTGACGCAAGCGCAGGAAACGCTGCGCACGGCGCTGGCCATCGGCGCGGATCGCGCGATCCTCATCGAGTCGAACGAAGACCTCCAGCCGCTGGCTGTGGCCAGGCTGCTGAAGGCGCTGGTCGACAAGGAACAGCCGCAGTTGGTCATCCTCGGCAAGCAGGCCATCGACGACGATTCGAACCAGACCGGCCAGATGCTCGCCGCGCTGGCGAACCTGCCGCAGGCCACGTTCGCCTCGAAGGTGGTTCTGGCCGACGGCAAGGCTACCGTGTCGCGTGAAGTGGACGGCGGTGCGGAAACGCTGTCGCTCAAGCTGCCCGCGGTCGTGACGACGGATCTGCGCCTGAACGAGCCGCGCTACGTCACGCTGCCGAACATCATGAAGGCGAAGAAGAAGCCGCTGGAAATCGTGAAGCCGGAAGACCTGGGCGTCGATGTCACGCCGCGTCTGAAGACGCTGAAGGTTGCCGAGCCGCCGAAGCGTAGCGCAGGCGTGAAGGTGCCGGACGTGAAGACGCTGGTCGAGAAGCTGAAGACGGAAGCCAAGGTGCTGTAAGGGGAGCGAAACAAAATGACGAATCTGGTTATTGCCGAACACGACAATCAGTCGATCAAGGCCGCGACGCTGAACACGGTCGCCGCAGCACAGAAAATTGGTGGCGACGTGCACGTGCTGGTCGCGGGTCACAACGCACAAGCCGCAGCGGATGCCGCCGCGAAGATCGCAGGCGTTGCAAAGGTGCTGCTGGCCGACGCGCCGCAACTCGAGCAGGGTCTCGCCGAGAACGTCGAAGCGACGGTCCTCGCTATTGCGAAGAACTACACGCACATCCTCGCCCCGGCAACGGCAGCGGGCAAGAACGTCACGCCGCGTATCGCCGCGAAGCTCGACGTCGCACAGATCAGCGACATCACCGCCGTGGATTCGCCGGACACGTTCGAGCGTCCGATCTACGCGGGCAATGCGATCGCGATCGTTCAATCGATCGATCCGATCAAGGTCATCACTGTCCGTACGACGGGATTCGACCCGGTCGCGGCCGATGGCGGCAGCGCGGCAGTCGAGAAGATCGAAGCCGCAGCGGACAGCGGTCTCACGCAGTTCGTCGGCCGTGAAGTCACGAAGCTCGACCGTCCGGAACTCACGAGCGCGAAGGTCATCGTCTCGGGTGGCCGGGGTCTGGGCAGCGGCGAGAACTACACGAAGGTGCTGGAGCCGCTCGCGGACAAGCTCAATGCCGCACTCGGCGCCTCGCGCGCAGCCGTCGACGCGGGTTACGTGCCGAACGACTACCAGGTCGGTCAAACCGGCAAGATCGTCGCGCCGCAACTGTACGTGGCGGTGGGCATCTCGGGTGCGATCCAGCACCTCGCCGGCATGAAGGACTCGAAGGTCATCGTCGCGATCAACAAGGACGAAGAAGCACCGATATTCAGCGTGGCCGATTACGGTCTGGTGGACGATCTGTTCGGAGCCGTTCCCGCCTTGATCTCCACTCTCTGACACATTCCCGCAAGGCTCGCCAGTGCGAGCCGACCGAAAGAAAACCATTTTCACTCTTATCAGCGGAGCAATTCAAACATGATTTCGACGACCGACCCACACATCAATCGCAAACCGAGAAATATTTCGGATGCCGAATGGGATGCGCGCGTCCAGGTGGCGGCTGCATATCGCCTGGCCGCGAAGTTCCAGCTCACCGATCTGATCTACACGCATATTTCCGCGCGCGTTCCGGGTACGCACGATCAGTTTCTCATCAACCCGCACGGCTGGTTCTTCGACGAGATCACCGCGTCCTCGCTGGTGAAGATCGATGTGAATGGACATCCCGTCGACGACGACCGCTTCGAAGTCAACGCAGCGGGCTTCACCATTCACAGCGCGCTTCACCAGGCGCGTCACGACGTGGAGTGCGTGGTGCATCTGCACACGACCTACGGCATGGCGGTTGCCGCGATGGAATGCGGGTTGCTGCCGCTGAACCAGATCAGCATGCAGTTCTACAACCGCGTGGCGTACCACGAGTACGAAGGCATTTCGCTCGAACTCGACGAGCGCGAGCGCATCGTCAAGTCGATCGGCAAGCGCGACTATCTCATCCTGCGCAATCACGGTCTGCTGACGACCGGCCGCTCGGTCGCCGAAGCCTTTACGCGCATGTTCTACCTGAACCGCGCTTGCGAGATCCAGGTCGCGACGCTCTCGGCCGGTCAAAAGGTGGTGATTCCTTCACCGGAAGTCTGCGAACACGCGGCGAAACAGCACGACGATTACGCGTATCTCGACACCGTGCACCTGGACCGCGAATGGACGGCGCTGCTGCGGCTGCTCGATCGCGACGGCGCCAATTACCGCAGCTGATTGGCTTGCGGCCGCATCGGTCGGGCAATGGGGCGCGAATACGCCACGTCTCATTGCCCGGGCCGAAATCTGAATCACCTTCAATTCAACCGCCATCGACTGGCACTCGCCGAAATTCAGCGGTTCGCCGTGCACGCTTTTTACCGATTCGACACGACGCGCGAGACGCAATTGAAGGGCCTGCGATTTCCCTTCGCCGTGGCGTGGCGAGCCGAAAGAGGGCACCACGTGCTCACGAGCCGTCTCGGCGGCAAGCAACTGGACTTGAATGCGCCCATGCGCGTCCGTACCGAGGAAATGTTCGACGTGTACGCGATACCCGACGAGAGCGGCGCGGCCAGCGGCTGGCTGGAGCTGGAGATTGGCGCGTATACGGCGGCAATGGAGCCGGACTGGAAAGGCCTGACGCAAGCCTTCTCGCGCGATGGCGGAGGTTTTGGACTCGCATTGGCGCAAGCCATGTTCAGGCTGCCGTGGTACGCGTGGCGAATCGAAGACGTGGCACGGGCGCTGGGTGTGACGCGGCGCTCGCTTCAGATGGCGCTCTTTCGCGAATCGTATAGCTTCGACGCCGCGTTGCGGCGCTGCCGGCGGCTCAATCAACTGTTGCGCGAAGGCGATGCGCGGCGTCGCTTCGCGGCGATGGCCGGGAGCGCAGCGCAAGAGCCGCCTTTCCGGTGAAACGCCTGCGGGCAAGGAAGACAGGAAGAGACATGCACGAGACCCCACAAGGAATCAATCGAGGTGACACGGCCATCGCTCTGGGAGAGATGGATTTCGCTCCGCATGCGGAGCACCACACGCGGCGCGACGAGACGCGCTCATCGAACGTTCCCGCAGGCTCGCTCGGCTCCAGCCTGAAGCAACGCCATGTGGTCATGCTTTCGATCGGCGGAAGTATCGGCGCAGGGCTGTTCGTTGGATCCGGCCACGCCATTGCCGAAGCGGGGCCGGGCGCGATCATCGCCTATCTGCTTGCCAGTCTGCTCGTCGTGCTCGTGATGCGCATGCTGGGCGAGATGGCCTGCGCGATGCCGGATTCGGGCTCGTTCTCGACCTACGCGGGGCGAGCGATCGGCCCGTGGGCAGGGTTCATGATTGGCTGGATGTACTGGTGGTATTGGGTGCTCGTGCTGCCGCTCGAAGCCACAGCGGCGGCCAATATTCTGAATAGCTGGTTTCCGCAGGTTGAAGTGTGGAAGTTTTGCGTGGCGGTGACGCTGACGCTGACCATAGCCAACCTTGCGAGCGTCAAGCACTACGGCGAGCTCGAATTCTGGTTTTCGGTTGTGAAGGTCGCGGCGATCATCCTGTTCATCGTCGGCGGCGTGGCGGCCATCGTGGGCGTCATTCCTGGCGTCCATGTGAACGTCAGCGGCAACGTGTTCGGGCAGGGCGGCTTTCTTCCGCGCGGTTATGCGCCTATCGCGGGCGCGATGCTCACAACCATGTTCACGTTTCTCGGCACGGAAGTCGTGACGATTGCGGCCGCCGAATCGGCGAACCCGGAAAAGGAAATCTCACGCGCCATTAGTTCGGTGGTCTGGCGCATCTCGCTGTTCTATATCGGATCGATTTTCGTGATCATCGCGGTGGTGCCGTGGAATGCGCCGGAACTGACGCGTATCGGTTCCTATCAGGCCGTGCTGCAGGCGATTCACGTTCCGTATGCGAAGCCCCTGATCGACCTGCTGATTCTCGTTGCCGTCTGTAGTTGCCTGAATTCGGGGCTCTACACCGCATCGCGCATGATTTATTCGCTCGGAGAAAAAAAGCAGGCGCCCGCCATGGTCAAGCGCACGACGCGCTCGGGTGTTCCCGTAATTGCCGTCCTCGCTTCGACATCCGCGGCATTCGCCGGCTGTGCGGCCAATTATCTGGCGCCAAAGTACGTGTTCGAAACGCTGCTGTCCACGACCGGAACCATGGCATTGCTCGTCTATCTGGTAATCGCCGTGAGCCAGTTGCGCATGCGCCGCGCCTTGATCGCATCGAACAGGCTGCGGGTGCGCATGTGGCTGCATCCGTTCCTCGGGCTTTTCGTCGTGGCACTCATCGTCCTCGCGTTCGTCGTGATGGTATGCGGCCAGGCGCATCGCAGTGAAGTCGTGTCGACGTTGGGGTTGAGTGCGCTGCTCGCGGTTACAGGAATGATCGTAGAGCGCCGCCGGCGTAAGCGTCCCACCGAGCTGGTGGGCCTGAACAGACAGCGCGGCTAAAACCAACTGCGCGACCGCGCTGCGCTTCAGATCACCTGCCCGATACCGAGGTTGACGGCTGTGGTCGTGCCAGCCGGCGCGAATAGCGTATTGGCCGAGCCTTGCAGTGCGGCGCGTATCGAACTCAACGTGCGTCTCGTGCCGGGCGGCAAGGGCACGACCTGGCTGCACGAGCAGCTGAACGTGAGCGACACGCTGCGCTTTTCCGGCCCGTTCGGCAGCTTCTTCGTGCGCGCATCGGACCCGCAACCGATCATCCTGATCGCGGGCGGCTCGGGGCTTTCGAGTCCGCGTTCGATGCTGCTCGATCTGCTCGCGCAAGGCGACACGCGTCCTCAGTTACAACTGGCCCGGCAACATCCGCGAGCTCGAGAACATCGTCGAGCGCGGTGTGATACTCGCGGGCGACGACGCGCCGATCGACGTGGGGCATCTCTTCATCAGCGGGGAAACGTTCGACCTCTCAGTGTTTGGCGTGGACGAGCATGGTAGCCTGTTGCCGTCCGACAAGCTCAACGCGCTCGCGGATGCCGGCGCGGGTTCGGGCGACGAGGCCGAACGCATAACGCGCAAGGTCACAAGTCTGTTGATGGGCACCGAAACCGACGGCGCGCCGCTCTCGCTGGACGACATCGAATCGGCGTTGCTCAAGAGCGCGGTCCGCCAGGCGTCGGGGAATCTTTCGGCGGCGGCGCGCAGTCTCGGTATCACACGCGCGCAACTTGTTTATCGGCTTAAAAGCTGGGGGTTGTGGGTTTGATGGGGCGTGGCTGCGTCTGGGTGGAGGTGCGCTGGTGTGCTCTTCATCTATTATTTAACATAATAAAAGTTATCGAAGTTTTTACTGTAGGTCCCAAATAGAAATGTCGGGTTTCCGCTAAATAGAAATGTCGTGTTCCGTATATAGGTTGAGCGCCGGACATCCACAGGGAACGCCAGGCTACTGAGCTTTGACGAACTTGAGCGTCATACGATCCGATTCTCCAATCGCAGCGTAGCGCGCCCTGTCGACGTCGCCGCCCGCATATGTCGGCGGAAGCGACCAGACGCCGTGCGGATAGTCCTTGGTATCTCGCGCGTTCGCGTTGATTTCACTACGTCCTGCCAGCGTGAATCCGGCCGCTTTCGCATGTTCGATCACGTAGTCCTCCGTTACGTACCCGGTGTCGATCATTTGCTGAAGGGTTGTTCCCGGTCGCGCGCGATGTTCCTCGACACCCAGTATTCCGCCAGGTTTGAGTGCGCGATAAAAGGCCCGGAGATTCGCGTCGAACTGACCGTCCTTCATCCAGTTGTGGATGTTGCGAAACGTGAGCACGCGATCAAACTGACCATCCGCGTTGAATCCCGTGAATTCCCCGGCGCGCAACGTGCCGACCACGACATTGCCGTAAATAGCCGGCGCTCCCGCCAGCTTGCGCAGATATGCGGCATCCGTTGGACGGTCCTCATCCGCCAGCTCGGCCGACGTGCTGATGTACTGCGCTTCGTAGAGATGCCCGTGACCGTGCAGATACGGCGCGAGTATGTCCGTGTACCAACCGCCGCCCGGTGCGATCTCCAGGACCGTCTGGGTTGAACCGACCTCGAAAAACTGCAGTGTTTCTTGTGGATGCCGATAGACGTCTCGCGCCCTTGCCTTCTCGCTGCGCTGGGGGCCGTCGATGGCCGCAGTCAGCGAAGTTGCCGCCAACCCGGAAGCTTGCGAGCTGCGAGAAACCGCTTGCGACGAAGCGGTGCAGCCCGCGGTCATCACCGCAGCGGATACTGCAGCAATTGCAAAAACGAGCACTAGCGGATATCCAGGCAGTGTCCGGCGCTGGCTGATCTCGATCATTTGCGATTTCGTCGTGTTGGGATTGCCATACGATACAAGTTTTCTGCGCCCTCCTGGCGCCAACCACCCCAGTACCGGTCTTCGCTCCGCGCGCTCAGGGGCCGGGAGAGATCGACACCGGCCTCATTGCAGGTCAAGGTGCCCATAGACGGAACGCCGCGCCGGCTCAGCGCGGCGAGACGACAATTGCGACCCGGCGGTTTTGCGCGCGGCCGGCTTCCGTGCGGTTGTCGCCCACCGGGTCGCGCTTGCCCTTCGCGATGATTTCGATGTGTTCGGCAGGAAGGCCGGTGTCGACGAGTTCGAGCGCGACGACCTCTGCACGGCGTCTGGACAACTCGAGGTCGTAGGCGTTCGAACCCTCCCCGTCGCTGTAGCCGTAGATGCGCACGCTGTTAAGCCCCGCCCCACCAAGCGTCTGGCCAACGCGCTCGACGATCCGGCGGGCATCGGGCTTGAGGTTGTAGCGGTCGAAGTCGAACAGGATGGGTCCGGTCAAGCCGAACTCGAACCCCTGCTCGGTCTCCTGGAACCCTGCCGACGTGAGTGCCTGAACCTGCGTCTGCGTCAGGCCGCGGTAAAGCGGCGGCGTTTTGCAACCCCCAAGCAGCAAACACAGGAGCACCGTGCTCCCCACGCCTGTGCGCCAGATACTTGCAGGAAACGGGTGCTTCTTCATCGCATTCCCCTCGAGCACGCCAGCCAGGCGCGCACTATTTCGAATTCCTGCGACGCGGCTAGCTGCTGTGCCATGCCATCACGTCAGGCCGGTCCGGCGACACCTTCGGCGAACTGCCACGAGCCCGGCCGCGCGCGCTTGGCCCGGTACATCGCTGCATCTGCAGCGCGCAGCAAGCCCGTTGCGTCGCTCGCGTGATCGGGATACAGCGCAATCCCGATGCTCATCATGGTGGCCACCGTGCGGCCATCGGACAACGTGATCGACAGCGTCATGCCAGACAGTATGTCCTCGGCGATACGGGTGGCGCTGGCCAGTTCGCGCATCGGCGCCAGCATCACGGCGAATTCGTCGCCGCCCAGGCGCGCAACCAGATCGACCTCGCGCAACTGCGTGCGCAGTCGCGCCGCAATGCCGATCAGCACCGCGTCGCCGGCGTCATGGCCGAGGCAGTCGTTGATCTCCTTGAAACGGTCACAGTCGAGATAGAGGACGGCAACCCGCTGCTCCGTCACCATGGCCTCGCCCAGGGCGCGCTTGAGGCGAGCCTCGAACTGCAAACGGTTGGGCAGGCCAGTGAGCGCATCGTGGGTTGCCTTGTGTTCGAGCGACGCGTTTTCGTCGCGCAGGTTGTTTTGCCAGTCTTCGAATTCATCGAGCAAGGCGTTGAAATCGTCGCCTAGCTGGTTCAGTTCGGCAATCGCTGCAGGCTCGACACGTCGCCCGAACGCGCGTTCGCGCCGCACTGCGTGGGCGACGCCGGCCAGCGCGCGCAGCGGAGCGACGATGTTGCGCACCACGCGCTTCGAACTGACATAGGCGCCAAGCACGCTAACGGCGAGGCAGGCCAGGATACCGCCGACGCCGCCGAGCAGGAAGCCGAAGAACTGGTGCCCCTGGCCACGCACTTCGACGTAACCGACGACGATGCCATCGTGCAGCACCCGTACGGTCACGGGCCCGGGCAGCGCAATATCGGCAACTGCTCGCTCGAGCCTGGCGATCGCACTGGCGGATGGCGTTTGCCATGCCGCGAACGGCTGCCCCCTGCCATCCGTGACGACGATCTCAGCCACGTCCTCTTCCTTGGCGATCAGCTCGATCGCCTGGGTCGCTGCAACGTGATCGCCGAACACCAGCGCCGCCTCGACCGTATACCCGAGCGAACGGGCCAGCAGGTTCAGGTTGTTGCCGGCATATGCCCGCAACGCGATCACGGCGACCATGATCAACGATACCGCAGCCATTGTGACGGCGACGAACGCCAGACGCAGGTGCGCGCGGCGCAATACGCCTTGCAGCGTCGGGCGCGGCGTGGGCGGAGGGGAAACGGGGGGCGCGGGCTGTGTCATGGCGTCACCGGCCGCCGCGCGAGGTTGAGCACATTCGGGTGGACTCGTACACCGCTGCGCGCCACGGCATCGAGATTGATATCGAACGTGACGCGTTCGACATCGACATTGAGGCAGAACATGCTGCCCGCGGTGCAGGACGGATCGTGTTCTGCAATCGTCAGGACCGGATGGCCAGCCAGGGCGGCGCTGACCTGTTGTCGCTCGGCGGCGCTCAGCTCGCCTAGATAGACGACCTGGCAGGTTGTGCCGAGGGTGGAATCATCAAACTGGACGTGCTGTACCTCGAGCGGCGTCGAGCCGGCCTGCAGCGTGTCGACGAGGCCCTGCGCGTAGTCGGGCCGGCCCGTCACGCACAGGTGCAGGCGCGCGGGCGGCGTCGGCCAGCGCGTGAAGCTGATGATGCCCAGCACGACCTGGTGCACGGCGGCGTCGCGTGGCGAAATCGCGGCATCGGTACGGCTCGCACCGGTAACGGCGTGCGCCGTGCTGGCTGGATCGACCGACCTGGCGGGTGCGTCGGCGTGAGAGGCCGGTGCTGCGCCCAGCGCGCAAGCCACTGCGAGCAAGACATGGCGAAGCGAGGCCGACCAGCCAGCCCGGCCAGACGTCGCCAGCGCAATGATCTCCGTCGCGCACCCATGCGTCATTGCTGTCGCACGACAGGCGCCCGCCGCACGCACGCTCGCATCCATGATGAAAACACTTGTTGGCGTCGATCCGCGCGCTGCGTTCTGGCTCCCGCCAATTGGGGGCCTGCACCAGCTTGTGCGCATCGAAATTCATCTTAGGCGCAAAGTCGCTGTGTCAACGAGTCGGAAACACCTGTTTTCGTTGTGGCCATCGACGATTGCCACTTTGCAGCAGATTGATCTGAACATTGGCGCGTCAAAACCGTCGGTGCACGCCGGGGGGCCGGCCAGGCGGCCGGGAAAGGAAGAGCGTATCGACGCGCGCAGGGCGTGCGCGCGATCGATCGTCAGTGTTGAGTGGGTTGGATTGGTCTTGTCGTCGGCACAGGCGTCAAACCGCGAGAGATGGTTCGCATGCCTACACACATATCCCAGGAAAATCGCTTAAGACACCTTGTGGATCCAGCCGAATGGGTCGGCAATTTTGCCGCGCTGAATACCGGTGAGCGTAGTGCGAATTCGTTGTGTGACAGGTCCTTCGCCACCATCGCCGATCTTGAATTCGCCCGCCGCGTGACGAACTTCTCCGATGGCCGTCACAACCGCCGCCGTACCACAGGCGAAGGCCTCCTTGACGCGACCGCTGATCGCATCGGCTTGCCACGATGCAAATGCATAAGGCTCTTCGGAGACTGTGATGCCTTCCCGTCTGGCCAGCTCAATAATGGAAGCACGCGTAATACCGGGCAAGATGGTGCCCGACAGCGGAGGGGTACGCAGGGAGCCGTCGTCCATCACGAAGAACACGTTCATGCCGCCCAGTTCTTCGATCCATTTGTGTTCCGCAGCGTCGAGGAACACGACCTGGTCGCAGCCTTTCGCTGCCGCCTCGGTTTGCGCAATCAGGCTGGCGGCATAATTTCCGCCGCACTTGGCCGCGCCTGTTCCACCTGGTGCCGCTCGGGTGTATTGGTCGGACACCCAAACAGTGACCGCTGTCTTACCCGCCTTGAAATACGGCCCAACGGGCGAAGCGATAACACAGAACAGATACTCGTTGGCGGCGCGCACCCCGAGAAAACTCTCCGTTGCAAACATGAAAGGCCGAAGGTACAAACTGCCATCGCCGCCAGGAACCCAGTCCCGATCGATCTTCACGAGCGCATCCACTGCGCCGGCAAAGAGTGTTTCGGGGAGTTCCGCCATGGACATGCGCGCTGCCGACGCGCGAAACCGCCTGGCATTCTCGTAAGGCCTGAAAAGCGAGATCGAGCCGTCGTCGCCGCGATAGGCTTTCATGCCCTCAAAAATCTCCTGCGCGTAGTGCAGGACAGCGCAGGCGGGGTCAATCTGAAACGGCCGGCGCGGCTCAACTTTCGCATCGTGCCAGCCAAGGGTATTGGTCCATCGGACAGTCACCATGTGATCGGTGAACACTCGACCGAATACCGGGTTGGCAATGCTCGCGGTGATCTCATCGCGTGAGGTAGGTGTCGTGCTGGGCGAAATAGCAAACTGGACAGTTGTTTCAGTATTCATGGTTTCTTCGAGCAATGACGAAAATAACGCGGTCGCAGGGTTCCTGCAGTCCGGCGGTCTGTGACGTGAAACCCTTGGTCGCTGACCGTTATCGATGCGCGCTGCCGGAATTCACGCCTTCGCCCGGACGTGCCAGGGCAAGCAGCGCGACATCGGAAACGATGGCCTCACGATCGGCGAGAGCCTTGAAGCGCGCGAACGCTGCATTCAATTCTGCATCGCTGTCCATCATGACGCCAAGCTCACTCAGGCGCTGTTTGAAGGCGCTTCGACCAGAAAGCTTCCCGAGCACGATCCTGTTTGCGCTCCAGCCTACGTCTTCCGCCCGCATGATTTCGTACGTATCGCGCGCTTTGAGCACACCGTCCTGGTGGATGCCGGACGCATGGGCGAATGCGTTAGCGCCAACGACCGCCTTGTTGGGCTGCACTGCAAATCCGGTAACCTCCGAGACCAGCTGTGAAGCGGCGACAATCTGGCTCGTATCGACGCGCACGTCAAGGTCGAAATGATCTCTCCGGGTCCTGACTGCCATGACGACTTCCTCGAGCGCCGTATTCCCTGCCCGTTCGCCCAGTCCGTTGATCGTGCACTCGATCTGCCTTGCGCCGCCCGATTTGACCGCGGCTAGTGAGTTCGCCACCGCGAGGCCAAGATCATCGTGACAGTGCACCGAAAAAACCGCCCGGTCCGAATTTGGAATGCGCTCGCGCAGTTCGCGGATCAGTGCTGCATAACCGTCTGGCATGGCATAGCCAACGGTATCGGGTACGTTGATCGTAGTCGCGCCTTCGGCAATCACACCCTCCAGCACCCGGCAGAGAAAGTCCATGTCTGAGCGACTAGCGTCCTCTGGCGAGAACTCGACGTCATCGGTGAAACTGCGCGCCTGACGCACCGCGCGACGCGCCTGCTCGTACACCTGGTCGGGCGACATACGGAGCTTTTTCTCCATGTGCAGCGGCGATGTCGCGAGAAAGGTATGGATGCGAAAACGACTGGCTGGCCGCAGCGCTTCGGCCGCACGTGAAATATCACGCTCGTTCGCGCGTGCGAGAGAACAGATAATGCTGTCTTTCACTTCGCTTGCGATTGCGCGCACTGCCTGGAAATCGCCCTCGGAGCTCGCTGCGAAGCCCGCTTCGATCACGTCGACCCGCATACGCTCGAGTTGCCTCGCAATGCGGAGTTTTTCTTCTTTTGTCATCGACGCACCCGGCGACTGCTCTCCATCCCGCAAGGTGGTATCGAAAATGATGAGTTGTTCTGCCATGCCAGTCTCCTGTAGGGATCGGCAACTGCATTGATCAGGGAATGGGGGGTAACCTTTCCCGCTTGCCGGAACGCTGGATCACAGCGCCCGACCGTTCGCGATTATAGCCAACGATATTTCAGGTGAACCTGGGGTCAACCCGCGACTTTGAGGATCCAGTCGCACGGCCAACGTGCAAGGCAACACAACGCTCACCGGTCCCGCGCAGCGCTTGCCCGCTTGCGGATCATCTCGAGAAACCACTCGCGCGGCAATGTCACACGTGCAGCCAAAACAGTACTCGACTAACGTCTACCGCGCATTTTCCTCTTTCCCGTGTTCAGAAGGCCTTCCTGAGCGTTCATGTATCTCTCGGGGGCTCCACTGTCTTCTGGCGGACAGCGCTCGCAGCCCGCGACGCAGCACAGTAGCGGCCTTGACCGCTGGTTGTACGCGCACTGCTCGACGCGCACGTCATGTAACCTCCGCGAGGTGACGTCGTACAGATAGCCAAAGCGCTCATGCTCGTGCAGGCCAAACGCCACCAGCGACAGGGTGTCTGGGCCGTCGAAGAATTGGAGCGCACCGTCGCGATGTCCACCGTAACGCCATCCGCGGATGATCAACCGGTGCCGGTGTTCGTCGCTCCAGCCCATGGCGAGCTTCGGCGCGGTCTCATAGAACACCGTGCGCGCGGCCCGCTACCAGCGTGGCTGCTGCCAGCCTGGTTGCTGCCATGGTGGCTGCTGCCAGGTTGGCTGACGGGCACCGTGTATGTCGCCTGCCACCGCACCCGCGGCGCCGCCGATGAGCGCACCTGTCCACGCGTTGCCACCGGCGATCGCCGCGATGCCCGCGCCCGCACCGGCCCCAAGCGCCGCACCGCTCACGGCGCCCTGCTCGCGCGGGGTCATATTCGTGCAACCTGTCATGGCAATGAGCCCGACGATGCTTGCGATCCATCCCAGTCGTTTCATGATCTTCGCCCTCATTGACTCTTGTTCTGGCCCGGTACGACCATCTGGAACCAAAGGGTCTCGATCACCGGATGCTGGATCATTGCGGGGTTCGCCGTGTAGTAGCTGTCCAGACCCTGGCGTACGCTGTCGAGCGTCTGGCCCTGCATGCCTTTGCCGAAGCGTTGCGCGATATCGTTGCTGTTTACCGTATTGCCGGCATAGGCATAGGCACGCTCAATATCCAGCAGATTCGCAATGCCGACGAGATAGGCTTTCTTCTCCGCATCCGTTGACGCCATCCATTGCTGTCCGGTGACGATGGGAATGCCTTGCGCTCGCGCGACACTCCCCATCATTGCCAGCGACAGGAATAATAGAGACAACAGCGTTTTCCAACGTGGTCTGATTGCCATCACATGCTCCATGGAAGTCATGTTCCCCGGCCGGCCGCCGATGAACGGCTCCGGCGTGATCGGGCTGAGCGAACTACCAGCTATGAACCTGAACCGGCTTTCGGCCATTCCGCAGCATTGCCGTGAAGCTTGATGAAAGAGTACTCGCGATCCTCGCGCTGCGCTTCGTACGGTGTCGTAGACATCGAACCCGGTCGCATCAAGTCGTTGCGCATCCCGCGTTACGCGCGATTCAGCGAGGATGTGCGTTTTCAATGCCGGGTGCATATCAGGTTCGACCGCCGGCAACCCGATCGGCATGACTCAATCGACAGAAAAGATGTATGTGTACGTTGAGGCAGATGCGCCGTCACGGTTTGCTCGAGCGGGTGGCGCGTGACGGTACGTCCGATGCATTGGGCAGCGTGCCCAGGGAACGCTCGTCGGCGAAGTGATGATAAGACTCCGGTTGCAGGAGCGGCCACACGAATTGCAGAGCGGCTCCCACCGCAAGGACCGCGGCGCCGGCGAGCAGCAAGCGGGAAGTTTTCATGTTGATCACCTCCGCAGTGCGCGAAATATTTCACAGCCCCGAACAGGACGCGCGCGAACCGGCTTTTACGATGCAATCGCCGCATGCGGACCACCAAAATGCTTTGCTTTCGGTAGCAGCATGCGGATGCATGCGAGGCGTACCATTCTTCCCATTAAAAGTACACCTAACGGATACGCCCGCCCCTTCTTATCCGGTTTATCCTGGTGCGGCCTTTATATCAGGGGAGCGGAATGCTTAGAGCCGCGCACCGCCCGTCGCGTCGATCACCTGCCCCGTCGTCCAGCGTGCCTCATTCGACGCGAGGAAGGTGACGACGTCAGCCACATCGACAGGTTGACCCACTCGCGAGAACACCGACATGGCCTCTGCGCCGGCACGTGCCTCCGGTACCTTGATCCACGCCGCATTCATGTCGGTCTCCGTCACGCCCGGCATGACCGCATTCACCGTGATACCACGAGGACCGAACTCGGGGGCAAGCGCCAGCGTCAGCGTTTCAATGGCACCTTTCGACGCGGCATAAGCGGGATGCGTTGGAGCCGCGACACGCGTAAAACCCGTCGAAACGTTGATAATTCGTCCATTGTCGCGGATGTGATCTGCAATAGCCTGAATCAGGAAGAACGGTGCCTTGAAGTTGATCGTCAGGACCTCGTCGAATACTGATTCACTCGTCTGTGACAGGGGGATGGCCGGTGCCACGCCAGCGTTGTTGACGAGAATGTCTAGCCGGGGTTCGCCTATGGCGCCGATCGCGGCTGCCTTGAACTGATCCCAGATACTGTCCGTTGCTTGCTTCCCGCGATTCAGGTCCGCTTCGATAGCGACCGCTTTCGATCCGAGCGCTTCGATTTCACGGATGGTGGCGTTCGCCGCATCCCGATTGGTGCCGTAGTGCACGCCGATGAGCGCAGCCCCTTCTCTCGCAAATGCTAGCGCGACAGCACGCCCGATGCCACGCGAGCCTCCCGTAATAAGGGCCACCTTGTTTGAAAGTTTTGCAGACATCGACCACTCCTTCCTGACTGAATTAGTAGTGATCGCTATAATATTAACGTCGAAACATGCTTGTCAACGATTTTTATAGGACTCGATATAAAAATGAGCGAACCCGCCCGGAAACGCGGCAGGCCGAGGTTGCTGGACCGCGACGTGGGACTCGATGTCGCCGCCCGGCTGTTCTGGGAGCATGGATACGAGGGTACCTCGATCGCCGATCTGACCGAGGCCATGGGTATCCCGCCGCCGTCCCTCTACGCAACGTACGGCTCCAAGGAAGACCTTTACAGACAGGCGCTCGACCATATCAGCGAGCGCGAAAACAAAGCGGCGCTGGAAGCGCTAGGCGGAAAGATGCCGGCCCACGATGCAATAGCGTTCTACCTGCACGATGCGGCGACGCGCTTTACCGCCGCGGGAAGGCCGCGCGGCTGCATGGTTTCGACTGCTGTTCTCCAACACGCCGAAAAGTGCGAGTCTGTCGCCCAGACGGTCGCCGCAAGGCGCGCGCTCGGGCTGCAGACCATCAAGGCGCGCTTCGACCGTGCCGTCGCTGAGGGCGAACTTGCCCCCGATACCGACACCGATGCGCTCGCACGCTTTTATGGCGCAGTGGTGCAAGGCATGTCGGCGCAAGCGTGTGACGGGGCATGCAGGGAAACATTGCAGCGGCTGGCTGATATTGCGTTGTCGGCGTGGCCATCGCCCTCAGTTCATCGCCAGAAGCCGGTTTCGTGAGCGAACCGGTTATCACCAAACAGGACACGGCGGTAACTATGGGATTCGGCCACCCGGAGGCGGGCGACATCGCGACACCGGTGGCGCTCTGTTGCTCCGGCGAAACCAGGTCGTCTCACAGACTACCAAATCGACAGGCGCTCGTCAGCGAGATCCAGCGCAGTTATTGGTGTGCCAGTCGTGATCTCCTTGCCGTCTTCCCACGCTCGACCCGGAGGATTGCCGGTAGCAACACATTATTCTTCGCGGCCGTCACTTCTGCGAGAATCGATATCGCAATTTCGGGCGGCGTGCGGCTGCCGATATAGACCCCGGCCGGACCGCGCAACCGTGCGAGTTCTGCGTCGCTCAGATCGAACTCTTTGAGCCGCTCCCGCCGAGCAGCATTATTGCGCCGCGAGCCTAGCGCGCCGACATAGAACGCGGGTGTCTTCAGCGCTTCCATCAGCGCAAGATCGTCCAGTTTAGGATCGTGCGTGAGTGTAATGAGTGCACTGCGTTCGTCGAGTCTCATATCCAGGACCGTATCGTCGGGCATGGTGCGCACGAGTTTCGTGCCGGGTACATCCCATGTGTACACGTACTCCTCGCGCGGGTCGCACACCACCACCTGATAATCGAGCCCTGTCGCGACCTGGCACAAGTAGCGCGATAGCTGTCCCGCGCCAATCACGAGCATACGGTAGCGTGGCCCGTGAATCGTCGTCAAACGCGTCTCGTTGAAGTACACACCGTCAGTCGTCCTCGCTGGCCCGAGTGTGGCTGCACCCGTTGACATGTCTAGCGTGCGCGCCACCAGTTCGCCGCGACCGAGCGCTTCGTGCAAGGCCTGAATGCCGCTTTGCCGCGTAATCGGCTCGAGCACGAGTTGCATCGTACCTCCGCAAGGCAGCCCAAAACGGCGTGCCTCCTCGGCGCTAATGCCATATTCGACCACTTCCGGGGTCCTTTGCGCGACGCCGTGCCGACGCACCTGGTCGATGAGGTCATCTTCGATGCAGCCGCCCGAAATCGAGCCCACCACGTGACCGTCGGCGCGCAGGACAAGCATCGCCCCCTCCGGGCGAGGTGACGAACCCCACGTTTTCACAACCGTCACGAGCAGCATCCGATGACCTGCGTCGAGCCAGCGCATCGTTGTTTCCAGCACCTCGAAATCAACACTGTTCATGCTCATGTTCCTTCAGTACCTGCTCAAGCACCGTCACGCACGCGCCCCTACTGACTGCCGAACGGCTCTTTGAGCGTCAGCCGGTTGGTCACGGACGTCACGCCCGCAACGCTTTTCGTGATCTCCGTCGCCTCGCCAATCTGGGAGGCGTCCGCCACGGTCCCGTCGAGCGTCACCGAGCCACGCTTCACGACCACGCTGATGTTGCCGGCGTTGATCTCCTTGTGCTTCGCGATCGCCGCGTAGACCTTGCGGCGCAGCGCAAAATTATCCTTTCGGTTGCTCTTCGCGCCCATGTCCCCGGACGCTTCGGCCACTGTGCCCTTTGACGCGCTGCGCGCTTCGCTCTCGCCGGCCTGTGCCCAGACGTGAATGGATGCTGATCCGACCAGTATTCCAACAGCGATCTTGAGTGCCCTGCTTGTCTTCATCGAATGCTCCAGTGCGCGGGGTGAGATCAGAAGACGTGGCGAATGCCGATCATCGCCGCGGTGCTTGAGGTACCCTCGGGAACCGGCGCGGCATAGGCGATTGTCTGGCTCATCCTGCCGCGGTTATTGACATGGCCAATCTGTATGTAGGTGATGGTTGTCCTGGACAAGCTGTATTCGGCACCCACCGCGTACAAATCCGATTGATTGGCTGAAACGTTGCGATCCTTCAGGTAATAGAAGCCCGAGGTAACCTTGAGAAAAGGAGTGAACTTGTAGCCGAGTCCCCCGGAAATCATCTCGAAGTCGTCTTGACCACTTTTCGCTGGATTCCTGCCGATGCTGTATGACGTCGACACCGACAGGTCATGGAACGTATACATCGCGCCGACATAGTAAAAGCGGTTGTTATCGAGCCCGGTGGGCGGCGCCGTGACGATCGTGCCGGCCGCTGTCGTCGTGAACGGATTGCTGTCGTGGCCGTTGTAGTAGGCAGCCGAAAGATTCAGACCGTAGTTCGAATACCTGAGCACTGCCGATTCGCGCGTGCCCCCCTGGAATTGACCGGCGACGCCACCCGGCGCGTATTCGAGTCCCAGCGATAGACCGTGAAATTTCGGCGACTGGTAAACAATCGCGTTAGAGTCGTACAACGCACCGATCGCTCCGTTTGTACTGGTGCCCTGCCAGCCTGCAGCCTGATTCATGCCAAGCCATGCGGTGAGGATACTGCCGAAGAATTGCGCGCCACGTACGTCGGTGTCGGCCATCGCAAATATCATCGGCACGAACTGACGGCCCGCATCGATCGAGCCGAAAGGACCGGAGATGCCTATCGTCGCTTGCTGGTTGAAGATTGCGCTGACGCCCGGTGTGTCGGACAGTCCGAACTTCCCGTTGGTACTGGTGAATGCTCCCTGGAGCCTGAAGTTGACCTTGTAACCACCGCCAATGTCTTCAACGCCCTTGAGCCCCCAGAAACTGGTGAAAATACCCGCGTCCTTGAGTGCGTACACGTGCCCGAGATTCACTTTCGACTGGAAATTCGGCGCATTCGCGCTTTGATACAGCAATCCCGTATCGACGGCGCCATACAGCGTCACCGACGATTGCGCGTGTGCCGCGACCGTCCACGCAGAGAGCGTCGAGGCGACGATCACTTTCATTTTCATGCTGTCTCCAATGTCATATTTTTTGGCGGATGCGTGCCACGCTGCGAACTTCCGCGTCGTCCTTTCAGGCAGTTTCCGGCCCGAAAAATACCGCGGCCAATCCCATTCCGAATACGGTGGCGAGAGTGATTCCCACCACACGGAATCCCAGATGCGCCGATGCAAGCGACACGAGCAACGGTCCAAGCGCGGTAAGGAGACGTGCCATATTCCAGGCGAAGCCTTGTCCTGTGGCGCGAACATGGAGTGGAAAAAGCTCAGTCAGGTACAGAGCGACGATGCCAAATCCGCCCATTGCGAAAAACCCGAATCCAAGCATCGCGAAGTAAAACGTCCCCAGTGTTTTCGCCCCTCCAAAAAGGGCGACGACTGCAATCCAGGCGCCGGCACAAAACACCGCGTAGACGATCCGTCTGGAAATACGCGGTATCAGACTGACGAGGAGCAGAATCGAGGCATATCCAAGTGCCGCACCGACGTTGGTCGCCATGAAAGCGATGCCCGTCTGTCGCGTGAATTCCGCGTTCCCGGCGAATGGGAAGAACTCTCTCAGCAAGGTGGGAAAGAGGATGGATGCCCCCCAGCCACCGATCATCATTGCCGAGGCAATGAGCGTTCCGACCAGGGTTCGACGGCGCAACGGGCTGCCAAATATCTCCGATATCGAGCCCATTTTTGGACCTGCGTGACGCATTGCGGCCGCACGTGACTGCTCCCAACGCGCCGATTCCGGTGTGATGAAACGCAGGCCAAGGCTCGCGAGTGCCGGTGCCGCACCTACGCCAAGCACCCAACGCCATCCAGCGCCGGAAAGCAGGATCGCAAGCGCGGAGGCGGCAACCAGCCCTGCCACATTGGCAACCTGCATCACCTGAACGGCCTTCGCCCTGTGCTTTTCCGGCCAGGTCTCCACGACGAGCGCGGCCCCGGCGGCCCACTCCCCTCCGATTCCGAAGCCCGCCAGCATCTGAAACACGAGCAGCTGATACCAGTCTCGCGCGAAGGCACCGGCTGCCGTGAATACCGAGTAAATCAGCATCGTGCCGAGCATCACTCGAGCTCGTCCGAACCGGTCTGCCACGATACCGAACAGAATGCCGCCGATGCCCCAGCAAAGCAGCTTTGCGCCGACAATGAGCCCGCCAATCCGCATGACGCTGCCTTGTGAGGCCCCGAGCAGGTCGTGAAGGGCCGGAACCATGATCATGGTGAACAGGTAGAGATCCATCGCATCGAACATCCACCCCACAAACGCGGACGCAAGCACGATCCACGCGGCCTTGCCCACGACAGAAGCGCCGACATTGCTCCCATGTTCTGTCGACTCAAAAGGAGTCGATTTCGTTTCCATCTTCCCATCTCCTGCTTTGCACAACTTATGATTGGAAAAGCACTTCCCGACACTTCGATGGCATCGCATATCGGGCATGACAAGGCTCAGTAGAAGCGGCTGCCGTTTGCCACGACCTGACCAGACTGAACAAAAACCTCAACCAGGAAAACTATGACGAACGCGGCCTGGCAAACCACTGCCTGCACTTCGAAACCAGCGTTTTCCACAGCAAGCCGAGCACGGAAATCTCGTTCGTCGAGCCCGCAGCGTTGTCACGGCGTGTTGCCGCCACAGGTTCTCTTTCTCCAGTGGCTGTCGAAGCGAACGCGTCTGTGTCGACCCGGGGCACCCTTGCTTCAGTCTGCCGGTCCGCAAGTTTCTCCAGCAAATTAGCCGCGAATTGACGGACCATCTGTTCCGATACGGCGTTGATGATTCCAACCCCGCGGCCGTATTGCGCCACCTGCCCCGCCATCTGCACACTGGTGCGAACGTCGACCTGGGTGCCGGCGGCGTCACTGAGGCGAGATAGAGAAAACGTGGTCACCGTATTGGCCGATCCGCGGTTCCTGGTCTCCTGCCATGTGGCCTCAACGGTCGCCGTATACGCGTCGCCCAACGGGGCGCTCAAGGTGACCAGGCCGGAGAACTCCATCGCGATTGGACCCAGCCTGACGCGAATCAGCCCCTTGTACGAGTCCTGGCCGAGTGTGTCCGTGAGCGTCGCACCGGGAAAGCAGGACACCACCAGCGGTACGTCGAGTAGTGCGTTCCAGGCACTCTCGATCGTCGAGTCGACCGAAAAGCGATTTACGATTTCCATACTTCTCCACCTTCATCCGTGTATTGCTCAAACTGGCCCAATAGCACTTCCGCGTACGCATCGGGCGCGTCGACACATGCGAGGTGCGCGGCAGCGCGCAGCGTTCGTTCCTCCGCGCGGCGGATTCCTTGCGTCAACCGCGCCGATACGGCTCTGGGTACACTCCCGTCGAGTTCGGCGTTGAGCACGAGCGTCGGGACTTCGATGTCGCACAGCAGACTGGACACATCGTCCGTGGCAATGGCGTGCAATATTTCCAGGTAATCGGTAGAAGCGATGGCCGCAATCTGCTGGGCAAGTCGCTCCCGCTTCGGATACGCCGTGTTTCTGTGAAGCGTCTGCTCCACGTACATGCGCGCAAAGAGATGCATTGGCAGCTTTTTCAACATCCCTTCGGTTGCTGCGAGCCGCCTGGCTACGGCCGGTCCTGAAACGCTTGCGTAAGCGCTCGACAAGACCATGACCGCCACGCGTCGACCCAGCTTCGCGGCAACGCGGACTGCAGTGAGTCCCCCCATCGAGATGCCCACCAGGCCAAAACGGTCGAGACCAATGGCCCCCGTCACCGCGACGACGTCGCTGGCAACCGCGTCTGCATTCCACGCGCTTCGCTTCGTCGAGTCGCCGTGACCTCGGGCATCTATCGCCACGACTCGATATTTCGCGGTGAGTGCGGGCAGAATGTCGTCCCACAGCGCGCTCGATGTACCGAGACTATGGAGCAAAACGACCGCGGGCCCGTTGCCGATGTCGATATAGGCAATGCGCTCGCCGTCGACGCTCAGAAACCGCTTGTCGTGGGACGGCACGAACGGCGCTGTCGCGTCGAGGCGAGCCGCGATCGAGTCCGCCAGAACATCGGCGGCAAGCGCGGCGAGCGTTGGCGTATGCGGACCGGCCGATTCCCGCAAGAAGGTCTTGACTCCGCGTAACGCCTGCGGCGCCCGGCTGTTCATGAACGCGATGAACTCGTCCTGCGCGTTGTCCAGCTCCCAGGGAGCGACGACTTCACCGATCAGCCCATACTCCAGAGCGGTCGTCGCGTCGATGGGCCGGCCCGTCAAAACCAGGCGCGAAATTGCTTTGACATGAACCCGCGCGATGAGCACGGACATCAGCAGTGCTGGAGCAAACTGCTTCTCCAGTTCGTTGGCTTCGAACTGGCTACGCACGTCGGCGACTGCATAGTCGCTCGCTGCAACGATTGCGCAACCCAAACCCGAAGCGAGCCCTTTGACGAAACAGGCAACCGGTACCGCACTCGAACGGATGGCCTCGTAGAGCGCGAGAATAGGCGCCGCCCCTCGTTCCTTGATTGCGGGGCGTGGATCTTCCATTGGGGCAAGTGCCGGCGGTGACGATGCGGCCCGGCCTGTGCAGAAGTTCTCGCCCTCCCCGGACAACACGATTGCCACGGTGCTCTCGGGAGGGTCGCCGATCACCTCGGTGAGCGCTCGCAACATGGCGTCATCCAGCTCGTTCCTGCCGTCGGCGCTGTTCAGGGCAATATGCAGAACATGCCCCTTCATCTTCAGCAGAAGATTTTCATGCATTCTGGTCTCCACGTTCATCGCGATTTCACGCCGGGTGATGGCATGCCCGGTACGAACTGCCGAACAACCCCCTGGTTCTGAAGTGACCTCAGTTCGTCGATATCGAGGCCGATGTACTCGCCAAGCACGGCGTTCGTATGCTCCCCCAGATGGGGTGGGTAACTCGCACCGACAGGACCCGAAGTATCGAGCTTGATTGGATTGCCGGGCACGCGCACATGAGATCCCGCTCGGCTGCGAAGCTCGACGAGCATGTCTCTGTGCGCAACCTGCGAGGCGTTCAGTGCCTTATCGACTGTCTTGACCAGAGCGGCCGGAATCGAGGCCGAATTCAGCAGATCGAGCCAACTCTGCGCGGGTTCGGACCGGAAGCGCGCCTCCAGTGTTTCCCATAGCGCCACCTTGTTTGCGAGGCGTTCGGCCGGATCCTTGAATCTCGGGTCGTGGACGAGGTGTGGCAAACCGACTGCCTTGCACAGGTCGGCCCACATACGTTCGGTGTTGGCGGTCACGACCAGTGAAACGCCGTCGCCACATTCGAACGAGCGGTAAGTCGGTATCGAATCGTGGCCTCGTCCCTGTGGTTCCGGCACTTCGCCCGACAGCAGGTAATAGGCACCTTGATAACAAAGCATGGCGATTTGCGCATCGAGCATCGACACATCGACGAACCGTCCTTCGCCGGTAGTCTGGCGCTCGACCAGCGCAGCGAGTATGCCCATCACGCCATACATGCCGGCCGCCAGGTCGCCGATCGGAATGCCAGCGCGAACGGGTGCCTGCCCGGGCTCTCCGGTCAGACTCATGCCCCCCGACATCGCCTGCACGATCATGTCGTAAGCGGGAAGATCCCTGTCCGGGCCGGTCTGTCCGAAGCCGCTGATACTGCAATAGACGAGCCGCGGATTGCGCGCACGAAGCGCCGCTTGACCGAGCCCGAGCCGCTCCATCACACCGGGGCGATTGTTTTCTACGAGGACATCGGATTGCGCCGCCAGCTCCCGAACGAGTTCCGCTCCCCTCGCGGTCTTGAGGTCGATGACGACACTCTTCTTGTTGCGATTGACCGCGAGATAGTAGGCGCTGTCTCCCTCTACGAAATGGGGAGGCACGCCGCGTGAAAGCTCGCCCGCCGGCGGCTCGATCTTGATGATCTCGGCGCCGAGGTCACCGAGGATCTGCGTTCCGAAAGGGCCCGACAGGAACTGCGTGAGATCCAGAACCCTCACGCCGCTCAACGGACCCGTTTTTCCAGATTCCATATCGTTATCCTGCAAGTTCTTCGTTCGAGGTGTGTGAAAGGGCGACGTCGCTGTAGGCGCCGGCGGCATGCAGACGTTCAAAGATCATTTCAGGCAGCACGGGAGTTTCGTCAAATCGGATAGACCATCGGCTCAGCGCATCCTCGATGGCACTGACGATCGCCGCGGATGCAGGAATCGTCCCGCCCTCCCCGGCGCCTTTGACGCCAAGCGGGTTGTTCGGCGAGGGCGAAACGAGATGCGCCATCGCGATGTGGGATGGCATGTCGAGAGCGGTCGGCAGCAGAAACTCGGCGAAATTCGTCGCGAGCGGCTGGGCATTCTCGTCGTAGGCATGCCGCTCGAGCAGCGTATTGCCGATCCCATGGGAAATCGCGCCAATCACTTGCCCCTCGACGAGCATCGGATTGATCACATTCCCGCAATCGTGCGCAACGCCATAACGCAAGACCTTTACGTAGCCAGTCCCGAGATCCACCTCGACTTCCGCGAACGCCGTTCCGTTGGCGTAGACACTGGCTTTCGGGGAGAAGTAATGCGTGACGGTCATGCCTGCATCCAGACCGTCGGGAAGCGTGAACCCAGGTATCCCATAGGACATCTGAGCGATTTTCCCGAGCGGCAACGCCCTTTCCGGCTGACCTCGCGCGCATACGACGCCACGCGCGATCTCGATCTGATCCAGCGGAACACGAAGGGCGTTCGCAGCCAGCGCCCTGATTTTTCCGGCGAGCTTGCCGCATGCGATGTGAACGGCATTTCCGGCGTTGACGGTGATCCGGCTCGCGAATGTCCCGACGCCCATTGCAAGCTTGCCCGTATCGCCGACGACGACCGTGATGGCATCCATCTCGACACCGAGCTGATCGGCCGCTATCTGGGCAAAGATGGTTTTCATGCCTTGTCCCTGCGCGCCGGCGCCACCGACGTCCAGGTGGATGCGTCCGTCGTTTTGCAACGTGACTTCCGCTCCTTCATAAGGACCGAGACCGCAACCTTCGACGTAGTTGGCAAAGCCGATCCCGAGATACCGTTGCTGCGCACGCGCGTGCTCCTGGCGGGCGCGGAACGCGTCCAGACCGGCAAGCTCGACCGCCTTTTCCTGGGTCTCCGGATAGTCTCCGGAGTCATACACCATCTGCGAACCGTCACGGAATATCAGGCCGGTTTTGTACGGCAACTGTTCCGGCTGCACGAAATTGCGGCGTCGAATTTCCAGACGGGTGAGGCTGAGCTGGTCGGCTGCCGCATCGAGCATCCGCTCCATCGCGAATACCGCTTTGGGCCGCCCCGCGCCGCGCACCGGCGTGGTCGGCACCATGTTCGTGCACGCGACTTTCAGCTTCACGTCGAATGCGGGGACGACATACGGACCCAGCGACGAGGTCACCGCGATGATCGGCACGACAATGCCCCAGGGCACGTACGCACCGTTATCGTGGACCACGGAACCGCGCACGCCGAGGATCTTTCCGTCCTGGTCGAGCGCCATCTCGAGATCCCACAATTGATCGCGCTCCTGGGTAATGCACAGGAAGTGCTCGCGCCGATCTTCGGTCCATTTGACCGGCACACCCAGGCGGAGTGCCGCGGAGGCCACGACGAACTCTTCCGGATAGGCGATACCCTTGGGACCGAACGCCCCTCCGACGTCCGGCATGATGACCCGGATCTTCGCTTCGTCGTAGTGGAGCGCTTGCGCGAGAAGACGTCTTTCGAGGTGCGGCGCCTGGCCTGAATTCCAGACGGTCAGATCGCCGGTGCCGCCATCGAGCCGCGCGAGGGTCGCGCGGCACTCCATCGGGTGCGCAGTTCCGCGATGATGGAATATCTCGCGCTTGACCACGTGTGCTGCGCTCGCAAAAGCCGAGTCGACTTCGCCGAAAGCAAACGGCATGTCGAGCAGGAGGTTTGTCGGAACGTCGCTGTGAGCCCGTGGCGCATCCGGGTCGAATATCTTCCTGATGTCGCCGGCAACAGGCAGTACCTCGTAGTCGATCTGCACCAGGTTAGCGGCGTCTTCCGCGATGTACCGGCTTTCGGCAAGGACAACAGCAACCGCCTCGCCGACGTAGCACACCTCGTCCGCAGCCAGCGGCGACCACATGCGCGGCTCAGTGAGCATGTGCGTGGGCGCCAGGACAGGCAACGGCCGCCGCAGCGCTTCATCCAGGTCGGCGAACGTCCAGACATGCTGCACGCCCGGTACGGCCTTTGCTGCTTGCGTATCGATGTGCCTGATGCGGGCGTGCGCGTGCGACGATCGCACGAAACAGCAATGCAACGTTCCAGCAAGGTGGATATCGTCGACGAATTGCCCCTCGCCTTTGAGCAGCGCGGGGTCTTCCGTGCGCTTGACGGGTTTGCCGACATATCGCGCGCCCACGGCCGACTCCGAAGGGGCATCGCCGCTCTTCGAGTGTGCGGTAACCGGTCCGAAAGCGGGATCGGGCTCGCCGCGCATTCGCGCTGCAGCGAGCAGCGCCGCTTCGACTATGGCCTGGTAGCCCGTGCAGCGGCAGATATTCCCGCTGATCGCATCACGCACTTGAGCCTCGGACGGGTCGGGGTTGGCCCGCAGAAACTCCGTGAGCGTGGTCAACATGCCCGGAGTGCAGTATCCGCACTGCAACGCATGGCGATCCTGAAACGCCTGCTGCAGGATGCCGAGCGAGCCGTCGGCATTCGCCAGCCCCTCTACGGTGGTGACCTTCCGCCCGTCGACCTGGCCACAGAGCTGAAGGCATGAGCGCATGGAACGTCCATCCACCAGTACCGTGCATGCCCCGCAAACACCATGCTCACAGCCATAATGCGTGCCGGTCTTGCCAAGCTGGTGACGAAGAAAATCGCCGAGCGTCACTCTGGGGTCGATGTCGCAGGTCACCGCCTGTCCGTTCAGTTCGAAGGCAATTCTTGCCTGTTCTACGAATTCGATTCTCTGATCCATGATTCCCTCAGCTTGCGTTCAATGCGCGAGCGAACGCGCGCCCAAGCGCACGCTCGGTCACGGTGCACGCGAGGCGTTGCCGATAGGCGGCACTGGCACTCGTGTCGCCAAGCGCATCGATCCGGCTCGCTCTGCCGGCGGCTACCTTTGCGAGACCGGCGCTGGGCTGCTGTCCCTGGAGGACGTCGTCGAGTTGCAGACGGCAAGGTTTGCTGCCCATGCCGCACAGGACCACATCGGCACGGCCGATAGCGCGACTGGCGTCGACGGACACCATGGCCGCGGCGCCGACGATTGCGAAGTCCCCATGCCTGCGCGCGAATTCCTCGAACGCATAGCCGTGCGGCTCGTTCCAGATGCGCAGGCGAATTTGCGTCACCATTTCGTCCGCTTCGATCGAAGTCGTCATGAAGCCGCACGCGAACTCATGAAACGGGATGCGCCGCTCTCCGCGGGGTCCCACGGCGACGATGGTCGCATTGAAGATTTCGGCGAGTGCGGGCTGCTCCGAGGCCGGGTCGAGGTTGCAAACGCTTCCGACAAACGTGCCCCGATTTCGCGTCTGAATATGACCGACCAATCGATACGCCTCGACCATCAGCGGCGCGTATTGGTGAATCAAGGGAGATTGCTCGATATCCCGCTGGCGAACCAGTGCGCCGATGCAGACCTCGGCGCCTTCCAACGCTATCCCGTCGAGTCCGGGTATCGCGTTCACGTCGATCAGATGGTCCACATACGCGTAACGCATGGCCAGCATCGGCATCAGCGTCTGCCCGCCAGCGACGATGCGTGCGTTGTCCAGCGTGGCAAGCAGCTCGACGGCACGCGCCACGCTTTCCGGGCGGTGCCAGGTAAAGGGTGCTGATTTCACTTCTCACCTTCCAAGAATGTGTATCGCGCAGGCACCGTGATCGAAGCCGTAGGTGCCTCCGCCGGTGATGTGCGCGAGCCCGATCCGCGGACCGCGCGGCTTGTCTTTCGCGACCTGGCGTGCGCCGCAGCGGCCCTGCAACTGGCGGGTTATTTCGACGATCTGCGCGATTCCCGATGCGCCGAGCGGATGGCCCCGGCAGAGCAGACCGCCGGACGGGTTGAACGGAATCCGCCCGTTCAGCGACGTTTGACCTTGCCTGATCAAACCCGCCCCTTCTCCATGGCGGGCAAAACCCAGTGCCTCGTAGTACAGCAATTCGGCGATGGTGAAGGCGTCGTGACACTCGACGAGATCGATGTCGGAAGGTCCGATGCCGCAGGATTCGTAGGTTTCGTTCGCACAACGCATCGTGACCTCGGGAGTCGTCATATCCCTGCCTCCCTGCAGGTAACGGCCCGACGTCAGATGCGACGCAAGAATCTTCACGGCGCCTTGCCGATTCGCAATGGGAAAGTCGGAGGCCGCAAGCACTACCGCCGATGCGCCATCGCCCAGCGGGCAGCACTGATGCAACGTCAGCGGCGAGGCCACCTGCCGGCTAGCGAGCACTTCATCCACCGAGATGGTGCTGCGGATCTGTGCATAGGCGTTGAGCGCGCCATTCGCCCTGGCCTTGACCGCGATCTGCGCGAGATCGCGAGGCGACAAATCGAATTCGTGCATGTAGCGCTGTGCGCGCATTGCATATAGCGCCGGCATCGTCAATCCGTTCGCCGCCTCGACATCCTCATCGCCCAGGTCAAGTGGGCCGCCGCCGAGACGGGTCAATTGCTCCGCTCCGACCACGACGGCACAATCCACCGCCCCCGCGGCAATTGCGAGCCAGGCATGCCGGAATGCGCTCGCCGACGACGAGCAGGCATTTTCGAAATTCGCCGCTTCGATGCCGGTCAGCCCCGTCTCCCGTGCGATACGTTGGGCAGCCAATGGACCACCGGATACCGTTCCGCAATAAATAGCGCCGATGCGCGGCCGATCGATTCCGGCTTCGTCAAGTGCCTCGATGACCGCTGGCGCGGCGAGCTGTGGAAGACTGACTTCCGGGAAGCGCCCAAAGCGAACCATGCCTGTGCCGACGACGCTCACGCTCCTCAAACCGTTCGTCGCGCTCATGAACCTGCCTGCCGGGAACCTTCGCCGGGTGCGGCAAAGAAATAGATGAACTGGCTTGCTCGTTTGTTTGCTGGTTTCACCCGCAATTCGAGTGGCTGCCCCGTCTGGACGGCGCCAACTTCCATTTCGATGCGCCCGAAGACCCTCAGGCCGTCACTAAAGTCCACATAGCCGACGATATAGGGCGTGTCGACGCCCCTGGGTCCCATATGCACCACGCTATGGCAGTAGAGGGTGCCGATCGCCGGCAACGGCAACGCAACGAAGTCACGACCGCCGCAGTGCGGGCACACGGTGAGTACCGGATAGATCGGCGCTTCACAAGCGGAGCACTTCGCTCCGAGTAAAGACCAGCCCTTCCCGCCTCTCACCACCGAGGCGGTGCCTAATCGTCTGAAACCGTTCACGCTGGCTCCCATTTCTGTTCGAGTTTCATGGTGTAGTGTGTATTACACTATAGTAGTCAACGGCAACGAGAAAGGTAGGGAAAACCCGGCACGGCCGCTGCGGCCGATGCCGAAAGACCGCCCGCAGTCTCGCTTGCTGGCGATTTTTGCCAACGGGGGGCAGAATGCCTTCCAGACCGATAGTTTTGGAGCTTGTGAGTGGAAATAGCGAAGACAGGAAGGAAGAAGCCCATCTCGCGGGGAGAGGCTTCCTCGACGGACGGCGTACAGGGATATCAGCAGCGCGTTAGCAGGGAAAAGCGTGCGCTGATCCTGGAGGTTGCAATCGCAACGTTCCTGGAAAGCGGATATGACGCGGCCACGATGGATTCCATTGGCGATCGCGCGACAGTGTCATACGCGACCCTGTACAAACATTTTCCCAGCAAGGAAACGCTGTTCGTCGAAGCGGTGGACCATTTGATCCATCAGCTATTCTCGAGCTGGAAAGATCATGTCGTGCCCAACGACGTCGAACCGGGTCTGCGCGAAATTGGACGCGCATTCTGCGAGCTCGTTTCGGATGCGCGTTTGATTTCCGCGATGCGCCTGATCATTGGGCAAGTGCGAAACTTTCCCGCCGTGGGCGCCCGCTTTCAACTTGCGAAGCATTTATTCAGCGATATTACGGACGCCTGGTTGCAAAGGCGCGTTGACGAAGGCGAGCTGCATGTTGCCGACGTGCAGCTTGCACGCGCGGAGTTCATTGGCATGCTGGGCGAGACCGTTTTTTATCCTCGCCTGATGCAAACAGATTACGCCCTGTCCGACGCTCAGGTAGAACGCATCGTCGAGAGCGCCGTTTGCACTTTCCTGGCGCGATATCGAGTGCAATGAATCGCATCGCAGCGATGCCGCTGCGTCCCTCGCGGTGCGGGGTCTACCAGACAACGATTGCAGCCGCGACTGCGACGAGACCGACATGAGCGATTCCAATGACATTCGCTTCCTGCTGACCATCCAGGAAGCCGGCAGCCTCGTTGCAGCAGCGAGAAAGCTTGGGCTTTCGCCACCAGCGGTCACGCAGCGGTTGCAGCAGATCGAAAGAAAACTCGATATCCGCCTCGTCGACCGCAGCGCTCGCCGCCTACGGTTCACGGAAGAGGGAATGCTGCTGTGTCAACGCGGCGCGCACCTGGTGACACAGTTCGACACGCTGTTCGAGGATTTGCGCGCCCGCCGCGGTGGGCTCGTCGGCACCGTGAGGGTTCGCGCGCCGTTAGGTTTCGGGCGGCGCTATCTCGCTTCCGTCGTGTCCGGCTTCCAGCAAGGCAACCCCGACGTCGACATCGAATTGACGCTCACCGATCAACCATTGACCGAGTCCGCCGACCGCTTTGACATCGTGGTTCACATCGGCGAGCTGCCTGCGTCCAACATGATCGGCTATGCGATTGCGCCGAATGCACGCTTCGTGTGTGCATCCCCCGCGTTTCTGAAGCGCTTTCCGAGCCCGGAAACCCCCGACGATCTGGCCCAACTGCCATGTATCGTGCTGCGAGAGAACAACGAAGACGCGTCGCTCTGGCAGTTCCGCAAGGGCCGTACGGCGCGCAGCATCCGCGTGTCGTCGAAGTTGAGCTGCAACGATGGCGAGGTGATACGCCAATGGGCGTGCGAGGGCCGCGGCATCATTCTGCGCTCGGAATGGGACGTTGCCGGCGATATCGCGAAGGGAAACCTCGTGCGGCTGCTCCCTGCATGGAAGGCGCACGACGCCGATGTGATCGCACTCACCAACAATCGCGCCGGCTTGCCCGCCCGCACCCGGCAATTCATGCAATATCTGCAGGCGCAGTTTCGGCCACAGCCGCCGTGGCGAAGCTAGCCTTCACCTCGGAAGACATTCAATCTTTCTGAATGATTGATTTCGTGAGACTGAATTCCCGGCGCCTCATCGAACTCTATACTTGATGCCATGAACGAACCACGTGGAGGCCTCGCTCATGAGCAATCCATCTTCAACGACCGGCTATCCGAAGGCGGTCCTCTTCGATCTCCTGACTGCACTGCTCGACTCGTGGACGCTCTGGAACCGTTCCGCAGGCTCGGAACAGGCGGGGCGTGCGTGGCGCGCCGAATATTTGCGTCTAACCTACGGGTGCGGGCGCTATGTCGCTTACGAACAGCTGGTAAAGGAGGCCGCGGCGCACGTGGGCTTGCCCGAATCCGCCGCACTCGCGCTTGAGGCGGACTGGCTTCAACTGACCCCGTGGAGCGGTGCTGTCGAGGCATTGCAACAGCTTCGATCGCATTGCAAGATCGCCATCGTAACCAACTGCTCGATACGACTTGGCCGCCAGGCGGCAGAAATCATTCCCGTCAAATGGGATGCGGTGATCACCGCCGAAGAAGCCGGCACCTACAAACCCGATCCGACGCCCTATCGCCTGGCGCTCGACGTGCTCGGCGTGACGGCTTCGGAAGCCGTCTTCGTCGCCGGATCGAGCTACGACATGTTCGGCACCGCCGCGGTCGGCTTGCGGACCTATTGGCACAACCGGGTTGCCCTGCCCCTGGTAGAAGGTGCGCCGCCTCCTGAAATCGAGGCGCCGACACTGGAAGCCCTTGCGCCCTGGTGCAGCCGGTTTGACGTTTCGGCGCACAACAACCTGACCGCCTGAAATCATGAAACTCGATGAACTCGATACCCCCGCGGCCGTGGTCGATATCCCGCGGATGGACAGGAATATTGCGCGCATGCAGTCGCGCATGAACGCGCTCGGCGTGAGGTTCCGCCCGCACGTGAAAACGACCAAATGTCTGGAGGTCGTGCGGGCGCAACTGGCGGCCGGCGCGAACGGCATCACGGTATCGACGCTGAAGGAAGCGGAAGCGTTCTTTGCGGCTGGCGTGACCGATATTCTCTATGCGGTCAGTATCGCGCCGTCGAAGCTGCCAAGAGCAATGGCGCTCAGACAACGGGGCTGCGATCTGAAGCTGGTGGTGGATAACACGCGCGCCGCGGTAGAGGTCGCGAAGTTTTGCGCCGCGCAGCAGGAAGCCTTCGAAGTCTGGATCGAGGTCGATACAGATGGGCATCGCTCAGGAATCGCACCGGAACAGGATGCGTTGCTGGAGGTCGGCCGCATTCTGCACGACAGCGGCGTGAAGCTCGGCGGCGTGATGACGCACGCGGGATCCAGCTACGAACTTCACACGCCCGACGCGCTGTCTGCGCTCGCCGAGCAGGAACGCTCGGGCTGTGTTCGCGCGGCGCAACGGTTGCGTGACGCGGGCCTCCCTTGTGACGCGGTGAGCGTCGGTTCGACACCTACCGCGTTGTCCGCCGGGAAACTCGATGGCGTATCCGAAGTGCGCGCGGGGGTTTACGTCTTTTTTGATCTCGTGATGCGCAACATCGGCGTATGCTCGAGCGAAGACATCGCGTTGAGCGTGCTCACGACGGTCATCGGCCATCAGCCGGAGAAAAACTGGGTGATCGTGGACGCAGGCTGGATGGCGATGAGCCGCGACCGCGGGACGTCGCGGCAGGCGGAAGATTTCGGCTATGGTCTGCCCTGCAGTCTCGATGGCACGCCCTTGACCGACTGGGTTTTGAGCGGCGCAAACCAGGAGCACGGCATTCTGTCGCCCGCTCATGAGACTCAGCAAACCACGAGCCTTGCGACGCGCTTTCCGATCGGAACGAAGCTGCGTATCCTGCCCAATCACGCCTGCGCGACGGGTACGCAGTTCCCGGAGTATCACGCGCTATCCGCAGATGGCGAAACAACCGTATGGAGCCGCTTTCATGGCTGGTAACGAATCGGGCACGCGATTGCCGCGCACGGAAAATCCGCTGAACCTGCGTCCCCCGGGGGGCCACTATAGTCACGTGGCGATCGCAAACGGACTGGTATTCGTCTCCGGTCAGTTGCCGATCGACCCGCAGGGCCAAAAGCTGACCGACGCGTCGTTCGAGGTGCAGGCAGAGCAGGTGCTGGCGAATCTCAAGGTCGCGCTGGAAGGCGCAGGCAGCAGCATCGCGCAACTGGTCCAGGTTCGCGTCTATCTCGACGATATCGAACATTGGCCGAGTTTCAACCAGATCTACGCGGGCTGGGCGGGCGAGGCGCGGCCGGCACGTACAATCGTGCCGACGGGGCCGCTCCACTTCGGCTTCAAGATCGAGATCGAAGCGACGGCAGTGCTGTAAGCCTGCTTGAGTTCGTGGGCGTGAATGGCGAGGACCGGCCGGGATGTGGCGAGCGGCAACCCGACGGGGCTCGTGAACGATACCGTCTGAGCGCGCGGAGAGTCACGCCGTACCCGATGCAAGCTTGAATTCCGAAACGACATCGTCGAGCAGCGCGGCCTGCTCCTTGAGCGACTGGGCTGCGGCTGCAGCCTGCTCGACAAGCGCTGCGTTTTGCTGAGTGGTCGTGTCCATTTGCACGACCGCGCCATTCACCTGCTCGATGTCGTGGCTCTGTTCCTGCGTAGCCCGATGCAACTCCGCCATCAAGCCGCTTACCGCCGTGACTGACGACACGACCTCGGTCATGATCGTGCCTGCCTTTTGCGCGAGCAGCGAACCTTCGTCGATCTTTCCGACCGTCGCGTCAATCAGCTGCTTGATCTCCTTTGCCGCCTGGGCACTTCGCTGAGCGAGACTTCGAACCTCGCTCGCGACGACCGCGAAACCGCGCCCGAGTTCTCCAGCGCGTGCCGCCTCGACGGCGGCATTCAGCGCCAGAATGTTGGTCTGGAAGGCGATGCTTTCAATCAGGCCCACGATTTCGGCAACCTTGCTGGAATGCACCGATATGCCTTGCATCGTGCGGACGACTTCGTGAACCACCTCGCCGCCGGCAGATGCGGTTTGTGAAGCTACCAATGCCTGTCGACTCACGCTATTGGCGGTCTCCGCGTTTTTCTTGACGGCCCGCGTCAACTGCGCCATGTTCGCGGCCGCAAGCTCGAGCGAAGCGGCCTGTTGCTCGGTTCGCCGGGAAAGATCTGCGCTGCCGGAGGCGATCTCCTGTGCGCCGACGTTGATGGTTTCCGTTCCGCCGCGAACGCTCCGGACAGTTCGCACCAGCGCGTCCTGCATTGTCCTGACGTCCGCCATGAGCATTCCCATCTCGTTCCGGGATTCTGCGAGCACATCCCCCTGAAGATTGCCTGAGGCAATGCGCGCGAGATGCCCCTTGATTTCAGCGACAGGGCGCACAACGATGCCGACGAGGATCCGCCTCGCGCCTATCCCCACCGCAAGTGCGACGATCGCCGTTGCGGCAAGCATGGCGACCATCGAATGAAAGCGCGACTGCGCCTGCGCAAAACGTTCCCGTTGCAAGTCGACGACCGCGTTCTCGCGCGCCTTCATCGCGCTCTGATAAGACGCCACCGCATCCTGCGTCGCCTTCCCCTGGAGCTCCTTGAAGCGGCCGAAGTCCATCTGGCTGAGCGCGTCGGCCGCCGGCAGGATTGCCTTGTCGAGGACCGACCGGCGGCGCCCTGCCAGCTGCCTCGCCGCCTCGGAGTCCGCGCCCGATTGCAGTGAAAGATACTTCGAGAATTCCAGTTCGGAATCCTTTAGATCCTGTCGCGCGCCCGAAAGCAGCTCTGGTTCCGGGTCGCCCAGACCATACAACGAAAGGTAGCTGTCGAGCGAAACGCGTGCACGCTGAAGCAAGGCGTCACTGGTCTTCAGCGCGACCAGCGAACCGGTATCGACTTCGTACATGGCTCGCAGCGCGTCGTTGTTCAACTTCAGCGCCAGAATGCCCGCAGAACTCGTCAAGGCAAGGATGACGACAAACACCGAAATTACGCAGGTCAGCCCGCGTTTGATACTGAGCCCCTTGAGCATGTTTCCCCCCGATTCATGATTTGTCAAATAGACCTCTCAAGCGGGCCGTGATGACTTTCTATTAATAGAAAAAGATTCCAGCCGGAATAAGCCGCTACTCCGTCGAGTAACGCGCGGTCCTCGTCAGAGACGCGAGACGTTCGACTGTGAAGCTCACCCGACGGCTGAGCGTTTGTCCCGCAGCAAGAACCGAAAGTCCGCGCACGCCATCGCCTTCGCGGATGTAGCGGTGTTCCGACTGATCATTCATCACCTGGAACGAAAACGAATCGTCTTCCGGATAGGCGCGAAGGCGATAGCAGTCCGTGTTTCCCACGATCGCGAGAGAAAACTGTCGCGCCGGCCATTCGACCAGTGCCCTCCCTCCCCAGCCAGTGAATGCGTGGTCAACCGCCTTCGCCGGCAAAGGGTATGTCACCCCGAATTGCCACGCGAACGGAGCCGGAACGAGCCTGGGAGCTTTTCCGTTCTCTCGCGCAATCCAGATCCCGCCCGCCGGTGCGCTGATGCGGGTATCCGAATCCCGCACCAGGACCGGACTGACCTCGATTTCGCACGGTAGCGGCGTGTGTCCCGAATTTTCGAGTTCAATGGCGATTTCCAGTGTCGGCCCGTCAAGCTCGTATGTCTGGACCGCCTTATAGCGATCTGCGACTTCGGCTTTCAGGCGGAGACATTTTTCCCCAGTGGGGTCGAGTTTCCAGTCACCCATGAGTGCAACATCTGGAGCAACATCGGCCACTGGAGCTCGCCGACTTGCGCCGATTGGCTGCGACCCCGACGACGGCGCCGCTGCCTCGATGTCCTGCGCCGCGTTCTGAACCCAGATCGACGGTTGACACGATAGTCGACGGGGAGCCGCTCCATGCCCTCGCCGCTCCGCCTGTCGAAAGACGGGCGTCCACACCCCGCGGTCGTTCCACTCCAGTTGCGCAATCCCGCCGTGGCGCCCTGCCTCTATGTCGAGCCTCAGATAGGCGTTCGAAAGTGTCTGCCGATACGCCTTCCCGGCTGCGCCCTGCTCTGGCTCGCCAGGTCGCACCGCCTCCCCGAAGGCTGGCTTTCGTACATCCGTTTCCCGCAGCTCGAGCATGTTTTCCCCTCTCGTTCAGACCGAATACCAACCTGCAACGATCAGGTCGTCGTGACGAGATCACCGCTGCCACGCTTGTCCCGCCCCCGCTGCCCACCGTGTGACGGCCCGGCCGAGGTCGGCGCGAGATCCGCGCCGCCCGTGCGGCGTCGGCCCGCGTGCCGCTCGATGATCCGCTGCAGCAAACAGAACACACAGAGCAATGCGCCGATGACGATGCGCGTCCACCACGAACTCAACGTGCCGTCGAAGGTGATCAGCGTCTGGATGGTGCCGAGGATGCCGACGCCGAACAGCGAGCCAATTACATAGCCGACCCCGCCGGTCAACAACGTTCCGCCGATCACCGTTGCGGCGATCGCATCGAGTTCCATCCCCTGTGCCTGCAGTCCGTACCCGGAAAGCACATACAGCGTAAAGATCACCCCGCCCAGCGCCGAGCAGAAGCCGCTCAGCGCATACACGGCGATCTTCGTTCTTGCGACTGGCAAGCCCATAAGGAGCGCAGAGCGCTCATTGCCGCCAATCGCATAGACGTTGCGCCCGAAGCGCGTAAAGTGCGCGATGAAAATGGCGACCACGAGCGTCGCAATGCCAACCAGCGCTCCGGCATTGAGGGAGCCGCCGCCGACCGGAATATTCAGAGACGCGACAGCATGGAACGTCGGCTCGTCGATCGTGATGGATTCCGTCGTGATCAGGAAGCATGCGCCGCGGGCCAGGAACATGCCCGCGAGCGTGATGATGAATGGCTGCAGGCGGAAGAAGTGAATCAACGCTCCCATCGCCGCACCGTAAAGCGCGCCGAAAACCAGCACGATCGGCACGACGACCCAGATGGGCCAGTGCAGCCACTGCGCGCCCACAGCGCACAGTATCGTGGTCAGGGCAACCACAGCGCCGACCGACAGGTCGATGCCTCCCGACAGGATCACGAACGTCATGCCAATCGCCACGACAAGCAGAAACGCGTTGTCAACGAACAGGCCCGTCAATACCTGCATCGAAAAGAAACCCGTGTACATGACGGAACCAAAACCGAACAGCGCAGCGAACAGCACGATCGTTGCGACGATGGGCAAGGTTCTCGGATCAGCCAGCCGGCCAGTCAGCTTTCTCATGATGGACTCGTTCCGGTGGATGCGCGTTCGCGCGCCGGGGAAAGAAGATGTTTCACCTGCTTGACGACCAGCGCGCGCGCAACTTCCGACTGGATGACACTCACCACGACCACGACAATCGCCTTGACAACGAGCGTTGCTTCCGGCGGCACACCGATCGAATAGGTCGTGTAGGTCAACGTCTGGATGATCAATGCGCCGAGCACCGTGCCGCCAAGACTGAAGCGGCCGCCGAGCAACGACGTGCCGCCGAGCGTCACGGCCAGAATCGCGTCGAGTTCGAGCAACAGTCCCGCATTGTTTCCATCAGCACTCCGTACGTTCGAGCTTGCGATGATCCCGGCGAGCGCCGCCATCAGCCCGCAGATGACGTACACGCCGAAGACGATCGCACCGGAACGCAGCCCCACCAGCCGCGTTGCGACAGGGTTGACGCCAATGGAGCGAACGAAGAGTCCCAGAGCAGTGCGGTTCACCAGAAGCGCGAGCGCGAGTGTCACGACGACCGCGATCCAGACCGAGCAGGGAACCATCGCCAGATATCCATCACCCAGCCTGAGGTAGCCCGGTGCACCGATGGGAATAATCTGGCCACCTGTCAGCAGCTGTGCAACGCCCCGCCCTGCGACCATCAAAATGAGTGTGGCGATGATCGGTTGCATACCGACGAGCGCGACAAGCAGACCGTTCCACATCCCGGCCAACAGTCCGACGGCAATCGCCGCCACAAGCGCCATGCCTACGTGCGACGGATCCGCCTCGAGGATGATCGCGGCGGCCGCGCCGGCAATGGCCACCGTTGCTCCGACCGAGATGTCGATGCCGCGCGTCGCGATAACGAGCGTCATTCCGAGGGAGACCAGCACAAGCGGCGCAGCACGATTCAGGATATCAATCGGCGCGCCGAAAAGGTGACCGTCCAGGACTGTCACCGAGAGGAAGCTTGCGCGATGCGCAACGTCCAGGAGGATCAGCAAGATGAGCGTGATGGCAGGCCACACCAGTTGGTGCCGCATCAGCGCGTGAACCGGCTTCATGACTCGCCTCCTGCGATGAGTTGATACACCTGATCCTCCGAGAGGCGATCGCCCGCAATCTCGGCGACCTTGCGACGGTCGCGCAGGACCGCAATCCTGTGACTGACGCGAACCACTTCGCTCATTTCAGAAGAGATAAAGAGAATTGCGAGGCCCTTCGCGCAAAGCGAACGCACGCGGTCCATGATCTCGAACTTTGCGGCAACGTCGATGCCGCGGGTTGGCTCATCCATAATCAGCAGTTTTGGCTCGGTCGCGAGCCAGCGGGCGAGCAGCACCTTTTGCTGGTTTCCCCCCGAAAGCAAACCGATGGGCTGCTCTGCGTCGCGTGCCTTGATCCCGAGTTGCGCGATGTATTGATCGGCCATTTTTCTTTGGCGGGTGTAACTCAGCATGCGCCACCATCCACGTCGTGCCTGCAACGCCAGAACGATGTTTTCCCGGATCGACAACGCCGCGACGATGCCTTCTTTTTTTCGATCCTCCGGGCAATAGGCAATGCCATGTCGCACCGCGTCTCGCGGCGAAGTGAGCTTGGCGCGATGTCCGTCGATCAGCATCGTCCCGGTGTCCGGGCGTTCGGCGCCGAACACCAGCCGCGCTGTTTCGGTGCGGCCAGAACCGAGCAGTCCGGCCAGGCCGACGATCTGACCAGGGCACACGTCGAGATCGACGGGACTCATCAACCCGCGCCGACCCACACCCTGCATGGAAAGAAAAGGCGTGGACGCTGCATCCGGGTGCGGACCGTCCGATGTGCCTGCCTTCATCGCCTCGTTCATGCCTTCCCGGCCAGTCATCTTCGCGACCAGCACGTCGACGGGCAAGTCCTTTGCCAGGTACTCGCCTTCTCGTGCGCCATTGCGCATGACGGTGATGCGATCCGATACGGCATAGGTCTGCTCGAGAAAGTGCGTCACGAACAGAATCGCCATTCCCGATTCCTTCAAGCGGCGCAGCACGGCGAAAAGCCGCGCGACTTCGCCGTCATCGAGACTTGAAGTCGGTTCGTCGAGAATGAGCACGCTCGCGTCGACGGAGACGGCGCGCGCGATGGCCACCATTTGCTGGACCGCAATCGGGTAGGCGTCCAGCGAGTGCGTGACATCGATGAAGAGATCCAGCGCGGCCAGCGCGTCCCGCGCCTGCAGGTTGATCGCCTTCCAGTCGATCGCTCCGCGCTTCTTCGGGTGCCGGCCGGCGAAGATGTTCTCCGCCACGGAAAGGTTCGGGCAGAGGTTCACTTCCTGATACAGCGTCTGGATCCCGGCGGCTTCGGCGTCGAGCGGCGCCGTGAAGCGCACCGGCTTCCCGGCGAGGCAGATTTCGCCGCTATCGTGTGCGAATACGCCGGTGAGCACGTTGATGAGCGTCGATTTGCCCGCGCCGTTCTGGCCCATCAACGTGTGAATCTCACCGGGATACAGCCGAAAATCGACTTGCTGCAACGCCTTGACGCCCGGGAACGTCTTGTCGATGCCGGTCATTTCGAGGATGGGTAAAGGGTTCATGGTGTTCGCGAGATCCGCGGACGGCCTCGCCAAGGGTGTCGGGGACGAGCCGGCGCGCTCGGGAGCGACCCTCCCGAACGCGCCCGTCAGCGGCGGGATATGACGTGCGGATCAGTACTTGCGGCTCGGCATGACTTGCGCTGCGACATTCATCGGGAAGATGCCTTCGTCGGTCACGATGCGCCGCGGAACCTGCTTGCCGGCCACGACGTCCTTCACCGCGGCCATCAGCTGAGGACCGAGCAGCGGGCTGCATTCGACGTCCACGTTGATCTTCCCGTCCACCATGGCCTGGAAGCCGCCCTTCGTCGCATCGAAGGAAACCACCGTGACATCCTTGCCCGGTTTGATGCCTGCCTCTTCCATGGCCTGGATCGCGCCGAGCGCCATATCGTCGTTATGGGCATAGACCACGTTGATCTTCTTGCCGTACGTCTTCGCAAACGCTTCCATCACCTGCTTGCCGCCCGCGAGCGTGAAGTCACCGCTTTGCGAGGCAATGACCTTGAACTTCGGATCGCTCTTGATCACTTCCATCAGGCCCGCATGACGGTCGTTGGCCGGCGCGGAACCGACCGTCCCCTGCAGTTCTGCGATGTTGATGGGACCCGGCTCGTTCTTGTAACGCTCCTCGAGCCAGTGACCGGCGCGCCGCCCTTCTTCCATGAAGTCGGAGCCGATCATCGTCACGTACAGCGAGGGATCCTTTACGTCGATCGCGCGATCGGTGAGGACGACCGGGATCTTTGCCCGCTTCGCCTCTTCGAGCACCGGCTCCCAGCCCGACTCGACGACAGGCGAAAACGCGATAACGTCAACCTTCTGCGCGATGAACGAGCGGATCGCCCTGATCTGGTTTTCCTGCTTCTGCTGAGCGTCCGAGAACTTCAGGTTGATGCCGGCATCCTTGGCTGCCGCTTTCACCGACACGGTGTTCGCCGTGCGCCATGCACTCTCGGCGCCCACCTGGGAGAACCCAAGCGTAACCGGCTTGCCCTGCGCGAATGCGCTTGTCCCGGCAGCAAGCGCGAACGCCGCTCCCACCATCGTACGCAGTGCGATCTTTCTGACCAGCTTCATTATTCTGTCTCCGATGTACGAGTTTCTAATTGCTATTTTTCGCCACAGCCTGATGCTGTTCGAATCACCGATCGAATGGATGCATTAGGCAAAACGCAAGTATTCCGCTCCCCCTTTGTGTCGTTAGATTTGAATTTCCTGGCAATTGGGTAAGGCAAGAACGCCGTCGACCCGGCCCCTGACCTCGGGACAGCGCTCGATCACTGGGTTCGGCACAGTCTATGGAGAAGCCCGATAACCTTCTAATGAAAAATTCGCCTTCCCCGATACACGTTTTGGCATTGGTGTAAATACCTATCCTTTCCACGCCGGGTAGTGGTCCACGCTGACCACGTGGCCGCTCGAATGCCTTTCCATCTCGGCAATGGCGAGCTGCGTGATGTGATAGAAGCCCGCCATATTCACGTTCATCACTGCGGCGTAGTCTTCCGCAGTGTGTTTGGTGAAAGGCTTGCCGATGTAGATGCCGGCGTTGTTGACCAGCGTGTCGATCCGGCCAAATCGCGCGACGCCCTCGGAAACAACGCGGCGGGCGGTTGCCGGATCGCCAATGTCACCGGCAACCGCAAGAACGTCCGCATCGTCCGATGGCTTGGTCGAGCGTGCGGTCGCGACGATGCGATAGTCAAGACTGCGAAATGCCTTGACGGCTTCAAACAGGCGAGGCGCGCTCAAGCCTTCTTTGCCTGCGCCAGCCACTGGTCGAGACTGATGCGGCCGATCCGTGCGTCGCCAAGCGGGACAAGCGATTGTTCCTCGACGCGGCCGCCGTAGTAGAGCGCATCGCGATCCGTCACCACCGGGCGGGCATCGCCCACCGATTTCAGATAACGTGAGACGATCTCCGCGAACGGCACGCGGTCGGGGCCGGCGATGTCGACCGTGCCGTTCAGCGGCGCGGCGAGCGCGACCTGCGCGAGGCTTGCCGCGACGTCATCGGCGGCGATCGGCTGAAACAGTCCGTCGCCAACGCGCACCGTCCCGCCTTCGGTGCCGTAGTCGGCGATTGCGCCGATGAATTCCATGAACTGGGTCGCGCGCACAATCGTGTATGGCACTCCGGCCGCCTCAATCGCTTCTTCCTGCGCAACCTTGGCGACGAAATACGCATTCTCCGGCGTGCGCTCGCAGCCGACAATGGACAGTGCGACGTGATGGCGTACCCCAGCGGCCACTTCCGCTTTGCCGAGATTGCGCGCCGAGTTGCGGAAGAAGTCGAGCACTGCCTGGGGCTCCCACGATGGCGCGTTCGCCACATCCACGACGACGTCCGCGCCCGCTAGCGCATTGCTCAAGCCCTCCCCCGTCACGGCGTTCACGCCGTGACGCGGCGACGCGGCGAGCGCCTCATGTCCCGCATCGCCAAGCAGTTTCACGAGACGCGACCCGATCAGGCCGGAACCACCGATTACGACGATCTTCATGACAGATTCTCCAGATGAGAGGCAGTGAACGCGCGAAAGCGCCTGGCGGGTGTCGCATCGGCGTCGACCGAACGATTGGGCCGCCGTCGCATCGCGTGAAGCTATTGTGGGAAGATCATGAACTATCGAAAAGTGCCAAGAATTGCCGTTTCGACCAGGCCAAGTCGTTTCCGCAGCCCTTGTCAGCAAGACAGCATGCCGTCGCCCGCCACCTTCACCATCGATATCGATCGCCAGCAGCACGCGCCGATCTACCTGCAGATTTGCGAGCGCTTCAGAACGGCGATCGCTGCCGGGCACCTGCGTCCCGGCGATCGCGTGCCCGCCCTGCGCAGCCTCGCCACCCAGCTGAACACGGCGCGCGGCACGGTTGAGCTGGCCTACACGATCCTGGTCGACGAGGGCTACCTGCAGATGCGCGGGGCGGCAGGCACCTTCGTCTCGCCGTCGCTGCCGGCGTCGGTCACGCGCCCAGCGCGTGCACAGATAGCGAGGGATTCGAACGGCAGGCCAAACACGCAGGGAAAGGCCACGGCGGAAGCACCGGTCGACTCGCGCGGCGCACATGTGGCGCCGCGCCCGCTTGCCATCGCCGCCGCCATGAGCGGCGAGCCGCGACCGTTGCAGCCCGGGTTGCCGGCACTCGACGCGTTTCCCGTCAAGGTTTGGAATCGTCTCGTGTCGCATCGCGCGCGCAGCGGCGAGCGCGCGATGTTCGCCTACCCCGATCCGGCGGGCTACCGGCCCCTGCGCGAACACATCGCCACCTATCTTGGCTTGTCGCGCGGGGTGACCTGCCTGCCGGAGCAGGTGTTCGTGACCGGCGGCTATCGCGCGACGCTCGAACTCGTGTTGCGCAGCCTCGCCCGCCCGAACGATCGCGTATGGTTCGAAGATCCGGGCTATCTGCTCGCGCGCGGTTTTCTGGCCGAGACCGGCGTCCAGCTCGTAGCGGTGCCGGCGGATGATGAAGGCATCGATGTCGAGCGCGGCAAACGGCTGGATGCCGAGGCGCGTTTCGCGCTGGTCACGCCATCGCATCAGAGTCCGCTCGGGCGCACGCTGTCGCTCGCGAGACGCATGGCGCTGCTGGACTGGGCAGAGCAGGCATCGAGCTGGATCATCGAAGACGATTACGACAGCGAGTTCCGTTATCTCGGCCGTCCTTTGCCGGCGCTGAAGAGCCTCGACCGGCACGATCATGTGATCTATTGCGGCACGTTCAGCAAGGTGATGTTTCCCGGTTTGCGGCTGGCGTATGCAGTGGTGCCGGAGCGGGCCGTCGAGCGCGTCGCTCGGGTCGCGTACAGCATGAACGCCGGATCGCCGACGTTATTGCAAGCGGCGTTGGCGGATTTCATCGAGCGGGGGCATTTTGCGCGGCATCTGAAGCGCATGCGAACCCTGTACGCGCAGCGGCGCGTGCTGATCGTACGCGCACTGGAGCAGGCCTTCGGCGAACGGCTGGCTGTCGAATTGCCGCCCGGGGGGATCCAGTTCGCGGTGCGGTTCGGCGAAGGCCGCGAGGGTCCGGTCGACGACGTCGCCGTTGCCGCGCGAGCCCGCGAAGCGGGGCTCGCCGTGCTGCCGCTTTCGATCTGGTACGCGAATGGCCGCACGCAGCACACGCCGCGCGGCCTTGTGATGGGGTTCGCGAACATTGCCGACGCAGGTGAGGCCGCCCGGCTCGCGCGAACGCTGCGTGGGTGTCTCGAGGAGTGACGCCGACGCCGGTCTCCCTGCATCGGAGGATCGGCCTCGTTTTTGCACTTCCCCTGGAGAACCCGGACATCGACAGATTCGATCCCCGCGAACAAGAAAATAATATAGGGATACTTATCATCGAGGCCGGAATGATCTGCCGCGTGACAAAGCGGAAAGTTGCGCGCGCGACCATCCCTGACCCCATCGAACTGGTGTCGCGATCTCCCAGAACGCATACAGCCATGGTTTCCCAAACCAACCGGGTTCGACACAAAATTTTGCGCTGCACACAAAAACTGAGCAAAAAGTACAGAACCGCTGCCCCGTTTTGGCGTGGCTGGCTCGCCAGGCCGGTGCTAACTTACGCTCGCTATCTACCGGCACGCAAACTCCACCGGCCGATAACAACCACTCGAACTAAAACCTTTCAGGAGACGGCAGTGAAAAGGTTCCACTATTCCGCACTGTGTGCGTTGCTGGGCGCGACCCTGCCTGTCGTGTCAGTCGCGCAGTCGTGCAATGTTCCGGTCATCAAGGTGCTCGCGCAGAAAAGTCTCGGCCTCACCGTGATGGAAAAGTCCTTGCCGGACTACGAGAAAAAGACCGGAACGAAGATCGAGATCAGCTACTTCGGAGAGAACGACCGCCGCGCAAAGTCGCGGCTCGACGCATCGACCGGGTCTGAACGGCTCCAGTGCCAACGCGCAGGTACCCTGTCGCATCAACACCGGCAATCGTGTTTCCAGCTCGCCCCGAGCATGCGCCCGCGATGACCGGATAGCCATCCCCGATGCCGGCGGCCATGCAATAATCTACCGCTGACGCCGCCCAGTCCGCCCTGCCCGCATCGCTTCGCATGCCGCCGCCGCAGGCGGCGCGCTCGAGCCACTGCAGCGTCCCGCACCATTGGCCAGATGGAACATGCCCGGCGAGAACGGCTGCCGGCACTGGAGGGAACCCATGTTCGACAGGCAACTGCGTATCGAGGGCGGGCCCGACTGGCATCACTTCCACATCTATACCGACAGCATGCCTGTCGCGATTCTGCTCGTTGCCGCCTTGCTGCTTGCGATCTTGCTGGCGAGTGCGATTTGCTACTACGTGACGCGCACAGTCATGCTGATGATCGTCGGCCGCCTTGCGCGCCAGCCGCACCGCAAGTGGCTGCGCGCCGCCGAGTCCCACAAGGTGTTCCATCGGCTCGCGCCACTCGTGCCCGCCATGATCCTCTATGCGGCCGCTCCCCTGCTTTCCGGCCTCACGTTCCCGCTGATCGCGGCGCTCGGGCATCCCCTGGCGTTGCTCGCGGCCTGCTATATGGTGTACACGCTCCTGCGCGCCGCGCTGGCATTCCTCAACAGCGTCGCTGAGCGCTACAGTCACTTCCCGACTGCGAGCGAGCGGCCGATCAAAAGCTTTTTGCAGATCGCGACGATCGCACTCTACGTGATCGCGCTGATCGCGGGAATCTCGGTTTTGCTGGAACGCTCGCCGGCCTACTTCCTCACCGGCCTGAGCGCCATGACGGCGCTCCTGATCATCATCTTCCGCGATTCGCTGCTCGGCTTCGTGGCGAGCATCCAGCTCACCGTCTACGACATGGTGCGGGTGGGCGACTGGATCGAAGTGCCCGGCTTCGTCGCCGACGGCACCGTGATCGACATCGCGCTGAATACGATCAAGGTGCGGAACTTCGACAATTCGATCATCATGCTGCCAAGCTACGTATTGCTAACCAATAGCATGAGGAACTGGCGTGGCATGACTGAATCGGGCGGCAGGCGCGTCAGGCATGCAATCCATTTCGATGCCGATACGGTTCGCCTTCCCGACGAGTCCCTGCTTGCCCGGTTGAGCAACGATATCGACCGGCCGCTTGCGTCGTATGTACCGGGGGAAGCACAACGCCGCACGAATCTCGGCCTGTACCGTCTCTGTCTGAGTGCGTATTATCGTGACCACCCGGCAGTGCGCCGCGACATGCCGCTTGTCATCCGCCAGGTCCAGTCGAGCCAGCCCGTGATTGCACTGGAGATCATTCTCTACGTTGGCGAGACGCGCTGGGAGCCGTATGAAAGCCTGCAGTCGGATATGCTCGATCATGCTTACGCACTCGTGCCGCTATTCGGACTGCGTTGCTGGCAGGACCGAAGAGCGTTGTAGTGCCGGGAGCGTTGATCGGTCTGGCCACACCCAATTCGCCACACCGTCACCTGGCTGATTGACAGCAACCCACCGGTTCGCACACTCAGAATTTGTGCCGCAAACCCACATGCACGAGCATCTGGCTAGCCGTACTCGACTGCCCCGCACTGCCGAGTATCAACGCCCCGCTCATTCCGCCCATGTCATCGGCCACGCCGCTCACGTGCTGCCACACGCCCTGGACATACACGTCCGTGCGCTTGGATAGCAGGTAGTCGCCCATCAAGCCAATTTCGTTCCAGTTCGGGCGGACGGTACCGCTGCTCGCCGCGTAGTCGCCATGTGTAAAGGTGTACATCGCCATAACGGAGAACTGCGGAGCAAGCTGGTATGTCCCGTTGATTTCGTAGTTGCTGAACCTCAAGCTGGTGCCGTTCAGTGTTGCGCGGACGAGGTTGTTCCTTACGGGTTGGCCGATGTCCGTATACGTATAAACGAAGGCGACTGCCGCAGGGCCGAAGGCGTACTTGATTCCCGCGCCAGCAATCTTCTGGGAATCTGCGACGAACGGCGCGGTGTCGGGCGTGACGGCACCGTTCGTGCTGGTGCCGAGGCCGTTGACGTTCGAGAACGCCCCGGCGATAACCAGCGGACCGTGCGTGTACTGAACCCCCATGCTGTATTCGCGGTCCTGCGCGAAACCCGTTGCGTTGCTGAACGCGTATGTCGCCCCGAAACTTAGACCCAGATAGTTCGCACTGGTGTACTTGATCGCGTTGTTGATGCGAAACGAGCCGTCCGTATTGTCGTTATCAAACGGATGCGAGAAGGCGTAACCGCCCCACGACGAGTTTGCGGTCATTGGCGCCACATAGTCATTGATCATGTCGAGTTGCCGACCCAGGGTCAGCGTCCCGAGCGTGCTCGAAGCCAATCCGAAATACGCTTGCCGGCCGAACTCACGTCCGCCCTGCGAGAGCGTGCCGTTATTGATGTTGAAGCCGTTTTCGAGCCGGAATATCGTCGTCAGGCCACCTCCCAGGTCTTCGATTCCCTTTAGACCCCAACGACTTCCCTGCGCGCTTCCGCTGACCATTTGCCAGCCGGCATGGCCACCCGCATTGCTCGTGTAGCTCGGGCCGTCGTCGACGATCCCGTAGAGCGTGACGCTGGACTGTGCTCGCGCAATGCTGGTCATTGCAAGGATTGCGGTTGCGATTGCGGCTACCCGGATATTGTCTTTCATGACGTCGTCTCCCGATAAGACTGGTAAGCGAATCGGCTTGCGTCGCTTCACCAGATTTAATTTTGTCAGTCGCACTACTAACTAATGGAAAAGGCGGGCTTGATCTGAACACCGCCACCTCGTCAACAGCTTTGACTATTCTTTGCCTGGAGCGTGAGGATTCCCTATTCGTTTCAGGACAAGTCCGCGCGCACCTTGAACTTCTTTTCAGCGAACGCGCGGTCCGCCTCATGGATGGCCTTTACCGTTTCACCGAAGCAATCGGCAGCGGATAGCAGTTCCAGCCGGTTCACCTCGTCAAGTTGTCGGCAAACGCCTTCGTCGATCACGGTGCTGCCATGCATCGCCCCCAGCACCGCTCCGATCATCACACCAATCGAATCGGTGTCGCGCCCTGAATTGATGCCGTCCTCGATCGCCTGATGGAAGTCCCCGCAGTTCGTCTGGATGAAGCCGAGCGCCAGCGGCAATTCTTCGATCGAAAGACGCCGCGAGGGCCGATAGGCGTCGGAGGCAATACCCGCTTTTCTCGCGGTATGCTCGACATCGTCACCAATCGGCGAGTAGCGACCGATGATCCGGTGAAATTCCGTAACCACCGTCTCGTAGTCTTTGCCACGCAGCCTCACAGCGGCATCGGCGATCGCGTCAATCGCTGCACGTGTGCCGTCCCTGGCGACGTCGAGCGCAGCCTCGACAACTGCTTCGATCGCGACGCCAGGCACGAACGCCGCGGCTACCGCACTGGCGAGCACACCGGCTGCTTCAAGACCGTAGCTCTCCTGATGCCCGCTGGCGAATGCGATCGCTTCGTCATAGGCGCCCCTGGGATCGCCGGCGTTGATCGCGCCGATCGGCGCGATGTACATGGCCGCACCGCAGTTGACCATGTTCCCGATGCCTCCTTGACGCGGATCGCAGGAAGCAAGCTGATGCCGCAGATAGATCCATTTCTCCGGATAAAACAGGCGCTCGATCAGCACCGTCTCGCGCTGCAGTTCGGGTATCCAGCGCGGAACCCAGGCGATCTGGCGCACCATTGCATCGGCCATATCCCACGCGTCGAGGTGCCGACCGACCTCGTTGTACACACTCATCAGCGAAAGCACCATGAAGGTGTCGTCGGTGACAATGCCGCCGCCGCGTATGCGCCCCTTGCGGCCCGCTTCGTCATCTTTCGCACGATGCCATTCGGTATTGATCGAAGTGACGCGCCCGAAGCGCTCACGGATTTGCGACGCCGAAAGCTTCTCGACCGTGGCTCCGAGCGCATCGCCGTACGCGACCCCGTAAACAAGTCCACGGATGCGGTCCTGCAGTGACTGGTGGGTAATGCTCATACGTTCTCCTTATCCTTGTTTTCGTCGCTGCCCCGTCGGGCCCGTTGAGTTTTGGACGTGCTCGTTACGTTCGACTCACGTTTTCCCACCATGTGGCCGTGAAAGCCGTAGTACATGATGTACAGGTAGCACGACACGGTTAGCACCATGTACACCAACTGAAAGTCATACACTCGCTTCAGGTGTGCAAAGAGTTGGGGCATCACGGCGCCACCCACGATTCCCATAATCAACAATGCCGATCCGGTTTCGGTAAACCGGCCCAGGCCTTTGATCGCGAGCGGAAAGATCGCCGGCCACATCATCGCGTGCGCGAAGCCCAGTGCAGCGATGAACGCAATCGACGTATAGCCGTCGGAGACATAGGCGCAAGCGCTGAGCAGCACGCCAATCAGTGCGGAAACGACCAGATAGCGCTGCTGCGAGATGAAGCGCGGCACGAGAACGAGCCCGACCAGGTAGCCAACGAGCATCGCGGACATCGTATAAGACGTGAAATGTTTGGTTGCGTCGAGCGGCAAGTTCAAGCTCTGCCCGTATAGGCCGATCGCGTCACCTGCCAGCACTTCTGCGCCTATGTACGTGAAGATGCAAAGCACTCCCAACCAAAGATGAGGAAATGAAAAGATGCTGCGCACGGAATGACTACCGCGCTCAGCGACATTGACTTCCGATGGCTTGATGTCGGGGAGAGACGAAAATGCGATGAAAACGGCGAGCGCCGCGAGAATGGCCGCGAGCGTGAGATACGGACCGTGCAATCTGGCGGCAAATGCGTTGAGCAGAGCGTCGGCATGTGCTGCTGTCGGCGCCGCTTTGACCCGCGTGACGAATTCACCCACGCTACCCATAACCAATGCGCCGAATACGTAGGGCGCAAGGATACCGGCGGTCTTGTTGCAGATTCCCATCGTAGCCACACGCCGCGCCGCGCTGTCGATCGGTCCCAGAATGCTGACGTACGGGTTGTAGGCGGTCTGCATCAGGGACAGCCCCGTTCCGATCACCAAAAGGCTTGCAAGTACGCCGGGGTAGCTGTGCGCACCAACGAACCAGCTGAAGGACAGCGCACCGATCGACATGACGCCCAGGCCCGCCGCCATCCCTCTTTTCATCCCGATCCGCTTCAGCGCAGCGGCATACGGCAATGCGAACACGAAATATGGGACATAGAAGACGACGGTAATCAGGAGCGCCTGAACATCATCCAGTCTGAAGGCCAATTTGACGAAGACGGTCAAAGGCCCGTTTAGCCAACTGAAGGCTCCAGTCACGAAGTACAGCATGCCGATGGTCAGCATGGGCCGGAGATATGTTCTATCGGGCGGCTGGACGATTGGGTGAGCGGTCAACATGGTTCCTGTCTCCTTCAATAAGTTTTTGGCTTCGTCATTGCTATGGGAACGTTCCCATTTTGCGGAAAAAAATATATCGATGGCCTCGCGGCTCAGCGCCTCTCCCCTGATGCCGCGGAGTCGCGCATCGATTTGCGACGCAGATCGGCAATCGATCCGCGTTCAGTTAAGGTGCATGGCAGATAAATCCGCGTACCGTGGGCTGCTTCGACATCGCGTTTAAGAAGTTGTGCGACGGCCTCGGCGCCGATCTGACGAGCGGGTTTTTCTATTGTTGTGAGTCCTGGCCACGCGAATGCGCCCGCTTGAATGCCGTCGAAGCCAAGAATCGACACATCTTGTGGACAATGCAAACCCGCCTCTCGAACGGTGCTCATCGCCCCGAGCGCCATGAGGTCGTTCGCGGCGAACACACATAGATGTCCACCCTCATGCCGCTCCAGCAGACGTCGCATAGCGAGTGCGCCGCCTTCCGTCGTGTAGTCGGCATCTTCCACGGGCAGCGTGACAGGATCGATGTCATGCTTGATGCAGTGTTCGTGTACCGCGCGTAAGAACCTCGCACGGGCAAGGCGCGTGCGCTGTCCGACGATGAGGGCGGGCCGAAGATGGCCTTTGGAGCGCAGATAATTCATGCCGAGACCCACGCCTTGTGCAATGTCCGAGCCGACCGAAGCACTGTCGGGAAACCGCTCAGCACTCGATCCAATCATGATGCAAGGCAATCCAAAACGCTCGAAATCGCCGAGTTCGTCTGCGACTGGATTGATGATCGCGCCATCAACACGCGCCTGCATCATGGTGCTCAAATGCATCTTTTCTTTTTCCGCGCTCCAGTTGGACGAAAAAATCAGGATGGAAACACCTGCATCCGCAGCCCGGTCCTGCGCACCCCGCGCAACCTCGCCCCAAAATGGATTCGCGATGTCCGGCAAGACGAGGCCCAGCATGCCGCTGCGGCCCGAACGCATGCTGACCGCCAGCTCATTGCGCGTGTAGCCCAGCGCTTTCGCAGCCAGCAGCACCTGCTCTCTCGCCGAATCGGAAATGTTGGGCGCGTCCGACAGCACCCGAGCCGCCGTACTTTTGGAGACCCCTGCACGCTTCGCTACGTCGATGACGGTCGGCCTGCGTCCGTTGAGGGACTCCATGGCTGGTCTCCTGTTCGCTTATCAGCTTTGATTTGGGAACGATACCACAGATACTTCGATGATCAACATGCAGTAGGGAAAACGTGAGTCGATCTGTTGATCTCGCGCGCCGCGATGCTCGATGCAGTGGAAAATCACTGCATCGGCGTGGCACCATCATCGACACAGGCGCCGCAGGCCGATGCAATCCATCGGAAGGCAGGCTCGACCGCCGTTGAGCGCGCGGGCAGCTTCGATTTCATGAGCCACAGAGGCGGCATTGCGATTCGTGGCACCTGTGGCAGCCGGCACACGCGCTGTTGCGCCAGCGCTTCGCTCGCGAACAGCTGCGAGACCATGGCAATCCCGGCCTCCCGCTCCGCAGCCGCCACGAGCAGATGCGGATCGGCACTCGTCATTACGCGCCGGGTTTGCAGACCGCAGCGCCGCAGTTCGGGCAACCAGGGTGCCCATTCCTGTGACCGGCCCACACGCAAAAAGCTTGATTGCCCAGTCCATTCCTCGAGTTGGAGGATCTGATGGCTAATCGCCGACTGGGTCAGCGACAACTGGCAACGAGCGACACAATATGGATTGCTGCCATGGTTCGACTATCTGAATGAGGAATCCGTATCGTATTTGAATTGACCGGCCTCTAGCGCTTACCGCGGCAGAAGCAGATTAGGTATTCAGCAGCGCGCCGGCCAGTCATTCTGATTCCTGCCGCGTGCCGCGCCGCTGGCCTTACATAAAAAGCTGGACCGAGGGCAGAGCCGCGTCGCAGTTGAGCAGGTTGACCCGTTTCTGGCGTACCTTCAGCATACCGTCTCGCAGCACGAGGGTGTGCTCAGCGGTGCAGGCATAAACCTGCTGTTCGTCGCCGCGCGTCTCCACGTAGATGTAGCGGGTGCGCGTGAGGTACGTACCGCTGTCGTGGTCCTGCGCCAGCACTTCCGGACACTGCAGCACATGCAGGCAACGGCTTTCCGGCTGCAGGGAGAAAGCGCGCGGGCTGCGCATGCGCTCGATGCGCAGTTGAAGCAGCAGGCGGTCTTCGTACATCAGCGACGCGTGATCGATGCCATCCCGTTGGTCCGGCACGAGCGGAATCCAGTAGTGGCCGTCGTCCGCGAAGAGCGCTAACCAATCGTCGAAGCGTTTGTCGTCGATCAGCCGTGCTTCTTCATAGACGAAGGCGATCAGGTCATCCCGTGCGGGCGGCGTCGCGAGTTGGGGCTGGCTCATTTTGTTGTATCTCCTGACTGAATTTCCGGTGTCATGTATCGGGCCCATGCGCGGAACTGGTTGCGCATGGAGATTTCGCTCGTGCCGTTAGCGGTGGTGTCCTCCTGCCCGACTTCGGCAGCATCGAAGTTGCGGTGCAGGCTCACCCACTCGTTGCCGCCTGCACGCAACCCTTCCTGCATCGCGCGGTAGGCGTGCAGGTCGTCGTGGCCGACCACCGACATCGGCGAGTTGATCAGCCGCGTGTACATCAGCGTGCGGCGCAACAGGTCTTCCGGCGCACCCTTGGGTCGGAAGGTCCACGATTCGACGATCGTCTTGCCGGGCGCCACCGGCCGCACTACGCGGATCGCCTGGATAGCGCCCTTGATGGTCAGGCTCGGATAGAAGACGGTGTTGTGCCGCACCGTCGCGAGTATCTCCGCGGCACGTGTCGCACCATAGACCTCGGCCATGCGCTCCTCGTATTCGGGCATGCGGACATAGTCGGCATGCAATGACACCGTGCCGACTCCCGTGTAACTGTGCCCGTTGGCGAACACCCTCACGCCCATCTCGTCGGAGAACGCATAGCCCGACGTAAAGGGCACCAGCTGTTCGATCGCCATCGGCAAGGGCTCGTCTTGCGGCTTGCCGGCCCACAGCTGTCTTGCCGTGCCGGCTGACGACTCGTGCGCCACCATGGGGTGCATGGTGTCGTTCAGGTTCTCGATGAACATCTTCCAGTTGCAGTCGTGGGTGTAGCGCAGTACGCCGCCCGCGACTTCCAGTTCGCCCTCCGGCGCGCGATCGGCCATGTTGTCGATGGACGACAGCGCCGCGCCAAAGTAGGCGTTGAATTCCGGCCCGTCGTCAGCCAGGCGGACAAACACGAAGCCTCGGTAGTTCGCTACGTGCCGCAACGCCCCCATGCCTTGGCTCGCGGGGCAGGCATCCAGGCTGGAGCCCTCGTAGCCCTGCCGCAGCGGTATCGACAGCAGCGCGCCATCCGTCTTGTAGGTCCATGCGTGATACGGGCAACGGAAGAAGCGCCCGACATTTCCGCTGGCCTGCGAGACCACCCGGGCGCCCTTGTGCGCGCACCGGTTGCGCAGTACCTTCACCGTGCCATCGGGCTGCCGCACCATGACGACGGGCTGCCCGGCGATGTCCGCCGTGATGAAGTCACCGGCTTGCGGCACCTGGCTGTCGTGACCGACGTACACCCACGCCCGTGACCAGAGCCGCTCCATTTCCAGCGCGAAGACCTCCTCATCGAGATAGACGTCCCGATGGACCTGCTCGTCCTGCACCAGCCGGCGCAGGGCTTCAGGATTGTCCCGGTATTTACCCACGATGTTCCCGCTCCCTTTCATGCATCGAGCACCAGCCGCCCGCAGCCGGCACGCGACACGCAGATTTGCATCACATTGCCAGCCTGCCGTTCCGACTCAGTGAGGCAATAGTCGCGGTGATCGAGCGCCCCCTCCAACACTGTCGTCCGGCACAGCCCGCATTCACCGCGCTTGCAGTCGTAAAGCGGGTCCAGGCCCGCCGCCAGCATGGCGTCAAGAATCGATTCCCCGGCCGCCACCGTGAGCGTGCGGCCCGACTGGCGCAGTTCGACTTCAAAGCCGGTGTCGGACGCCGCGGCCGCCGGCGCGGCAAACCGCTCGAAGTGAATGTCCTCGCGAGCCCACCCGCGCGCGCACGCCTGCGCCAGCACCGCGTCGATCATCCCCGCCGGACCGCAGACGTAGAGGGGCTGGCCGGGACGCAGGCCTTGCAGCAGTGCCGCGATATCCAGCGCTGGCAGTACGCCCTGGTCGGCGTACAGCGACAATTGCGCGCCGGCGATGCCGCGCAGTTCCTGCGCAAATGCCAGCTGGCGGGTGTTGCGGGCGCTGTAGTGCACGCGGTAGCGCCGCCCGGCGGCCGCCAACACGGCCGCCATCGACACAATGGGCGTGACCCCGATGCCACCGGCAATCAGCACGGCGTCTTCGGCATCCGCGTCGAGCACAAAGGCGTTGCGCGGCCGGCTGGTCAGCAACCGGCTGCCAGGCTTAAGCATTGTGTGCATCCAGCGAGACCCGCCCAGACCATTGTCTTCGCGCCGCACGGCGATACGGTAGACCTCAGGCGCCAGCGTGGCGCCCACCGTGGCGTTGATCAGCGAGTAATGGCGCCAGTCCGCGGTCCCGCCTGGCGCGACCCGCACGCGCAGATGAGCGCCCGCGGTGTACCCCGGCAACGCCCTGCCCGCCGGATCCCGCAGGCGGAACTCGGTGATGGTGCCGGTCAGCGGAAGCACTTCGTCGACCACCAGTTCGATCGTTGCGTCGGAGCCCGTCATGCCGCTGCTCCTTTCGCATCCGCCGTCATCAGCGTCGCCCACGCGCGGAACTGGTTGCGCATCAGCAACTCGTTGGTGCCGCTCACCTCCTGCTCGGGCTCCAGCTGTTCGCCATCGCGGTACTCGCGATGCAGGCTGATCCATGGATTGCCCTGGGCGGCCAGCGATCTCTGGACGCCCTCGAAAATATGGATGTCGTCATGCGCCACCACCGACATCGGCGAGAACGTCAGCCGGTTGTAGGTCAGCGTGCGCTCCAGCAGCGCTTGCGGCGCCCCTTTGGGTGCCAGCGCCCAGACCTCGACCAGGGTACGGTCCACGCCAAGCGGCTTGATCACACGCAGCGTCTGCGGCGATCCCTTGAGCGCGAGTGACGGAAACAGGACCACGTTCTGCGGCGCGAAGCCGAGAATTTCAGCGGTTCGCTGCGCGCCATGGGCCGCCTCCAGCGCCTGCCGGTAATCCGCCGGCATGTCATATCCCGAATGGATGCTGGCGTGAATGCCCAGCACGCTGTGTCCATTCGGATAGACGCGCGCGCCGGTCCTCGTGAAGAAGTCATAGCCCGAGCCGAATGGCAGCAGTTGCTGCAGGGCCATCGACTCCGGCGCATCGGCCGGCTGCGTGTCCTGCACGAACCTGGCCGTCGCCGAGACTGACTCGTGCGTGGAAACCGGGTGCACGGAATCGTTGACGTTCTCGAGGTACATCTTCCAGTTGCACCGCATCACGCTGCGCAGGCAGCCGCCGGCAATTTGCAGTTCGCCCATGGGGGAGCGGTCGGCGAGGCTGTCGAGCACCGTCAGCACAGGACCGACGTAATGCGAAAACTCCGGGCCGTCCGCCGACAAACAAGTGAAGACAAAACCGCGATGCACCGCCATGCGTGGCGCCACCAGGCCAGCTCCGGACTCGCAGGCATGCATACGGGTGTGTTCATAGCCTGTCTTCAGCGGCACGGCCAGTAAGGCGCCATCGGTCTTGTAGGCCCACGCGTGGTACGGACAACGAAAGAATTTGCCGGTGTTGCCTTGCACCTGGCAAACCAGTCGTGCACCTTTGTGGGCACAGCGGTTCATGAGCACACGCAGGCTGCGGTCCGGCTGGCGCACCAGGATCAATGGTTGGCCGGCGATTTCGGTGGTGTAGTAGTCGCCCGGCTCGGGCACCTGGCTTTCGTGGCCGACGTAATTCCAGCTGCGCTGGAACAAGCGTTCCTGCTCGAGGCGGAACAACTCCTCGCTGAGGTAGACGTCGCGGTGCACGCGGTCTTCCTGCACCAGCGCGCGGATGGCGCCGGCATCGTCCCGGTAGCGGGTCATGTCAAGTCTCCTTCCTCATCGCTCTCCAGCGCCGGGCGGGCGACAAAACGGCAAGTGGCATGCGGATCCACGGCGGCGCACGCGGTTTCCTGCACCCGCACCGGTTGCCCCAACACAATCGCGGCGACGGTGCGGAACATGCCTGCGATCGGCGCGCAGACCGGCTGGGCCGCCGACCCATAGCCCGCGGCAAAGGGGCTGTTGAAAACATTGAGAACCAGGCCATCGCCGCTGCGCTCGAAGTCCCACCGCCCCCAGCCGAGGGCGGGCGAGGTTTCGCAGATCAGATCGAGCAGCGCATTGCCGTCGCCCGCCCCACGGCCGGGCAGGCCGTCGAGATAGGCGAGGATGCTGCGCTTGCCGTGCTGGGCAGTAGAGTCGGCGAAGGCACACAGCGCTTGCGACCGCGTGGTGTCATCCAGCAACTGCAGCATGCCCATGAGGACATCTGGGCGCATCAGCAGGTAGCGGCGGTCATGGTCACGCACCTCTCCGCGCACCAGATCGAATACGAGCCGCTGGGCGATCGGCGTGGTCAGGGGTGAAGTCTGGGTTGTCATGGCGCTCCCTTCCCTCAGGCCTGCCCGGAGCGCCTGCGCGCCTCACTGGGCAGCGTTTCCGGCGTGAACATCAGCGCGATCACCGTGATGCCCCCCAGCACGATCAGATAGAGCGCCACCGGCGTCGCCGAGTGGTACTCCGCCAGCAGCGCCGTGGCGACCATTGGTGCCACGCCGCCGCCGATCACCGACGACAGTTCGCGGCCAACGCCCATGCCCGAGTAGCGCACTTCAGTGCGGAACAATTCCGCCATGTAGCTCGGCTGCACCCCGACCATGGCGGCCAGCACCACGGAGTCGGCCAGTACGTAGGCGAGCAGCACCAGGAACGGCTGGCCGGTATCGATCAGCCAGAAGAACGGGAACGCCACCAGCATCACGCCGACCGCGCCTGCCATATAGACGGTGCGTCGGCCGATTCGGTCAGACAGGTGGCCATACGCCAGTGCGGTGCCCATGACCAGCACCATCGAGATCGTCAGTCCTTCCAGCATGACCTGGTTAGGAATGCCAAGATGAGCGCCATAGGCGAGCGAGAATGCGAAGAAGATGTAGGACGCGCCGCCTTCCGCCATGCGCAGCCCCACCACCATCAGCACTTCCTTCGGCTGCTGGCGCAGCACTTCGATCACGGGCAGGCGCACACCGTGGCCGCTGCGCCTGACCGCCACGAACTCCGCGCTTTCGGGAATCCGGCTGCGGATGTAGTAGCCCGCCAGGACCAGCACGATGCTGGCGAGGAACGGGACGCGCCATCCCCAGTTCATGAAGTCTTCGGCAGGCAGCTTCTGCGCCGCCCAGAAGGCGACTGCCGACAGCACGAAGCCGACGGTCGCCCCGCTCGGGCTCCAGGCAGACAGGAAGCCACGCCGCGTCGGCGGCGCATTCTCACTGATCAGCAGGATGCTGCCGCTCCATTCGCCGCCGGCAGCCAGCCCTTGCAGGAGGCGCAGCAACACCAGCAGCACGGGCGCCCAGATCCCGATCTGCTGATACGTCGGCAGGAGGCCCATCAGGGCCGTGGCAAGCCCCATCACGATCAGCGTCAGAACCAGCACCAGCTTGCGACCGTAGCGGTCGCCCACGTGGCCGCAGATCACGCCGCCGAGCGGGCGCGCGACGAACCCCACCGCGAAGCCGCCGAACGCCGCCAGCGTGCCCACCAGCGGATCGGTGCCGATCGGAAAGAACAGCTTGCCGAAGATCAGCGCGGCGGCCGTGCCATACAGAAAGAAGTCATACCACTCGAGTGCCTGCCCGACGATCGATGTCATGACGGTCTTGCGCAACATCGCCCGCCGCGCATCGGCAGCCACCGGCACACCGGCCGTGGCTGATCCTTGTTCCACATTCATGTTGTCTCCTTGATTCTCGTTCTCTGCCTGTTGGGGTGTGTGCGCCGGGTTGTTACGGCGTGGCGTCTTGCCTCCACACGCGCACAGTGTCATCGGTGCCCGGCGAGGGGATGCCCATGGGAAACGGCCAGTCCGACCCGAACAGCACATTGGGGCGGCCGAACACCTCCTGTGCCAGCCGCAGGCCGGCAGGCTGGTGCGCAATGCAATCGGCGAAGAAGCGCCTCGCCGCCTGCAAGGGAGGCTCGATCCGTGGCGGCACTCCCGGACGCCCGCTCTCGAGGCCGCGCTGCAAGCGCCCGCATACAGCCGGGAATGCGCCGCCAGCGTGCGCCAGACAGAAGCGGATGCGCGGGTACTGCCTCGGGACATCCGCCATCACCAGTTGCGACGCCGCGACCGCGGTCTCGTAAGGATTGCCAATCAGGTTGTCCATGTAATGCCGTGTGAGCCTGCCGTCGCAACAGTGCGCCGGATGGAGGAAGACGAAGGCGCCCTGCGCGTCCAGCCTCTCCCACAGCGGCCGATGCGCCGGATCGCCGTAATCGACGGCGTCAACGCCTCCTGCCGCCAGCGCGTATCCTGCATGAACCGACTCGCCATAACACGCGGCCAACGCCTGCGCCACCGCCGGGTGCTCCATCGGCAAGTGCAGCAAGGCACCCAGCTTTGCACTGTGGCGAGTGGCGATCTCGAGCAGGCCATCGTTGAGGTAACAGGCCCACTCGTGGGCTGCGACGGCGTCCAGGTGCTGCCGGTAGAGCGGCGGCGGCACCGAGACCAGCGCACGCTGCACGCCGTTGACCTCCATCCAGGCAAGCAGCCGCTCGGGGTGATACAGGTCCTCGGCCATCAGCGGCTGGCCGTCGATCACCATCACACCGTCGGCAGGCCGCCTGACGACGCCATCCAATGGCGGCAATGCAGCCGTGCCGCCGGGCACAAGGTGGGTATGGACATCCAATGCGATCGAGGACATGGGTTTTCCTTCGTCTTCCGACAATCCATACGCGGGGTCACCGTGGCTCCAGGTTGGCATTCATCTCCCCTCCCCAGAACTCCGGCGACCACGTCGGTCCCCAGATGTACGGCAGGACCGTCCAGTCCCGGCTGACCCATTGGTCGCTGATCTTGTCCATATCGGCGTAGTACTCCACCCAGCTACCCCACGGATCCCGCACGTACTGGAACAGGTTCGACGCCAGCGCATGCCGTCCCGGGCCGAAGCTGTCCCGGTAACCCGCCTCGCGCATGCGCCAGGCACCGAGGCCGATGTCGTCGATCCCGCCCACCTGGAAGCTGGCATGCTGGAAGCCGCGATGCGTACTGGCGATCAGCCCGAAACAGTGGTGGTCGATCACGCCCTCACCCGCAGCGAGGAAGCTCACCTTCCCGACTGCCCTGTCGGCCACACGCAGGCCGAGCGTCTCGCACAGGAAGCGCTCGGCGCTTGCCAGCTCGGGGGTGAAGATCAGCACATGACCTAACTTGCGCGGCGGTCGCCCGCCTTCCAGCGACTGCCACGCCGCGACGTCCACCGGCCGGCGCACGGCGGCATCGGCGGCCGGCTCCGCGAGCGACACTGGCAGATCCGGGCTGAGGTGAATCCAGGTGCCCCACGGATCCTGAAACCACAGGCCGTCGCGGTGGCCGCCGGTCGGCGCCTGCTCCAGGACGTCGAGTCCTGCCTGTGTCAGCTTCTCGATGAAGGCCGCGCGCTGCAGCGGATCAAAGTAGAAAGACACGTGATACAGCCGCTTGTCCGCGCCGGCCGCCAAAACCAGTTCGTCGTTGCTGCGACCAGGCGAGCGCATGCGCAGCACGCCGGGCTGCACCGTCGAGGCCTCGAGGCCGAAGGTCTCGTAGAAGGCCCGGGCGGCGCCCAGGTCCGGTACTTCCAGGCCAAATCCGTTCAGGCCAAGCACGCTGGGGCCATGGATCATTGCGAACTCCCTTGCGGCACAGGCGCGCCGACGATCGATGCGTAGAGGTCTTCGGCACGTTGCGGCGCGATCGGCACGATGGCGGCGACATGGTCGTCGGGGCGAATCAGCACCAGCGTGCCGTCCGCCACGCCGAGGCGCTCGCGCAGCTGGTTGCCGACATCGAGCAGCGCGCGGTCGCGCAGGCCGGAGTCGAGGGGAGCGTCCCAGCGCGACACCACGAAGTGACGCAACGCGGGGGACGTGTTGTGTGGAATCTGCGGCTGGCGGCGCACGTCGTCGAAGTACAGCGCGAGGAAATTGCCGTCGACCAGGTCGTGGACCCGGACTGGACGGCCGGCGGGGCCATGCAGCACAAAGTCCGGGATGCGCTCGCCTACCTGCAGCGGCGGCGGCTCGGCTTCCGTGCGGATCATCGACCAGTCGCCGCTGCCGTTGATATCCAGCCGCACGCCCAGCAGCGTGCGCGTATAGGCATTGCCCCAGTCCTGCAGCGCTGCGGTGGGATTCGCCTCGCCCTGCATGGCCATGTGGTGGCGCGCGGCCTCGGCCATTTCGCCGGCACCTTCCGACGCGACCGGGCGCTGTTCGCGCTCGTAGCCGTCCAGCAGGCTGCTGTCGGCCCAGCCGCGCAGCACCCACGCGAGGCGCCATGGCAGGCTGATGGCATCCAGCACGCCGGTATTGAGGCCGAGCGCCCACATCGGCGTAATCAGATGCGCAGCGTCGCCCATCAGGAACACGCGGTCGCGCCGCCACTGGCTCGCAATGCGGTGGTGCACGCGGTAGCTCACCCGCCCCAGCAACTCGACCTTGTCGACCTTGCCGATGAAGCGCAGCACTTTGCTGCGCAGTGCCTCGTCGGTCGGTTCGTCCGCGTCCTTGGCGAGCGGATAGAGGAAGCGCCAGCAGTGAGGCTGCCGCACCAGGATCATCCACTCCTGCGCGTCCGAGAAGTACGCGAGATAGGGATAGTCGCGCGGATTGGCCACATCGAGGTCGACCTTCAGATCCACCAGCATGTAGCGCACATCGAGCGACGTGCCGACCACCGGAACGCCGCATTGCGCGCGCACCGTGCTGCGGCCGCCGTCGCACGCCAGCAGGTAGCTGCCCTCGAAACGCTGCGGGCCATCCGGCGTGTCGAAGACCGCTTGCACACCGCTGGCGCCGGAGTCAAAAGACACCAGACGGTGCTGCATCAGCAAGCGGCCTTGCGGCACACGCTCCACCGCGTCGCGCAGGATCGGCTCGAGATGGTGTTGCGGCAGGTTGACCACGAACGGGTAACGGGTCTCGTCGCGCAGCACGGCCGTACGCACGGACGATTGCGAGAGATTGCTCTCCCGTTCGATCTCGCCGATCTCTTCGACCCGAAGCGCACGCTCCAGCACGGCATCGGCGACGCCATAGCGGCGAAAGGCTTCCAGCGTGCGCGTCAGCAGCGTGCCGGCCTTGGTGTCGAGCGACAGGCTGCCGTCTTCCTCGAACAGCAGAAAGGGAATGCGATAGTAGGCGAGGCCGAGCGCCGTGGTCAGCCCGATCGGCCCCGCGCCAACGATCAGTACAGGCTGCATGATTGTTGTTCTCCGGTGAGTGTCATTGCTCGCGCCCCGCGGGTTCGCTGGCCTGCCAGGCATAGTCCCGGCTGAGCACCGACGCGGTCATGGTGGCGGCATCGGATAGCAGGAACATCAGCGGCCCCGTGACGTCTTCCGGCTGGCCGACCCCGAGCGTGGCAGCCCAGTGCGCGTCGTCGCTTCCGGCATTGGCATGGCGGTACTGGGGCGTGTCGATGACGCCGGGGGCGATCAGGTTGACCCGCACCCGGTGCCGGGCCACCTCCTTCGCCGCACTCTTGATGAACGCCACCAGTGCGGCTTTGCTGGCGGCATAGGCGGCGGACTCGGCCCAGCCGCTATGCGCCAGCCCCGACGAGAACGCCAGCACGCTGCCACGCCGGCGGCGGATCATGCCGGGCATCGCCGCCTGGTAGCACCACACCACGCCGTTGAGGTTAATGCCGAGCGTGCGCTGCCAGTCCCCCGGCGCCGTGTCATGCACAGCCCGACGCGGCTGCACCGCCGCACCGCAGACCAGACCGTCGATGTGGCCATGTTCGTTCTCGATGGACTGCATGGCGGCCATCACGGCGTCGCGGTCGCTGACATCGAGGCGGACAAACTGCAGCCGCGGCTCGGCGGCCAGCAACGCCGCCGCGGCGTGCTCGTCCACGTCGCAGACGATCACCGTTGCGCCCGCCCCCGCGCAGGCACGCGCGAGCGCCGCGCCGATGCCGTTCGCGCCGCCCGTGATGACGATCACGTCGCCGCTTGCATCGAAACTGGCTTTCATGGGCGCCTCCGCATGTCCATGACACTCGATTGCCCGTACAGGTCGGTCTCGACCACGCGGTTGACCAGTTCGCCCAGGCCCGTACCGCGCACGGTCACGACGTCGCCGGCTTGCAGGAACACCTGCGGCTCGCGTGCGTTGCCCACGCCCGCCGGCGTGCCGGTCAGGACGAGATCGCCCGCATGCAGCGTCATTCCGAACGACAACTCGGCGATCAGCTCGGGAATGGCGAAAGCCATCTGCGACACCGAGGCGTCCTGCAGCAACTCGCCGTTCACCAGGCATTGCAGCCGCACTTCGCGCGGATCGATCTCGTCGGCCGTCACCAGGAACGGCCCCACCGGCATGGTGCTGTCGATGCTCTTGCCCTTCAGCCACTGGCCGCCGTGACGGCGTTGCAGGTCGCGCTGCGAAATGTCGTTCGCGAGGCAATAGCCCCAGACGTGCCGCATAGCGTCTCTCGCGTCGATGCTGCGGCCGTCGGCGCCAATGATCAGCGCCAGTTCGGCCTCGTAGTCCCATTTGGCCGAGATGCGCGGATCGAAAGCGATGTCGTCGCGCGGTCCGATGAGGGTGTGCGGGCTCTTGGTGAAGAAGGTCGGGGCTTCGGGACGCGGCACGTCCTGCCCCTCACGCTTGCCCTCGCCTTCCAGAAAATGGTCCCAGTAGTTCCAGCCGACACAAAGCACATCGCGCTGGAAGCGCTGCAGCGGCGGCAGCAGGCGCAGGCCATCGAGTGCGATGCACTCCAGCGTGCCGTCGCACAACGCGCTGGCGATGCTGCACAGCGCATCCTGGCCACCGGCGATCACATCGCGCAGGTCGCCCATAGACAGCGGCAACGGAGCCACCTGCTCGCCTTCGACCACCCCGATGCGCGCCCGGCCCTCGTAGATGAAACTTGCAAATCGCATGATTCGGACTCCGATACGTGGCTCAGGCGTGCGGCAGAACCGCGATCGCGCTGATCTCGATCAGGTACTCCGGCGAGACCAGCTTGCTGACCTCGACCATGGTCGAAGCCGGCAGCGGCGCCTTGAAAAACTCGCGGCGCACGTCGTGGATGCGATCGAAATGCTCGATGTTGCGCACGTACACATCGACGCGACAGATGTCGTCGAGCGAGCCGCCGGCGGCTTTCACGGCGGCGCTCAGGTTCTCGCAGACTTGCCGGGTCTGGGTTACGACGTCGCCGATGCCGGCGATCGAGCCGTCGGGCCGGCGCGCCGTCATGCCGGAGATGAAGACCAGCTTGCCGCTGGCCTCGATGGTGGTGGCCTGCGAGAAGTGGCCGTTGGGTTTGCGCAGTTCGCCGGTGAGAATTTGCGTTTTCATGCTGTCAGGTCCGTATCGTTCACAAGGTTGGCAATCGAAGAAGGCAGCGCGGCCGTGAGCGCGCGCGCCAGGGCGGCGAGTTCGATCAGCACCGGCCGCTCGACGCGGCAGACGCCGCCGGATTCGGCACGCCTCGCCCAGCCGATCTCGCCGGGGGTGTAAAGACGTTCCGTGCCGGGCGCGCGCCGTGACGTGCGCACCGCGGCCGCCGCGTCGCCGACGGTGCGCGCGAACGCGCCGGCGTCGCGGAAATGCGCCACATCGATCGCGAGGAAAAAGTGCGCGCAGTTGTAGGGAATGGCGCTGTCGCCATAGAGCGGTTGCACCGCCGCGCCGGTGGCGCCGCCGGACAGGCCGCCGCACAGCAGATCGACCATGAAGGCGAGGCCGAAGCCCTTGGGGCCGGCGGCCGGAAGCAGCATGCCGGCGATGGCGGCGGCCGCGTCCGTGGTGGGCACGCCTTGCGCGTCGGTGGCCCAGCCAGCCGGAATCTCGCGGCCGGCGGCGGCGGCCAGCCGGATCTTGCCCATCGCGCTAGCGCTCATCGCCATATCGAGTTCCACCGGAATGCCGTCGTCACCGGGTACCGCGATAGCCAGCGGGTTGTTGCCGACGACGCTCTGGGCGCCACCTGGCGCGGGCATCAGCGGACGTGTGTTGGACATCGCGATGCCGACGCAGCCATCGCTTGCCAGGGCCCGCGCATACCGTCCCGCCGCGCCGAAGTGAAAGGCGTTGCGTACCGCCACGGCGCCGATGCCGTGCTCGGCGGCCCGCTCCCTCGCGATCGCGACCGCCTGTCGCGCGGAAAGCTGGCCCAGCATGTTTGCGGCGTCGAGCACCACGCAGGCGCCGTGGTCATGGGTCACGGCGGCCCGCGATGCCGCGGTCACGGATCCGCTGCGCAGGCGCTGCGCATACATGTGGACCAGCATGACGCCGTGCGAGGGGACGCCTTCCATATCGGCATCGACCAGCGACTCGGCAACGTACGCGGCATCGGCAGCAGCTACGCCGCAACGCTCGAAGATCGCACCGACCGCCGCGCACAGGTCCTGCGGATCGGTCTCGCAATGACTGGAAGGCGTGGGGATGCCGGACATGGCGGCACTTTCGCGGTCAGTGGGCATCGCGCTCATCCGTGTACCAGCCCGGCTGCTGCGGATAGTGCGGACCGTCGTAGATCTCCACCACGATGGTGTCTTCGTGCGCGAGCGTCGGGCCGTGGACGTGACCCTTGGGATTCCAGTAGAAGCTACCCGGCATCAACACCACATTCGTGGCCGTGTATTCGTAGCGCCCCTGCAGGCAGAACATGAACTGGTTCGATGCATGCGAGTGCGGCACGGGAATCGACACGCCCTTCTCGAAGCGGATCAGTGCGATGGAGGCGCCAGTGGCGTCGTCGCGCCACAGCATCTTTTCGTGGAGACCCGGCAGGGATTTGGGGCGCCACGGCATGTCTTCGCTATTTAGGAGTACTTCTTCTAGCGGGGGGATGGACGAGGTAGAACTCGACGGGTTCACGATGTTGTCTCCGGTTTGTTTCTGGTGGTTTGGATGAAGTACGGTTAAGAGGCCTCAGAGCGCCAGAGAAGCGGCCAGGCTCCCCCCGCCACAGACGAAGAGGTTCTGCCCCGTGATCCAGCCGTTTGCGGGATCGGCAAAGAAGAGGACCGCGCGTGCTACGTCGTCCGGGCGGCCGAGGCGCTGGAGCGGCAGAGAAGCGGCCAGGGCGCGCGCGCGTTCGCCATGCTCCGGGATGTCGCGAGTCAGCATGCCGGTGACGATGGGCCCCGGCGACACCGTATTGACCGTGATGCCGGACGGGCCGGATTCCAGCGCCCAGGTGCGGGTCATCGCGGCCAGCGCGGCCTTGCTCGCGCCATAGGCGGTGCGTCCGGCCAGGCCCACGATGGCGCGCGACGCCAGGTTGACGATGCGGCCGAAGCGCTGCGCCTTCATGTGCGGCAGGCAGGCCTGCGCCAGCTTCATGGCGCAGCGCACGTGCAGCGTCATCATCAGGTCGAACTCGGCATCGTCCACGTCTTCCAGCAGGGTGTTGCGCACCACGCCGGCGTTGTTGACGAGGATGTCGGCCCGCTCCGTCTGGGCGAGCGTCGCCAGCGTGCGGATGCCATCGGGCGTCGTCAGGTCCACGACGCAGGAGACGAGACACGGATGCGCGCTGGCGGACGGCTCGAGCCCCGCGGCAATCACGCGCGCGCCTTGCGCGAGCAGCGCCTCGCTGACGGCCAGTCCGATGCCCGCGTTGCCTCCGGTCACGACGGCCGTACGTCCCGCGAAACGCTGGGTTTCATGATGGAACTGGCTCATACCGCACCTCCGTGTTCAGGCAATGGCAGCGCGCGGACGCGCAGCACACCAACCGGCGCCGATCCGTTACGGCTCAGGCTGACCCTCACGCGGGTACCCGGGGCCAGCATGTCGTCCGCCAGCGCGAAGAGCGTGACATCGGAATCCGTGCGAACGGCCGCCACATGTAAAGGCAGCAAACTGACGAAGGCAGGCTCGAGCGTGTGGTGCAGGCGCGTCACCGACAGCACCACGGCCGCGCCGCTGTCCGCCACGTAGTCGATGCGTCCATGCAGGCAGCGCGGGCAATAGCGTTGCGGCGGATAGAACTGGTGGCCGCACTGCGCGCAGCATGGCAGTGCGAGGCCGCCCGACGGCGTGGACTCCGCCATGCTGTGCCAGGCAAGCGAGCGGCATTGCGCAAAAGAAGCATCGTGGCTCATGGCGTGACTCCCTCGATGATCGCCGCACCGGTCGCGAGGCAGCGGTCGTACACGGCCATGCCGTAGCCGCTGGCGAGCCCGAGGCGGGCAGCGCGTACCTGATTGGCGCCGGCCTGCGCAGTGACCTGCCGCAAGACTTCCACCAGCCCCAGATAGCCGCCGGCCGCACCGGCCTGTCCGCAGCCGAGCTGGCCGCCGCTTGTGTTGTGCGGAAAGTCGCCGCGGAAACTCAGATCGTGTGACTGAATAAAAGCGGCAGCGGCGCGAGGCGGGCAAAAACCGAGACCTTCGAGTTGCAGGAACACTACCGCGGGGTAGTCGTCGTAGGTGGCCAGCACATCGATGTCCCCGCAGCCGACGCCGGCCTCGCGGTATAAGCGGCTGCACTCCTGGGCCCAGCCGCCTCGCAAGATGGCTTCATCGTCGGCATAGGCGTTGTGGCGCTCGACCACCGACCGGATACGCGCGTACGGCACGCCGAGACGGAGGGCCCGCCGCCGCGGCATCACCAGAAAACCCTCCGCACCCGCGCACGGCATCACGACATCCAGCTTGTGGAGCGGCTCGGCGATTGGCCGGGCTTCGAGGTACGCCTCGAGCGAGATGGGATCGCGCAACAGCGCATGCGCGACGGCGCTGGCATTGGCGCGCTGCGACACGCAAAGGCGGCCGAAGTCGGCTCGCGTGGCGCCGGTAGCGTCCATATAGCGCTGGGTCAGGTGTGCGAACGGCATGTTCGGACCCGCCGCTCCGTAGGGATACACCGCGTCGATGGCCGCCCACGAGAAGCGACTGGCCAGCCCGGCAAAACCACCGCGTGGGTTGGCGTCGGCGCCTATGCAGGCCACGACCTCCGCGTCGCCAGCCTCCACTGCGCGTGCCGCGCGGCGCAGCGCGATGACGCCGCTGGCGCCGCCGAAAGGCACGGATTCCAGCCAACGCAACGACAGCCCCAGCGAGCGCGACAGGCTGGCCACAGGGTCGGGCGCCAGCGTGAAGCTGGACACGGCGAGGCCGTCGATACTGTCTTTCGACAAGCCGGCGCCAGCCAGCAGCTCACGCAGACATTGCGCGACATACCAGTCTGCCGCCTCGGTGCTGTAGCGCGCGTAGCCTGTCGTGACTGGCACCGCGAGCACGGCTTGCGCGTCTTCTGATTGGATTGCCATAGGAGTCTCCGGCGGCCACTCAGGCGTTGCCCGTCGGATGCGCGGCGGAGCGTTTCTTCAGGGCGCGCAGGTCGAATGCCGCGCCCTCGCCGGCCAGGTGGCCCATGATTTCGCGCAGCACCCCGCGCTGCAGCTTCTGGGAAGCAGTCAGCGGAAGCGCGGACACGAACGCGATGTAGCCAGGGAGCTTGTAGTAAGCGAGCCGCTGGGCCGCAGCCTCGAATATTTGCAGCGCCACCTCGTGCGAAGGCGCGTGGCCGGCGGCAAGCTCGATGCACGCCATGACCTCCTCGCCCCGCGTCTCGTCTTCGACGGGTCCCACGCCGACGTTGCGCACAACGGGCAACTGGTTGAGCACGGCCTCGACTTCGAGCGAGGCGATGTTCTCGCCGCTGCGCCGAATGATGCTCTTCTTGCGGTCGACGAAATGCAGGGCGCCATCGCTAGCCGCGCGCACGATGTCCCCGGTGTGGAAGTACCCGTCCGCCCATGCGGCTTCGGTCAACTCTGGCTGGTTGGCGTACCCGGAGAAGAATCCCGCCCGCGCGTCCGGACCGGCGGCGCGCACCCAAAGTTCGCCGGAGCTGCCGGGCGGCACGTCAACACCCGCGTCGTCGACGATCCGGTATTCCATGTGCCCCGCCGGTCGGCCGAAGCAACGGCTGCCGGCATGGCGCGGCTCGTCATTGGCCGCCACCGCTGCTCCCGCGCCGACTTCGGTCATCGACCAGGACTCCACCAGCGGAAAGCCGAAGCGTTCCTCGAACGCCGCCTGGTGTTTGGGATGCACGCCGGCGCCAAAGCCGAACTTCACGGCGTGCGCGCGGTCGCCGGTCTGGGGCGGGAATTGCAGCAGGATGGCCGGCATCACGCCGAGGTAATGCACGATGGTGGCCCCGCTCTCGGCAACGGTCTGCCCCCAGGTGCCCGGGTGGAAACGGTCCAGCTGAACGATGCAACCGCCGCTCAGGATCATGGCCATCGACGAGCAGGCCAGCGCGTTCATATGCACCAGCGGCAACGGCGTGATCAGGCGTTCGGCACCGGGCTCGATTGCGCACAGGCCGCCGAGCGACAAGTACCAGCGGCCGAAAGCCAGCATGTAGGCATTCGACAGCATGCAGCCCTTCGGCAAACCCGTGCTGCCCGAGGTATAGACCAATGCACACTCGTCCTCGCTGGCTGCGAAGGTGCCGGGCGGCACCGGCACCTGGGACGCGGCATCGCCAAGGCACCAAACTGGCGGCAACGGCCCGTCGGTGCCGGCCAGTGCGAGGTTCAGCGCGGGTTCCAGCGCCGCCTTTCGTCCTTCCAGCGTGACCACCATCACGGCTGCACTGTCGCGCAGCACATGCGCCATCTCAGTTGCGCTGTGCTCCGCGTTGAGCGGCACGATCGACACTCCGATGCCGTTGAGCGCCAGCCAGCACAGGAAGAACTCGGCGCGGTTATCGAGCATCAAGGCAACGCGATGACCGTACGTCAGACCAGCTTCGCGGAAATCGGCCTCCAGCGCCTGCACGCGAACGGCTGCCTCGCGGTATTGCCAATCCACCGGCTGGCCTCCATACCCCACCGCTGCCTGCGCGGGAATATGGAGAAAAGGACGCTCCGGATAGCGATGCGACGTTGCGTCAAAGGCCGACCGAACTGACTCACCGGAGATTGCGGCGCTATCGCCCAGTTGCGTCGGAAACTCGCATGAGGAATCAAAAGCCATGTTGTCTCGCCCATTTCATTGTCTTTCTGATGTCGGCCGGTTGTTGTCCCCGGTCAGACCATGAGCGAATACTAGTTGTCGAGTATCTTGATGTCAAGCAATCAATTGCAAAGTTATTTGGAGCCAAGTAAAATTGGTGTATGACTACCCTTGACTATGTGGACCAATTTCTCGCCGAATGGCGTACGGCGCGCCCCGACCTGGATCTGCAACACGCCGACATGCTGATCAGGGTGATCCGTCTGGGCGGCGTGCTGGAGCGAGAGTTGATCAAGCTTTCCCAGGCGCACGGCATCACATCGGGCCAGTTCCAGGTGCTGGCGGCGCTGCGTCGGCGCTACCCCCAAACGGCATCGCCGTCGGATCTGAGCCGCATCGCCATCCTCACGACGGGCACGATGACCGTGCTGCTGGACCGGCTGGAGGACAAAGGCCTGGTGCGCCGTCTGCCCGATCCCAATGACCGCCGGCGGCTGGAAGTGGAACTGACGGAAGAAGGCCTGGCGTGCATCGATCGTGCACTGGACGAGCGGGTCGGCCGGCTGAACGCGCTGACGGCGATGCTCGATCCGGAAGAGTCCGTCGCAGCAGGCCATGCACTGCGCCATTTGTTGAACGCGATCGACGCTTCAGGCGACAGCGGCGACTGATCGGTAAAGGGGTGCCGGCTCAGGCGCCGCGCGGGAAATTTCAGCGCGTCTCGATCCGGTAGATGCGGATCGCGTTGTCATGCCAGACAGCGCGCTGCGCGGCCGCACTCCAGCCGCGGGTATCGAGAGCCTGCGCGAACGTGCGCACGAGCGCCGGATAGCTGACCCGCAGACCGGCTACCGGAAAATTACTCGCAAACATGCAGCGCCCTGCGCCGAAGATCGCGAGCGCGTCTGCGATGATCCGCCTGTTCTCCGCCTCGTTCCACGCGACATCCCGCAGCCCGAACTCCGATAACTTCACGGCAACGCGCGGCAGCGCGGCGAGCGCCTCCATGCCCTGCCGCCAGGCCGCGAGACCGGCTTCGGAGCGATCCCATGGCAGGCCGGCGTGCTCGAGCACGACATCGACTGGCGGCGCATCGGCCAGAAGTCGCGCGACCTCGCCGAGATGCCAGAACGGCACCCGCAAATCCCAGCTCAGGCCGTGGGACGCGAGCCGTTCGAGCGCTCGCGGCCAGCGCGGATCGTCGAGCGTGCCGGGGCCGTCGAGCGCGCAGCCCGGCCCCGCAGACGTGCGCGGCTTGAACCGTACGCCGCGCACCAGCGGATACGCAGCCTGTTCGCCGAGCCGTTCCTCCGCGTCGCCGGCCAGGAGATCGACCCACGCGACCACCGCCGACGGCAGCGGCGCGCGCGCCGCGACTTCGTGCAGCCAGCGGGTCTCCGCGAGCGCATCATCGCGCGCACACTCGGCCTCGACATGCACGCTCGCGACGACGGGTGCGCCATCCGCGACGCGGCGGTATTCGTCGACATCGAAATCACGGCATAACGAGGCGTAGTCGCCAAGAATGAAATGCGCCGGATCGTACGCGTCCTGAAGCCATGGATAGCGCAGCGGGCCGTCGAGAAGCCAGAGATGATGATGCGCGTCGACGATCGCGTCCGGCAGCGTGAGCGTGCGATCCGCCGCGCCCGGCTCAGTTGCCACCGGGGACCACATGGGACGCATCCGGTTCGCGCAGCGTGGCGATGTCGTTGACGAAGCGCCATGAACCCAGATCGAGTTCGCGCACGTGGTCATCCTGGAACGACACGTACGCTGCGCAACGCAACGGATGGAACGACAGCGCCGTGGGGTTCGCCGGCAGCGCGATGCGCTCGATTTCCTCGAGCTGCGCCGCGTCGAACACCGAGATCGACTGCTCGCCGGAGTTCGTCAGCAAGAGCAGATCGCGGCCGTTCGGGGCGCTCGTGCGGTAGATGCGGTTCGGGTCGCTGCGGGTCTTCACGCGGCGGCCGCACGTCATCGTTTCGGTGTCGATTGCAACAAGTGTGTCGTCGCCGCGGTTCGCGACATACAGGATCTTTTCGTCGCTCGATAGCGCATTGCCCTCCGGGCGCGGGCCGGGCATCACCGCGCGCGGCGCGATCGTCGCATCGCGCGGATGGAACTGCGTGACCGTATTCGACAGCAGATGCACGCCGTAAGCGCGGCTGGCGTCGCGCGTCAACGTGACAAGGTGTGTTTTGACTCCGCCCGACGGCACCGCCATGTTCGGCACGTCCTGCTCGCGCGGGCGGTCGAACACGAGCAGCATGTCGTTGGCCTCGCTCATTGCATAGAGTCGGCCAGATGCATCGCTCGCCATCCCGTGCGGACGGTAGTACGGCCACAAGTCGAGCATGCGTGTCAGTCGGCGTTCATGCAGGTCGATCTCGGCCACGCGATGGTCGCCGTCCTGCCCGCGCGTCCAGGCCGTCTCGATCCCAAAGATGCCGACATACGCATAACGACCTTCCGCATCGACGGTGAATTCGTGCGGAAAGCTCGGCAATACGATGTGCTTGAGCGCCATCTTCGTCTCGAGGTCGTAGAAGCTGAAAGTGTGAGCGCATTTTTGCACTAGCAGCAGGATGTCATTCATCGAACCCATCTCCTTGTTTTCGGTATTGTGCAACGGCACGCCGCTGGCACGTCGATCTGTCCGGTTTGGCCGATTGCGCGTCAGTCCTCGCAACGCTTCGGCAGTGTGAGCGCCAGCAGCCCGGAGACCGCCAGCACGACGGCAAGGCTGTAGACACCGGCCGCCGAGCTGACGTGCTGCGTCAGTACCCCCACCGCGTACGGGCCGCAAAAGCCACCTAGATTGCCAAGCGCGTTGATCAGGCCGCGCGCGCTGCCGGCCGCCTCGACGCTGCAAAGCTTCGGCGGAATCGCCCAGAAGACGCCCGCCGCCGCCTGCAGGAAGAAGCCGCAGCCGATCAGGAATGCGAAGGAGACGGCCATCGTCGCGTGCGTCAGCACCGATAGCGCGAGGCAGGCGGCAAAGCCGACGAGCGGCAGCAACACAAAGAGGCGTCGTTTGCCTGAACGATCCGACAGGTACGATGTCGCGAACATGCCAATGACCATGGCGACGTACGGAATCATCGCTAGCAGGCCGATTTTGCCCATGCCCGTATGAGTCAGGTTCTTGAGCAACGTGGGCAGCCACATCGTGTAGCCATAGATCCCGGCCTGGTAGCAAAAATTGATCGCAATCAGCAGCCAGATCGTCGGGTTGCGCAAGAGCGCACCCAGCGACGTGGCGGTCGGCGCGCCCGCGGCCGCTTTGCGCTCACGCTCCGCACGCAGCGCGTCAAGGATGTACGCCTTCTCCCGCGGCGACACCCAGCGCGCGGTCTGTGGGCCGTCATCGGCAAACAGGAGCCAGACACCGAGAAACAGAAGGGAAAGGACCGACGTGCAGTAGAACAAGTGGCGCCAGTCATAGGCGGCGAGCACGAAGCCCGACAGCGGCGCCGTGATCATTCCCGCGAGCGGCACGAACATGATCACCATCGCGTTTGCCCGGCCGCGCTCGCGATCCGGGAACCAGTGGCTGACCATCGTCAGCACGACCGGCAGCATGCCGCCCTCCGCAACGCCGAGCAGGAAGCGCAGCGTGAGCAACTCCCAGGTCTGGGTAACGAGGCCCGTGAGCCCCGACAGAACCGCCCAGCTCACGAGCGACCACGCGATGAACTTCTTGCCGCTGCCAAGCGCCGCGCGCCGGCCGCCCGGGATCTGCAGGAACAGGTAACCGAAGAAGAAGATGCCCCCCGCGAGTCCTGCCATCGATGCGCTCAGTCCCAGGTCGGCGTTCATGCCGCCCGGCATGGCAAACGCGATGTTGACGCGATCCATGTAGGAGATGATGCAGGCGAGCAGCAGCGGCACGATCACGCGCACCCACCGGCGGCGAGGAATGGTGTCATCCGCTTCGTATGCCGGGGTTGCCGGGTTCAGAATGGTCATGGTGTCTCCAATATTGTTTGGCCACGTCGGTCTTTTCGCCGACGGCTTGTCGAGGCCAGTCCGGACCGGCGCAAGCCGGCCTGTGTGCTGCGCCCGCCTCGTCAGCGCCCCCAGCGCAGCACGAGCGGATCGAGCCGCCGCGCCGCGTCGAGCAGGCCGGCGCGGACCTGCGGGTGCAACTCGGGCCACGGCGCGCGCGGCTTGTCGCACGCGATTACGCCGCCCGCCTTCAACAACGCCTTCGCAGTCAGGAAGCCCGCTTGCCGGTTCTCGTAGTTGATGAGCGGCAACCAGCGCGCGTACCGCTCGACCGCCTCGTCGCGGCGCCCCGCGAAGTGCGCGTCGGTGATCTGGCGGATGCCGTCCGGATAGCCACCGCCCGTCATCGCGCCTGTCGCGCCGGCATCGAGGTCGGCGAGCAGCGTGATGCCCTCTTCGCCGTCCCAAGGGCCCTCGATCGCATCGCCGCCCAGGGCGATCAGCTCGCGCAGCTTCGACGCAGCACCTGCCGTCTCGATCTTGAAGTACGACACCGCGTCGATCTCCCGGGCGAGTTTCACGAGCAGCGGCACGGACAACGTCGTGCCGCTCGCCGGCGCGTCCTGAATCATCAACGGGATCTGCAGGCCGGCGCTCACCTCGGCGAAGAACGTGTGGATCTGCGCTTCGGGCACGCGAAATGTCGCGCCGTGGTACGGCGGCATCACCATGACCATCGCTGCGCCGAGCGCCTGCGCCCGCCGATTGCGTTCGGCACAGATGCGCGCGCTGAAATGCGAGGTCGTAACGATCACGGGCACGCGCCCGGCGACATGCTCGAGGGTCGCTCGCGTGAGCGTTTCGCGTTCGTCGTCGCTGAGCGCGAACTGCTCCGAATAGTTCGCGTGGATGCAGAGGCCATGCGAACCCGCGTCGATCATGAAGTCGAGGCAGCGACGCTGGCCATCGAGATCGAGCGCCCCATCCTCGGTGAAGATCGTTGGGGCGACGGGAAATACGCCCTGGTAACGTGCCGCCATGATCACTCCACGATCTCGAACTGGTCGAGGAATTCGGTCTTGAGCGTGAGGCCTAGGCCCGGCACGTCGTCGCGCAGTTGCAGGAAGCCGTTTTCGGCCACCGGCTCGCCGTCGAAGATGTAATAGAACAGCTCGTTGCCGACCTCGACGTCGAACATCGGGAAGTATTCGCTCATCGGCGAAGCGAGCGTGCTCATCGTCAGGTGATAGTTGTGCATCTGCCCCGCGTGCGGGATCACCGGCACCGAGTACGCCTCGCACAGCGCGTTGATCTTGTGCGCCATCGTGATCCCGCCGACCCGGTTCGTGTCGTACTGGACGACCGATACCGCCTTGCGGTCGAGCAGCTGCCGGAAGCCGTACAGCGAGAACTCGTGCTCGCCGCCCGAGATCGGGATGCTGGTCAGACGGTTCAGCTCGGCGTAGCCGTCGATGTCGTCGGCGATCACCGGCTCCTCGAGCCAGCGCGGCTCGAACTTCTCGAGCTTCGGCAGGATGCGCTTTGCGTACTCGACGTTCCAGCCCATGTAGCACTCGAGCATCAGGTCGTTGTCATAGCCGATCACCTCGCGGATCGCCTCGACCGACTTGAGGTTTTCCTTCACGCCGTGCTGCAGGTGGGCGGGGCCGTAGCCGAAGCGCATCTTGAACGCAGTGAAGCCCTGGTCGAGGAACTTCTGCGCCTCGTTCTGCATTTCCTTGAGGTCGCTGCGGTAGAGCTTGCTGTAGTAGCAGGGAATCTTTTCCTTGGTACGGCCGCCCAGCAGCTTGAACACAGGCTTGCCCACCGACTTGCCGAGAATGTCCCAGATGGCGATATCGACTGCCGAGATGGCGGCCATGGCCACGCCCTTGCGGCCCCAGGCGTGGGTCGCCCGGTACATCCGCTGGTTCAGGTATTCGTAGTCCCATGGGTCCTGGCCGATCACCAGCGGCGCGAGATACTGGTCGATGATGGCTTTCGCGATGGAAGGCGCCAGCGCCACGTTCCCCAGGCCGACGATGCCGTCGTCGGTTTCGACTTCGACCACCGTCCATGAATGGAAGCGGAAGGTGCTCATCGTCTCCTGCGGCGCATAGAGGAGGTCCATGGCGTTGGAGCAAAAGTTGCCCTGCGGCGGCACGGTCTTGCCCTTCCATTGAAATACGCGGGCTCGTACGGATTTGATCTTCATTGCTGTGTCTCGTCTGATTTCGTCTAATTCGATCGGCGATGGGATTCGGAAACTGCGCGGTCGTGCGTGACCGAACGGGGCGTCAGACGGAAATCGCCTGCTGGCGGTGCGCGGCGCCCATCCGGCAGGCGATCTGCAGCGCCTGCCACGTCGCGCCTACGTCGGCGACCCCGCGGCCCGCGATGTCGTAAGCGGTGCCATGCGCGGGCGTCGTGATCGGCACCGGCAGCCCGCCCTGCACGGTCACGCCGCGCGAAAAGCCAAGCAGCTTGATCGCAATCTGCCCCTGGTCGTGATACATCGTGACGATCGCGTGATACTCGCCTGCCTGGGCCTTCAGGAAGATCGTGTCTGCGGGGAACGGACCGTGGAACGGCTCGGCAGTAGGCCAGTGGCGCGACTGCAGCGCTCGCACCGCGGGCGCGATGATGTCGACTTCCTCGCGGCCGCAGCTGCCGCCGTCGCCGCCGTGCGGATTGAACGCGGCGATCGCGACCTTCGGCAGCGCCACGCCGTTCGCAAGCAGTGACTGGTAAATCAGCTCGGCCGCCTGCCCGATCCGCTCGACGCTCAGGTAGCTCGCTGCATCCTTGAGCGGAATGTGCGAGGAAATACGCGCGGTCCACAGTTCCCCGAGCGTATTGAACTCACAAAAGTAGCCGGTGACGCCGAGATATTCGGCGAAGTGATGCAACTCGTCCTCGTGGCGCAGGCCGCCGAGCTTCATCGCGTGCTTGTTCAATGGCGCGAAGCAGATCGCGTCGACATCGCCCGCGAGCGCCGCGTCCATGCAGCGGTCCAGCACGCTCAGGACCGAGCGGCCGCCTTCGGCACAGACCTGACCGACCCGGACCTGCGCCGGCTCGACCGTGTCGATCTCGACGAACGCGGGACGGCCCGTCGCTTGCCGGCTGCGCACATCGGCGAGCGACGCGAGCCGATCCGTTTCGACCTCGACGCCGGCAACGCGCTGCCCGGCTTCCCAGAGCCAGCGATCGCCGATCAGCACGAGGTTGGCACGCGCGCCCACGTTCGGCTGGGCGAGCAGCTTCGCGATCAGTTCGGGGCCGATTCCGGCCGGGTCCCCGAGCGTCAACGCGACGACGGGCAGGTTCGCCTCGACTGTCATGCCGCCCCTCCCGCGTACGCGGTACGCCGCGCGGCCGTTGCAATGCTCTGCATGTTGCGTCTCCTGTAGAGGCCGGGGTCCGGCCATGCGTCATGTGGGGTTCATACTAGGTAGACGGATTGAGTCGGTAAATTGAAAACTCTTGATGAATTGATAACCAGGGGTAATCAGAATGGGCTCGATCGACCGACGCGACTCGACTTCACAATTGCTGAACCGGCTGCGGATGCGCCAGATCGCGTTGATGCTGGCGGTCGACGAGTGCTCGACGCTGCGCGCGGCGGCCGACCGGCTCAGCCTGACGCAGCCCGCGGCGACGAAGATGCTGGCCGAACTCGAGAGCGCGCTTGGCCAGCCGCTGTTCGACCGCGTGGGCCGCGGGCTCGTGCTCAATCCGGCGGGCGCGCGGGTGCTCGGCTATTTCCGCGGCATTCGCGGCAGTGTCGAGGCGCTGAACCGCGAACTCGCGGAGCTGCAGCTCGGCAGCGCCGGCCGGCTCGCGATCGGCAGCATCATGGCGGCGGCGCCGGGGCGGCTCACCGACGCGCTCGTGAAACTGAAGGAACGCTACCCGCTGCTTGCCATTGAGATCGCGGTCGACACCAGCGACCGGCTGATGCCGCAGCTGCACGACGGCGTGCTCGAGGTCGTGATCGGCCGCAACGTCGGGACCGACTGCACGTTCCGCGCGGTCGACGACGAGGCGCTCGCCGTCGTTGCGGGCTGCGGCCACCCGCTCGCGGGCACCGGGCCCGTCACCTTCCGCGCACTGCTCGACTACACGTGGATCCTGCAGCCGGCGGGAAGCCCTGCACGCGAAGTCGTCGAACGCGAGTTCCGCATGCACCACCAGCCGATGCCGCGCGGGCTGATCGAAACCGGCTCGATCCTGACGACGATGAACCTCATCGACCGCTCGCCGATGCTCGGCGTGATCCCGCTGACGGTGGCCCAGCGCAACGCAGAACACGGGATCGTCGCGATCATCGACTACGTGTTCGCGCAAAAGCTACCGTCGTACGGGAGCGTGGTGCGGCGCGACCGGCCTCTGAGCATCGCGGCCAGGCAATTTCTCGGGCTGTTTCATAGAGACGCCGACGAGTACACGGATGCGGCGTAATTCGATGCGGGTCGTCGGCGCGATTGGGCATCCGGCTAGAAACGGTGGACAACCCCGATCGCACCTGCAAGCTGGCTTGGCGAAGACGACGGCGCGCCGTTCATGCCGTCGCCGATGCTTGCGGTAGCAGTGATCATGTTGCCTGCCCCGCTCGTGCCCAGCATCTTTCCATTCGCCCGCTGATACGCCTCGATCAGGTAGATACCGGTACGTTTGGAGAGTGCATAGAACTGCGCAAGACTGAACTGATGGTATTGCGCTGCGTTCGCGATCCCGTTGGCTTTCGAGGCCCACGTATAGCTGTAGCCGCCGGCCAGGTCCCAGACAGGCGAGGCCTTCCAGTGAAGTACCCCGCCAACGATGTTGAAGATCGCCGTATCAGAGAATTTCGACCCGACACCGGGGATGTACTGCACATCCGAATACGACGTCGAGATATCCCATGTCGGATTGAAGCGCCATCCACCCGTGACTGCGACGCGTTGTTGAGCCTGCGCTTGCGTCTTCTGTGGTTTCATGTGCGAGGCTATTTCTATCGACGTGACTTATAGGTCGCACCCATTTTCATAGGGCTCCCCGGTCATCTTGCCTGGCTCGTGGCGGTCCGAAGCGATTGCGTGGGAACAGAATATAAGGTCGTGGAAGACCGAGTCGATTGACGTTTTTCTATGCGTCGATAACTTGGGGGCATACTGGCAACGTAAACCTGTCCACCCATGATTCCATCTTTCAGCGCGCTGCAATCCGACTTGTCTACGTCCTTGCTGCGTTCTTCGCACTGCGCGATGGTCCTCGTAGCCCGGATCACGGCCGACGCCGGCTTCGCCCGCAAACGGCAGCACCCACGGCGCCCACGTATCGAGGCGTGCGCGCAAGTTCGCCCGCATCTTCGCGCGCCGGAAAGAGGCTCCTGAACAGCTCGCCTAACTTCATTCCGCCTCCGGCACCGTGCCATGCGGCAGGGGCATCGCCGCATGTTTCGCCGCAGCAATGGCCGCCGGCAAAGGCGGTGGACTGCTGGCAGTGGCCCTCGGCCCCGGCTTTGCGCTGCCCGTCAGAAAGATGCGCGCGGGCAACGCAAAGTGCCGCAGCTGCAAGACATCAAGTGGGCCGGCTCCCACGTCGCTGCTCAGCCGGACCTTCAGCGGAATGCCCAGGCTCGAATCCGGCGTCCACGTGAGCAGATAACGCGCATTGTCCTGCTGGGAAACCTTCGCCCGCTCCAGTAGCCGGATCAGTCCAAACCTGCCCTGAGCATCGAGCGCCGAGCGCAGGCCGCCCAACTCCGTCTGCCATTCGATATGCGACAGGTTCTCCAGCGACTGGCCTGGCCATTCGAATGGGACCCATTCCTCTTTCTGGTTGAAGTAGTCGAGCTCACGCCCCGACAGCACGACCTTCATGTCGGTCACGCCAGGCGTTGCGACACCGCGCAGGTCAAACCGGATATGCGCGTCGCCGGACGGAAACAGTACAGTCGAGACCCGCATCAACCGGTTCAGCCCCTCAAGGAAGCCTGGATCGAGGCGCAGGGCATCCTGTTGCGTGCCCCCACCCTGCGCGACCACCCAGCGGTCGCCCTGGCGCTCGGCGATGCCGGCCAGCTGCGTCGTGACGAACCGGGTGATCACGCCGTTGTCCGGCCGCATGAAGCGGGCCATCTCTGGCAACGACGCATCGTTGTCCGAATCGGCGAACGGATAGCGGCCTCCGAAGGCGTTGCTCCAGTCAGCGACGATCGAACTGCGCCAGATGTCGTTCAGGCTGGCTGCCGCGGGCTGCACCACCGCCTGCCAGGTCTGGTCGAGCGGCGCCTGGAACAACTGGCCGAAACCGGCCCATTGCTGGCCGAGGCTTGCCGCGACACGGCTCACGTAGTCGCGGCTGTCCGCAATGTCCGATGTCTTGCCCTGCAGCACAGCCTGCGCGGCTACGCGCGACATCGCATCCGTATCCGGGCTGTTCACCATCTGCTCCAGCTTCAGGCGCATTGCCGTAACCCGCTCGAGATAGCGGGCAAGGCTCAGGTCACCGGTCGTCGCCACCTGTGCAGCCGCCTTGCCGCTCTGCGCCGGCGCGGCGGGTACGAGATCGCTGCCACTGAGCCGTAGGATCGGCCCGAATGCATTCGCGAGCGGTGCGAGCTGAGGCTGTACCTGTTTCGCCGGATCTTTCTCGTTGGCGCCAACAAGGTGCTGCGCCTTGCTGATCAGCGTATCCGAGAGCGATTGTGCCGTGACGCCCGCGCCGGCCTGATACACGATGGCATTCATGAGCGCGACCAGCGGCGAGCGCTGCGGGTCGCCCAGCAGTGAGAGCTGGTCGGCGGTGGCCGACAGTGTCGAGGCGCTCTGCCAGCGCAGGCTGTTGAGGAACTGCTCCCATGCGCGCGCGTAATCGTCGAAGTAGCGTTGATGCAGTTCCGCTTTCAGCGTCGACGACGTGGCGTTTGACGTTTTCGCGTCCGAGAGCACCCAGTCGCCGCCGACGTCCCCCTGCTTACTCGCGTCGTCGATCGCGTTCGAGATGCGCTGCTCCCACGCGTCGCGCGTGAAGACGCCCGGGAGGGTCTGGGTGGTGTTGAACAGGCCGCGCCCGGTGGTGTCACCCAGCAGGGTGGCCAGCGAGAGCGGCGGATATTTCGGCTTCGCGTCGTCGAGGATCTGCTCGTAGATTGCTTCGGTCGAATTCTGGATTCCGCGCACGCCAATGACCGTCTGGCGCGTGGCGGCGACCAGGCCACTGTCCGGGACGATCGCGAGCGACGATCCATTCGTCGAAGGTCGATGACCCAGATGGTCCGCGAAGAATCCGATCGCGTGCTGGCGAAGGTCCTCCCACGTGCCGGCCGAAAGCGCAGAGTTGGGCGGGCGTGCAGGCGCCTGCGTTGCCAGGAGCTCGGACGTGAGGAACGACGGGATGGCCCGCTTGGGCTTCGCGAGCATCAGGTAGGCCTTGAGCGTATCGTACGCGGCCTGTGCCTGGGCGTTACCGCCGCTGGCGATCTCGGCGTCGGACGTAGCGGCAAGTTGGCGCAGGCGATCCTCCAGATTCTGGCGGATCGGCCCAACGAGGATACGGCCTGCAGCGTCCTCATAGCCGGGCCACAGCGCGGCGAGCAGGGCGCTGTCACGATTCAGCCCGAAGCGCGTTGTCCAGGGCGCACCATCGCGCTGGCGAATTTCAAGCGTGTCGATCTGTTTGTCGAGGCTGTCCAGCGTTTGCATGCCCTGCGCCGGGCTCAGGGTTCCTGACACTTTCGCGAGCGTTTCCTGCGCTGCGGCAATCGTTGCGCGGTTCGAAAAGCCCGACACCATCGTGCCAACGATCCAGAGGCCGACCACGCCTGTCGTAATCCACGCGGCGATGATCGAAGGCGAAAAACCCACGCGGCGGCCTTGGACCCGGCGGCTGTGGTCTGCTACGGTCTGCCAGATCGAGCGGTGCTGCAGGGCGACCGGATTGCCTTCCCCCTCTTCAATGGCTTTACCCGTGGCCCCAGGTGGGGCCAGTTCCCGCTCCCTGAATAGCGGTGCGAAAAGCAGGCCGTGAACGGCGTGGCGCCAGTAGCGCGAGCGGGCCGTCTGCAGGACGAGTCCCGACAGCGAGCTGCCCAGCATTTCAATGTGCTGCGAAAGTTCCGCCGGGTAGCGGTCGTGATTGTCCCCGGCGATGCGTGCAACCCCAGTATCGGCGAGATTACGGACCAGGCCGTTCAGGGATGTGCTGACCTCGTCCGCGTTCACACGTGCGTTCGACCAGGTAAAGCCGATGGCCTCGTCCGGTCCCGTCGGCTCGGTGCCAAAATCCGTTACGTTGACCAGATAAGTCGGCGCCGCCCAGCGCAGTGCGCGGGCGTGGCGCGCCAGGCGCTGGGCAAGCTCGTCGGCGTCGAACGCAGTTCTCGCCGACGTGCGGTTGCGGGTCACCGCCACGATCGCATCGATCGGCCGGCACGCGCGCAGGCGTCGAATCTGTTCAAGCCATTCGGTGTCGAGCCTGTCGGTAGTCTGCTTCGCATAGAGCAGGACGGTATCGCCGGTGATCAGGTAGCCGGTGTCGACAAGGCCTGGAGCGAGACGTTTGACGAGCGGTTCGTCACCGGCCACCAGCACCCAACGCTCGCGGTAACGCCAGCGCCAGCCGTGCCGATCGCGAAGACTGTTACGCAAGTCTGCAGCGCGCGAACCCACCGCCGCGCTACCGGTCTGTGCAGATGACGAGCTGAACTGCTTCGCTACCCAATACCGGATACGCCGTGCGGCTATCGCTGGACGGGAAGACTCATCGAAGCTGAACCACAGGAACAGCACGACGAACACGACACAAAGAGCGACGATCCACCCTGCCCGACTCTCGGCTGAATGCAGATCCAACCACGAGTCGCCCCTGAACCAGATCAGCAATCCGGGCAGCACAACCAGTATGACGACGCTCAGAATGTCGGTCCGGAACTTGCGTAGCATATGTCGTTACAGTCGAAGGTGAAGTTGCAATGCCAGATGGCAAAGCCGGTGGCCTGCCCTCGGAAGTGAAGCTGCCGCGGCAGTTTTGGCCTACGCTCAAACATCCACGTGAGATGAGTATTGCGATGGAAGCAGACGCGGAGGAGGATCACACCTGCACGCGCACAGGTCATCGCTCAGTGCGCCTTCCCTGCCATCGGGTCCTGTCATTGACGGGCGCGGACCGTCACACACGATGTAACCTGTCGACCGACATTCAGGACACCATACTTCGTCCCTCTCGTAGGCCTGCTCGCGCTCGCTAACCCTGTCGTTGAGATCGCCACCCACTACGGTGCCATCCGCTGTCGTCCTGTCGCCCTTCAGAATGTCGTACCGCCTGACCATGATGTGATTCCGGATTGATGGGGTAAATTGCGATGTGCGCCGGGTCGTTACTGGACCAGACACCTGAAATCTCGCGGACGCTTTCTCGTCAACCCGTGTTTCGAACAACCGAAAAACAGGCGCCGGTCTTCCCTGCCGTCGCTACTAGCTGGTGCGCACCATCGTGCACCGCGCCTTTGGCCGCGCACGCCACGGCAAACCACGGCGCCACACTTCCGGCATGGCCAACCATGCAGTCGATATCCGCCACCTTTGCGTCAATACCTGCCTTGACCACAGCTTTGGCTACCGCATTGGCGTCGACACCATCAAGCCCGGCTTGCCAGACCCGTGTGATCTCCGCCGGCTCGCCACACCCCCAACGCAGGGAACGCCCGAGGGCATCGTCTATGCCACAGTCGTCTGTCCCGTTCGGCCGATGCAACATCGCGATCGACGCAAGCTTGAATTGCTGACATACCGACGCGGGCGCAACGAGAAGGGTGGCCACCGCCTCGGCACTTCCGTCAGGCGGAAGCGCCTCATGAACTGCGTTCAGTCTCACGCAAACGAGAAGCCGCGCTTCCTCGTCGAGCCTGCGGCTGACCCGGTCAAGCCACATGTCGGCGTACATCAGGTCCGATGGCTCTGGCATGAGCCTGACCTGAACCGGGCGTAGATCCGCCCGCGCCCATTGCCTGTTCCAGATTGCCAGTGCTTCGTCCATGTCCGCCATGCCCGACAGCAATAACTGGACCTTCAACCTCAAATCTGGTGGCAACGAACGTACCGCTTCCGCAACCGCATTTGTCACCGTGCTGAATGCCCACGTCAGGACAAAACGTCGGCGTTCGCTGTCGCTCCTGAAGCGCATCCCATCCTCGTTTCGGTCCGGCCTCTCGAACCAGCGCCCATTAACCGGAGGCGTGCCTGGCTTCAGAGCCGTCCGCGGTTCGAGCTTGACGGAACCATCCAGCAATTTGCCAAAGTCATCGTCCTTCGCCTCACTGGCAAACCTGCAGTTCGCGACAAGAATGCCGAGCGGCCGGCTGGCCAGGTCAAACACGTCGTTCACGTATATTTCACGTGCGTCGTTCCACGCGATGGCGTCCAGCCGACGCCCCTCGTAGACGCTATAGCGCCGAAGGACAACGAAGGTTGCGATACCCAGCGGATACACCGTAATGCATATCCAGAACCAGGGCGTCTGGGTCGGCTCACCCTTGGGCCAGAGGAGCAATACCAGGAAAATTCCGGCGATCACAACGACGAAAAACACAATGGTCCAGACAATCCTCGACGGCGGATTCTCGGGCACCGGTTCCACTGACGGAAGCTTCGCGAAGTCAACAGCCATACCCGATTACCTTCAGAAATCGCAATTAAGAAGTCGTAGCCTCTGGCAAGGTTTCCGCCGTCTGACCGGACGCTCGCGTTGACCCCGATTGGGCCGTACTAGCACTCGCCCCCTTAACGTCGATGATCTGGCGCGGTTTGAGGTACCCACTGCCGTCGATACGGAGGAATCCAGCGCGTGAATCGTGCACGTATTGATCGAAGAAGCGGATCATGTTGGGAGACAGGGTCGGTGGGTTCAGCCACGCGTCCCAGTAGGCCAGTTGCTCTTCGGACAGCGGCTTGTTGGCGGGGCGATTACCACCGACCGTTTCGATCACGCGATCGTATTCGCCTCGATCTGTCTTCCACAACTGCGTCAGATATGCCCGCCAGTTCATCGTGTCCACGTCGATCTTCATTTGCTCGTGGAACTGCTGGATCCGCCCAAGCTGCGCCTGGATTTCCGGATCGGCCGAGCACACCCCTTTGTAGACGTCACACGGCCGCTCGTTGAAACGCACCTTCAACCAGCCGTAGTAGAGGCGCATGTGCGCGAAGATCTGCCGCTCCAGAGTCCCGTTTGCATTCACGGCGCCCATGTACTCATCGAACAGCGCCTTGACGTCCTCGTCGTATTCAAACAGGTCGAACACGTCCTTTTCGGCGAGCTTTGGCGCGGTGAACGGCACGCCACTTATTGCTCCCTCAAGTCGCATGCGGTTCAGCGCTATGCGTGCGAGCAGATCGGAACGGGCCTGTTCCTCGGGCCGATAGCCGCCGCCCACATCGGAATGCACGCCCGGCAACACGAGTTCTTCGTAGAATGCCTGCGTGCCGCGCACGGGCGTCGATGGAAAGCACGCGCGCAGTTCGTGACCGGCGACGAAGTGCACACACCGCTCGACCTGCTCGGGCACCATCATGCGCATGTCGGAAAGGTTATGGGCTGGCAGCCCGACCGACTCGACCGTATCGAACACACCGAGAAAGCGGAAGTGCAGCGGTGCCGACTGGCCGTCCACCGCCGTCGGACACGGCCAGTGCGGCACGCCGTCTTTCAGCGTGCACTTCTTCAGCAGCCGGTTCACGAACGCCCGGGCGAGCGTCGCGCCACGCGAGAAACCGAACACGGCGATGTCGATGCGGTTGACTTTGTGATTGTTCGCCAAGCTTTCAACAAATTCCTTCTCGGCCTTCGCCAGGCGCACGTCGCTGCCCATTCCCGCACCACCACCTAACGTTTCACTGTCACGAATTTTTTCCCACCAACCAGGATCGCTCGCATCGAGAGGCGTGCCCACGCCGGGGTAGTAGAACCTCCAGATTAGTGGTCGCTCCTCAAGGTGACCATCGAACAGCCTCGCAATGTTTGATAGTTTCTGCTTTGGCTCATCGAGCCGACGATTGTTTTCCGTGCCGTCGAAGAAGAAACTGAACCACGGCTGCTGCTCGCAAGTGATGCAAGTCATGAATTCTTCCGCATGCAGTTGCGTGGCGGTTTTCATCGACTGCAAGAAGTGCATCGGATCGTCAGTTAGCCAGTCCTGCATCGTTATTCTCCCAAGTGGCGCATTACCCGCCGCCCCGAAAACACTTTGTCGACCCGTGGACTCGGCAAGCCGGTTTCTCCCCGGTCCGGTATTAACTCCGCTTCTACCTGACGGCCATCAAAGAATCGAACCATCAAGATGTTGTAGGAGTCTTTTTTCTTTGGCATCGCGCCGATGACCACGACATCCTTGCTGTACGTCTTCCACTCGGACCTATCGTCTTGACGCCCACCGATGCGCCACATCACCTTGATCGTCTGCCCGACTCCGGGAATTAAAGAGCAACATTCAGAGCCGCCTGTTCCTCCCTTCGAAAACTCTTTGACCTGAATGCCTTCCAGGCCGGTGTCCTTACCTTCAACAGTCTGGATCCAGAAGTCGTGGATGTAATCCTCCGTGTAGTTCGCACTCCAGGCCGACGCGTCGACATAGCCACTTGATTGACCGAGGGTGCACCCGCCGAGCACGCCAAACATCATCACGAAGAACACGCCTGCAATCCATCTCATTGCCTGCTTCTCCTTTACGACCACGGTTACCACGGCTACTGCTCACACGTAGTGCACGTCATGAACTCTTCCGCATGCTGCTGAGTAGCGGTCTTCATCGACTGCAAAAAGTGCATCAGCTTGTCGGTTATCCAGTCCTGCATTTTTATTCCCCTATATGGCGCATCACGCGTTGGCTGGAAAACAGCTTGTCGACTCGGGGATTCTCTGGATACAGCTCGGCAGAAGGAAATAGCTCCGCTTCAACTTCATGGTTAGGAAAGAACCGAACAACCAGATAGCTATGCGATTGTGGTTGTCTGGGCATTGTTCCTTTCACCACGGCGTCGCGACTGTATGTCTTCCACTCTGACCTGGGTTCTTGACGCCCACCAACGCTCCACACCACTTTGATCGACTGGCCGACGCCCGGCATTAATGAGCAACAGATGCTTCCAGACTTCCCACCTCGCGAAAATTCCGCCAACTGAACCCCTCCCACTCCGGTGTCTTTCCCCGAAGCCGTTTGGATCCAGAAGTCATGGATATAGTCTTCGGTATAGTTCGCGCCCCACGCCGACGCATCGACGTAGCCACTCGGCTGACCGACGGCGCAGCCGGTCAGCATGATCAACAACAGTACTAAGAATCCACATATCGCTCGCCTCATCGCCCACCTTTCGTTAGCTTCATCGACTACCACCACCACGCCGTCGTAGCGCCTTCTCTATTGACTCGCGACAGCTTCCAAGGATTACTTCTCCAACGGCAAGTCGAGATCTCGACTATCTTCAGTGCTATCGAAGAAGAAACCGAACCACGGCTGCTGCTCGCACGTGGTACAGGTCATGAATTCTTCCGCATTCTGCTGCGTGGCGGTCTTCATCGACTGCAGGAAGTGCATCGGATTGTCGGTTATCCAGTCCTGTATTCCTATTCTCCCATTACTCGACGACCATGGAACAACTGATCCCTTGGTTTACCATCGGGATTGGCTGATTCAGAAACAAATTCCGCCTCTACATTGCGGCCGGGGAAAAAACGTACGATTAGAAAGTTCATCGCGTCTGGCATGCTCGACGTCGCGCCAGTGATCGCCACGTCCCTGGTGTATGTCTTCCACTTGGACTCATCGTCTTGCCGTGCGCCAACGCGCCACACCACCCTGATCGTTTTCCCGACGCGTGGATTTGGCGAACAACATTCGGAAGATCCCGTCCCCCCTTAGAGAATTCCTTGACCCGAATTCCACTCAAGAGCAGATTCTTACCGGACGTTGTTTCAAGGTGGAACTCAGGAATATAGTCCTCGGTGTAGTTCGCACTCCATGCCGATGCATCGACGTAGCCACGTGGTTGCCCGTTCTATGCGTACAGTCACATACCGTTAAGAGACCTTCTTCTTCAACCTTCGGCTACTACTTCCAACAATTGAAGTGGGGGGTCAGACATGCGCTACTTCTCGCACCAGATTGTGAATGCAGTAGACATGCATCCTGTGAGTGATGTAGTCGTAAGAAAAATAACCAAAAGTCGAAATGTTCCTCTCCCTATCTTTATCTAACGTCGCAGACGTGTTTCCGCTCGACGTCGCAGTTGACGTTGGAGCTTCCTTACCACTGCCGAGCGGCCCCCTTCGGTGCATCGGCATGCATGCTCACGTAGATTCGCCAGTTGCGCGCAAACCTCACGACCGCTATCCCTTCTCCATCGGCACGGGGCAGGTCCCCAGTCACCACAACCTCATCCGATGACGCTCCCGTTGGCCCGATCCACTTCACAGTGACACGGGTGCCCGGAACCGGCACCCGCGCGGATGCGATCTCGATCGTGGCAGCCTCAAACCCTCTAGCGTCAACGTCGCCCAGCATCGCGCCGCCCAGATAGCTTTCACCGGATGACAGCAGTTCGATCTTTCGCCTGGGGATATCGGTGTCGTTCAAGATTTGGACGCGCACGAACGTGTAACCGCGTTCCATCAGCCTTGCGTGGTATTCCTGCGCCGCGGCTTCCGCAGCTCGCAGGCGGGCCGCCTCGCTCACCTCTCGCCAGACCGTGTCGCCTACCGCCATGTAGGCATCGATCAGCGTCTGCCCGTTTTCCTGCAAACGCGTGAGGACAGCCTGCAGCGCAGGATGCTCGTCGTACCTTCGTCCATACAACAGGCCCGTTGCGGCATACACACCCTGATCGACCTTGCCGGTCAGGCCATATCCGAATGCACACCCGACGAATGGCGTGATCCGCTGCAATCGCTCATTGGCGTTAAGCGTGTTGTCGAGCACATCGGGACGAGCGCGTTGAAGCCATGCCAGCACTTGGGCGGGAGCGCCAACGCGGTAAATTTCCTCTTCGACATCTTCTGAGACGGGAAAAGCCCCCCACGCCGTGGGGATCGGCAGATTCTCGCCGGGCAGTTCGACCATTGCGCCATGGAAGTCCAGACACCACCATGAGATGCACGGGCCAAACATGTACCGCCGGATGTCGTCAGGCAGCGTCCGATACAGCACCGGCAGGTAAGCCGGCTGATGAAAGAAGAACCACGATTCCTTGCCGTCCGATTCAAGCCGTGCGTGCAGCAGCGTCTGCAGGTGGTCCACGAGTGGTTCAACCTCATGCGTGACCCACAACCACGACACGAGCCGGCTATCGCGTCTGGCCAGCCCTAGAAGCGCGCGGATCAGGCGCAACGGTTCAACGCCTTCCGGCTCGGGACATGGGACCAACACGGGCCCCGTCTCCGCCAGGTTGTCAAGACCGGTATTAGCGTACAGCGATACGCGCGGCATCGTCTCGATGATGTCGGACAAGGCACACTGCCTGTTATCAGATATCGTGGCGAAATCGATCAGCGCATAGAGATGCAACCGCGGATGAATTGCTTTATACGCGGCGTACTGGGTCCGAAAGCGGTCCAGCACAAGTTCAATTTCGGTAAGTGGCATACCGGATCAAGTCGGTGGCAACAGAATTACATGCGTGCGAAAGGCATGCCGGCGCGACTCGCGCGCTGCGCGCATTCCGTCTCAGCGGGTACGGGCAACACGGGCAGGTCGCCAGGGAGGCTGGCTGGGCCCTGCCGGCTGAAGGCGGCCGATTTGATCTTCCGTTTACCCTGCGTGCCATCTTCAATGCCTGTAGACGAAATCCGGACATAGGATCCGCCGCATTTGAGGAGAAGCTCGCTTTTCGCTTCAATTGTGACTCGACCATTGGCACTGGTCATCCACATGTCCTTGTCCGACGTAAGGTGCATTTCATCGCTCTGTGCCTGAACCTCGACTTTGCCGCGCGCGGCATAGAGTTTCAGCCCGAGCTTGCGCGCGAAAATCGACACGAGCTCACCGGCTGCGACCGTAAAGCGCTTCACGACGCCGATATCGGCGTTCCCACCAGCGGTCGCAATCAGATGGTTGTCCGCGCTCAGCTGGAGATCCGTCCCGGAAGCCAGTCCCATCCCGTCAGGTGCGCTCACAAGAACGCCCGCGCGTTTCAGGTCCTTGAGCGTTCCATTCAGCAACTCGCGCTGACGTTCGTAGTCTGCTGCCACCGCTTGCGCGGCGATCGCAGCCTGACCGAGTGCCTGCATTTGCTGAAGGGCCTGCTCAAGTAATGCCTGGGCGGGTTGCATGTCTAGTTGCGCGCCCCGCGCTGCAGGTTGAGAGTGCGCCGAGATCAGGACGCCTTTAGCTCCTCGCACTGCAACGTGCTCGTCCGTACGCAACTCCGCACCTTTTCCCCGCTCCTTGCGATTGCCGTCGACCATATGCCCGAGATTGAGCTCGCTGGTCTGAAACGGCGTCGTCAGGTGAATATGCTCGACGCCTTCCTTGTCCTCCATGCGCATCTCATTCTGCGCTGCCGTGCGAATGAGATTGCGCGTATTGTTGAGGTTGTTGACGAGATCGGGATGCAGGCTGTCATGCATCGCACCGATCATGATGGGCCGATTTGGATCCGCGGCCGTAAATTCGAGCGCCACTTCCGCGGAATCGATCAACGGGAAGTGATGACCGTAGTTGTCGCCGCTGTAGGGCTTGGCAAAGCGCACCGGCCGGCTCGTGCCGCCCGGACTCCACTCGTCCAGATCGAACGGCAGCTTGATGACATACCAGCCTTCTTCCGTCAGATAGGCGTATTTGTAGTTTCCAGGTGACGTAATCCGGGCCGGCAGGACACCCCTGATCTCCGGTTTCACGATCGATTCCATCGATGTGCGCCACACCCGGTCAGAGGGAATCCCCTCAAACGTCACCCGGTACGACTTGTTGCGTCCGCCGTGCGAGCGTACCGACGTAATGAAGATCCCGTGCTTCGCATCGACCTGAATCGGGTCGACCAGCATGACCTCCCCGGCTTCCAGCCAGAACGGATTGCCGGTTCCGATGAACGTCACCTGACTCGCGAGGTAAGCCTCGTGCCGCAGACGGGCAATACGCTGGCCCTCCTCCGGCGTCTCGTAGTGCTCACCCCAGTGATAATCGACGGCGTTAGTGGTCTTGTCGCCGCGCGCCGTGTTTTCCTCGACCAGCAACGACACGTCAGCCTGGCGGTGATTGTAGTCATGCAGGCGCACTGATTGCGGCACGCGCCGGGTGCGCCGCCGCAGCGACTTGATGGCGTCCGCTCCAACGCTCTCGAGCCCCGAATCACGACGATACGGTACCGTACGCTGCTTGCGGGCGTACGCATCGAGATCGTCACCAAACACCATCACCGCGTAGTCCTTTTTCTGCTCCCAGCGAAACCAGATCCCCTCTTCCGCACAGATGCGCTGGATAAACGCGAACGTTGTCTCGTGGTACTGGGTGATGTACTCGTGCCGCTTGTACTGGCCACGCAGGTTGAACCTGAAGTCGACACCGGCCCGATAACCATAGTGCCGCAGCGTGTCGGTAATGATCTCTTCGACCGACTGCTTCTGGAACAGCCGGCTTGTCCTGCCCCTGTTGAGGTCCGCCATCGCAGGCTCGAGCCTGACGCGGTAACGCGTCTCGTCTGCGGAGGTCTCGTGCTCATCGAACTTCGTGATGATGCCGTGGACGGTCTGCGCGGGCGGCTTCTTGCTGAACTTCCCGGCGTTCTCGCCAAACATGCGCTGCAGGTGACCCATGTTCGGGTCGACCGGATCGATGATGAACCGGGCTGGACGTCCGAGCACCTGATCCATCGGAATACCCGCCATCGGGCTTGTGAATTCAATCTCGTACTCGTAGAGCTGGCTGATCCGGTCATTGCCAGCAAATTTCATGATCGAGAACGGCGCCGGATGCGGCGCCAGCTTCAATTCATAAGCCTGTAACGGCATGAGCCACGACATCGAAAACCTCCTGGATACGCAAAAACGGAAAAAGCACCGGCGGGGCAATCACGGGTACCCCGGCGGCTTGCACAGAAAACGTCAGCTGAGCGCCGTGATCAACCCTTGGCCGTGGGCATCTGCGACACCAGCGACAGGCCGATGTCCATGCCTTCCACCTGGAAGTGCGGAATAGTGAACAGCTTGATGCGGAAGCAGCCTGGGTTGTCCTCGATGTCCTCGACCGTCACCTTCGCCTCGCGCAGCGGGTGCGATGCTTGCAACTCATCGCCCGGGCCCTTCATCTCGGTCACGAGCCCCTTGATCCAGTTGTTCAGCTCGAGCAGACGCCGGTCCTTGGTCGTGCCGATGTTCTCGCGCTAGATCAGCTTCAGGTAGTGTGCAATGCGGGGTCCAGAAGGTCGAACTGCCGCTCAAGCTGCTGGTCGCGGGCGACTTCAGTGCAGGCCGCGAGCAAGCGCCGCTGGCCGAGCGCAGGAAGATCAATATCGACAAGACCGTATGCAGATCCAGTGTGATCGAAATGCGAGATTTCGGAGTTTTCCTCTGAAAGCCGTCCATCAGTATTCCTGAGTGTATGAGTTCTGGAAGCCCTTATTGCACCCCAGATTTGGCATCGCAACACGCTACCGTGCTTAGCAATGCACGTGCGCGATTCAGCGATGATGATCGTGACGACATTCCATGATGTGGTTTCCGCTTTCCAATGCATCCTGTGCCGCACATTAAAACGGTTTGCCCGAATTAAGTCAAAGCCTGCCCGTCATCGCTAACGCCTTTAACATGTGAAATAGTGTTAATTATGAAATAAATAAGGACAGGCAGACGGCATATCACACAAACTCATCGATCATTCTACGGACATAGTGACCGAGGATACGCCCGTATGTGGTGGTGAATTCTGAAGAGTTGTGACGATCGTCAATAAATTCACGACAGGAATTCAATCAATTCAAGATAGTCGATCCGCATATTTAAAGAATAAAATGTATTATTTCCATAATTCGTATACCGAATGATATTGACCGTATACAAAAGTCAAATGCCGCGTTCAGAATCCTGCGTTCAATAAACGAAAATAGCGGCAGACCACGCCATGCGGATCCAAAAACCGCTCTTCCACGACGGACTTATCCTCACGCAGCAGCACTTCCAGCAGCAGGAGCGGTGGACCGGGTCCGCCCTGCAGCAGTTCGTAACGCCGCGCTGCAGGCGGCTAGCCGGGAGCCGGTGCCGGCACAGAAAACATAACCGGATTGCGAGCCGCTTTCGAGGCGTCAGAACATCTGCCGGATGCCGGCCATCACGCCAAGCTGCGACATGCCCGCCCCCGGCGACGCGCCCGCGCCGCCCTGGCTTATCGTGTAGGCCGCATGTGCGCTGTTGGCGAGGTAGCCGCCCTGCAAATAGACCGCCGAGCGCTTGGAAAGCAGGTAGGTGCTGCGCAGCGTGACGAGCGTGCCACGCGCGTTCTGGTCGCTGTTGATCATGCGATATACGCCGCCGTCGATCAGCCATGCCGGCGTCGCGTACCACGAGGCAGTCATGTAGTAGAGGTTCGATTGCACGTCAGGCAGCGCGCCCGAGACCGTGTCGACCCGACGCCCGAGCCAGCCGCCGCCCACCTTCACCGGCCCGAGCTGGGCATAGCCGTTCAGCTGGATGCGCGAGTCGGTGTCGCCTGAGTTGGTAAGCGGTATTGGCGTCACGCCGTCGAAGAAGTTCGCAGCTGCGCCGGGGCCGCCGCGTTGCTGGTCGTACGCGGCGGCGACGCCGAAGCCTGCCGGTGCGTCGTAGCGCAGCATCGCCGACCACTGACGGCATGCCCGCGAGTCGCCCGGTATCTGCCCGGCACAGGTGCCCTGTCCGGGCGAGTTGCCCGTGCCGGCGGCGTCGCGGCCGAACGACCAGGTCGCACCCGCCGTTACGCCGTGCCACTTGCCCTTCCATGCGACGGTATTGTCGCTGCGGGCGTTGGGCACGTAGTTGTCGAACGTACCGGTGCCGCCATAGATGTCCGGCCCGAGCAGATCCGAATCCTGCAGCGCCCAGAACGTCATTGTGTACTGACGCCCGAAGCTCAGCACGCCGAATGGCCCTTCAAGGCCGAGCCACGCCTGGCGCCCGAAAAGGCGTCCGCCCTGCCCACTGTCGCCGCCGCGCACGTTGAAGCCGCTTTCGAGCACGAATACCGTGGACAGGCCGCCGCCGAGCGGTTCGGCGCCGCGCAGGCCCCAGCGCGATGGCATCTCGCCCGTGATGCCGGGCATGCGCACGAGGCTGTCGCCCGCGCGATTTGCATGCGTCAGATATTCGATGCCGGTATCGAGAATGCCGTAGAGCGTCACACTGCCCTGGGCATGGGCCACGCTGCTTGCGGCCATGCCGAATGACGCCGCGCAGGTCGCGGCGATGATCTTTTTCATTGAACGATCTCCAGTCGTGTCGACGTCGCTCGTGCGTTCGTCGTTTTATTTGTGTTACTTCCTGCGGCGCGTGCGCCGCGTTCAATCCCCGCTCAGCAGCAAGTCGTCGCGCGGCGCCAGGGATGCCTGCGTGCGCCAGCGTCCGAGTGCCGCCATCGCGATGCCCGCAACGACCGCAGGCACGCCGACGATCACGAAGACCGAAGGCAACGTCAGCCCCATCGAGAGCATCGCGCCGCCCGCGACCGAGCCGACCACCGAGCCAAGCCGGCCAATGCCGTTGGCCCAGCTCACGCCGGTTGCGCGGCAATCGGTCGGATAGAACGCCGCTGAGAACGCATTGGCGCCCACCTGCGAGCCTGATACGCAAAAACCGGCGAAGAACACCGCAACCGCCGCGAGCCAGGGCGTCGCCGTGAGTGAGCCGATGGCGGCCGTGAACACGCCGGCCGCCGCGTAGCTCGCACCGAGCACATAGCAGGGGTTGAGCCGGTCCATGAGCCAGCCGAGCACGATCGCGCCGAGCGTGCCGCCGACCTGGAACATCGCCGTGACGAGCGCCGCCGTGCGCAGCGAGGCGCCGGTCGTGCGCAGCAGCGTTGGCAGCCAGCTCGACAGCAGGTAGATCACGAGCAGGCTCATGAAGAAGGCCAGCCACATGAAGAGCGTGCCGCGCAGCAGTTCGGGACGGAACAGGTGAGCCACGGGCGAACCGCCCGCTTTCGCGCCGGACGTCGTGAACGTCGCGTCTGCGAGGTCGGCATCGGGGGCGATGCGCGCGAGCGTGCGTTCGATGCGCTCGCGATGTGCGCCGCGGCTGGCGAGATAGCGCACCGATTCCGGCAGCCGCCACGCGAGGATCGGCACGAGTGCGATCGGCATGATGCCGCCCACGAACAGCACCGAGCGCCAGCCGAAGTGCTCGATGAGCGCGGCGGCTGCGAATCCGCCGAGCGCGGAGCCGATCGTGAAGCCGCAGAACATCGTTGTGACGAGAAACGAGCGGCGTGCCGACGGGCAGAATTCCGACGTGAGCGTAATTGCGTTCGGCATGGCGCCGCCAAGGCCCAGACCGGTCAGAAAGCGCAGCGCGATCAGCACGCCGATCGACGGCGCGAACGCCGAAACCAGACTCGCCAATCCGAATGCGCCCACGCAAACGACCAATAACCGCTTGCGCCCCACCCTGTCGCCAAACGGGCCGAACACGAGCGCACCGACCATCAGCCCCGCCAGCCCCGCACCGAACAAGGGCGCGAGCTGCGCGGGCTGCAGTTGCCACTGCAGATGCAGCACGGGTGCGATGAAGCCGATCGCGGCGGTATCGAAGCCGTCAATGGCAACGATCAGGAAGCATAGCGTGACGATCAGCGTCTGAAACCGCGAGACGCGATGCCGATCGATGAAGGCCGTCACGTCGACGGTGCTTGAGATTGCCATGGTTGTCTCCTCAAGTTGCGGTTGCGCGTCATGCGTACCGCTTCGGGCACTACGTTGCGAGCTGGCTGGGGTGGTACGTCGAGGCCTGGCGCCGCCTGTCGGCGCGCATGCCCATCCCGCGCGGTGCGCGCCGGATGCGCGCCGCGTCGGGGTCGTTCGGGAATTGGGGGCCTTGCCAGGCTGAGCGCGACGCGCAGCGCTGAAAGGTCTTGGGACGCGCGCCGGTTTATCGCGCTGGGCAGCGTGCGGCGTGGCGTACGTGCGCAGCAACGTGCCGATGGTCAGGACGACGATTCGGGGACTGCGCGAGTCTGGCGGGACGGCCGGCGTGCGGTGCGTCCGCAAGCGCCAGTTGCCGCGTGCGCAGCGTTGTTGCTGACATCGTTGTCTCCTGTCTTTTTGAGCCTTTGGCGTGGCGCCCTGGCTCTATGGGTCGATGTGACGGAGCCCATTAAACGCCATGGAGGTATGTCAAGTAAAATGACAAATTCATATCTTCCATATGTTTTTTCGTATAGCTGAATCGGGAAGACGTTTCGCGGATGCATCGCCCGTTGGCGTGGCCGTTCCTGCCTTATGGTCGAGTCGAATATTAATTTGCACTACGACATATATCTTTGATCTGCGATTACTCATCACTAGACAGGACGGTACGCCGGCAAACCTGCCAGCGAACAATGCGTCCTCGATGCGACGGTGGATTCCCTCGCCGTGGCATACTCACCACGAGCGGCAACGGCAGTATGCTCAGCGATCACATGCGCATCACGAAGCACCGCGATCCCTGCTGCGTTACATCCTGGAGGCGTACATAACGATGCCCCGACACAATCCGCCACTGCATCGCAGCCAGAAAGCCCCCATGACCAGGGCGAACCGGCGCTTCCTGATCGTCGGCGTAATCATTCTGTTGGCTGTGTTTGGCTGGGTGGTGGGGATCGTGGTCGCACCCGCGTTCCAGCGCACCATCGTCATGACCAGCGGCGCGGACAACGGCATCTATCGCGGCTTTGCGGATCGCTATGCGCCCATCCTGAAGCGTGCGGGCATCAAGCTCGATATCCGCAGTTCTTCCGGCGCGGTGGAAAATTATGAGCGGTTGAGAGACCGGAACAGCGCCTACGAAGTCGGTTTCATCCAGTCGGGGACCACCAGCCCGAAGGAGACCGACGGTCTGCAGACAATCGCTGCCGTGTCGTACGAACCGATCTGGGTGTTCTATCGCGGCGACACGACGGTCGACCGGCTGTCGCAACTCCGCGGCAAGAAGATTTCGACGGGCGTGCCCGGCAGCGGTCTGCTCAACGTCGCACAGGTATTGCTCAGCTACAGCGGCATCACGAGCCAGAACTCCACCCTGCTGCAAATGGATGCCCCGGCAGCTTACCAGGGGCTCGAAAGCGGCCGGATCGACGCGGCTTTCTTCATCGGCAGGCCCGACGCCGAAATGCAGAAGACCCTGCTGAACAGCGACCTCAAGCTGATGAGTTTCGCGCAGGCAGACGCACTGGTTCAGAAGTTCCCGTCGCTTTCAAAGATCGTCTTGCCGCGCGCGTCGACGAGTGTCGCCGATGACCTGCCGCGCGCCGACGTCACGCTGCTCGCGGCAACGGCGCTGCTGGTCTCGAAAGACACGCTGCATCCGGCACTCGTCTATCTGCTGCTCGACGCGGCTCACACCGTTCACGGCGGCGAAGATTACTTCACACCGCTCGGCACGTTCCCAAACCTGAAGACCGAAGAATTCCCGATCTCCGACGAAAGCGTCCGCTACTTCAAATCCGGCCAGCCATTCCTGTATCGCTATCTGCCGTTCTGGCTCGCGAGCGTGATCGAACGACGGCTGTTGATCCTCGTGCCGTTCGCGGCGCTCCTGATTGGCTTGCTTCAGGCGTTGCCGCGCCTGCTCGAGGCGCGGATGAAAAAACGGCTCGTGGTCTGGTACCGCGAAATCAAGGCACTTGAAGACGAAGTGTGGAGCAGCAGTGAGCCGACCCGCTCGCAGATTGCGCAATGGAGCGAAGAAATCGAGGACATCGACGCGAACGCGAGCCGGATCCGCATTCCGTACCGCTATTTCCAGGATGTCTACGCGCTCAAGCAGGCGATCGGTGTCGTGCGGGACCGGATAGCCCACGTTGCGCAGCGAACCCAGGAATAGCGGCGCGGCAGCGTCGGCTTCGCAGCCGACACCCCACTATCGCGCGGCTGCAGCAGACGAATAGATCGCCGGCGCGGCTTGACCCTCGACCTTGAGCATGCCCAGCGCACCCTTGTTGAAGGTGCGGAAGATCGAATGGTCGACGAGCAGGAACGTACCGGGCACCTCCGTGCGGAACTGGACGACCTTCGCGCCGCCAGCCGGAATCAGCGTGGTTTGCACGCTTTCCTCGTAGTGTTTATCCGAGCCGTCCCAAACCCGATCGAAAATCTCGCCGATTACGTGGAAACTCGACACCAGATTCGGACCGCCATTACCCACGAACAGCCGGACCGTTTCTCCCACTTTCGCTTTTAAGGCGTTATCGCCAGTGAGTGCGCCTTCCCTTCCGTTGAACAATACGTAAGTCGGCTGTTCGTCGACCGCCTTCTCCATATCGAAGGTCTGCATGCCTTGATCGTGATATTTGCCATTCGTGTAGAAGTCACCCTGCATCACGTAGTATTCGCGGTCGACTTTCGGCAAGCCTTCGGGTGGATCGACCTGAATCAAGCCATACATGCCATTGGCGATGTGCATGCCGACCGGGGCCGCCGCGCAGTGATAAACAAAAAGACCCGCATTGAGCGCCTTGAACGTGAACGTGGCATCGTGGCCCGGCGACGCCAGTGTCACTGCGGCGCCCCCTCCCGGCCCGGTCACCGCGTGCAGGTCGATGTTGTGCGGCATGTGCGAATCCGACGGGTTCTTCAAGCGGAGTTGCACCGTGTCGCCCTGACGCACGCGGATGAAGCTGCCCGGTACTGTGCCGCCAAAGGTCCAGAAGTCATAGCTGACGCCGTCTGCGATCTCCCGCTTCACTTCCTTGACTTCGAGATCGACGATGACCAGCGCGGGATAGTTTCGCTCGATCGGCGGCGGCACGTTCGGCGGACTGGTCAGCACAGCGTGAATCGGCTGCCCTTGTGGCGGCCCAAAATCACCGGGCGTGGCGCCGGGCTGGACGGTCGCGGACAGCCCCGCGACCGGATAAGCAAGACTCGCCAGCAGGCCGAGAGCGGCAAGTGCAGTACATAACCTTCCTGTCATGATTATTCTCCTTACAGGTTCCCGCCGCCCGGCTCCCGAGGTCATACGCAACGCGCCGGGCGGATAAAACTTGATATTCCCCAATTAAAAAACATCACCTCCCATTCGAGTTTCCCCTCTCTCTTTTGCGATGCATCAGTTAAAAAATTATTCTGCGCGTCTCATTGACACACTCATAAATTCGAGATAAATTACTTGAAATAAAAACTCGTTCTACACGTCCATATATAACGACCATAAACGTGAAACAGGCTAACGCTTAAATCGGGCGAATCCCTTAACTTGAATTAATTATTCAATCTCTCTTATCGACACAACGTCGCATGCGATTCAAGCAATCGTATTACGCGCAAACTAGTGTCGTCAAAATTCGGAGTTAATGCTCAAGGATCAGCGTGCAGCGAGGAAAGAGCCACTCCGCGCACTCGGGGAACGTGCGCAGAGCGTCGTTCGGCCGATACCTCGATCCGGACGCAAGAATGGATTCGCTTCGTGATGCGCGGCAGGTGGTCGCCGCGACCGCCTCAATCCACGCCGTCTTCGGCGATGCGGATGATGCGCGTGAAGTCGCAGAGCGTCACGCGCTGACTGTTCGTGACGATCCAGCCGGACTTTTCCCAGCGCGTGAGAATGCGGCTCACCGTATATAGCGTCGTCCCCGACATTTCGGCGACGTGCTTGCGGGTCAACGGGAAATCGATCTCCGTGCCCTGCCCCGTGTTCTCGCCCGCCTTCTCGGCAAGCCGCAGCAAGGCATGTGCAATACGGCGCTCGACACTTTGGGTGGCGATCTCGCGAAAGCGCTCCTGCACTTCCTGCAAGCGCCTGCCAAGAATGCCGACCAGGTTGACTGCGATGCGCGGGTAACGCGTCATCAGTTCGAACATGTCGGCCTCGCTCCAGCTCAGGGCCACCGACTGGGTGAGCGTGACCGCTTCCGCCGGATAGCGGCGGTCGGTGAACAGCGCGACGGTGCCGAACATTTCACCTGGTGCGACGAAACGGATCACCACTTGCTCGCCGTCGCTTCCCGACTGGGAGATGCGAACGCCTCCTTCGATCAACGCGTAGGCCCTTCCCGCCCCATCGCCCTGATAGAAGATGCGGGCCTCCGTACGCAACTCGTGCGTGCGCGCGCAGATCAGCGTATCCGCCAATGCGACGGGCGAGAGCCCTTGAAAAAGCTCCATGGATGCGAGCACGTCAGATCTGACCAGCGATTGAGCATTCATTTCGTTTCGTCACCAAAAGCGCGCCGCCCCGTATTCAGCGTCTTTTATCGACACCCCTTGGCCAGGTAGGGCTTTGTGCAAGCGCAAACGTAGTTCTCCTGTGGGCAGCTTAGCCTAGCGACAGGCTACCGAAGCCGGCAAACCCGTGACTAATTGGCACAGCCCTTGAACATGAACCGATTCTGACTTTTAAACCGCTCATGCCGACGAGCGGTGATCGCCGGCACTTTTCCCCGTGCATTACACCTCCGGATAAAAGGAGAGAGGATATGCAGTCAACAAGTCGTCTATGGAAATGGCTCGGGCTGGTGTGCCTGCTGTCATTCGCCGCTCTACTCTACCTCGGGCGCGAGATCTATCTCGCGGCGCCCCCTATTCCCGCCGCGGTCGTCACCGAAAACGGCGCCACGGTATTTACGGGCGACCAGATCAAACGCGGTCAGCAGGTCTGGCTGTCGGCCGGCGGCCAGCAGCTGGGTACGGTCTGGGGCCACGGCAGCTACGTCGCCCCCGACTGGTCGGCCGACTGGCTGCACCGCGAAGCGCTGCAACTGCGCGACATTTGGGCGCAGCGGGACTTCGGCAAGGCCTACAAGGATCTTCCCGTCGAACAGCAAGGCGCGCTCGACGCGCGCCTGAAGCGCGAGATGCGCGCCAACCGCTACGATCCGCAGACGGATCGCGTCACGGTATCGGAGCAGCGCGCCCAGGCGATGCGCGAGGTGGCGACGCACTATGAGGCGCTCTTCGGCGCCGACCCGGCGCTCAACACGTTGCGCGACCAATACGCCATGACGGCTGGGAGCGTTCCCGGCGCGGACGACCGCACGGCGCTGGCTGCGTTCTTCTTCTGGTCGGCGTGGTCGGCCACCACGGACCGCCCCGGTCAGACCGGCATCACCTACACGAACAACTGGCCGCACGAGCCGCTCGTCGACAACACGCCGACGGTCGCCAACGGCATGTGGTCCATCGCCAGCGTGATCCTGCTGCTCGGCGGCATTGCCGCGATGCTGTGGTATCACACTGCGCACAGCGACGAAGACGAGTCGGTGGCTGCACCTGCCGCCGATCCGCTCTTCAACGTCAAGCCCACGCCGTCGATGCGCGCCACCAAGAAGTACTTCTATGTGGTGATCGGCCTGCTGCTGGCCCAGGTGGTCATGGGCTCCCTGACCGCGCACTACGCGGTCGAAGGACACAGCTTCTTTGGCATTCCGATCGCCGAAGTGTTGCCGTGGGTGGTGAGCCGCACCATCCACACCCAGTTCGGTGTCCTGTGGATTGCCACGGCCTGGCTCGCGACCGGCCTCTATATCTCGCCGCTGCTTTCGGGCCAGGAGCCGCCGCTGCAGAAGCTCGGTGTCGATGTGCTGTTCTGGGCGCTGCTCTTCATCGTCGTGGGATCGACCGTGACGGGCTGGCTGGGCTCGCTCAAGCACCTCGGCACCGGCTTCAGCTTCTGGATCGGCAACCAGGGCCTGGCGTACACCAGCATGGGCCGCGTCTGGCAGATCCTGCTATTCGTCGGCTTGATGATCTGGCTGTTCCTGATGGGGCGCGCCCTGATGCCGGCGTTGAAGAATCGCAAGACCGAAGGCCGCGGGTTGATCGGCATGGTGTTCCTCTCGGCGACCTGCATTGGGCTCTTCTACGCGTCGTCGCTCGCGTGGGGTCAGCACACCCATTACTCGATGATCGAATACTGGAGATGGTGGCTCGTGCACCTGTGGGTCGAAGGCTTCTTCGAAGTGTTCGCCACCGCCGTGATCGCACTGATCTTCTCGCGCCTCGGCCTGATCCGCATGTCGACGGCGAATCGCGCCATCGTGTTCGAAACCATCGTGTTCATGTTCGGCGGGATTCTCGGCACGCTGCATCACCTGTACTTCACGGGGGCGTCCACGGCCGTCATCGCGGTCGGCGCCGTGTTCTCCGCGTTCGAAGTCGTGCCGCTCGCACTGATCGGGCTCGAAGGCTGGCAAACGTATCGCAGGACGCAGGCCGCACCGTGGGTGCAGACCTATAAGTGGGCCATCCTCTGTTTCGTCGCCGTGGGCGTGTGGAATACCGTCGGCGCGGGCCTGCTGGGCTTTTCGATCAACCCGCCCATCTCGCTCTACTACGTGCAAGGCCTGAACATGACGCCGGCACACGGTCACGCAGCGCTGTTCGGCGTGTACGGCATGCTCGGGATCGGGCTGATGCTGTTCTGTCTGCGCGGCATGTCGTCGCGCGAGGCCTGGGACGACTCGCTGCTCAAGATGGCGTTCTGGATGCTCAACATCGGCCTCTTCATGATGGTGTTCATCTCGATCCTCCCTTCCGGCATCTACCAGGCATGGGCCAGCGTGAGCAAGGGACTCTGGTATGCGCGCTCGCCGGAAGTCATTCATTCGTCGCTGATGCAAACGCTGGTGTGGCTGCGCGTGCCCGGTGACGTGGTGTTCGCGGCAGGCGTGCTGTACCTCTGCTGGTTCGCCGCGCGGCTGCTGTTCCGCCGCCCCGAACCGGCTGTCCCCGTCGAAGCCAAGGCGACACACAAGGCGGCTCAACGCGTTTGAACGCCGCACTGACAAGCCGGCCACGATCGGTGGCCGGCTACCTTCAGGACATGCTTTTCACACTTCCACTATTTTCACCAGGAGCCTGATATGGCCGATATTCTCGACAGCCGTACCTATGTATTCGACGCGCGCGGCATTGCCAAACGATTCCGTCATGCAGCGATTTTCGGTGCGCTGGAAGCGCTCGACGACGGCGAGACGATGCGCTTCGTGAACGACCACGATCCCATTCCCCTCTTGCAGCAAATCGCCCAGTACTATCCGCGTCCGGTTCGTATCGAATACGTGGCGCGCCAGCCGGAGCAGGTCGTGATCGACTTCGTGCTCGCAAGCCCCGATTCGAACACCGCTGGCACTCAGGAGCGGGCTGCGGGCGGCTGCGGCAGCTCCGGCGGCACCTGCGGGTGCAGCGGCGGCTAACGCGCGCCTCGCACTGGCTCCCTCCTCAAACGGCATCCCTCCCTCCTGCAAGGCCGGCACGCGCAAGCCGCATTCGCGCGCTGTGCCGGCCTCTCTCCCTCGATCGTCGCCAATCGCCATCGACGCGTGCGTGTAATCGCCGCGTCGTGTCCCGCGTGACGCCGCCAAAGCGTCGCCTCCGCAGCACGAATCCCGCGAAATTAGCACGGATCAAGTCCCGCCAAATGCGTCGTCGAGTGTCGTTGACACGCACTACATGTAGTCAATAAGATCGCCTCACCAACAATATCTAGTATTCAAAGGAGGGTTCACCGTGCCCCTTGCGCTTCCCGCCTCGATTGCCGGCCACGCCCCCGCGCTGCCAGGCGCGCCGGGCAAGACCCAGCAGGACAAGCCGTTGATCGAAGTCCGCTCTTCGATCGACGAGTATCTCGAGCAACAGGACTGGCGGGTCAACGCCAACGCCAATCAGGGTTATTCGCTCGGCGGCCTGATCCTGAACGTCTCGGGCAAGGTCATTGCCAACTACTGGCTCAGTCATGTGTACCCGGCGGCGGTTGGCCAGGCCCACCGCAATGCGGATCTGCATATTCACGACCTGGACATGCTCTCGGGATATTGCGCAGGCTGGTCGCTGCGCACGCTCCTCAACGAAGGCCTGAACGGTGTACCGGGAAAAGTCGAAGCCTCGCCGCCGAAACACATGTCGAGCGCCATTGGCCAGATCGTCAATTTTCTCGGCACGCTGCAAAACGAATGGGCGGGCGCGCAGGCGTTCAGTTCGTTCGACACGTACATGGCCCCCTTCGTGCGTCACGACGATCTGTCTTACGCGGAGGTTCGCCAATACATTCAGGAATTGATCTACAACCTCAATGTGCCTTCGCGCTGGGGTACGCAAACGCCCTTCACGAATCTCACATTCGACTGGGTTTGCCCTGAAGATCTACGCGAGCAGGTGCCGCTGATCGGCGGGCGAGAAATGTCCTTCACCTACGGCGATCTGCAGGCCGAGATGGACATGATCAATCAGGCGTATATCGAAGTCATGATGGCCGGCGACGCGAAAGGCCGCGCCTTCACGTTTCCGATTCCAACCTACAACATCACGCCCGATTTCGACTGGCACAGCCCGAATGCCGACCGCCTGTTCGAAATGACCGCCCGCTACGGACTGCCCTATTTCCAGAATTTCATCAATTCTGAACTCAAGCCGAACATGATCCGCTCGATGTGCTGCCGGCTGCAGCTGGATCTGCGCGAGCTGCTCAAACGCGGCAACGGCTTGTTCGGTTCCGCCGAACAGACCGGGTCCCTTGGCGTCGTCACCATCAACTGCGCGCGTCTGGGCCACCTCCATGCCGGCGACGAAGCCGGGCTGCTCCGGCGCCTCGACGAATTACTCGAGCTCGGCAAGACGAGTCTCGAGATCAAGCGCGAAGTCATCCAGCACCACATGGACAACGGGCTGTTCCCGTACACGCGGCGTTACCTCGGCACGCTGCGCAACCACTTCTCCACGCTGGGCGTGAACGGCATCAACGAAATGATCCGCAATTTCACGACCGACGAACACGATATCTCCAGCGAATGGGGACATGCCATGGCGATCCGCGTGCTCGATCATGTGCGCGCGCGCATGCTCGAGTATCAGGAGGAAACCGGCCACATGTACAACCTCGAAGCCACGCCGGCCGAAGGAACGACCTACCGCTTCGCCAAGGAAGATCGCAAACGCTTTCCGGGCATCTTGCAGGCCGGCACGCCGGATATGCCCTACTACACGAATTCGTCGCAGTTGCCCGTTGGCTTCACCGACGATCCGTTCGAAGCGCTGGAGCGCCAGGACGATCTACAGCGCAAATACACAGGCGGTACGGTATTGCACCTGTATATGACCGAGCCGCTTTCCTCGGCCAACGCGTGCCGGACACTGGTGCAACGCGCGCTGAACCGATTCTCGCTGCCCTATATCACCGTCACGCCCACCTTCTCGATTTGCCCGAAGCACGGCTACCTGGGCGGCAGCCACAAGTTTTGCCCACGTTGCGACGAAGAAATCCTTCAACGCAAGCTTTCTCAACTCGAACCCGCTGAGGTCTGAACCATGAGCACCGTACTCTCTCAATCCGCGAAGGCTAACCACGCTGGCGTCACGCTCTCCGACGAAGAGCGCCAGCCCTGCGAGATCTGGACCCGCGTCATGGGTTATCACCGGCCGGTCTCTTCGTTCAACACCGGCAAGAAGGGCGAATTCCACGAGCGCAAATATTTCAGCGAACGCGAGGCACGGCTTGCCCATTGAGATGAAATCGCGCGGGCCGGACTTCGGCCCGCAAGCACCCCGCTCGCTGCGCGTGGGCGGGGTGGTCCCTTTCACCGCAACCGATTATCCAGGCCAGATTGCGGCGGTCGTATTCGTGCAGGGATGCCCATGGCGCTGCGCGTATTGCCATAATCCGCATTTGCAGCCGCGCACCCGCAATGGTGCGCTCGAGTGGCAAGCCGTACTGAACCTGTTGACGCGCCGCGTGGGCTTGCTCGACGCCGTGGTCTTTAGCGGCGGCGAGCCGACAGGCGATCCGGCGCTCGGGCAGGCCATTCGCGATGTGAGAACGCTAGGTTTCAAGGTTGGCCTGCATACTGCCGGTACGCATCCGCGACGTCTCAAGGAAGTCTTGCCGCTGTTAGATTGGGTTGGACTGGACGTCAAGGCGGCGTTTGGCGACTATGGGAGCGTCACTTGCGTGCCCTCAAGTGGAAAGCATGCGCTGGCCAGTCTTGAGGCCGTGCTGGCCAGCGGCGTGCAATACGAATGCCGAACCACGTTGCATCCCGAGCTACTGCCAGAAAGCAAAATCCTGAGCCTTGCGCAAACACTTTCGGCCATGAACGTAACGAACTACGCACTGCAGGTCTTTCGCACTCAACGTTGTGACGACGACGGTTTGAACGCCGCATCGATGGCGGGCTATCCGGATCAGGAACTTGTCGGCAGGATAGCCGCACTGTTTCCCGCCTTCACGCTGCGCCGCGGATAAAGCGAACATGCAGACGGCCTCACCGTATCTTGGCGTGGAGCGCGCCGAGCGCCACTATGGAATCAAGCACGCGACTGATGACCTGCTCGGCTTCCTCGCGATCGAAGTCTTCATGGAAGCGCTTTTTCACACCACAGTCGGCCAGCTGAACGTGCTGATCGGGAGCGATGCCGTGTCGCTCCAGACACTTTTGCGCGCACGCCAGAGGACAGCCATCGATCACGACGATGGGCCGTCCCGATCCGGCAATCTTCAGCAGCGCAGGAACGTCGCCGCCCACGCCCGCGATGCAGGACATTTCCGCTGCGCCACGGCGATCGAGCTGCAGGGCGACATGATTGGCCATCTGCGCCGCGCTTGAACAGCCCGAGCAGGAGTACACGAGCGGCAACGCTTTTCTGTCAACAGTCATCGAAGACCTCGTTCGATACGGGTTCACATCCACGGACCTTTCATTTCGCGGACGCGTCGAAGCCAGCGTTCCGGTGCGAAGCGGCCGAGCGAAAAGTACGTCGCCAGATCCGTCGCATCCAGCGCGTTCTTCACCAGCAGGCCCAATTCGGTATCGCCCTCCATCGTCAGGCGGCGGCTGAAGAACAGCGTATCGGGATCTTCCTTGCGTTGCGCGAGCAGCATGAAATCGTGCGTGCTCGCACTGATCGTCAATGCGACTTCGCTCTGAGACCGCACGGCGGAGAAACGGCCCCCACGGCAAACGAAATCGAAAGCGATGCCGGCGTCTCTTGCCTCGATGCGCAGCGCGCGGCCGTCGAGCCGATCCAGCGTGTCGGCGGGCAGGTGCCGCGCCAGCACCGCGTTGAGCGCGCCCGCGAACAACACGGAGCCGGGATAGGCCGGCAGCAGGGAAAGCGCCTTCTTCAATACCGAGGGCAGTTGATAGGTAGCGGAACTCATTGCGTATTTCTTTTAAGAGCGGAGAACGAATTCAAACGGCTGTCCGTTCCAGCCCAGGCAGGCCGTACCAGTAGCCGTCACAGGGCTGTCCGGCCATCAGGGGGAGCATGTTGGCAAGCGCGTCGCCTTTGTCCAGGCGGCCGTCTATCACGTCACGAAAGAAACCCGCGATTTCCACCGTGTGTTGCGACTGGGGGCTCAAACGCAATACGTCGACGTGCAGCGCACGTAACGCCTCCACTTCCTGAATCAGGTTGTACACGAGCGCCGATTGCGTCGAAATGCCATTCAGCACCAGGAACGGCTTGCCTTCCTGGGTTTCCATCATCAGGCCATCCGGATGATCCATGCAGACATACTGGCAATTGTCTTTAGGGAAGTTGCGATGCCGAGCCGAAAAGCATCGCGCTGAAAACGCAAGCGGCATGCGGCCATACGCAAACACCTCCGTTTGCATCGAGGGCGGCCGTTCCGCCTGCATCCGCGCGAGGCCGTCCTTCGCCATTTCCAGCGGCATCACCCAGCGCCGCGCCCCCAGTCCGGCCAGCAGGTCTCGAGTTGGCGGGTTGTACACGTTCAGCCAGGGCCCCGCGACGAACGGCGTATTTTCGATGCAATGCACCGCGCCCATGTCGTTAGCCTCGACGCTGTAGCGGCCATTGTGGGCAATTTCCCGCAGCGTCGTCATGTCTTTGCCCGACTCGAGAAGAATCTGCGTAGAGAGCACGACCTCCTTGCCGGCGTCGGCTAGCATGTCGGCAATATCGAGCCAGTCGTTGAATCGAAGTTCATGGCGTCGCGAGCAGATCACTTCGCCCAGGTACACCACGTCGACCGGCGCATCCGTGACCGATTCATAGAATTGCATCATTGCTGTGCGCGACCAGTAGTACTGGACCGGCCCCAAGGCAATCTTCACAGTGCCTACCCCCGAATGCTGAAAAAATGCGTCATTTCCGTCACTTCCACGGGCGGTGATATGCGCCCAGCGTGTGCTGCTGCCCCTCGGCGACCTTGTTGAGTTCCGCCATCCACGTGGGCTTCACGCTATATCGAGGTCCATTGGCGAGGCACTGGTCGATGGCGTCGCGCCATACGCGGGTGACCTGTGCAACATAGGCGGGACTGCGTTGCCGGCCTTCGATCTTGATCGCGCGTACGCCGATCTGCGCGAGGCGAGGCAATATCTCGAGCGTATTCAAACTGGTCGGCTCTTCGATCGTGTAGTAACGCTCGCCCGACACCTCGAAGCGCCCTTTGCACAACGTGGGATAGCCCGCGTTTTCGCCATCGGCGTAGCGGTCGATCAGCACGCCGTTCAGTCTGGATTCGAGACCATGCGCCGTTTGCTGCCATCGCACCGATCTCGCGGGCGAGCACACCCCTTGCGTATTGGGCGATTCGCCGGTGGCATACGAGGAAAGCGCACAGCGCCCCTCCACCATCACGCACAGGCTGCCAAACCCGAATACTTCGATTTCCACTGGCGTTTTCTCGATGACCTGTTCGACCTGCGTCACGGACAGAACCCGCGGCAAAACCGCACGCACGACGCCGAAATGCTCGCGGTAGAAGTTGATTGCTTCGTAGTTGGTCGCGGACCCCTGCACGGACAGATGCAGACGCAATTGCGGATACCGCCCGGCGGCGTAGCGCATCAATCCCGCGTCGGCGACGATGATTGCGTCGATCGCGCATCGGGCTGCTTCGTCCACGGCTTCGCGCCATGCTGCCCAGCCCGTTGGCTGCGGATAGGTATTCAGGGCGAGGAAGACTTTTCGCCCCCTTGCGTGCGCGTACGCTATGCCCGCGCGAATCGCGTCCTTGTCGAAGTTCAGGCCGGCGAAGTTCCTGGCATTTGTCGCATCGCGAAAGCCGAGATAGACGCAATCGGCGCCGTTGTCGACCGCGGCCTTGAGCGCCGGCAGACTGCCGGCCGGGCAGACCAGTTCCAGCGGCGGCGACCCATCGTGACTTGTGTTGGCCAGACTCATGGAAGATAACCGATCGAGGTTGTGAGAAAACGGGGGTCGAAATTCAGTCCGCAGAACACCAGCACGAGCAGCACGAGGCCTATCCTCAATGGCACTCGCAATGAAGACTGCATGCAGTCCAGCGCCGTGAGCGTCAGGCAGAGTTGCAGCAGCAGACCGTCGGGCCGAAACAGGAATGAATACATAAAACGTGCGCTGCGCAGCCGCCGGTACCGACGCATGAGTCAAATAAGTCAGCCGATCGCCGGACCGCCCACGCAGAGAGCGAATAAGTGGAGATCGACAGTCTGTAACCGCAGTGTCTTGATCGCCTTAATGTCTATCAAGAATATTGCCCCCATCGCACCCGGAACATGCGCCATCAACGGGGTTATTGCCAGAACGTGCCTGCTTTCAGGTAGTGTTATGTCATGGCGGCGCCTGCATCGGCACATCTCTTCAGGCTGGACTTAAAGAGGATTACTCATGAACTTTCCAGAACACGAAGTCAACCTCGACGTGCGCGGCCTTCCGCCGCCTGAACCGCTGGAGCGGGTGATGCACGCATTGGGCATGCTGGAGCCGGATCACCAGCTGCTAGTCGTGATCGATCGGGAACCGTTTCCCCTATATGGACTGCTCATCGAGAAGGGCTTCGAATTCATCGGTGAAAGGATCGCACCCAGGCATCATGAGGTCCGAGTCTGGCGCAGACACTAATGCGCCGCGCACTTTCGCTCGACAGTTCGCCCGCGCTTTCGGTACCGTTTCGGTTCTTCCTCAATGCCCCCGTTTTCGCGTTGCTGGCCGCCGGTCTCCTTGTGTGGGAGGGACCGGACGCGTTGGCATCGCGCTGGTCCCCGGTCTCGCTCGCGCTCACGCATCTGTTCACACTGGGCATTCTCACGAGCGTCATGGTGGGCGCGCTCATGCAGATCCTTCCCGTCGCGACCGGCGTTCGCGTTGCGGGAACCGGCGCGAGCGCGGTCGTCGTGCATACGCTGCTTACAGCAGGCACGCTGGCGCTCTCTTCCGCTTTCATGGCCGGCACGCGAGCGCTCTATGCCATCGCGCTGCTCTTGCTCGCAGCCGCGTTTGCCTGGCTCCTCGCGGCGTGCGCGATCGGCTTCTGGCGATATCACCACGAAGCGCGTAACGGTGTCGCGGACGTGCTGGGAGCGAGCCGGCTCGCGCTCGTCGCCTTGCTCGTGACCATCGCACTCGGCTTGCTACTGACGGGCGCGCAAGCCTTTGGCATGGCGCTGCCGATCGTCGCGCTCACCAACCTTCATGCCATGTGGGGTTTGTCGGGCTGGGTGGGTTTGCTCACCATCGGGATGGCATATCAGCTGATTCCGATGTTCGTCGTGACGGAGCCTTATCCGCGTGTTTTCGCCGTTGCGCTTGCACCTGGTGCGTTCGCGTTGCTCGCGCTGATTTCGCTCAGCGCCGCAATGATTCCCCGCATCGAAACACCGCTCGGTGCGCTTCTGCTCGTTGCCTTTGCCGCGTTCGCCGTTGTCACGCTCCGTCAGCTGTGGACACGCAAGCGTCCCGCCGCCGACGCCACCACACTGTTCTGGCGCATGGCCATGCTATGCCTTGCCGGATGCGGGCCGCTGTGGGCCATTCAGGTCAAAACGGGTAATCCCGCCTGCGCCGTTGCGTTCGGCGTCTTGCTGCTCTTTGGGGTGGCGTGGTCGCTGGTCAACGGCATGCTCTACAAGATCGTCCCGTTTCTGCTCTGGTATCACGCTCAACGTACACTCACTGGCGCCGCCATGCGCTTCGCACCGAAAGTCAAGGACATGATCCCGGACCGCGCGGCTTCAATGCAATTCCGGGCGCACCTGGCCGCCCTTGCGTTGTTGCTCGCGGCCAGTTTGAAGCCCATGGTCTTTGCGCGCGTGAGCGGCCTGGGTGTCGGCGTTTCGGCGGCGTGGCTCGGGCTGAACATGCTCGGCGCGATCCGGATCTATCTGGGCGTAGCGCGCAAGGCTTCCTCAACGCAGATCCGTGCGTCCTGAGAGCTGGGCGCAGGTCGGGCCATCAAGGCCATGGTTCAACCCGGACGTCCGTCGATGCGTGGACGCGTCAGTGCGGGCCAATAGGCGATCGCATACAGCGCGAAACCGGCAGACCATAGCAACCCGGCGCACAACACCGCATGGACCGTCAGCGCTGGCACCACCATCGGCAGTGCCACTCGCACGAGCGCTGCGAGCGCAATCATGACGTAGCAGGCGATGTCGGCGCGGCCCGCACGCAACGGGCGGCCAGTATGCCCGCGCGCAGTGCGTGTCATCATGCCGATCACGAGTCCGCCGATAGCGCCTGCCGTCAAGGCATGCGTTGCCACTGAAGGGGCGATCATGCCCAGCGCCGCAAAGCTGCGTAACAGCAGATGCACGGGTATCCACAGGTACGCGAGGTGCAGTACCCAGACCAGCGGTACGCGCCAGGTCCTGAACGGCTGCCAAAGCCACCAGCGAGCCAGTTGCACACCCGCGCAACATGCGCACAGCAACGCCAGCGCGATGCCGCCGAGCTGGAACGCGTCCGCAGCCAGCAGCGCCAGCACCGAGCCCAGCGCGGCCTTCTCGAGCCAGGACCTGCGCATTGCCCTCGTGCCCGGCACGCCGTTGTTGGTGAACATCGGAATGACGCGCCCTCCCATCACGGACATGATGAAGAGGACTACATCGAGCCCGAGCTGAACACCGGCCCAGCCCGGCAGCCGCAGCACGCCCAGTTCGCCAAGGTGCACGACCAATTGCGCCAGCGCCAGCAGCACGAGCAGGCCGACGAAGAAATAGTTGCGGCGATTGCGCGACGCGAAGAACGGAACGCCCAACGCAACCGCGGCAGCGAGCGGAAAGGCCACGTTGACCATTGCCGCCGCCCAGCCCCAGGGCGTCAGCACCAGCACCCGGCCGGCAAGCCAAAGCGCGGCCAAGGCAGCGAGCGGCGGACCGGAAAGCGTTGGCCGGTTGCTCCAGTTGCGCCCGGCGGTCAGCAGGAAGCCCACGACCACGGCAAGCGTGAAGCCGAAGAGCATTTCATGCGCATGCCAGATCGGCCCGCGCAAATAGGCGCCCTTGAGAAAGCCGGCAAACTGCAGCGCCCAGAGTGCAATCGACACGGCGGCAAAACCGCTCGCGAACAGATAGAAGGGACGGAAACCCAGTCGCCAGAGTGCGAAGCCTTGCACGGCCACGGGTGTGCGCGGCGGCTCTTCGATCTTGAGAAATTGAACCACGGAAAACTCTCCCACATGAAGCCCGAGATGATTCGTTGCTTTAACGGCCGCGATACATGATGTCCCCTCGCACCGAAGCTGCATTTGCTGCCGCGCAACCCCCTGTGCCTGCGTTTCGTGCGATCGTCTGCAACAACCGGCGAACACGCGACGTGTATTCCTGAAGCGGTGTTAAGTATTTTCTTTATCCCGCTTGACGCGGGGTATACGGCTGCCGAAAGTATGATTCATCCTTTGCTCCGTGATGGATGCCATTCACTGCCACCGCCGGGCACAGTTGCATTCAGGCGATTGACGACATTGCAGCACTTCGGCGCAATAACGCCGTGATCCGTTGTCGCTGAGCTTTTTGTTCGGAGGAAAGCTGTTCATGCGGTTCCGGTTGCTCCTTCTCGCCGTGACGCTCTCCCTCGCCGCTTCGTGCGCACTGGCCGACACGCGCTATGTCGAAGTGCCGGGTGGATCATTCCGTAGTGCTATCAAACTAGCCGACGACACCCGTGACAAACGCGTCGTCGCACCGTTTCGCATGCGGGAAAGGCTCGTGACGAATGCGGATTTCCTCGCCTTTGTCAGCGGCGAACCGCGTTGGCGTCGCGACCGCGTCGCCGTCCTGTTTGCCACCCCCGGATATCTTTCGCACTGGTCCGGACCTTTGAATCCCGGCCCCGACGCTCCAGCCGATGAAGCCGTAACAGGGGTTAGCTGGTTTGCGGCGCGTGCCTACTGCGCATCGGAGCAGGCACGGCTGCCGCAGTGGATCGAATGGGAATACGCGGCAGCGGCAGACGCAAAGCTTCGCGACGCACGCCACGACACCGACCGGCAAGCGCGGCTGCTCGCGAACCTGATGGCGACTTTCGGTTCGCCGCACATGACGCCCGTTCATCAACGCCCAAATGTCTATGGGCTGCACGGCATGCATGCGCTGACCGGCGAATGGGTGGACGACTATGCCGCGCTATTCGCGAACGCGGACTCGCGCAATTCAGGCGACAACAGCGAACTCCGGCTCTGTGGCGGCGCAGCGCTCGCGTTCCTCGACCGCAGCGACTACACGCTGATGATGCGCGTCGCTGCCCTCTCGGCACTGAAACCGGCCGACAGCAGTCGCAGCGTAGGTTTCCGCTGCGTCAAGGATATGAACATCGACGACAAGGGTGGATCATGAAGCGCTTCATTCTTTTGCTTTGCGCAATTCTTTTGAGTACGCCGGCGGCCTTCGCAGCCACGTCATCGCTCTCGCTGCCTGGAGATTCGCTGTACCAGACGTCGCTCACACTACAGGATCAGCAAGGGCGGCAATTCGACCTCGCGTCGATGCGCGGCCAGCCGGTCATCGTCAGCATGTTCTATACGGCGTGCTCGGCGGCTTGCCCCTTGACGATCGACACCATCGACCAGGTTCGCCGCGCGGCAAGCGCGCAGGATCGAGGCGTTCCTTCCGTGCTGCTGGTCAGCATCGATCCGCAACACGACGACGTCGTGAACCTCGCAGCGATGGCAAAGGCGCACGGGCTGGACGCGGCGTCCTGGCGCCTGACGCGCTCGACGGCGGGAGACTTGATGGCGTTTGCCGCGGCGCTCGGTGTCGCTTACCGGCAGCGCACGAACAGCGACTTCAGCCACAATGCCGTGATTGCGCTTCTGGACGAGAACGGACGTATCGTTGCGCGGACGTCGGTCATCGGCAAAGTCGACCCGGCGTTTGTTTCCGCAGTGCGTGCGCGCTCCACGGGTCACTAGGGCCGCTACGCGCGCGACGGCGCACGCGCGCTCGGTCATCCCTTCCTCAAACGCGCGACATCGGGAATGGTGATTTCCCGGCCCTTTATTTCAATCAGTTCCCGCACGCTCAGGTCACGCAAGATGCGCGAAAAATGCTCGGGCGTGATGTTGAGCCGCGAAGCGATCGTTCGCTTGCCCGTTTCGAGCCGCACTTGCTGCGCGCTCTCGCAGGTGTCGTCCACGAGATTCAGGAGATAGCCGACTACGCGCTGCGTTCCGGACTGGAGCGAGTACGCCTCCACGTCGCGCATCAGGTTGTGAAGACGCATGCTGAGACCAGCCAGCATCTTGCGTGCAAAGGCCGGATCCTGCTCGAGCTCCGATACGACCACCGACTTCTTCACATACAGGAGCAAGGTGTCGGCTAACGCCTGCGCGGACACGATATAGGGCTTGTCCATGAACATCAGCGCCTCCCCAAAGCCGTCGCCCGGCCCGACGAGACGAACGATCTTCTCCTCGCCGACGGGAGAGCTGAAACTCAGCTTGATCAGCCCATAGACGACCGTATGAAAACCCAGACAGGGATCGCCGCGGCGAAATATCGTCGCGCCGCGCGCCACCCGCAGCTCGGTGGTGCCCAGTGCCAGCACATCGAGTTCTTCCGCCGACATTTCATTGAACAGCGGCATCTTCGAAAGGAAGTCCTGGATGCGAATCTTGCCTACCCTCACCGGGCTACTCCGGCCAGTCGCAGCTTTGGATTGCAATTGGCTATCTGTTTCAGCCGCTGCTTTCGCCAATTGGGCGCACGTAGGGGAATCGGTAATCAAAGACATGGCAGTCGATCAATGCTTTGGGGTAACTTTTGTATTGTCGCGCGTGCGAGTGTGGCTATATTTGTCCGCCATCAAACAGCTATCCCTCACTTCGAACGGTATGCATGCACCTGCATGCGCTCTCACCGAAGCCCTCGCGCCAGTGCGGCCGTCATGCCAATGCTCAATTGAATCAACTCGCGGAAACATTGAGCCGTAGCATTTTCTCTGTGGTCGATGCAGCCATACTATCTATGCACCAACCTTTCATCCGGAAGCGATTCACCACATTGCGGCTGAAAGAAACTGCGCCTTTATCGCCAATCAACGTTAGAAAATCATTATGCGGCTTACAGGCTTCACCAAATATGGTCTGTTGGTGCTGGTCTACGCCACCGTTCACCGTGACGAACTCCTCACGGTCAACCAGATTTCCGTGGCATTCGGCATCTCACGCAATCATCTGACGAAGATCGTCCATACGCTCGGCAGGGCCGGCTATCTCCGCACGTCACGAGGCCGCGCGGGCGGCTTGCGCCTTGGCCGCCCTGCGGTGCTGATTACGGTAGGCGAAGTCGTGCGCACGATGGAGCAGGATTTCGACCTGGCCGAACGCTTCGGCACGGAGCACGGCACGAGCGCGACCACTGCGGCCTGCGGACTTCGTTCGACATTCTGGGCTGCCACGCGCGCGTATTTCGACGTGCTCGATCGCTGCACGCTCGCCGACCTCGCGTCCGACCAGGGCGAGTTGGCGCACCTTCTCATCGGCCGTCCAGTCAATCACTCGCCAATGCGGCAACCGTCGACGTGACGGGCGCTGATCACCGCTATCGTTCATAGCCTGATCAGCGCCGGTTCGAGGCAAAGAAAACTGCCTTTTCGTTATTTGATGTCCTTCCAGTACGCGGCGTTTAGCCGCCACGCCACGAAAGTCATGCCGCCCAGGAAGAGCAACACCCACACGCCGAGTTGCTTGCGTGTGCGCTGCTCCGGCTCGGACATCCAGCCGAGATAGGCCACCAGATCGGCCACGTCGGCATCGTAATCCGCCGGCGAGCGTTTTCCCTGTGTCACCTGCTGGTAACCCGTGAAGCGGTGGGCCTTTTCCCCGCTGTCCTTGTCGATCGTATCTTCGAACTTCGCGGTTCGAACGCCCTGCAACTGCCACAGCGCGTGCGGCATGCTCACATTTTCGTATACCAGATTGTTCCAGCCGGTGGGCCGCGTGTCGTCGCGGTAGAAACTGCGCAGGTACGTATAGAGCCAGTCGCTCCCGCGCGAACGTGCCTCCACCGAAAGATCCGGTGGCACGGCGCCGAACCAGTTTCTGGCATCGTCCGCTCGCATGGCGACGCTCATCGTGCTGCCCACCTTGTCGGCCGAAAACAGCAGATTCGCCTCGATCTGTTTCTGTGAAATGCCGAGATCCTGCAGCCGGCTGTAGCGCATCAGGTTCGCACTGTGGCAGTTCAGGCAATAGTTCACGAACAGCTGCGCACCATGCTGGAGCGAGGCAAGATCATTCGCCTTTTCGGGGGCGTGATCGAGCGCAATCGTCTCTTGTGCCGTCGCCGGCGCACCCGCAGCACCTAAAGCGAGTGCGAACATGGCCGAAGCAGCCACGCTACGCGTCAGTTTAGAAAGCAGTTTCCTTTTCATATTCATGTTCTCTTCGCTCGTTGGTCAATGGGACTTGAATCGCACGCGCTCGGGCGGCTGCTTGAAAGTGCCAAGCGGCGTCCAGAACGGCATGCCGAGGAAGAAAGCGAAATAGACGAGCGCGCAGATCTGGGCGATCAGCGTGCCCATGGGCGATGGCGGTCGCGTGCCGAGGAACGCCAGAATGAAGAACGCCACCACGAAGATGCCGAGAAACACCTTGTGGAACAGCGGCCGGTAGCGGATCGACTTCACCGGCGAGCGGTCGAGCCACGGCAGGAAGAAGAGCGAGATCACCGCCGTGCCCATCACCACCACGCCCCAGAACTTCGACTCGGTGAAGTACATCGCGAGGATCACGAGCACTGCCAGCACCGGCAGCCCGGCGCGCCATTTGCCGCGGGCGCGCACGAGCGCGAGCAGCCCGAGCAGCGCGATCACGATCATCAGCACGATCTTGAACGGGTCGGTGGTGGCGCGCAGCATCGCGTAGAACGCCGTGAAGTACCAGACCGGCGCGATTTCGGGCGGTGTTTGCAGCGGGTTGGCCGGCACGAAGTTGTTCGCCTCGAGGAAGTAGCCGCCCATCTCCGGCGCGAAGAACACGATCGCCGCGAAGACAATCAGGAAGATGCACACGCCGAGGAAATCATGCACTGAGTAATACGGGTGGAACGGAATGCCGTCGAGCGGCACGCCATTCGCGTCCTTCCTCTCCTTGATCTCGATGCCGTCCGGGTTGTTCGAGCCCACCTCGTGCAGCGCGATGATGTGCGCGACCACGAGCCCGATGAGCACGAGCGGAATGGCAACCACATGGAACGCGAAAAAGCGGTTGAGCGTAACGTCGGAGATAACGTAATCGCCGCGAATCCATAGCGAGAGGTCCGGGCCAACGAAGGGAATCGCCGAGAACAGGTTCACGATCACCTGGGCGCCCCAGAACGACATCTGGCCCCAAGGCAGCAGGTAGCCGAAGAACGCTTCGGCCATCAGGCACAGGAAGATCGCGCAGCCGAAGATCCACACGAGCTCGCGCGGCTTGCGGTACGAACCGTACAGCAGCCCGCGGAACATGTGCAGATACACGACCACGAAGAACATCGAAGCGCCCGTGGAGTGCATGTAGCGGATGAGCCAGCCCCACGGCACCTCGCGCATGATGTACTCGACCGATGCGAACGCGAGCGTCGCATCGGGCTTGTAGTTCATGGTGAGGAAAATGCCGGTGATGATCTGGTTCACCAGCACGAGCAGCGCGAGCGAGCCGAAGAAGTACCAGTAATTGAAATTCTTCGGCGCGTAATATTCGGAGAGATGGGTCTTCCACATTGCGGTCAATGGGAAGCGTTTGTCGACCCAGCCGAGGATTCCCTTCGTTTCGACTTCGTGTTCAGTGCGGCTCGCCATTTACGCTTCTCCTTTTTCGTCCTTGCCGATCACGAGCTGAGTGGCTGACGTGAACATGTAAGGCGGGATGTCGAGGTTCTGGGGCGCGGGCTTGTTCCTGAACACGCGGCCGGAGAGATCGTACGTGGAGCCGTGGCACGGGCACAGGAAGCCGCCCGGCCAGTTCTCGGGCAGGTTCGGCTGCGGGCCCGACTGGAAGCGCGGCGTCGGCGTGCAGCCCAGATGGGTGCAAACGGCAACCGCCACGAGAATGTTCTGATGCTCGGCGCGCGATCGAAACTCGTTCTTGCAGTATTCGGGCTCGGGCATCGAAAAGGGATTCTTCGACTGCGGGTCGGCGAGTTCGTTGTCGGCCTTCTGAATACCGGCGAGCATCTGATCGGTGCGGTTGAAGATCCATACGGGCTTGCCTCGCCACGCCACGGTCATCATCTCGCCAGGCTTGAGATTGGCGATGTCGACTTCAACCGGTGCGCCGGCCGCCTTCGCCTTTTCGGAAGGCGCAAACGAGCCAACGAAAGGCACGACCGCGGCCACTCCGCCGACGCCGCCTGCTACCGATGCCGCAATCAGCCACGTCCGGCGGCCGCTGTCGACACGTTCGTCTTGCTGGACTTGCATGACATTCCTCGTTTTTGAATTGTTTCTTTCAGGCCGCCTCGACGGCGGCGTGCCGACGCGAATGGCGCCCCTAGCGCAGCCCTGAGATGTAGTCGGCCACCGCCTTGATTTCGCTGTCCGAAAGACGCGATGCAATGGCATGCATCGATGCGCTGTTGTCCCTCGCGCCCGCTCCCTGACTGAACGCAGTCAACTGGATCGCGGTATAGGCCGCCCATTGCCCCGAGAGGCGCGGATACAACGACGGAATCCCTTGGCCCGCGGGCCCGTGGCAAGCGGCGCACGCGGGCACGCCCTTTTCCGCAATACCGCCTCGATAGATGCGCTGCCCCAGCGCGAGCGTGTCCTTGTCATGCGCGTAGCCGGGCTGCGGGTTCTGGGCCGCGAGATACGCAGCGACATCCGCGATTTGCTGATCGGAGAGCATGCCGGCCATGCCCGCCATAATCGGGTTGTTGCGAGCCGGCTGGCCACCGCCGGGAGGCGCCTTGAAATCGCCTAGCTGCTTGACGATGTACCCGGCGTGCTGCCCCGCGAGCTTCGGCCAGGTTTCGGCGGCGCTGTTCCCGTCGGCGCCGTGGCACGCCGCGCATACCTGCGCCACGACGGCCTGGCCTCGGCTGGCATCGGGCGCATCGACTTGCGCCGCGTGCGCAAGCACTGCCCAACCCGAAAGACTCATGGCCACTTGAAGACTCACCCAAAGCTTGTGCATTCGATTCATTCGCACGTCCTGTCCTGTTTTGTAAGGGCGAGAGGTTCCGCCGGGCGCGCCAGTGGCGCAGTGTTTGCGCCCCGGATGGTCGCGCCTTCGGGAACTTCCAGTTTGATCGGAATGTAATGTCCGTTCTTGCCGACCGGAGTCAGAGGCAGCGCTTCCCTTTCGCGCCGCTTTCTCTCCTTCGCGAGAGGCGGGCAGCTGTGCTCGTCGTAATACATCACCATGCAATCGAGGCAGAGCATGCATTCCATCTGATCGATCCGCCCTGTGTCGTCGATCGCGAGGGAACCGCAGCCCACTGCGCAAGCGTGGCAGGTCGTGCATTCGGGCTTGCGCCGCAACTTGAGCAAGCGCAGGCGCCCAGGCAGTGCGAGACTGGCCCCTAGCGGGCACAGATACTTGCAGAATGGCCGCTCGATAAAGATCGATGCACCGACGACGACAGTCCAGAACAACATGAACGGCCACGCGCGGTTGAGTACGCCAACGAGGAAGGTCGTCTTGAACGGCTCGATCTCGGCGAGCTTTTCGGCCCACGGCATCGAGAAGAACGACACGGCGAGTAAAACCGCAAACACTGCGTACTTGAGTTTGCGCAGCCGGTTGTGCCAGCGCATCGGCAACTGGCGTTGCAGCTTCTTCAATCCCACTGCGCGCGCGAGCTTGTAAAGCATCTCGGACATCGCCCCGAACGGGCACATCCATCCGCAAAACAAGCCGCGTCCCCAGACGATCACGGTGATCGCGATCACGATCCAGAAGACGAAGATGAACGGATCGGAAAGGAAGAGCGAGAGATTCCAGCCGCCAAACAGTGAATGGATGAACGTCAGCACCTGCGTGATGGATGGCTGCGCCATCTCATGCCAGCCTGCGAAACCCACCGCAATCAGCCAGCTCGCTGTTTTCGGCCACGAGACCCAGCGCTTGTTCGCGCGCTTCGCCTCGCGCACCCAGCGGTCGCGCGTCGCGAAGAACAGCATGACGGCAAGGGCCCAGCCAACGAAAAGGCCAATCTCGACCTTCTTCCCGTTCCATGCGTTCCACCAGGCCGGCTTCTCCTCCTGAACCTTCGGCCTGCCGCCGTCAAGAAAGCGCGCCGGCAGCCAGTACGGCGAGTTGAACGCCGAAAAACGCTTCGCGCCGGATTGCTTGTCGATGGTGTGGCCGAGGAACACGAATTTCCACGGATAGGCGGCACTGAAACTCGTGCTGCGGATGATGAAGATACCGGTCTCGTTGAAGGCGGGTGCGCCCGCCGCCTGCAACGAATAGAGGTTCAGATAGTCGGAGTCCTTGAACGTGAACGCGTTGATCCCCTGTCTGACCTGAATGCGGTCATAAATCCCGCCACGCACGAAGCCCGAGCCCTTGAACGACTCCGTGCCGTTCGCCACGATGAAAAGCGCGTGCTCGCCGGGCTTGAGCCGGTTCATGAGTTGCGCGTAATCGTAGTCGCCAAGAATGCTCTTGCCGATTGCCGGCGCGTTCAGGTAGCCATAGTAAAGATCGAGATAGGGCGCGCCGCTCTCCGCTGCGCCAACGTCGCTCGCGTGGATCACGAGGTGCTGCACAGCGCCCATGTCCACGAGCGCGGGCCATCCATAGCGCGCCTCGGCGGCCAGCAGTTTTGCCTGCGGCAAGACGGCTTCCTTCACGATACCGACCTGGCTCGCAATCGCAACCGCGCAACGCGCGATCAACTGGTTCTCCGCGATGGCGGTCACGGTCGCGCCCGAGATGGCATCGAGGTTCGCCGCACCCGCGCTACCTTGCCCGATCTCGAAGCGCGAACCGGCGAACCGGCCGACGTATTGCCGCAAGAAGGCGAGCAGCTTGCTTTCGGGTATGCCCACGAGCAGGATCGGCTCGCTGTGCTTGAGCACCCTGACGCCGGTAATCACGCCTTTTGTGTCCATCCCGATCAGCGTGACGATGGGCTTGCCGGAGTAGCCCTGTATGTCGACGATATCGGTCGAGAGAAATACGTAGCCCCTGAGTACGCGCGCGTGGCCGTCGTTTGCATAGGCCTCGACGTATGGCGGGCTGCCCTTGCGCGCCGAGAATTCGGTTGCGCCTGGCATCACGCCCGCGCAGTCGGTCCACTTGCACATCTCCGGACGGCTGAACAGTTCGTCCGGCAACTCCTGCTCGTAGATCGAAGCAAAGGCCGGGTGGGTGAATGCAAACAGCAGTGCGAAGAGTGGCGCGAACAGCAAGATCCGGAACGAGACTTTCATTTTTGTCGCTTTGTGGGAGCCGCCTGGAATGACGCGGCATCGACGCGATTAGTTATCCGAAACGCGTCGCGATAGCGAAGCTATCCCGACGCCGCGCCGCTCGCCTGACCCCGGCCGGCGCGGCGTCGTCTCGCTCATGTCACTGAATCTTCGACACCATGAAGTCGACTGCCGCCTTCACCTCGTCGTCCTTCAGGCTCGGACTGCCGCCACGCGCCGGCATCATCCCGTTGTTGCCAGTAAAGCCGTCCAGCGCGTGCTTGTACAACGCCGGCTTGCCCTTCGCGATGCGCGGCGCCCAGTCGGTCTTGTTGCCGAGAATCGGGGCGCCGCCCGCGCCCGTCTGGTGACACATGAAGCAGACGCTCTTGAACACCTTCTCGCCGCCAGGATTCGGCGCCGCGGCCGGTGCGGCACTCACCGCCACCTTGACGAAGCCCGACGAAGCCGACACGCCTGGGTCCATCGCCACCACGCCGATGGGCGCAATCGACTTCGGCGTCGCGCTGCCCACTTGCGAAGCGGCACCACTCTTGTCACATGCTGCAAGGCCAAGCACGAGGGCGAAGCCAATGGCTGCGATCACGGTATTACGGGTTTTCATGGTCTTTCCTTATTGAGGGGGGTCAGGATTCGTCGCTCGTGGCTTCCGACAAGTCGCGCGAAAACGAGGCGTCAAAGCCCAGCAACGGCTGGGCGAGCAGCCGGGCGATCAGCCTGCGCACGTTGTGCCACGGCGCTACACCGACTTCGCTGACCGGGTCGTCGACGGTCCGGCCATCCGGCGTATGGAGATGGTTTGGAAAAGTGCCGAGCGTGGGGTGCACGGGCGCGGTATCGATACCCATCGCCGCTTCGCCCCAGCGCCAGTTCATCGCGTACTCGCTCGGGTCTGCAATACGCAGCGTCAGCTCGACGCCATTGGTCAAACCCAATTCGAGCGCATCGCGGCACAGCGTGACCGAGGCCAGTTGCGTGGCGTCGAACGCTGCTTCGATATGCTCCTTCAATTCGATGTGCAGCATGGTCAAACTCCCGTGGCCAGCAGTTCGCGCAACTGTTCGCGGATGACTTCGCGCGTATTCGCGAGCGTCTTCGCACCGAGGTAGTGCTCGTAGGCCGGATGCGCTTCCACCCTGCCCTCCGCGATCAGCGCCAGCAGCGCTTTCTCGTCGTCGGCGCGGTATCTGGCGAGGATGAGCTTGCGGTCCTCGCGCAGGTCGTAGAGCATGCGGCTCAGGGCATCGATCTGCTGGGCCGCTTCCGAGGGAACGTTTTGAAAAAAGTGTGTCATCCCTGTTTCCTTACATGTTCTGGTCCTTGATCACGCCGCCGTCGGTCGTCGCCATATCGCTCGTGATCTGGTTGAAGTGATAGAGCCGTCCGCCTTCGGACTTCGCGAACTGCGTGGCATCGCTTTCCGTGGCGAACGAAACGAAGGTCTGACCCATCGCGCCATGCTTCCTGGAGCCGATCACGTAGATCGCCTGCGTCGCGTCGATCCAGTGGCCCTCCGGGTGCCGCCAGTCGGCCGCGCCCATGTCCTGCACGTACATCGCGCTAACCTTGCGATCGTGTTCGGGGCGCAGATAGACCGAAAATAGCCCGAGCGTGTCGCAGAAGAAGTCGGTGTGACCGTCCGCATAGAGCATCTGCGCCTTCGGCCCCGGGTATTCCTTGAGGCTCATGCCGTCGAGCACGCTCACCGTCGAATCGCTGATTTCATGCGGCGCCGGCAGCGCACGCGAATCGTTCTGGCAACCCGTTGCGAGCACGACGGTGAGCACGGTGACCGCCATCGCGGCGATCGTCTTGAAGGAGTGGCGGTTCATCGATTGAATCTCCAGGCAGCGAGCCCGAGCGGCGCTGCGATCCAGGCGAGCATCACGGGGCCGAGAAAGAGCGGAACAGCAAGCGTGGCGGGAAACACGCTCACGAGGCCATACATCGTGCGCAGGTCTCCCGGGCCGAAGATGTTCAGAATGCGAAAGACGTCGGACGGGTTGAGCATGAGCAGCAGCGGAAACAGCGGGCCGAGCGCGGCGCCGCCCGTGAGCACCAGCGCGCCGAGCAGCAGCAGGTCGTACACGAGCACGAAGAAGAACCACAGCGCGATCGCCACGCCGCTCGCCGACGTGCGGCTTGCGCAAAACACCGACGTGCAGACCGCGAGGCTCAGGAAGACGCAGCCGAGCAGCACTGCGCTGACGACGAAGCCCGCGTATTGAAACCAGTCGGCGGCCGGCGCACGCACGGCGATCACGATGCCGGCGAGACCGAAGCCCGCGAGCGTCGCGCAGGATAGCGCCGCGGCGAGCCCCACGTACTTGCCCAGCAGCAGTTCGACGCGCGTGACCGGATACGACAACAACAGATTCAACGTGCCCCGCTCGCGCTCGCCGACGATCGCGTCGAATCCGAGTATCAGCGCAATCAGCGGAAGCAGATAGATCGTGAGGCTGACGAGACTGGCGATCAGCGCTTCGACGCCGTGAAAGCCAACGGCGCCCTGCGTGGCCGCGCCGAAGTACGAGGTCGCGAGCGTGAACACGCCGAACACGAGCGACACGGCGAGCACCCAGCGGTTGCGAATGCGGTCGCGAAACTCCTTGCCGGCAATCACGCGAATCTGTGTCCACGAAGAGCAAATGGCGAGGCTCATGTGTTCATCTCCGTGCAGCCGAGAAACACGTCTTCGAGCGACGGCTCGTGAATCTGTAGATCCGCAATCCGGCCAGACAGCGGCGCCAATGCTGCAATGGCCGCCATCTTCGCCTCGCGCGGGCACTCGAATGCGATGTGACGCCCGCCAATCGTCAGTTCACCAAACGGTGCCCGGCGCAATGCTTCAGCGATCGCGTGCGTGTCGTCCGAAAGCGCGACGACTTCGATGGAAAGCGGCAGGTTCGCTTCGCCGCGCAACGCGGACACACTGCCCGCCGCGCGGATGCGCCCGGCCTGCAGTATCGCGAGACGATCCACGCGCTGCTGGATTTCGGCAAGGATGTGCGAGGTGATGACGATGGTCGTGCCCGCGTCCTGACGAGTCTTCAGCGTTCGATAGAACTCGCGGATGCCTTCCGGATCGAGGCCGTTCGTCGGCTCGTCGAGAAACAGCAGCGCCGGATCGCCCAGCAGCGCCTGCGCGAAACCGAGCCGTTGCTTCATCCCTTTCGAATATTCGCGGACCTTGCGCTCGGCCGCACCGGCGAGACCCACCTGTTCGAGCAGCGGCATGCACCCGGCTGCATCGGCGCCCTTCAGCCGCGCGAAAAAGCGCAACGTCTCGAGCCCGCTCAGGTTGTCGTAGAGCACGACGTTCTCCGGCAGGTACCCGAGCCTGCGCTTGACAGCACGAAAGCGCGGACCGCCGGCGCATTCGCCGTCGACCTGCACACGCCCCTCGTCCGCCGAAAGAAGACCGAGCATGAGCTGGAACAGCGTGCTCTTGCCCGCGCCGTTGCGGCCAATCAGCCCGAACAGTTCGCCCTTGCGCACCGTCAGGTCGACACCGTCCAGCGCACGCAGCGCACCGAACGTCTTGGCCACGCCCGTAATTTCAATCATGCTGCCTCCCGACCCAGCTTGCCCACCCTGGGTGCGAAGGCTTCATGCGCGGCGCGTCGTCGACGACACTCGGCACGGCCACCAGCGGAAACTGCTGCGATATCAGGCGCAGCGACTGCACCGCGGGGCTGTTCATGAGCACCTTCACTGCGGGCACACGCCAGGTGAGCCGGTCGACGAGATCGTTCGCTGTGTAGGGAATGTCGCCGATGCCCCGGCCGCGCTTGTCCCAGCCGAAATAATTGCTCCAGTAGTTGCCGGGCCAGGCGACGTCGCGCGCGGCAACGTAGCGGATCTGTTCCCGGTTGCCGATAAAGTCGTTGCCGGTCACGTCGTTATGGATCGAACCGCCCCACAGATGCACGCCGACGTTGTTGTCCACCACGAGGTTGCCGCGGATCGTGTTGTATTCGGCGTCGTAGATGAACAGGCCGCGCTGGTTCCCGGCCACCACGTTGTTTTCGACCACGGAGTCCTGCAGCGTGCGCAGCATGATGCCGTGGTCCGTATTGCCCCACACCCGGTTGTTCTTCACGACCTGGTTGCGCGACTCCATGATCGCGAGGCCACCGCGGTTGTGATAGACCTCGTTGCCGTCCCAGACGTTGAAGTACGAATTCATGTAATGCGTTCCGTAGCGGACGTCGTGGATCGAGTTGGCCTTGAAGAGCGCGTGCTGCGATACGTCGACGTAAATACCGTCACGCGAATAGCTGATGGTGTTGCCCACGATCTGCGCGCCCGTCGTGTTGTAGAGCTGGATGCCGTTGCCCCGATCGGGCGAGCGCAGGTCGCGCTTGCCGACGATCACGTTGTCGTGCACGCGCACGTCGGCGGAGTGCTCGATCCACATGCCGAACAGGTTGTAGACGAGTTCGCAGCGATCGATCTCGGCGCGGTCCGAGCCGGGCTGCACGTAGACGCCCGCGTTCTGTGCCGTCAGGTCCGCACCGCTGTTGACGATCGCAAGACCGCTGATCGTCACGTCTGGCGCAGCAATGCGAATGACGTCGCCCGTGTTGCGTCCATCGATCATCGGCCGGCCTATGCCGCGCAGCGTGAGACGCTTGTCGATCTTGAGGTTCTCCTCGTAGCGGCCGCCGTAGACCACGACCGTGTCGCCCGGCCGGGCCGCGTCGATCGCCGAAGCCACCATCTCGCCGGGATGCACGGTGAGCGTGGCGGCAGCGACCGTGCGCACCAGCAGCATGGCAAGCGCAGGCACCGCAACAAGTGGGAACTCCAGCATTCTGGACTGCCAGCGATAGAGGTTTTTCGAGGTTCGAACGAGAGCCGCGCGGCGAACCGGAAAACGCGCAGCGTCCCGGTTCGCCCACGCCTTTGCTACTGCCTTGACGCTCTATGCCTGCACGAGCATTCGCGAGCGCATTTCAAGGTGCAACGCGTGGCAGAAGTTCGTGCAATAGCACCAGTACACGCCCGGTTTGTCCGCGATGAACGTGACGGACTGGGTTTGCTGCGGATGGACGACGAAGTTGATGTTGTAGAACGGGATGGCAAAGCCGTGCGTGAGATCCTCGACCTTGTCCAGATTCGTCAGGATGATCGTGACTTCGTCGCCTTTCTTCACCGTCCATTCGCGCAGGCCGAAGACCGGCGCCTGCGAGGTCAGATACACCGTGACCTTCCTGCCCTGGCGTTCGACACGGCAGTCCTTCGCGGTCTTCACGGCAAGCGGAAACTCGTTCAGGTCGTAGATCTGCCGCGTCTTGATGATGTCCCGGCGCACCATGATCGAATCGTGCGGTTCCGGATAAAGCGGATGGTCGCCGACGACCACCATCTTGTCGCCGCTGATGTCGATCAGTTGCGAACTGTCCGGGTGCAGCGGGCCGACGGGCAAATACCGGTCTTTCGAAAATTTGTTGTCGGAGATGAAGTACTGGCCGTCCGGCTCTCTCGTCTCGCCCATCGAGGTGAATCCGTGCCCCGGCTGATAATGGACGTCAACGCGATCGACAACGACCTTCGCTTCTTTGTCGCCCTTGTAGGCCTTCATCGCGGCGGCGAGATCCCACTTGACGATCTGGCTGTCGAGGAAGAGCGTGGTGTACACGAAGCCTTTGCCGTCGAAGCCGGTATGCAGCGGCCCAAGACCGATTTCGGGTTCGGCGACGACGGCGTCGCGCGGATCCTTGAATTCGCCGTCGAACCACTTGAGCATCAACTCGTGCGAAATCACCGTTGCGGTCGGCGACAGCTTGCCCGCACATGCATAGTATTTGCCGTCCGGCGAAATATTCACGCCGTGCGGGTTCTTCGGCACGGGCACATAACACGTGAGCGCGGTTTTCGGGTCCGCGCTGGCCTCGTGCGTACCGTCGACCACGGGCACCGTCGAGTTGCCGATGTGAGTGAACTTGCCGGCCTTCACGGCCGCTTCGATGCGCGCGATGTTGAAGAACACGCAGGCGTCGCGCTCGGCCGACATCATGTCTTCGTAATGCACGCCGTTTTCGGTGTTGTACTGATTCGAGCAGGCAAGCTTGCCGTCATACGACGTCGCGACGAGGTCCATGTTGCCGTCGACCTTCACCTGCCAGCGCGGCTGCATCGTCTTCGCGTCGATGCAGGTGAACAGGCAGAAGTACTTCTTCGGGTCGTTCAGATCGCGGCCGTCGTTGGGCTGCGGCGTATGGAATTCGGCGCCGCAGAAAACGCGCGTCGTCGAATTGATCTTTTCGTCCAGCGGGTCGCGCTTGTCAGGAAAGATGCCGTGAAAGCCCTGTACATTCGGCAATTGCGTGATCGCGTCGCACTCCATCGTGTCGAGACGCACGCGTGCCACGCGCGCGTTGATCTTGTCGTTTACGAAAATGTACCGGCCGTCGTATACGCCGTCGGTATACGACATGTGAACGTGGTGCGTGTCGCCGGTCATGTAGTTCAGCTGGCCGTTCGGCCGCGTGCCGATGATCTTTCGCGATTCGTTCGTGATGCCCCAACCCGACATGCAATCGACGTTGAACACCGGCACGCGCCGGATCTCCCGCCCCGAGGGCAGCCCATGCACCCGCAGGTCACCCGAGTGCCCGCCGCTCGAAAAGCCGTAGTACGTATCGAGCTTGCCCGGATGCACCTCGTACTTGTCCCAATCGATGGCCGGGGTCGCGCTCGCGCCGCTTGCGCCGCTGCCCGCGTTGCCCGTGGCCGCCGCAGTGGTTTCGCCCCCGCCCTTGTTGCACGCAGCCAGACCGAGCGACAGGCTCGCGCCCGCCAGACCCGCGACCGCGGAGGAAGCCAGGAACCTGCGACGCCCCGTGTCTTGTGGAGTTACGGTCTTTCCAGATTCTTCTTTTGAAATTGTCATCACGCTCTCGCTCGTCAATTTGTTTCAACGTCGACAAATCGCCTCGAAACCCGCGGAACGAGTCCATGGGCTCCGAAGTAAACCGCTGCTATTTAAAAATCTGAAAATTGATAAATCGCATTTTCCATTCCCCAAAAATAAGACACTGCTTATCGCTCGTTGCGACGCATATTTCTAATTCATCTTCAGTTCGTTTCCGACCCGAACACCTGTTTTCAGTCGGATAGTTTGGCGCGCCGCTCGCGAATGCGACTTGATTTATATTAAAAAGAAGTACGCGGCATACGTAATTCAGCACCCGTGCGGCGATCGGACGCGAGAGCCTGTGCAGCCTGCGTCAAAACGTCCAATTTGACGTGATTCAAACGTGTTGATAATCAAAAAAACAAAATGGACATTGCCGAACGCAATGGAATTCCATTCTGCGCAGAGGGATATTATCTGGAGCGTTGGAAAATTGTTCATTTACCGAAAAATCATCCTGATTTCGCTGCTCTTTATCGCAGCCATTGCCGCCGGATTCGGGCTAACGCTCAGAACGCCGGAAGTCTATGTTCAGGGCACTTATGTTTTCGGCACTCGCGTGCAACTGGCGCTTTACGGCGTACCGCTCGAACAGGCGCAGCAGGATGCCGACGCAGTCTTCACGCACTTCCAGGCCATGCATCGCTCGATGCACGCCTGGCAGCCCTCGGAACTCACGCAACTCAACCAAAGCATCGCGGCAGGCAAGCCCTTCCAGGCATCGATGGAACTCGCGCAGATTCTGCGCGCGGCGCAGCAGCTCTCCCTCGAAACGCACGGGCTTTTCGATCCCGCCATTGGCAGGCTCATTCGGCTATGGGGTTTTCAGGCCGATCAATTCGACGTGAAGCCGCCATCGCGCGAAGCCGTTGAGCGCGAGACGGCGCTGCGCCCGCGTATCGCGGACCTCACGATTTCGCCCACTGGCGTCGTCACGAGCAGCAATCGCGCGGTCGCGATCGACTTCGGCGGATACGCCAAGGGCTGGTCGCTGGACGACGCCGCCGCGATCCTCAAACAGCGCGGCGTCGAAAACGCGTTGATCGACGTGGGGGGCAATGTGCTCGCAATGGGCAGCAAAGGCGGCACGCCCTGGCAGGTCGGCATCCAGGACCCGCGCAAGGCCGGCGCGCTCGCGACACTCGACCTGCGCGACGGCGAGGCGATCGGCACGAGCGGCGACTACCGGCGCTTCTTCGAATCCAACGGCATGCGCTACTGCCACATTCTCGATCCGCGCAGCGGTTTTCCGGCCACGCAAAGCGAGTCGGTGACCGTGCTCGTGAAGCCCGGTCCGCATGCCGGCGCGTTGTCCGACGGCGCAAGCAAGCCGCCGTTCATCGCCGGTTCCGCGCAGGCGATGTCGCTGGCGCGCAAGATCGGCGTCGAGGCCGTGCTGCTGGTGGACGCGCAAGGGCGCGTGTGGGCGTCCGCGCCCATGGCGGCGCGGCTGCGCTTTACGGATCCGTCGCTGCGCCCCGCGCAGCTGGATTGAACGGCCTTCGCCATGACGAACGCACCCGGCATCGATCTGCGCAACGTGAGCTTCAGCCGCGGCGGGCGCGCGATCCTCGACGGCATCAACATGACGGTCACAGACGCTGGGCTCGTGGCCATCGTGGGCCTCAACGGCGCGGGCAAGACGACGCTGCTCTCGCTGCTAGCCACGCTCGCTGTGCCGCGCAGCGGGCGCATTCTCGTCGACGGTATCGACGCCGTTGCCATGCCGGATCGGGTCCGCTCGAGAATCGGTGTCGTGTTGCAGGAGTCCGCGCTGGAACCGCGTTTGAGCGCGTACGACAACCTCAGCTTCATCGCGCGATGCCAGGGGTTGAAGGGCCGCGCTCTCCGGCAGCGTATCGACGAACTGATGACGGCCTTCGGACTCGAAGCGCTCGCGGCGGCAGCCGTCCACTGTCTTTCGGGCGGCCAGCGCCGGCGGCTCGAACTGGCGCGCGCACTCATCTCGCGGCCACGCGTGCTGTTGCTCGATGAACCCACACTGGGCCTCGATGTCGCCGCACGCCATGTGTTCTGGGCGGAAATCAGGACGCTCGTTGGCGCGGGCCACACCGTGCTGTGCTCGACACACCATGCCGACGAAGCGAGCCACGCCGATCGCGTCGTCGTGCTGCATCGGGGCGGCGTGCTCGCGGATGGCCCGTGGCGAGCGCTATGTGCGCACGTTCCCGGCACGATCCGGCTGCAGGTGCCGGACATCGAAACGGCGCGCCGCTGGCTCTCGGCGCAGGGTTACGCGGCGACGATCGACGAACACGGCATCGCCGTGGCGGTCGCCGATCCGCAAGCCGCGTTGCCTGCTCTGCTGCAACGCATGCCGTACCGGATCTCGAGCGTGGACGTCACGGCGCCCAACCTGATGGACATCGTGGACCACTGGAACGACGCGCGCGAAAGCGAGCCATGCCACCAGGCCGAAGACGCAGCCGCATGAGCAACGTACTCGCGATCATCTGGTTCGACCTGAAGCGATTCTGGGCATCGCCGCTGCGGATCCTGTTCGGCCTCACGCAGCCGCTGCTGTATCTGTTCGTTCTCGGCGCAGCGCTCAGGAGCGGCACCTACGCGGAGGTCAGTGGGTACCAGGCGTATATCTTTCCGGGCGTCGTCGGCCTTTCGTTGATGTACACGGCGATCTCGGCCGCGGTCGGCATCGTGCACGACCGGCAAACGGGTCTGCTGAACGCCTTGCTGGTTTCTCCCGTGAAGCGCGCCGAGATCGCTGCGGGCAAGATCGGCGCGGGCGCAACGCTGGCCTGGGTGCAAAGCGCGCTCCTGCTGCCGTTCTCGCCGACCATCGGCATCGGTCTCACGGCGCCGCGCCTCGCGTTTCTCGCCCTCGCCATGGCGCTTGCCGCCCTCGCATTTTCCGCACTCGGACTCGCGCTCGCGCTGCCGTTCCGGTCGGTGATCGTCTTTCCGGTCGTCTCGAACACGCTGCTACTGCCGATGTTCTTCCTCTCAGGTGCGCTCTATCCGCTCGATCTCGCGCCGGACTGGATCCGGCTTGCCGCCGTTTTCGATCCCGCCGCCTACGGTGTCGACTTGATGCGCGGCGTGTTGACGACCCGGTTCGTGATCGCACCGGAGCGCTCGCTTGCCACGCTCGCGGCGTGTCTGTTCGCTGCGGGCTGGCTCGTCGTGCGCCACATCAGCCGGCGCGACGCATAGCAAACTTGATGAATGAAAGGGGATTTCCATGGGTGAATTCAGTGTCTGGCACTGGCTTGTCGTCTTGCTGATCGTCGCGATGGTGTTCGGCACGAAGAAGCTGCGCAATATCGGCGGCGATCTGGGCGGTGCCGTCAAAGGTTTCAAGGAAGGCATGCGGGAAGCCGAGGCGCCCGCACTCGATCAGGATGCCGAACTACCGTCGTCCGCCATAATCGATGTCACCGCAACGGAGAAAACATGTCAACAACAATGAGACGCGCCATAAAGTGGCGGAAACGACTCTGGCGCCCTCGAGAGCGTGCAGCATGAGCCCCGTACGCGGACGCTTTCACGTGCCGTGCATTTGGGAAACGCACCACGTGACGCCTCTGGTTCATCTGAGGAAGCTCAATCAGCAACCGTTGTCGTGCGGCCCGATCCCGGCGCGAGGCAGCTACTACCACCTCGAGGCGCTGCCGCGCACCGGCGGCAGCGCCATCACGCTCGTTTCCGAGCGTCATTGTGCGGAAAAGCTGCTTCGGCGCCTCGGAAGAGATCCGCTGCCCGTTTTCGACCCAATCGCACAGTCGCTTGCGAACGCCGGCGCGGCTCCTGTCTCCCGATTACGCATGAGCGCACTCAACGCAGACCTGTTCGACGCGATTCACCTGCTCTGCATCGTGAGAGGGGCGGTGCCGCGAAACGGCGTGACGCGCACATTGGCCGCGCTGCGCCGCAATCCGGATGCGCTCGTACAGCGCCACGAAATCGTCCGGTTCGCGCAGGCACTGGAAAACGGGGGCCACTCACTCACGCAGGCCATCGATCTGCTACGCAAGTCCAACCCACGCCTGCGAGAATTCACGTTCGACTTTCTGCGCGCGCGGATGCTACGGGAAGGGTTGCCGATCTACCTTTGATTCTGTCCGCGATACGGTCTGACCCTCTTGGGAAAAGCACCCCAAACAAGCGTACATCGCTGTTCGCGCCCCGCCATAAACCACGCAACCACGCTAAATCACCGGATTAAAAGGTATTTATCCGCCAATCCCCTTTTTCGCGGGCCGCCCAACGCAGGCATAATTCCAATGGAGCAGCGCGACTAAAAGGGTCGTTTTCGTATTCCTGATTATCCATGGACTACGCAAGGCGAGACGTTCGAGCGCCTCCAGTCCCACGATAGATTATCTGGCGCCGTCACGGCGGCGCCGGGCAGGAATGCATTCATGAAACCGGCAAGGAATTCGCGGTGGTCACGCTTTGGCCGATACGTGGCGTCAGGTGTATGCGCGGCCGCACTCGCGGCGACGGCTGGCTTTTTCTACTGGCGCCATGAAGCGAATCTTGCGCAGTCCCAGCCGGCTGCGCTGACGGGTGTCGCCAGCGAAATGCGGCATGACGCATCGCCATGGACGAAGCGCGAGAAGGATGCCTCGGAATTGCTGCGCGATATTCGCGACCGCGATGTCGCCGCGATCGGCGTGAGCCGCGAAGCGATTCTCGTCTCGACGACCAAGGGCGAAAAGTATTATGTGGCCGACCATAATGGCGCGTTCGCGAACGCCCTGCTGCTCGGCGATCTGAAGCCGGGCGCGACGCCGCCCTGGCAACTCGTCTGGCTGCCGCACGCCGATGTGCGCATCGGCGCCGAGCGTTGGACAGAAGCCCTCGACCGCTCGCGTGACGCGCTCAGTCTGCTGCTCCCCGTGCTGATGCTAGGCGGCCTGCTGTGGTTCATGCGCCGGGAAATGGGCGGCGGCGCGCAATTGCTCGGCGAATCGCCGACTTTGCGCTTCGACGATGTGATCGGCGCGGGCGAAGCGAAAGCCGCGCTCGCCGACGTGCGCGCGTGGCTCACCGAGCCGGCGCAGTTCACGGGCATGGGCGTGCGCGCGCCATGCGGCGTGCTGATGACGGGCGGCCCGGGCGTCGGCAAGACGCGGCTCGCGCAGGCGCTTGCAGGCGAATGCGGCGCGAACTTCATCGCCATCACGGGCAGCTATTTCAGCGCGAAGTACTACGGCGTGGGCATTCAGAAGGTCAAGCGCCTGTTCGAACTCGCGCGCAAGAACGCGCCCACGGTCATCTTCATCGACGAGGCGGACGGCCTCGGCAAGCGCACCGATACGGGCGGCGGCCCGGTCGAGGCGGAAAGCAACCGCATCATCAACCAGTTGCTCGCGGAGATGGACGGGTTCGAATCGAACGAAGGCGTGATCATCGTCGCCGCGACCAATCACCCGGACAATCTCGACGAAGCGCTGCGCCGCCCCGGCCGTTTCGACCGCACGGTGCAGGTGCGCCTGCCCGACCTCGAGGACCGCGCAGAAATTCTGCGCTTCTATGCCGGCAATCTGAAGACGAAAGCCGACGACCTCGATTTCAACCAGTTCGCGCGGTTGACCACGGGCCTTTCGCCGGCCACGCTGTCGATGATCGTGAATCAGGCGGGTCTCGTCGCGCGCAAGGCCGGCAAGCAGGAAGTGGCCGCGGTGCATTTTCTCGAGGCGATCAAGATTGCGCGCATTGGCGACGTCAACGGCGCGGAGCGCGCGCTTTCGGACGACGAACGCACGCGCATTGCGATCCATGAAGCGGGACATGGCCTCGTCGCCGCGCTCCTCGGCACCGGCGTGCTAGAGGAAGTGACGATCTTGCCGCGCGGCGGCGCGTTGGGCGTGGCGCTGATCACGAAAATGCAGGACAAGTACCTGTATCGCGAGACGGAAATGCGCAACGAGATCCAGGTGCTGCTGGGCGGCCGCAATGCGGAACTGCTCATGTTCGGCGAAGCATCGAGCGGCGCGGCGCAGGATTTGCAGGAGGCCTCGCGCATCAGCCTCGACATGGTGTCGAAGCACGGCTTCAACGCGGATGGCAATCTGTTCAGCCTCGCGGCGCTGCCGCAGCAGGTCGCGGGCTTGCAGTTGAAGGCCGCGATCGAGCACGCGAACACGCTGCTGCACGAACTCAACGACGCGTGCTTCGCGTTGCTGCGTGCGAACGAACCGGTACTGCGCGCGATCGCCGATCAGTTGCTCGAGTCGGAGACGGTGCCCGGCGAGACGGTCTATCGTCTGATTCGCGAGCATGCGGCGGCCGTGGCGAGCACGCAGGCGGTGACCGAAGCGGCCGCCGCCTGAGCCGCTCTTATATCGCCGTCATCGTTCGTTCGAGTCTTCAAGCCCGTTCGAGCGCCGCCATCGCCCTCACGATCACGAGCAGCACGGAAAGACTCACGCCGCTCGAAGCGCGCAGCTCGGTCAGCAGCTGCCCATAACGCTCCAGCGCAGCCTCGTGCTGGGCGCACCAGGCGTCCACGAGCGTTTGTGCGTCCGCGGCTTCGGAACCTTGCGTAAGCACGCTCGTGGTAAGCGCGCGCTTGAGGTGCGCCACCTCGGCGAGCGCCGCCGCACGCGCCATGGTGTCCCAATGCGTCGGCGTAGGCAGCGTCGCCGCACGCTCGCCAATCCAGCTGTAATTGAGCCGCGTGCCCAGGGCGAAGTACGCCGCCGCAACGCGCTCCAGCGGGCGGTCGCATGCCGCCGCCACATCGGCGATGTCGAGCAATGCTACCGAAATGTCCCCGCTCGCCACGCGCAGCGCGAGCGCATTTTCGACGCCCGCCTTCACGAGCTCGCCCTGGCGTGCCGAAAGCGCTTCGAGGTCCGCTTCGGGCAGCAGCGTCGGCAATTGCGGCGCGAGGCGCTGAGCGGCGTCGCGGCAGCGCGCCAGCAGCGTGCTCACGCCATCGTTATCCACCGCGCCTGCTTGCAGATGCCGCAGGAACCATAGCGCCGCGCGCTCGAGCAGCCGCGCGATGTCGACGAACATGCGCGCCTGCACGTCGTCGGGCACGCGGTTGTCGAGCGCGTCGATGGCGCGCCAGATGTCATTGAGGCCGAACACGTCGCGCGCCATGATGCATGCGCGCACGATTTCGCCGGGCTGTGCGTCGGTTTCCTCCATCAAACGGTGTACGAATGCGCAGCCCACGCGGTTCACGAGCGCGTTCGTCAGATGCGTCGCCAGAATTTCGCGCCGCAGCGGATGCCGATGCATGGGTTCGCTAAAGCGCTGCTGCAGCGGCTGCGGGAAGTAGTCGATCAGCAAGTCCGCGACGAGCGGGTCTTCCGGCACGGACGAGTCGAGCAACGCGTCGTAGAGCCACATCTTGCTGTAAGCGAGCAGCACGGCGCGCTCTGGCGACGTGAGCCCGAGTTTCGCGGCCTGGCGCTCAGTGATTTCGTCGTCGGTCGGCAGGAATTCGATATGGCGATTCAGACGTCCAGCGCGTTCGAGCCAGCGCATGAGGCGCGATTCGGCATCGAGCAACTCCACGGCGTAGCGGCCCGCGATCGACAGCGCCTGAGTCTGGTAATAGTTGTCGCTCAGCACCAGCAGCCCGACTTCGTCGGTCATCTCCGCGAGCAGGGTGTTGCGCTGTTTCGTCGTCATCTCGCCGTCGGCCACCACGAGTCCGAGCAGGATCTTGATGTTCACTTCGTGATCCGAACAATCCACGCCTGCCGAGTTATCGATCGCATCCGTGTTGATGTGGCCGCCGTGCTGCGCGAATTCGATGCGCCCGAACTGCGTGACGCCGAGATTACCGCCCTCGCCCACGACCTTGCAGCGCAATTCCGAGCCGTTCACGCGCACGGCGTCGTTGGCGCGGTCGCCGACCTGCGCATTGGTCTCGCGCGCGGCTTTCACATAGGTGCCAATGCCGCCGTTATAGAGCAGATCGACGTTCGCCAGCAGGATCGCGCGAATCAACTCGGTCGGCGAAAGTGCTGCCGCTTCGATGCCGAGTGCCGTGCGCACCGCGGCCGAAAGCGGGATCGTCTTCATGGTGCGCGCGAACACGCCGCCGCCCGCCGATATCGTGGCCGGATCGTAGTCGGCCCAGCTCGAGCGTTCGAGCGCGAAGAGCCGCGTGCGCTCCGCGAGGCTCACGGCCGGATCGGGATTGGGGTCGAGGAAAATATGGCGGTGATCGAAGGCTGCGACGAGCTTGATATGCGGCGAGAGCAGCATGCCGTTGCCGAACACGTCGCCCGACATGTCGCCAATGCCGACCACGGTGAAATCGGTGGCCTGCGTATCCACGCCCATTTCGCGGAAATGCCGCTTGACCGACTCCCACGCGCCGCGCGCCGTGATCGCCATCTTCTTGTGGTCGTAGCCCACGGAGCCGCCCGAGGCGAAAGCATCGTCGAGCCAGAAGCCGTATTCGGCGGAGATCGCGTTCGCGTAGTCGGAGAACGTGGCGGTGCCCTTGTCGGCGGCCACGACGAGGTACGGGTCGTCGGGGTCGTGGCGCACGACATCGGGCGGCGGCACGATCGCGTTGTTCACGAGATTGTCGGTGAGATCGAGCAGGCCGCGCAGGAAGGTCTGATAGCACGCCACGCCCTCGCGCATCCATGCTTCGCGGTCGCTCGCCGGCGGCGGATTCTTCACGACAAAGCCGCCCTTCGAGCCCACCGGCACGATCACGACGTTCTTCACCATCTGCGCTTTCATGAGACCCAGCACTTCGGTGCGGAAGTCTTCGCGGCGATCCGACCAGCGCAGGCCGCCGCGCGCGACGCGCCCGCCGCGCAAATGTACGCCCTCCACGCGCGGCGAGTAGACCCAGATCTCGAACATCGGCTTGGGTTCGGGCAGGCCAGGTACTTTCGACGGATCGAATTTGAACGAGAGCGAGGGCCGCTCTGCGCCATTGGCTTCGCGGCGGAAATAGTTCGTGCGCACCGTCGCATTGATCACGCCGAGGAACTGCCGCAGGATACGGTCTTCGTCGAGATTGGGCACCTGGTCGAGCGCGCTTTCGATGGCCTTGAGCATGAGCGCAGTGCGTTCTTCTCGCGCCTGTGAATCGCGTGGATCGAACCGGAGTACGAACAGTTCGACGAACTGCCGGGCGATCGCGGGATTGCCGGTTAGCGCACGCTCGATATAGGCGTCGCTGAATGTCGAGCCCACCTGACGAAGATACTTCGCATAGGCGCGCAGGATCGTGACTTCGCGCGCGCTCAGATAGGCGCGCAGCACGAGCCGGTTGAAATCGTCGTTCTCGATGCGGGCGTTCCAGACGCTTTCGAATGCGTCTTCGAACAGGCCCTTCACACGCTCGATGTCGAATTCGGCGTCGTCCGCGAGTTCGAGGCCGAAATCGTGGACCCACGCAGGCGCGCAAGAAGGCGCCTCGATCACATAGGGCCGCTCTTCATCCACGCGCACACCGAGATGTTCCAGCATCGGCAGGCTGCGCGAGAGCGCAATCGCTTCGCCCGCGCAATAGACCTTGAAGCGGAACGTACGCGGCCCCGCCTCGATGGGCCGGTACAGATTCATCGCGATGCGCTGCGTTCCCTGTACGCGCTCGATCAGTTCGATGTCGCGTACCGCCGTGCGCGCCGGATAGTCGTCGCGATAGCCCGGTGGAAACGAATCGGCATAGCGATGCAACAGACTCGTGCCCTGCTCTTCGCCGAACGCATCGAGCAGCGCATCGGCCAGATCGTCCTGCCAGCGGCGTGTGACCTGCACGAGCCGCGCTTCCAGTTCGTGCGTGTCGACTTCGGGCATCGAGCCGGGCTCGGCGTGCACGACGAAATGAATCCGCGCGATCGCCGACTCCGAAAGCAGCGGCGTGAACTCGACGGATACGCCGTTGAAGGCGTCCACGAGCAGGTTGGCAATCCGCCGCCGCAGATCGGTGTTGTACTTGTCTCGCGAGACGTACACGAGGCAGGAAACGAAGCGGTTGAAGCGGTCGCGCCGCACGAATAACCGCGTGCGCTGGTGTTCCTGCAAGCGCAGCACACCGAGCGCGATGTCGAAAAGCTCGTCCTCGCTCGCCTGCAGCAGTTCATCGCGCGGATAGGTTTCCAGCACCGTCACCAGCGATTTGCCGAGATGGCCCTTCGGCAGGAACCCCGCGCGCTGCACGATATTCGCGCATTTGCGCCGCACGATCGGGATTTCGGCGGTGGAGACCATATAGGCAGTCGAGGTGTACAGGCCCACGAAGCGGCGCTCGCCGCACACCTTGCCATCTGCGCCGACGAGCTTCACCCCGACGTAGTCCAGATAGCCGGGCCGGTGCACGGTGGCGCGCGAGTTCGCTTTCGTCAGGAAAATGGGCCACGCGCCGCTGATGATGTCGACCGCCGCGGGCGGCAACGGCGTGATGTCGGGCGTGCCCGGCGCGCGCAGCGATTCGCGCAGAATGCCGAGGCCCGAGCCTTCCACGCCGCGCAGGGCGTAGCCGCCGTCATGCGCAACCAGCGCGTAATCGCGCTGGCCGAGGAAGGTGAAATGGTCGGCCACCATCCATTCGAGAAACGCGCGCGCTTCGATGTCCTCTGCGCTCGTTTCGCGCGCTTTCATCGTCTTGATGGTGGTGCGCGCGGCCTCGAGCAGGTTCGGCCAGTCTTCTACCGACGCCCGCACGTCGCCAAGCACCTTGGCGATGTCGCTGCGCAATTCGTCGAGCTTTGCTGCGTCGCCGCAGCGGTCCACCTCGAAGTGGATGAACGAGGCGAGTTGCGAGTGCCCGTCGCCGGCGCTGGCGCCGCCCTCGTCCACACGCTCGATCGTGCCGTCCTTGCCGCGCCAGATGCGGAATACGGGGTGGAGCGCGGAATGCAGCGCGAGCCCCAGACGGTTGACGGCCATGGAAACCGAATCGACGAGAAATGGCATGTCGTCGTTCACGATCTCGATGACCGTATGGTCCGAATGCCAGCCGTGCTGTTCGAGGATCGGGTTGTAGACCTGCATGCGCTCGCTGCCCGGCACGAAGCGCTGCGCGGTTCGCCAGTGCGCCATGGCGGCGCCGTAGAGGTCGGCGATGCTGCGGCTACGCAGATCTTCCGCGTCGGCGAAATCGTAGTAGTGCCGCAGGAAAGGCTCGACGATCTGGAACGTCGGCTCGGGCAAGCGCGCCCGCGCAAATTCCATGACGTCGGAGAGCAGATGGGCGACGAATTCTTCGTTCCTCGCTAGCATGACGAACTCCTTGGCGGATAGTCATCGACTGCATCGGCGGTTCAGTCATTATGCACCGGCAAGGTGATCGAACGATGAATGCGTGCGCACGCGCTGCCTCACGGCGAGGCGCTGCACTGCAATGCGGCTGGTGGCGCAGAACTTGCTGACTGCGTACGCCCGCTTCAGCGCGCTTATGGCGCCGCTTTCGATGCGGATGTGAACTGGGCGAGCAACCAGGTGCGCAGCCTCTGGCTCGTCTCCGACCGGACACCGGTCTGTGGAAGGACAATGTAATAACCCAGCGACAGGGGCAACGAAAACTCGAACAGGCGTTGCAGTCTTCCGGCCGCGATATCGCGCTCGACGAGATGTTCGCTCGTGAGCGCAATGCCCTGCCCCGCAATGGCGGCATCGATGGCGAGCGACGATTGACTGAAGTGCGGCCCTTTCAGCGCGCCCAGCGTGTTTGTGCAGCCCAGGGCGTTGAAAAACTCCGGCCACAGATCATGAGAATCGTGGAGCAGCACATAGTTTTCCAGGTCCGCGATCGTGCGTACGGGGTAATCGGGCTTGAACAGTTGCGGGCTGGCTACGGCGAACACCTGCAGCGGAAATAGCAGGTCGCTGACGAGACCTTTCGCGAACGGTGGCTTGCCGAGCCGAACTGCGATATCCACGCCATCGGACCTGAAATTGCACAGCCCCGAATCAGCAATGATCCGGACGTCGATGTCCGGGTGCTGCTCTCCAAACTCTGCCAGCCTGGGTATCAGCCATTTCGAAGCGAATGAGGGCGTCGTGCTGATCGTGAGGGACGTCGAACGACGGTTCAGCGCCGCGGTCGCGTCGGCGACGATCGTGAGCGCCCGTTGAACGGCGGCGAAGTAAGTCTGCCCCTCGGTCGTGAGAGCGAGACCTCGCGGCCCCCTCGCGAAAAGGGGCAAATTCAGGGCTTCTTCGAGCACCCGCACCTGCTGCGCGACGGCGCCCTGGGTGACGCCGAGTTCTTCGGACGCGAGGCGGAAATTGAGGTGCCGGGCGGAGGCGTCGAACGCGCGGAGCGCATTCAGCGGCGGCAGGTGACGTGGTTTCAATGAATGCTTCAACGGGTATATTGGCTGTGGGAAGCCGGCGATCAGCCAGCAGTATTCCAACGGCAAGCCAGCAGAAATTTTATTGTCAGACCATAAAAAACATCATTCGACAATCGAATCATAACGCCATAGAGTTTCTGAACGAAACCCCATGCAGCGCGGCTCTAACGCGCTGAATTCCATTCAGGGAGGGAGCACCATGGCAGCAGAAAAAGTCGCACTCATCACGGCAGCCGGCAAGGGTATGGGCGCGGCGATCGCCCGTGAACTGGCAGCCGGCGGTTACCGTCTGGCCTTGATGTCGCCCTCCGGCAGTGCGGCCGAACTGGCGAAAGAGCTTGGCGGATTCGGCTTTACGGGCTCGGTAACCGAGCCGGACTGTATCGACCGGTTCGTCGGCGAAACGCTCGCAAAGTATGGCCGCATCGACGCTGTGGTGAACAACACGGGACATCCACCGAAGGGCGATCTGCTTTCTGTCGCCGACGAACAGTGGCACCTCGGGCTCGATCTCATCGTGCTCAACGTCGCTCGCGTGCTGCGTCGCGTGACGCCTGCGTTTCTCGAGCAAGGCGGCGGCGCAGTGGTGAACATTTCGAGCTTTGCCGCCGATGCGCCTGAGCAGGCCATGCCCGTTTCTTCTGCGCTGCGCGCCGCGTTGAGTTCGTTCACGCGCCTTTATGCCGATCGCTACGCGAAGGACAATATTCGAATCAACTCCGTGTTGCCGGGGTTTATCGACAGCTGGCCCGAGACGCCCGAAATCGTCGCCCGCATTCCGGTTGGCCGCTTCGGGAAGACACAGGAGATCGCACAGACGGTCGCGTTCCTGTTGTCGGATGCCGCGGGGTACATCACGGGGCAAAATATCCGTGTCGACGGCGGCATCGTGCGTGCTCTGTGACGCGGCAAATATGGATCAGGTCGTCGACGAGGTCTGGGCACGCCTGTACGCAGGCGCCAATGCGGGAAAGGAGCGTTCGCCCTTCACGATGCTGCAGGTCGCGACGATCGCGCTAGATGGTGCGCCTGCCGTGCGGACGGTCGTGTTGCGCCGTGTCTCGCGCGAGCAGCGTTCCGTCATGTTTCATACCGACGTGCGGTCTACAAAGGTGGCCGAATTGAGGCGCGACCCGCGCATATCGCTCGTCGGCTGTGATCTCGACGGCGGGATCCAGATAAGGCTGCACGGCGTTGCGAACGTCGTCGAGGCGCCCTCGGAAACGAGAGCGGTTTGGGACGCGAGCAGACCTCGGACGTTGATCGTCTATCGCTCGCCGCTTGCGCCCGCGACACCGGTTGCGTCTCCCACCGAGGCGCATGCAACGACGTTCGCCGAAGATCCCGACTCATCGGCGGGATTCGAAAACTTCTGCCTGATTGATGTGACCGTATCGAGCATTGACTACCTCGATCTGAATCCCGCAGGGCATAGGCGGGCCAGTCTGGTGTTCGAAGAAGGGAAATGGCGCGGGACCTCGCTGGCGCCATGAATTGGAGAGCTGGTTTTTATTTTTTAAAGCTCGTAAACGCCAGAACCCCGGTGCTCTTTCGGAGACACCGGGGTTCTGGACGTTACTGCATGAGGAGCCTGACGATTACCTACTTTCACACGGGCAATCCGCACTATCATCGGCGTGGAGCTGTTTCACGGTCCTGTTCGGGATGGGAAGGGGTGGGACCAGCTCGCTATGGTCATCAGGCATGACGGG